>NZ_JBIEKF010000003.1:0-575820 GCF_043496975.1 Halomonas sp. B23F22_10 | reverse complement strand
CCTGGGCGCTGATGTCCCAGCCGGCATTAGCCGCGGTGTTGGCCGAAGCAATCGCCTCGTCGATGGTGTCTTCGCCGGTACCGCCCACATCACTCATGGTGAAGTCGTTGCCGGTGTAGTCGGCATTGCCGCCCAGCACGTTGCTGGCCAGGCTGTCGCCCGCCGCCTGCAGCTGGCTGCCGTTGATGGCATCGCTGCTGATGGCGTTCACATCTCCGTCGGCCACGTTGGCAATAACCTGATCACCGGCATCGATGCCACCGGAGGTCACGCTAGGGCCACCGGTAATGGTCATGCCGGCGGCGCCGTACTCGGTGCTGTTAGTGCCATCGTTGACGGTGAGGCCGCCGGTGTCGAGCACGCTATTGCCGGTGGTGACACTGTCCAGCTCGGTTAGGTTGCGCGCCATTACCAGGTTGAGCTGATTGCCGTCGCTATCCACGCGCAGGTTGGCGCCACTGGAAGCCTCGCCCGACGCCAGCCCACCGGAAACCGTCAACGGGGTGGTGTCTCCCAGCGTCTTATCGATGGCGCCGCCGGTGTTACCGGCAAAGCTCAGGCCGTCGGCCTGGGTCGCGATCTCATTACCGTCATAGGTGACGGTATCCCCGGCCACGACGAAGGTATCACCACCGACCGTCAGGTTGTTGGTCGTGACGCTGTCACCATCGATAACGGTATCGCTACCGACGCTGACGCTTCCGTTGACGCCGATATCCTCCGCGAGGTTGAACACCAGATCGGTGCCCGTGCGGCTGATGGCGATATTGCTGTCGGTGCTGCTGAAATCCACCGAGCCGCCGGGCGCGACATTGGCACCGGCGTCGTTGTTAGCGGTGACATCCCAGCCCTGGGCGGCATACTCGATGGCATCGTCGACGGTATCCTCACCGGTGCCACCCACATTGTTCATCGTGACCTGGTGGGTCTGCGGATCATAGGCGGCGTTGCCACCCATCACGTCGGCCACGGAACCGCCGGCAGTATCCAGGTTGTCGGCCAGTGCATCGACTGCCTGGTTGGTGCCATAAAGTTGGCTGCCGTTGACGGCGTCGGTACTGGTAGCGCTGACGCGTCCGGCGGCGACATTGGTAAGAGTACGCTCCTCACCCAAGCCCCCGACGCTAACAGTCGCTACAGGAGAGGTACCCGCGAAGTCGTAGGTATTGTTGTCGACCGTCATTTCGTCAGTGGGGACCGGCGCCGCTGTGACAGCGTTGCTCCCCAGCGCCACCGAGCCCTGGTGGTTGGCCAGGGCTCCATCGCCGATCGCCGTGGCGGACTGGGCGTCGGCGCGCGCCCCGGAGCCCATGGCCAGGGCCTCGGTGGCCTCTGCTTCGGCGCTCTGGCCAAAGGCGGCGGCGTTCAGCGCGGTGACCCCCGCGCCGGCCCCGACGGCCAGGCCGCCCTGGGCGGTGTCCGAGGCTTCGGCCCCATCGCCGATCGCCGTGGCGGACTGGGCGCGAGCCTGGGCCTCGACGCCGAGCGCCAGCGCATGCTCTTCGTCCGCACGGGCCTGATTGCCGATCGCGATACCTCCAGTGTTGCGCAGAGGGTCGAGGTTATTGGGATCTTCGAAGCCGGCCTGGGCTCCAGTGCCCATGGCGATACCGTCGCTGGCATATCCACGCGCATCCGTACCTGATGCGATGGCATTGGCTCCACTCGCGGAAGCCCTGGTGCCGCTGGCCTGAGCGCTGACACCACTGGCGCTGGCATCGGTGCCGCTGGCCTGAGCATTGGTACCGCTGGCGCTGGCATCGGTACCGCTAGCCTGAGCGTCAGCGCCACTGGCGTTGGCATCGGTGCCGCTGGCCAGAGCGTTGGCGCCACTGGCGCTGGCACGGGTGCCGCTGGCCTGGGCGCTGACACCACTCGCCCGGGAGCCTGTACCGACAGCCATGGCGTCATCCGCCGTTGCCTCGGCATTATCACCCTGAGCCATAGCTCTTTCGGCATTTACGAGGGAATTTCTGCCGATGACGATCCCTTCGCGCGCTGTCGACTGGGAGTCCGTACCAATGACGATCGAGTTTTGGACATTAGTACCATCCTGGTCGTCCGACTCAGAGCGGGTACCAATAACGATCGAGTTTGTGCCACGGCTTTGTGAGTCCGCGCCAATGGCCACGCCGCTTTCGTCGCGCGCTTCGGTCTGTTGGCTGCCGATGACGACCGCATTATCGTTTAGCGCCTGGACATCGTGGCCCAGAACGACCGAGGAAGCCCCTTCCGCCGATACGCTGGAGCCAATCGCTGTCGCATCGTCGGCCCCATTACTGGTAGAGGCATCCGGACCAATCGCTAATGACCTGACGCCTAGCGCCCCACTGTTATCCTTGTTGTTCCTGTCGGTGCCGCCGTCCTCGATACTGACATAAGACAGCAAGTTCTGATCGATCTGGTCCTGAAGATCCAGGATCACGCCATCGGCGAAGTCAGGATCCGTCAGGTCGATATTATTCACTGCATACTGTAGCTGCCGTACGTTTACCGCATCAGTGTCCTGTGCGCCATCCTCCACATTAACGATACGCCGCGTCAGGCCTGTCTCGCTATTCCCCACAGAAACGGCGCTGCCCGAGAACGCACGATTGGTGAGATAGCTACTTCCATTAACATCACTTTGTAAGGCCTGGGTGCCAGAGCCCAGGGCAACATAGCCGGTTGCTGCGTCAGCGTTTTCACCCAAGGCCACGCCTGCGCCACTCGTTGCTGCACCACTACCCAATGCAAGACCGTTGGCGCCGGAAGCGACAGCCTCGTGACCGATGGCAACGCCATCGGTACCCGCCGAGGCATCCTCGCCGATGCCGACAGCGCGATTCTTCCCTCCCCCATCAGCGTTGTTAGCATTCAAACCAATGCTGATATTACTGTCACCTTCCAGGCTGTTGCCAGCCCCGGAGCCGAAGGCAATGTTGTCGTTCCCATCGGCAGCGTTGCCCGCACTGCTTCCCATTGCCACATTACGTTGGCCGGCAACGTTCTGGCCAGCCTGGGCGCCGATGGCGATATTATTTACCTGATCGCCGGCTGAAACAGCGTTTGTACCGACGCCTGCTTCTTCACCGATCGAGATGTTGTTTGTGGCGGACGCTACGGCAGCTCTGCCTAAGGCAATGCTATCCACACCACCTGCTTGCGCCCCAGCGCCTGCGGCGAAGCTGTTGGCACCGCTTGCGGTGGCATTATTGCCGCCAGCGAAGCTGTTGGCACCGCTCGCGGTGGCGCCGGGGCCAATGCTGACGGCACTGCCCGTGGCGGTCGCGTTGCGGCCGATGCCGACCGCATCGCTTGCCGCACTGGCTCTATCACCAATGGCAACGCTGGAATCACCGGCTGCGATGGTGCCGACCCCCAGCGATACACTGTTCGTGCCCGAGGCAAGGTTGGCGCCGGACTTCAACGCATTGATAAACTGATTGACGCCGTCTTCGTCCACCGCCACACCGGCAATTTCGGTAATTTCGTTTGGACCGGTGGGGTTGTAGGTCCCATCGGTGTCGAGCGGCGTGCCGGTTGCCGTCACCGGTACGCCGTTGATTGACGTCAGGTCGGCGCCATCATTGGCCAGATCCAGAGTCGTGATGGGATCGCCAGTCGCACCAATGGAGGTAGCATTATCGCCCAGGGCTAGAGTTTGCTTGCCTAAGGCAATCGAGTTTTCGGCCTTCGCCTGCGCTTGATTGCCTATGGCCGTTCCGGACTCCAAGGCCGCATTGGCCTGGTTCCCCACCGCCAGGCTGTTACCCGCCTCGGCACGGGCCTGGTTGCCCAGGGCAATGCCGTTGTCTGCCACGTCGCTGGTCGTGGCACCCAATCCTGCGGCTAAGCTGTTGGTGCCGCCAGCGACGCTGCTAGGACCAATGGCGACGGATTCAGAGCCGTTAGCCTGAGCATCAATGTCGTCGGAATTCACACGAAAATATTTGACGCCTGGGGAGTTCTCATCGACACCCAGGTCAGTCAGAGAATCGTTGATTGTATTGATGTCGGTTTCATTGTCACCGACTCGGGTGTCGAGATTGCCAAGATCGGCATCCAGACCCGCAATATCAGTTTCATTAGTGGTAACGCGACCATCGAGGTCCGCAATATCAGTTTCATTGGTGGCAACGCGACCATCTAGGCCCGTGATGGCCGACTCATTGGCACCGACTCGGGTGTCGAGATTGCCAAGATCGGCATCCAGACCCGCAATATCAGTTTCATTAGTGGTAACGCGACCATCGAGACCCGCAATATCAGTTTCATTGGTGGCAACGCGACCATCGAGGCCCGTGATGGCCGACTCATTGGCACCGACTCGGGTGTCGAGATTGCCAAGATCGGCATCCAGGCCCGCAATATCAGATTCATTAGTGGTAACGCGACCATCGAGGCCCGCAATATCAGTTTCATTGGTGTCAACGCGACCATCGAGGCCCGTGATGGCTGACGCATTGGTACCGATGCCAGCAATATCACTGACTGTGGCAACATCCTCGCCACCCACGGTGAGCGACCCAGTGATAGTGGCGGCTCCACTCACCTCCAGAGCACTAAGAATCGCGTCGTCGTTGACCGTCAGGTTGTCGAAAGTGGCGTCCTCTGCGGTGGCCGTAGCACTCACCCCACTACCGACCAGCCCTATCGCCACGACCAAGGGGCGCAAGATGCCTACAGGTGAGGCTTTCACAGCTACCGCTGGCGCCGCCTGGAGCCGCTGCCCGCTTGACTTGCCCCTTGAGTGAGCCGCTTCCGAGGCAATTGTCAAACGCCCTAGGGTGCTGTTCCAGATAATCTTAAAGATCTTGTTCATGTTCACCTACGAATCGAAGCATCGTTTTAATTGACTGGCGCAGCCTGGACGTGTGCGGCAGCGAGCAAACCATCTCGATAGGCAATCGGCAGGCCCACGAGCCTACCTCATGCTTTTCTTTTATATTCAAATAGTTATCTTAACAGCGCATGCAGAACACCGGAGCCACCGGCAGACTGACAGCTGGTGTCTCAGTCGACATGACCCACCAGCTTTCGATTGGAGAGATCACTATCCATCAGAGCATTACGTTAAATTGCATTAGACAATATCATAGCCTCCGGAACACAACATCACTCACCTTCACAAACCCCGCTGAACACCTCATGTACACGATGGGCCCGACGAGCCAAAGGGGGCCAAGGTCAGACCAGCATCGGCGTATGGCTCTCGGGTCATGGCGAGGTACCGTAGCCCCCAGACATCCAGCGCCGGGCCCAACTCCTCCATCAGGCAAAGCGACTGGGAATGCTGCTCCCGCGTCTCACATGGACGGATGCCGTCATCGACCTCTTACGTGAGCAAGGCGGCGACCACCTCCATGAAGCGTGTCGTGCTCGCGCTGTTCGGTGGCGAGATCCATGTCGTGCCGCGAGGCCGGCCGAAGACCGACCCGCATCGGTACGGCCATCTCCGTCCTTACCCGCCGCACCAGTGGCTGACTGCCGACGACGAAGAGATCCACCGGAAAGGCGCTATGCATGGCATGCCCTACACAGCTGGCATGACTGAAGGAGGCGCGCGACTGGCCAGCAGGACATCGAAGGCCCCCGGCAAGGCCGCAAAGAGGCATGCGTGACGCCGGCGGAAAAGTGCTTGTCGAGATAGCCCTCCACTACCAACGCATGATTGCTGCCCTCAGACCCGGGTGGCGAAACGCCAGCTCAGCCCCCTTGAACACGCCAGATCATGAACAGGAGGACCGCGCCGGCCATCACCAGCAGCAACCGACACCCGGCGTTCCGTCGTGACCCGCACCTCCTCCGACCGTGAGGCGAAACAACGTAGTGAAACGCTCAGGGAGTCATCGAAGAAGAGCAATGCCAGACAGGCGAAGATCGTCTGGCCGGCTTCTTACCGGGGCATGTAACCGCCCATAAAGGTGCTCCAGCAGAATCACGAGGTACGGCATAAGAAGCGCGGTGATCATTACCTCGCGCGCTAAGGGGTAGCCCTTCTTGGACATCGGCTTGAGGCCGTGGCGTGTCCTGTCGGCGTCGAGGCCCAACCACACGGTGGCGAAGTCGAGAATCGCCGGCACGATCCGTAATGCACTCGGCACTGAGGGCAGTCTGCGCGAACCAGCCAATCCAGCGGCGGCCTTCAACGAGACCGCTCCGGAAGACCTGACGAGGGGCATGGAGAGCCACGCCACGCGCGCCCTTCAGGAGACGATGAGGCCGATGGAAAGGCGGGGATGCCAGCATGTCGGATCGACACACGGACTGCACACCGGCGCCGAGTGCAGTGCCGACGAGATGGCCAAGGGGTCATCCTGGCCAACGCCGTGGCCCCCGGGCCGGGTGGCATACGCCAAGGAGGTCACCCGGACCATGCCGCGTCTGGTCGCGCACGACAACACCTTCACACCGGCGAAACCCTCGTGGTCGATGGCAACGTCGGCTTGGCTATCTAGCCCCGCAGCCGCCCGTCCTCGAGCCGGCAGTGGCGGTCGGCCAGGGCCTCGATGTCGTCGCGGTCGTGGCTGACCAGCAGCACCGCCACGCCGGCCGCCTTCTGGCGGCGCACCAGCTCCCACAGCCCGCGCCGGGTGGCGTCGTCGAGCCCGGTGAAGGGCTCGTCGAGCAGCAGCAGCGGCGCGCCCCGCAGCAGCGCGCGCAGCAGCGCCACCCGCTGGCGCTGGCCGCCGGAGAGCTCGTCGGGCAGCCGGTCGTGGAGGCCCTCGAGGCCGACCTCGGCCAGCCCCTCGCGGATGCGCGTCTTCTGCTCGCCGGTGAGCCTCATGTCCGGCGCCAGGCCGAGGCCCACGTTGAGCCACACCGGCAGGTGATCGAACAGATTGTGCTCCTGGAAGACGGTGGTGATACCGCGCTCCCAGGGCGGCCGCGCCAGCAGGTCCTCCCCCGCCCAGTCGAGCCGCCCGCCGCCGGGCTCGAGAAAGCCGGCCAGCAGCGCCAGCAGCGTGCTCTTGCCGGACCCCGACGGCCCCTCCACCGACAGGCATTCCCCCGGCGCGAGCCGGAAGGCGAAGCGGAAGTCCGGCGTCTCGCCGGGATCGCAGCGCCTGTAGTGGAAGGTCAGGTCATGGCAGTCGAGCATCGGCGCCTCCTTGCGACGAGGCCTGTTGTGGGGGACGGCATCGGGCATCGCGCCAGGGATAGCGTGGCGTGCGCCGGGTCAGGCGGTCGAGCGCGGCGAACACCAGCGCCACCAGGGCCAGCAGCAGCAGCGCGGTGGCCGCCGCGCCCTGCCAGCGGTAGCCGCCCAGCTGCTGGAACAGCAGCATCGGCAGGGTCGGTGCCGCGGGGCTGCCGAACAGCGCGATGACGCTGAAGTCGCCCAGCGACAGCGTCATCGCGTAGGCCAGCGCCAGGGCCAGCGGGCGGCGCAGCCGCGGCCACTGCAGCCAGCGAAGCCGCGCGACGCCACGCACCCCGAGCTGGTCGGCCAGCCGCCGCTCCGGCGCCGAGAGCCCCGGCAGCGCGCCGCGGATCACCTGCATGGCGAAGGGCAGCGCCATGAAGGCGTTGACCAACACCACCAGGGCGTAGCCCTCCCAGCCGCTGCCGAGCCGCGGGCGCAGCAGCAGGAACAGCCCGGTGCCGAACACCAGCGCCGGGATCACCAGGATCAGCTGGCCGCCGCCCTCCATCAGCGCGGCGAGAAGCGGCCGCCGCCGGTCGCGCAGCCACTGGCGCCCGGCCAGCAGCGCCACGGCCAGCGCCAGCGCGCCGAGCCCGGCGCCGAGCGCCATCGAGAGGCTGCGCAGCGCCGCGGGCCACAGGCTCGCGCCGTGCGGCATTTCCGGCAGGCCGAGCACGCCGGCCACCAGCACCGCCGCCAGCGGCGGCAGCAGCAGCGCGGCCAGCCCGGTGAGCCAGAAGGCATCGGTGAGCCGCGAGAGCCCCCGGGCATCGCGGCGCCACCAGCGCCCCGCGGGCCGGCCGGGGCGCGCCCCCACCGCCAGCGACGGGGTGCCGCCGCGGGACAGCGCGAGCAGCCACAGCGACAGGCAGATCGTCAGCTGAGTCAGCGCCAGCAGCGCGGCCAGGGCCAGGTCGTGGTCGAACTTCATGGCCTGGTAGAGCGCCACTTCCAGGGTCGAGGAGGCCGGCCCGCCGCCCAGGGTCATGACGATGGCGAAGCTGGTGAAGCACAGCGTGAACACCAGCGCCGCGAGCCGCGGCAGCAGCGGCGCCAGCCGCGGCCACTCCAGCGCCCGCCACAGCGCGCCGCGAGACAGCCCCAGCTGGCCGGCCAGGCGCCACTGGGCCGCCGGCGCCTCCTCCAGGGCCTGCAGCATCAGCCGCGCGGCCAACGGCAGGTTGTAGAAGACATGGGCCAGCACGATGCCGGAGAGGCCGTAGAGATAGTCGTCGGGCAGCCCGTCGAGGAGATCGCGCAGCGGCGCCAGCCAGCCGCGCCGGCCGTGCACGGCGACCAGCCCGAACAGCGCGATCAGGCTCGGGATCACCAGCGACAGCTCCATGGCCCGCAGCAGCAGGCGACGGCCGAGGAAGCGCGGCCGCCGGGCCAGCGCCAGGGCCACGGGAATCGCCAGGCCGATCGACAGCAGCGTGGACAGGCTCGCCTGCCACAGGGTGAAGCGCAGCACGGCGGCGAGCCACGGCTCCTGCCACAGCATCGCCGGATGCAGCTCCCGGGCCTGCCACAGCAGCGCGCCGAGGCTGCCGAGCCCGAGCCCCGCCACCGCGACGAGCGCCGCGATGCCCGCTGCCAGGGGCCAGCGCGAATGCGTGGCCCAGCGCGTGGTCGGGCTCATCGGGCGGCGGCGTTGCGCCACTCGCGGATCCACTCGCGGCGATGCGCCTTCACCGCCTCAGGCGTGAAGGTCAGGCTCTCGGGGGCGATCAGCCGCTCATAGACCTCGGGCAGCTCGTCGCCGAGGTCGATGGCCGGATGCATGACGTTGCCCAGCGGAATATGGCGCTGGAAGTCCGGCGTCAGCATGAAGGCCAGGAACTCGCGGGCGAGCGCGGGATGCTCGCTGGTCGCCACCCGGGCCGCGGTCTCCACCTGCAGGTAGTGGCCGTCGTCGAACTCGGCGGCCTGGTAGCGATCGGTGCCCTCGACGGCCATGTGGTAGGCCGGCGAAGTGGCATACGACAGCACCATCGGCGCCTCGCCGTTCATGAACAGCGAGAAGTAGGCCTGGCTCCAGCCGTTGGTGACGGTCAGCACGCGCTCGTTGAGGCGCGCCCAGATCTCGGGTGCCCGCTCGCCGTAGACCTTCCTGATCCACAGCAAGAGCCCCTGGCCGGTGACGCTGGTGCGCGGGTCCTGGAGGATCACCTTGACGTCGTCCGGGGCGTCGAGCAGCGCCTCGAAGCTCCCGGGCGGCGTCTCGAGCTGCTCGGTGTCGTAGACGAAGGCGAAGTGGCCCCAGTCGTAGGGCAGGAAGGTGTCGTCGCTCCAGTCGACGGGCAGGTCGAGGGCGCCGGCGTCGACGCCGTGGGGCACCAGCAGGTCCAGCGCGCGAGCCTCGGCCATCAGGTTCATGTCCAGCCCCAGCACCACGTCGGCGGCGGTGTCCTGCCCCTCGAGACGCAGCCGCTGGAGGATGTCGACGCCGCCGGGCAGCGCGACGAACGCGAGATCGCAGCCGCAGCGGGCCTCGAAGGCCTCCTCGATGCCGGGCCCCGGTCCCCACTCGGAGACGAAGGAATCGTAGGTGTAGACGGTGAGGGTCTCGTCGGCCTGAGCGACGCCGACGGCCAGCAGCGCGGCCAGCGACGCACCGACGGCCTGAACCTTGGGAGCCATGGACATTCCTGTTTGTTCGAGAAGGAGGAAACGAGAAGTGGAGAGTCGGACACGAAAACGCGCCCGCCATTATGCCATCGGCGGGCGCGATACGGAGTAAGGACAGTCGGAGCGATCTGAATAAGCTTCGGGGCTTGTCCGGCGACAGGTCTCCGCAGGGCGCTGTAAACCCTTCCCTGGGCGCTACCTACGCCCTGCTTCGCTATCGCGTCCTGCTCCGCTTGCAGGGCCGGTGCTGGCCATCCATGGCCAGCCCGTTCGAAGCAGTGCTTCTCACCCATGGCGTAGGCCCCTCGCTACGACCTGTCCCTGGCGCCCCTTCTGGCTCGACCTCAGCGCCTTGTTATCCGAACACGACCTTCGCCACATCCCGATAATGCCCCGCGAAGTGCACCGTGACGTCCTCCTTGAGGTAGTCCGGCAGCTCCTCGTAGTCGCGGCGGTTGGCCTCGGGCAGGATCACCTCGAAGATCTCGCTGCGCCGGGCGGCGATCACCTTCTCGCGGATGCCGCCCACCGGCAGCACGTGGCCGGTCAGGGTCAGCTCGCCGGTCATCGCCAGCGGCCGGTCGATGGGCCGGTGCTTGGCCAGCGACAGCAGCGCGGTGGTCATGGTCACGCCGGCCGAGGGGCCGTCCTTGGGCGTGGCGCCCTCCGGCACGTGCAGGTGCACGAAGGCGGAGTCGAAGAAGTCCGGGTCGGCGCCGTACTCGCCGAGATGGCCCAGCGCGTAGCTGTAGGCGATGTTGGCGGACTCCTTCATCACGTCGCCGAGCTGGCCGGTGAGCTTGAAGCCGCGGTCCAGGGCGTGCACCTTGCCGGCCTCCACCGACAGGGTCGCGCCGCCCATGGCGGTCCAGGCCAGGCCGGTGACCACGCCCTCGCCCTTCATCACCTTCTCCTTGCGGAAGGTCGGCGCGCCGAGGAACTCCTCGAGGTTCTTCACCGAGACCTTGACCGTCTGCTGGTCATCCTCGAGCAGCTTGACCGCCGACTTGCGCACGATGCGGTGCAGCTGCTTCTCGAGCTGGCGCACCCCGGCCTCGCGGGCGTAGCCCTCGATCACCTGGCGCAGCGCGGCGTCGGTGAGATTGAGGCGCTTCTTGGGGATGCGATCGCGCTCGAGCAGCTTGGGCCACAGGTGATGCTTGGCGATGGCCATCTTCTCCTGGGCGATGTAGCCGGAGAGGCGAATCTGCTCCATGCGGTCGAGCAGCGCCGCCGGGATCGAGTCCAGGGTATTGGCGGTGCACACGAACAGCACCTTGGACAGGTCCAGCCGCACGTCCAGGTAGTGGTCGAGGAAGTCGACGTTCTGCTCCGGGTCGAGCACCTCGAGCAGCGCCGAGGCCGGGTCGCCCTGGAAGGACTGGCCGAGCTTGTCGATCTCGTCGAGCATGATCACCGGGTTCTCGACGCCGACCTCCTTGATCGCCTGCACCAGCTTGCCGGGCATGGCGCCGACGTAGGTGCGGCGGTGGCCCTTGATCTCGGCCTCGTCGCGCATGCCGCCCACCGAGAAGCGATAGAACTCGCGACCCAGCGCCTCGGCGATGGAGCGCCCCACGGAGGTCTTGCCGACGCCCGGCGGGCCCACCAGCAGCAGGATGGAGCCGCCGACGTCGCCCTTGAAGGTGCCCTCGGCGAGGAACTCGACGATGCGCTCCTTCACGTCCGAAAGGCCGTCGTGGTCGCGGTTCAGCACCTCGCGGGCGTGGCCCAGGTCGAGCTGGTCGTCGCTGGTCAGGCCCCAGGGCAGCGAGGTCAGCCAGTCGAGGTAGTGGCGGGTGGTGCCGTACTCCGGCGAGCCGGTCTCCAGCACCGAGAGCTTGTCGAGCTCGTCGTCGATGCGCTCCTGCACGCGCTCCGGCACCGCCTTGTCCTCGAGGCGGGCGCGGAAGGTGTCGACGTCGTTCTCGCGGTCGTCCTTGGAGATGCCCAGCTCGCGCTGGATGATCTTGAGCTGCTCGCGCAGGAAGAACTCGCGCTGGCGCTCCTGCATCTGGGCGTTGACCTGCTCGCTGATCTCGCTCTGCAGCCGGGCGACGTCGATCTCCTTGCGCAGCAGCGGCAGCACCTTCTGCATGCGCTCCATCACCGGCAGCGACTCCAGCACGTCCTGCAGCTCGGGCCCCTTGGCCGAGGTGATGGCGGCGGCGAAGTCGGTCAGCGGCCCCGGCTCGTGGGGGCTGAAGCGGTTGAGGTAGTGCTTGAGCTCCTCGCCGTAGAGCGGGTTGATCGGCAGCAGCTCCTTGATGCCGTTGATCAGCGCCATGGCGTAGGCGCGGGTCTCCTCGTCCTCGGCGTCTACCGGCTCGCGGGGATAGCTGACCTCGACCAGATAGGGCGGCTCCTTGGACAGCCAGCGCTGGATACGGAAGCGGCGCATGCCCTGGGCGATGAACTGCAGCTGCGAGTCCTCGCCCTGCAGCTTGTGCACCTTGACCGCGGTGCCCATCTCGGGGAAGTCGCCGGGGCTCAGGTCCTCGACGCCGGCCTCGCCGACGAAGGCCAGGCCGACCATGTGGTGCGGCGTGTTGCCGACCCGGCCGATGGTGTCCTCCCAGCGCTCGCGGTTGATCACCAGCGGCTGGACCTGGGCGGGGAAGAAGGGGCGGTTGTGGATCGGCAGCAGATAGAGCCGCTCGGGCAGGGTATCGCTGGCCGGCACCACCGCGTGGCCGGCGCCCTCGTCGAGGTCCAGCTCGCCATCCGTGTCGGCCTGGACCCATTCCAGGCCGTCCTGTTCGTAGCGCTGATCGTCTTCGCTCATGCGTACCTCATCCTGAAGGGACGGGACTTCTCGACCCGTGATGCTTCCGCAATGCGGGCGACGAGGCCGAACTTCAAGTCATCGCCAACGTTCGAGCACCGGCGGCAGCGGCCGGCCGTTGATTCTCACCTTGCCGCCGACCACGTCGATCTGCAGTTCCCGGGTGTCCAGCGGCAGCCCCAGCCCCAGCGCGATCACCGGCGGCAGCGGCTGCCACAGGAAGTCGCCGTCGAGCCGCTCGCGCCAGGCCGCGCGCTCCGCCTCGGTGTCCAGCGCCAGCGGCTCGAGGGCGTCGAGATCGCGGGCATCGAAGACCAGCACGCCCTCGCCGTCCAGCGACAGCCCCAGCATGGGGCTCTCCAGGTCGGCCTCGAGGATATCCAGCCGCGGCGAGTCCGCCAGCAGCGCGCGCAGCGCCGGGGTCAGCGCCTCGCTCAGGGAAGGATCATCCGCCGCGGCGTGCCCGCGGAGCGCCTCGTAGTGAAGCCGGGCCGCCAGCGCGCGCAGGGCGTCGGCGTCGAGGCGCGACAGCTCGCCGGCCAGCTCGCCGGTCAGCAGCACCTCGTCGCCGGAGAGCACCTCGCCGACGTCGAGCCGGGCCTTGAGCCGCAGCTCCTCGGCGTCCAGCACGGTGCGCGCCGTCAGGCCGAGCTGCTCGGCGTCGAAGGCCAGCTCCGGCGAGCGCCAGGCCAGGTTCTGGATCCGCAGATGATCGTGCTGGTTGAAGTGGAAGACGTCTCGGGTGTAGGCGAAGCGGCTCTCCAGCACCAGCGGGCCGGCGCTGAGGCGGCTCTCGCCGTCATCGAGGTGCAGCTCCGCCAGCCGCGCGCGCAGCCGCCAGTCGCCGACGTCGCCGTGCACGGCGACCCGGCCGCCCTGCAGGGTCAGGGTGCGATCCTGCTGGCGGAAGACCACCGGGGCGAGTTCCAGGGTGGCATCGAGGGTCGAGGAATAGGGGCGGAAGTGGGCGTCCCAGCGCGGCGGCGTGGCGCTCACCGCGCCGTGGTCGGGCTCGATCTCGGGCGTATGGGGCCGCAGGGTGCCGTCCAGGCGAGTCTCCAGCACGCCATGCCGGGCGCGATAGACGAGGTCGAGATGCCAGGCGTTGCCGAACAGCGGCGCCAGGTGGATCACGCCGTGGGAGGTCAGCCAGCCGCGCTCGACGTTGCTGCGCCGCAAGCTCAGCTCGCCGCCCTGGCGAAGCTCGGCGACGACCCGCGTCAGCTCGCGCTCGAACAGCAGGCCGGCGAGGGTCTGGGCCACGGCCCAGGCCAGGGCCAGCACCGCCAGCACCGGCACGATCAGGCGCTCCTTGCGCATCGCTCACTCCTTGTCGACGAGACGCCCTGCCCCGGGCCGAGGCGTCGACCTCAGTGGAGCCAGAACCACAGGTGCATGGTACACCAGGCATAGGCGCTGGCGAGGACGTCGTCGATCATGATGCCGAAGCCGCCGGCCACGCGGCGGTCGGCCCAGCGAATCGGCCAGGGCTTGAAGACGTCGAACACCCGGAAGACCACGAAGCCCCACAGGGCGGCCTCCCAGGAGAAGGGCACCGCCATCATGGTCAGCCAGTAGCCGACGAACTCGTCCCAGACGATGCCCGAGTGGTCGTGGACCCCGAGGTCGCGGGAGGTCTTTTCGCACAGCCAGATGCCCCACACGAAGGTGATGGCCACCACGAACAGGTACCAGCCGAGCGGCAACTCGGACATCAGCCAGTAGAAGGGAATGGCCGCCACGGTGCCGACGGTGCCCGGGGCGAAGGGGACGGCGCCGCTGCCGAACCCGAAGGCGAGGAAGTGGACCGGCCGGTGCCAGACGCTCTGGGGGGCGCGGTTCATGGCGTGTCTCCTGAGAAGTGCTGCCAGCCCGCGGCGCCGTCCGGCGCCGCGCCGGTGATGCCGGGGGCCTCGCGCACCCGGCCGATCGCGGTCAGTGCCAGGCCCTCGGCCACCAGTCGCGCCCGAGCCGGCTCGAGGTGCGCCTCGGGCAGCGTCACCAGCAGTTCGTAGTCGTCGCCGCCGCGAAGGGCCGCGTCCATGGCATCGTCGTCGCCGAGCGCCGCCGCCAGCCCCTCGGCCAGCGGCAGCGTCTCGGGCGTCAGCGCGGCGCCCACGCCGGAGGCCGCGCACAGATGACCGAGATCGGCCAGCAGGCCGTCCGAGACGTCGATCGCGGCGGAGGCCAGCTCGCGCAGCGCCAGGCCGGCGGCGAGCCGCGGCTCGGGGCGCAGGTAGCGGCGCAGCAGGGCGTCGTCGGGATCGCGCGCGCCGGCCTGCCAGCGGGCCAGGCCGCCGGCGCCGCCGCCGAGGGCGCCGGTCACCGCGATCACCTCGCCGGGCCGGGCGCCGGCGCGGGTCAGCGCCTCGCCCTCGGGCACCTCGCCCATCACCGTCACGCCCACCGCCAGCTCGCCGCGGGTGACGTCGCCGCCGGCCAGCGCCACGCCGCTGGCGTCGCACAGGGCATGAAAGCCGGCCGCGAACTCCGCGACCCAGGCGTCATCGGCCTCGGGCAGGGTCAGCGACATCAGGCACCAGCGCGCCCGGGCGCCCATGGCGGCCAGGTCGCTGAGGCTGACCGCCAGCGCCCGATGGCCGATGGCCCTGGGCGGGGCATCGGCGGGAAAGTGCACGTCGGCCACCGAGGTGTCGACGCTCACCGCCAGCTGCATGCCGGGCGTGGGCGCGAGCAGCGCGCAGTCGTCGCCGACCCCGAGGCTGACGCCGACGGCGCTGGCCGCGGGCGTCGGCGCGAGATGACGGGCGATCAGCTCGAATTCGCTGGACATCGGATCGAGGCCTTCAGCGACGACGCGCGGAGACCTCGGCGCCGCGCAGCTTGGCGGCGAGCTTGTCGAGGATGCCGTTGACGTACTTGTGCCCCTCGGTGGCGCCGAAGGACTTGGCCAGCTCGACGCCCTCGTTGATCACCGCGCGGTACGGCACCTCGGGACGCTTGGCGAGCTCGTAGGCGCCCAGGCGCAGGATCGCCAGTTCGATCAGGTCGAGGTCCTCGAGGCGGCGGTCGAGCAGCGGCGCGATGGTGGCATCGAGCTCGCGGCGATTACGCGCCACCTCGTGCAGCAGCTGGTGGAACAGCGCCAGGTCGGCGATGCCCATCACCTTGTGCCAGTTCTCGTGATCCTCCAGATCCTCGTCGGCGATCTGGCTGCGGAACTCGGCCTCGACGGCGGCGATCGGCTTCTCGGTCAGCTGCCACTGGTAGAGCCCCTGAACGGCCAGTTCACGGGCCGCATGACGGGCCAGCTGTGCCTTGGACGGCTCGCGACGCTGTTCGCTCATCAGGCGTTCTCCCCTTCACCGAAGCGGCGCAGCAGCGAGACCATCTCCATGGCCGCCATGGCCGCCTCGGTGCCCTTGTTGCCAGCCTTGGTGCCGGCACGCTCGATGGCCTGCTCGATGGAGTTGACGGTCAGCACGCCATTGGCCACCGGAGTGTCGAACTCCAGCTGCAGGCGGTTCATGGCCGAGTTGCACTCGCCGGCCACGTGCTCGAAGTGCGGCGTGCCGCCGCGGATCACCGCGCCCAAGGCAATCACCGCCTCGGGGCGGACCACCTGGAGCACGCGCTTGATGGCCAGCGGCAGCTCCCAGGCACCCGGGGTGTGGACGATGTCGATGTTCTCTTCGTCGACGCCGTGGCGCGTCAGGCTGTCGACGGCACCCTCGACCAGGCTGTCCACCACATGATGATTGAAGCGGCCCACCACGATCACGTAGCGGCCATCGACGTTGACGAAGCTGCCTTCGACTTGGGAAATCGGTTGCATGGTCTCTTTCCTGCTGAACCCGATGAAAACGGAATCGCCGGGGCGCGCGACGAACGGCGCCCCGGCGAGATGTCGGATGAGGGCGTCAGGCGCCGTCGTCACCCTCGGCGGTCGGCGCCTGGCCGGGCTCGAGGCGCTCGACCACTTCCAGGTCGAAGCCGGAGAGCGCCGAGAACTTCCACGGCGAGCTGAGCAGGCGCATGCGGCCCACGCCCAGCTCGCGCAGGATCTGCGACCCGGTGCCGATGGTGAGATAGTTGCCGGCACCGTCGGAATCGGTGGTGCGCGGCGCCCGGCGACGCTCCAGAAAGACCTCGAGCAGGTCGTGAAGATCCTGCTGCGGGCGGCCGTCGTCGAGCAGCACGAAGACGCCGTGCTCGGCGCGGGCGACCTCGGCGATCGCCTCGTGGGCGGTCCAGCTGTCGTGCTCGCCCTTCTGCAGCAGCAGCAGGTCGCGCATCACGTTGGACAGGTGCACGCGCACCGTGGTCAGCGACTCGGGCGCCGGGCGCCCCTTGACCAGCGCCAGGTGATGGGCGCCCTGGATGCGATCGCGGAACACGTGCAGCGTCAGCTCGCCGTGGGGGGTCTGTACCGGCATCGACTCCAGCGACTCGACGGTCTGCTCGTTGTGGATGCGGTAGTGGATCAGGTCGGCGATGGTGCCCATCTTCAGCCCGTGTTCGCGGGCGAAGGTCTCGAGCTCGGGGCGGCGCGCCATGCTGCCGTCCTCGCTCATCACCTCGCAGATCACGCCGCTGGGATCCAGCCCGGCCAGGGCCGACAGGTCGCAGGCGGCCTCGGTGTGGCCGGCGCGACGCAGCACGCCGCCGGGCTCGGCCATCAGCGGGAAGATATGGCCGGGCTGAACAATGTCGTTCGGCTCGGCGTCGCGGGCCACCGCCGCCTGGACGGTGCGCGCGCGGTCGGCGGCGGAGATTCCGGTGCTGACGCCCTCGGCGGCCTCGATGGAGAGCGTGAACTTGGTGCCGAAGCCGGAGCCGTTGTCGCGCACCATCAGCGGCAGCTGCAGACGCTCGCAGCGCTCGCGGGTCATCGGCAGGCAGATCAGCCCGCGGGCATGGCGCGCCATGAAGTTGATGTGCTCGGCCTCCACCTTCTCGGCGGCCATGATGATATCGCCCTCGTTCTCGCGATCCTCATCGTCCATCAGGATCACCATCCGCCCCTGGCGGATGTCCTCGATCAGTTCGGCGATGGGGGCCAGGCCCCCGGAGGAGGAGTGCTCCATGGAATCTCCATTGACTCTGCTGCGGTCGTCGCGATGCGACGACACCGAAGTCGCCGTCGGGCGTCGTCCGCTCGAAACCGCGTCAGGGTACCGTGGCGTGACCGCCGGCGCTAGTAGTGGCTCGCCCGACGACGCCCATCGGGCGGTCGGGCGGCGTACTCGGAACGGCACGTCGCGGGCGGCGCCGGGCTCAGGCGGGGCGCGCGGTGATGCGCCAGTCGCGGCCCACGGCGCGGATGTCGAGGATCTCCAGCGGCTTCTGTTCGGCCATGGTCTCGAGCCCCGGCAGCGCGAACAGCGGGCGCGCCTCGCCGCCGAGCAGGGTCGGGGCGACGAACAGCTGCATCTCGTCGACCAGTCCGGCGTCGAGCATGGCGCCGGCCAGGGTCGCGCCGGTCTCGAGCAGCGCCTCGTTGACCGCCTCGCGCTCGGCGAGATGCCCCAGCAGGGCCGCCAGATCGACGCGCCCATCCTCCCCCGCCGGCAGCACCAGCACCTCGGCACCGGCGGCCTCGAGGCGGCCCCGCCGCTCGGCGTCGTGGTCCTCGACGGTGGCCACCAGGGTGCGGCCCGGCTCGCGCAGGCAGGCCGCCGCCTCGGGCAGGCGCAGGCGGGAGTCGACCACCACGCGCAGCGGCTGGCGGGCGGCGATCGCCTCGGCGTCGGGCAGCTCGAGCTGATCGGCGCGCAGGGTCAGCCGGGAATTGTCGAAGATCACCGACTCGACGCCGGTGATCACCGCGCTGGAGCGGGCCCGCAACCGCTGCACCTGGCAGCGCGCCCGGGGCCCGGTGATCCACTGGGACTCGCCGGAGCGCATGGCGGTGCGGCCGTCGAGACTCATCGCCATCTTCAGCCGCACGAAGGGCCGGCCCCGGGACATCCGCGAGACGAAGCCGGGGTTCAGCGCCCGGGCCTGGGCCTCGAGCAGGCCGACCTCGACCTCGATGCCGGCCGCGCGCAGCCGGGCGATGCCGTTGCCGGCCACCAGCGGGTTGGGGTCGCGCATGGCCACCACCACCTTCGCCACGCCGGCCTGGACCAGCGCCTCGGCGCAGGGGCCGGTGCGGCCGTGGTGGGAGCACGGCTCCAGGGTGACGTAGGCGGTGGCGCCGCGAGCGGCCTCACCGGCGTCACGCAGGGCGTGAACCTCGGCGTGGGGCTCGCCGGCGCGCTGGTGCCAGCCCTCGCCGGCCCGGCGGCCGTCGCTGACAAGCACGCAGCCCACCCGCGGGTTGGGATCGGTGGTATAGAGGCCGCGCCGGGCCAGCACCAGGGCACGGGCCATCCAGCTCTCGGGGGAACGAACCACGGCGCTCATGATTCTCCGGATCCGTCGGGCTGGAAGCTCGGCTCCTGGGCCAGGCGATCGATCTCGGCGCGGAACTCGTCGATGTCCTGGAAGCGGCGATAGACCGAGGCGAAGCGAATGTAGGCCACCTGGTCGAGGCGCTTCAGGGCATGCATGACCTCCTCGCCGACGTTCCGGGCGTGGATCTCGCGCTCGCCGCGGGCGCGCAGGGTCTGGCGGATGCGCTCCACCGCGGCCTCGATCGACTCGGCGCTCACCGGGCGCTTCTCCAGGGCGCGCAGCATCCCGGCGCGCAGCTTGGCCTCGTCGAACAGTTCCCGGGACCCGTCCCCCTTGATCACCCGCGGCATCACCAGCTCGGCGGTCTCGTAGGTGGTGAAGCGCTCGCCGCAGGCCGCGCACTGGCGCCGCCGCCGCACCTGATCGCCGTCGACGACCAGTCGGGAATCGGTCACGCGGGTGTCGGAGGCGCCGCAGAAGGGACAGTGCATAAGCAGGGTTCCGGGAGGTCGGGGACGATGAAGGATGTCGCCACATTGTAACGGTTTTGGCCCCGCGACGCCCAGCGAACCCCGGGGCCGTCTCGCTGTCAGCAGAGGGCCACCCTTTCATGGAGGAACGCCATGCGCGCCCTGCCCCGCCGCCTGCTGCCGGCCGCCCTGCTGCTGCCCCTCGTCGCGTCCGCCGACGAACTCCCCGCCCCGCTCCAGGCCCTCGAGGCCGAAGGTCTCACGATACACGGCCGCTTCGAGGCGCCCGACGGGCTGACCGGCTACGCCGCCAGCGCCGGCGGCCAGCCGATGACGGTCTTCGTCACCGAGGGCGGCGAGCACGCGGTGATCGGCAACCTGGTAGACGCCGAGGGCGAGAACCTCTCCCGCGCGCCGCTGGATCGCCTGGTGCGCGCGCCACAGGACGCCGAGACCTGGGGCGAGCTCGAGCGGAGCGCCTGGATCGCCGACGGCCGCGACGACGCCGACCGCATCGTCTATGTGTTCACCGATCCCAACTGCCCCTACTGCCGCCAGTTCTGGCAGGCCGCCCGCCCCTGGGTCGAGGCCGGCAGGGTCCAGCTGCGCCACGTGATGGTCGGCATCCTCGCCGCCGACAGCCCGCGCAAGGCGGTCTCGCTGCTGGCCGCCGACGATCCCGCCGCGGCGCTGGCCGACCATGAGCGCGGCGATACGGTCGCGATCCTCGACGCCCTGCCCCGCCGGCTGGAGCTGGCGCTGCAGGAGAACCACAACCTGATGGACGACCTCGGCCTGGTCGCCACCCCGGGCATCGTCTATCGCCCGAACGGCCCTCAGAGCAGCGGCCGGCTGGAGACCGCCCAGGGCATGCCGCAGGAGGACACGCTGGGCGAGATCCTCGGTCCTCGCCCCTGATCGCGACGGCCCCCGATCACGCCGTGAAGGCTTGCCGTCATGTCTCCCTTTCCGTCATCCGGCCGGGCGCCGCGTTCGCCGCGGCCTCGCCTTCATGCAGCGCCTGCCAGGCATCGAAGGTGCTCAGGAACACCCGGCCGCCGAGCTCGTGGCAGAAGTCGGTGGCCGCCAGGCGATCCATCACCGGCCCCTTGACCTCGGCCAGGTGCAGCGCCACCCCGGCGTCCTTCAGCCGCCGGTTGATCGCCTCCAGGCTCTCCAGCGCCGAGGCGTCGATCACGTTGACCGCCTGGCAGGCCAGCACCATGTGCGCGAGGCCCGGCTGGCGGGCCGCCAGCGCCATCACCGTGTCCTCCAGATAGCGCGCGTTGGCGAAGTAGAGGCTCTCGTCGACGCGCAGGATGGCCAGGCGCTCGTCGGTCTCCACCTCGTCGTAGCGCTGCACGTTGCGGAAGTGCTCGCTGCCGGGCACCCGCCCCACCACGGCGCTGTGCGGGCGGCTGGTGCGGTACAGGTGCAGCCCCAGCGACAACGCCACGCCGGCCAGGATGCCGCTCTCCACGCCGTGCACCAGGGTCAGCGTCAGGGTCGCCAGCATGGCCACGCCGTCGGCCCGGGAGTAGGCCCAGGTGCGGCGGATGGCGGGCAGATCGATCAGGGTGCCCACGGCGACGATGATGGTGGCGGCGAGCGTCGCCTTGGGCAGGAAGGCCAGCGGCGCGGTCAGCGTCAGGGTCGCCACGGCGATGCCCAGCGCCGTGAAGGCGCCGGCCAGCGGCGTGGCGGCCCCGGCCTCGAAGTTGACCACCGAGCGCGAGAAGCCGCCGGACACCGGCGAGCCGCCGCTGGTGCCGGCGCCGAGGTTGGCCAGCCCCAGGGCGATCAGCTCGCGGTTCGGGTCGATGCGCTGGCGGCGCTTGGCGGCCAGGGTCTGGGCCACCGACACCGACTCCACGAAGCCCACCAGGCTGATCAGCAGCGCCGCCGGGGCCAGGTTCGACCATAGCCCCGGCTCGAGGCTCGGCAGCGCCAGCGCCGGCAGCCCGCTCGGCACCACGCCGACCAGCGCCACGCCGCGCCCGCCGAGCCCCAGCGCCCAGGCCAGCAGGGTGGTGACGATCACCGCCGAGACCGGCGCGGCCTTGGCCACGAGATCGGCGACCGTGGCCGACAGCCCCAGGCGGGAGAGCCCGCCCTTGAGATAGCGCCGGCACAGCACCAAAAAGCCCCAGACGCCTACGCCGATCGCCAGGGTGGCCGGATTGACCTCGCCCAGCGCGGCGATGAGCGCCAGGACCATCTCGACCAGGGTGTGGCCCGAGGCCTCGACGCCGAGCAGGTGACGCAGCTGGCTGGCGGCGATCAGGATCCCCGAGGCGGTGACGAAGCCCGAGATCACCGGGTGGCTCAGGAAGTTGGCGAGAAAGCCCAGCCGCAGCAGTCCCATGGCCACCAGCATCGCCCCGGAGAGCGCCGCCAGCACCAGGGCGGCGCCCACGTACTCGGCGCTGCCCGGCGTGGCGATGGTGGACAGCGCCGAGGCGGTCATCAGCGAGGCCACCGCCACCGGCCCCACCGCCAGGGTGGCGCTGGTGCCGAAGATCGCATAGAGCACCAGCGGCAGCATGCTGGCATAGAGCCCCACCTCCGGCGGCAGGCCGGCCAGCAGCGCATAGGCCAGGGCCTGGGGCACCAGCATCAGGGTGACGATCACCGCCGCCAGCAGGTCCCGGGCCAGGGTGTCGTGCCGGTAGCCGTGCAGCCAGCCGAGCAGCGGAATCCAGCGTGACGGGATCATCGGCCGCTGGCGCTCCGGGTGTCGCCGGATGCCACCCTCGGCGCCCGCCGGGCCGGCGCGGCCAGCCACTCGTGGCCCTTGAGCATCAGGTTCCAGTACAGCCAGGGCAGCTGTTTAGCCTTGAGCCACCAGGCGCGGCGGGTGGCCTTCGTGCCATCGTTGACCCAGCGCGGGAAGGTCGGCTGCAGCGTGCCGCCGTAGCCGAACTCGGCCAGCACGATGCGCCCGCGCTCCACGGTCAGCGGGCAGGAGCCGTAGCCGGTGTAGGCCGCCTCGAGCGGGGTCTCGTCCAGCGAGGCGAGCAGGTTCTCGGCCACCACCGGGGCCTGCTTGCGCACCGCCGCCGTGGTCTTGGCGTTGGGCGTGCCGCTGACGTCACCGAGGCCGAACACCGCCGGATAGCGCACGTGCTGGAGCGTCTCGGCGTCCAGGTCCAGCCAGCCGCCGCCGTTGGCGAGCCCGGACTCGGCGACGAAGCCCGGCGCCTTCTGCGGCGGCACCGCGTGCAGCATGTCGAAGCCGCGCTCCTCCTCATGCTCGCCGTCTGCGCCGCCGACCGCGAAACGGGCCGTGCGCGAGGGGCCGTCCACCGCCACGAGGCGTTCGCCGTAGGCCGCCTCGATGCCGTAGCCGTCGATGTAACGCTCAAGCGCCGGCACGTAGTCGGGCACGCCGAACAGCACGCCGCCGGCGTTGCAGAAGCGCACCTCGATGTCGTCCAGCCGCCCCTGGCGCCGCCAGTGATCGCAGGCGAGATACATCGCCTTCTGCGGCGCGCCGGCGCACTTGATCGGCATCGGCGGCTGGGTGAACAGCGCCCGACCGCGCTCGAGCGACTGCACCAGCGACCAGGTGTAGGGCGCCAGGTCGAAGCGGTAGTTGGAGGTCACGCCGTTCTCGCCGAGCGTCTCCTCCAGGCCGTCGATGGCGCCCCAGTCGAGCACCAGCCCCGGCGCCACCACCAGCCGGGCATAGCCGAGCCGCCGGCCGTCGGCCAGGGCGACCTCGGCGGCTTCGGGGTCGACGCGCTCGACCCGGGTGGCGTAGCGGGTCGCCCTGCTCGGGATGACATCGTCCATCGGGCGGCGGGTGATGTCGGCGGAGAAGACGCCGCCGCCGACCAGCGTCCAGCCGGGCTGGTAGCTGTGCATCTCGGCGGGTTCGACGATGGCGATGTCCAGGTCACCGCGACGCTTCAAGAGGCTGGCGGTGACGGCGATGCCCGCCGCGCCGCCGCCGATGACGACGACATCGTGGCGGCGTGACGGGGATTCCGGGGTCGGGTGAGGCATGGCGGGCTCCAGGTGGCGTGATCGGGATCGGGCAGCGGCTCAGAAACGGTTGAGCGGCACCTTGAGGTAGACCTGGCCGTTGTCCTCGGCCGGCGGCATCTCGCCGGCGCGCATGTTGACCTGCACCGAGGGGATGATCAGCCGCGGCATGCCCAGGGTGGCGTCGCGCTCGGTGCGCATGGTCACGAAGTCGTCCTCGTCGACGCCCTCGTGGACGTGGATGTTATGCGCGCGCTGCTCGGCCACGCTGGTCTCGTGCTGGAACGCCTCGCGATCCGGCGCCTTGTAGTCGTGGCACAGGAACAGCCGCGTCTCGTCGGGCAGCGACAGCACCTTCTGGATCGAGCGATACAGGGTGCGGGCATCGCCGCCGGGGAAGTCGCAGCGCGCGGTGCCGTAGTCGGGCATGAACAGGGTGTCGCCGACGAAGGCCGCGTCGCCGATCACGTAGGTCAGGCAGGCCGGCGTGTGGCCCGGGGTATGCAGCACCCGGCTCTCGAGGCCGCCGATGGCGAAGGTATCGCCCTCCTCGAACAGGCGGTCGAACTGGCTGCCGTCGCGGGCGAACTCGGTGCCGGCGTTGAAGGCCTTGCCGAAGATCTCCTGCACCTCGACGATGCGCGCGCCGATGCCGGTGCGGCCGCCGAGCTTCCGGTACAGATAGGGCGCCGCCGAGAGGTGGTCGGCGTGGACGTGGGTCTCGAGCACCCACTCGACGCTCAGCCCCTCGCGCTCGATGAAGTCGATGATGGCATCGGCCGAACGCACGTCGGTGTGGCCGGCGGCGTAGTCGAAGTCGAGCACCGAATCGAGGATGGCGCAGGCCGTGGAGTCCGGGTCACGGACCACATAGCTGAAGGTGTTGGTGGGCTCGTCGAAGAAGGCCGTGACGATGGGCTGCTGGGACATGGGGTGCCTCCGTTGGCAGCAGAGGGTGAAGAGCGACGGACGCGGCGCGTCCCGATGCCGGTTGGCGATAGCCGCAGCATATCAATATATTTTGTTCTAACGTTATATTTATTTTTCATATATAGCGCAGCGGCAGATAGCACTGCGCCATAGCCGGATGCCGAATGAGGGCAATCAGCCCCAGAGCCTGAGCCGTTTCGGAAGAGCTGGAGAGGAATCGGAGCGCGATGCGCCGGCGCCGGGTCGCGATCTCCGCCTCGATGCCGACGCTCACCGGCCGGGGCTTTCGCGTTCCAGGTTATCGCGCGGGTGATGGACGATGCGCCCGCCGGTGCCCGAGCCGGCGATGATGACCCCGCCGAAGCGTCGAACAGGCGGGGTTCGCGGCCGCCTATTGCCGTGAAACGGTAGCCAGAAAGCAGCGCGCCCCGCCCCGGACGAACCGGGGCGGGGCGTACGCTTGCGCGTCAGGCCTGGGTCAGGCGCCGATCAGCGGTAGACCGGCAGACGGCCGCAGACGGCCTCGACCTTGCCCTTGACCTCGGCCTCGATGGCGGAGGTGTCCTCGCCCTTGGCCAGCACGTCGAGGATGTCGCAGATCCAGCCGGCCAGCTCGCCGCACTCGGACTCGCCGAAGCCGCGGGTGGTCACCGCCGGAGTGCCGATGCGCAGGCCTGAGGTCACGAACGGGCTCTGCGGGTCGTTCGGCACGGCGTTCTTGTTGACGGTGATGTGGGCGCGGCCCAGGGCGGCGTCCGCGTCCTTGCCGGTCACGCCCTGCTTGACCAGGGACAGCAGGAACAGGTGATCCTCGGTGCCGCCGGAGACGATGTCGAAGCCGCGCTCGATGAACACGCCGGCCATGGCCTTGGCGTTCTTCAGCACCTGCTGCTGGTAGGTCTTGAACTCGGGCGCCATGGCTTCCTTGAAGCAGATCGCCTTGGCGGCGATGACGTGCTCCAGCGGGCCGCCCTGGATGCCCGGGAAGACCGCGGACTGCAGCTTCTTCTCGATGTCGGCGTTGCCCTCGGCGGACAGGATCAGGCCACCACGCGGGCCACGCAGGGTCTTGTGGGTGGTGGTGGTGACCACGTGGGCGTGGGACATCGGGCTCGGGTAGACCCCGGCGGCCACCAGGCCGGCGATGTGGGCCATGTCGACCAGCAGGTAGGCGCCCACCTCGTCGGCGATCTCGCGGAACTTGGCCCAGTCGATGATCTGGGAGTAGGCGGAGAAGCCGGCGATGATCATCTTCGGCTGGTGCTCGCGCGCCAGCTCGGCGACCTGCTCGTAGTCGATGCGGCCGTTCTCGTCGATGCCGTACTGCACGGCGTTGTAGTGCTTGCCGGAGAAGTTCGGCTTGGCGCCGTGGGTCAGGTGACCGCCGGCGTCCAGGCTCATGCCCAGCACGGTGTCGCCCGGGGTGACCAGCGCCTGGAAGACGGCGCCGTTGGCCTGGGAGCCGGAGTGCGGCTGGACGTTGGCGTAGGTGGCGCCGAACAGTTCCTTGGCGTAATCGATGGCCAGCTGCTCGACCACGTCGACGTACTCGCAGCCGCCGTAGTAGCGCTTGCCGGGATAGCCTTCCGCATACTTGTTGGTCAGCTGGCTGCCCTGGGCCTCCATGACGCGGGGGCTGGCATAGTTCTCGGAAGCGATCAGCTCGATGTGCGCTTCCTGACGCGTGCTTTCCTTCTGCATCGCATCGAACAGGGCATCATCGAAACCGGCAATCTGCATGTCACGGCTGAACATCGGCGGGAAACCTCGCATCAACGGGGAAATCGAAGGCCGCCATCATACCCCAGGGTATGGCGGCTTTCACATGAAACCCCGTCATGCGGCGCCCCATGATTTCTCATGCGCGCTTCAGAATTTCTGAAGGCTCCCTCGCCGCGCGGCTCAGCGCGTCTCCACCGACATCGAGAGCTTGCTCGGCAGGCCCAGCGGGTCGGCGGCGAGCACGTCGGCGTCGCTCTCCGGCGGCAGGGTCAGCGCCACCTCGAGCTCGCTGGCCCGGCCCTCCATCATGTCCACCAGGCCGTCCAGCAGCCGGCCGAACTCGGGCCCGAGCATGGTGCCGAAGCCCTTGGCCTGGGTGCGCGCCTGTTCGAGGAACTCGGCCTCGCTGACGCCGCGGCTGGCGGCCATCACCGCCGGCATGCGCCCGAACAGTCCCAGCTCGACGAGGGTGGTCTCGATGCGTCCGCCGAGCAGGGTGACCCCGCTCAGGTCGGTCATCTCGGCCAGATAGGCGGCCGGCTCCACGCCGTCGGGCAGGCGCACCGGCAGCTCGCTGTCGAACGTCCAGCGGAAGGCGTCGGCGGCGGTGATCGTGCCGTCGCCGGAGAGCAGGCTCTTCTGGCCCAGCGCCTCCCAGCCGCCGTCGAACTCGGCGTCCAGGCGCAGCTGCCCGCTGCCGCCGGTGAGCACGTTGCTGGCCAGGCGCAGCGGGGTGCGCTCCTCGGCCGGGGCCAGCTCGATCATCCGCGCCAGGTCCAGCTCGAGGGCCTCGAGCCGGGCGCTGCCCTCGCCGTCGTGCATGTCGCCGTCGACGCTCAGCCGCGCCAGATCGGCCACCAGATGATCGGCGACGATCGACAGGTCGTTCAGCTCGAGGCGATCCAGCGTCGTCGCCTCGGGATCGCCCGGCGGGTGGCTCAGGCCCTCGAGGCTCAGCGAGGCCAGGGTGAGGTCTCCCGCCCCGATATCCTCCAACCCCTCGGCGTGGCCCTCGATGCCGCTCATCTCCAGGCGGCCGACGCCGGTCGCCGTGAGACCCTCGGCCTCGAGCCGCTGCGCCGACAGCCAGCCGCTCGTCGGCGCCTGCGGGCTCAGGGTCTTCTTGCCGTCGGCGGAGGTGATCGCCGCCGACGCGAGCGCCAGGCGCAACCCTTCGGCGCTCAGCCCGTCGGCCTCGAAGGCCGCATCGCCCAGCCGGCCCTCGCCCCAGGGCAGCGGCCCGCCGGGGCCGTCGAGGCGCAGCCGGTCGGCGGTGAGCACGCCCGCGTCTCGGCCACCGCGCTCGAGCCGCAGCCCCTCCATGACGATCGCCTCGGGGGCCTCGTAGTCGCCCTCGACCACGTAGCGGGCGACGTCCAGCCGCGAGCCGTCGGCGTCGACGAGGCTCAGGTCCTCGGCGCGGGTCTCGCCGCCGAGCAGGCTATCGGAGACCTCGCCTACCGAGAACTCGCCGGCGGCGGCGAAGCGCTCCTGCAGGTCGGCCTCGAGGCGCTCGGCATCGGCCTGGGCCAGGCCGCACGGCAGCGCGGCGAGCACGGCGGCGAGCGCGGCGGCTCGCGACGGGGCCTTACGTATCAGGGACTTGCGCATCAAGACGTTACGTAGCAAGGGCTTGCGCATGGGGGTCACCTCCCTGGTGATCGCGCCTGGGGGCGTCAGCGCGGTTCGGCGAGACGCGCCTCGAGCAGGCGGTTGACGTGGTCCAGCACCGCCAGTCGGGCGCGGCGCTTGTCATTGGCGTCGATCAGGGCCCAGCCCCCGTCGACGTCATGAGTATGCACAAACATGTCGTCGATCGCCCGCCGGTAGTCGTCCCAGCGCTCGCGATTGCGCCAGTCCTCCTCGGTGAGCTTGTGGCGCTTGTGGGGCGTCTCGGCGCGCGAACGGAAGCGGCGCAGCTGCTCGTCCCTGTCGACCGCCAGGAACAGCTTGCCGAGCACCGCGCCGTGGGCCAGCAGCTGGCGTTCGAAGCGGCGGATCTCGTCATAGCCGCGGCGCCAGGCGGCCGGCTCGGCCAGGCCCTCGACGCGCTCCACCAGCACCCGGCCGTACCAGGAGCGGTCGAAGATCGCCACCCGGCCGTCCAGCGGCAGCCGGCGCCAGAAGCGCCAGGCCCAGGGATGGGCGCGCTCCTCGTCACTGGGCGCGGCGATGCGATGGACGCGATACTGGCGGGCATCGAGCGCCGAGGTCAGGCGATGGATGCAGCCGCCCTTGCCGGCGGCGTCCTGGCCCTCGAAGGCCAGCACCACGGGGATCCGCCGCCGCTGGACCTCGCGGGCGTTGCCGGCCAGCCGGGCCTGGGCCTCGGCGAGGCGCTCCCGGTAGGTGGCCTTGTCGATGGCCTTCCGCGACGCGGCGGCAAGGTCCGAGAGCCGCGGGGGCGCCCCGATGCCCTTGGTGGGACGAAAGCCCGGCGCCTTCACCGCGGGCAGCGGCCCGGCCATGGCCGCCACCAGCCGGTGGGCCAGGGCCTTGATCGGCGTCTCGCCGGGGCCACCGGCCAGGCGGTGCCAGGGCGCGTGATCGGCCTCGGTGGCCTCGCGCATCGCGTGGCCAAGCCTGGACAGGGCGTCGTACTGGAGATGGCGCTGCCAGTCGTGATCCTTGACCTGCCAAGCCCGTTCGGGGTCGTGCCACAGCGCCCTCAGATGGCGGCCCTGGACGTCGCGGTCGATGTCCAGCCACAGCTTGACGATCGCCACGTTCTCGGCCGCCAGCTCGGCCTCGAAGGCGCGGATCTCGGCCAGCCGGTCGCGGAAGGCGCCCTCGCCCAGGCGCTGCTCGGTGCGGGCGAACAGCGCATCGCCGTACCAGCCGTGGACGAACACCCCGACCCGCCCGCGGGCCGGCAGGCGGCGCCAGTAGCGCCACCAGTAGGGACGCTCGCGCTCCTCGCTGCTCGGCGCCAGGGCGTGCACCTCGGTCAGGCGATTCTCGAGGCGATGGTTGAGCTCGTTGATCAGCGCCGTCTTGCCGGTGGCGGCGTGGCCGGTGACCACCAGCACCACCGAGCGCGAGGCCCGGCGGGCCAGCTCCAGCTGGGCCTCGAGCAATGCATAGCGCAGCGATTCCTTCATTCCGTCTTCCTCATGCCTCGCCCAGCAGCCCCAGACTCTCGGCGGGCGCCCGTCGCCGGATGCCCCGCGACAGCCACTGGCCGATGGCGCCGACCAGCAGCGCCCCGCCCAGCGGCAGCGCCAGCCACAGCACCGGATGCCAGCGCGGGGCGAGGTCGAGCCAGCCGCCGTAGAGCCCGGCCGCGGCCAGCTCGGCCAGCGCCGCGGCCAGCAGGCCGCTGGCCAGCCCCAGCAGCGCGAACTCGGCGCCCTGCACCCGCCGCAGCAGCCGGTCGCCGGCGCCGAACACCCGCAGCAGCCCGGCCTCGTGGGCGCGCACCGGCAGGCTGGCGGCCAGGGCGGCGTGCAGCACGCTGACCCCGGCCAGCAGCACCAGCACCAGCACCAGCTCCACGGCCCGGGTGACCTGCGACAGCACCTCGCGAACCCGCTCGAGGATCGCCTCCACGTCGAGCAGGGTGACGCCGGGGAAGTCGCGCACCAGCCGGCCCGGCAGCGCGCGCTCGTCGGGCGCCAGGTGGAAGGCGGTGATGTAGCTGTGGCCGAAGCGCTCGAGCACGCCCGGCGGGAAGATCACGTAGAAGTTGGGCCGGAAGCTGTCCCAGTCCAGGTCACGCAGGCTGGTGATCTCGCCGTCGATGGTGGCGCTGCCGACGGTGAAGGTCAGCACGTCGCCGAGCTCGAGCCCCAGCCGGCCGGCCAGCCCGCTCTCCAGCGAGATCGGCACCGGCGAGGCGGCCTCGCCGCCGGACGCCGCCTCGGCGTCGAACCACTCCCCCGCCACCAGCCGGTTGCCCTCCGGCGGGTCGGCGCGCCAGGTCAGGTTGAGCTCGCGGCGCAGCGAGTTGGCGCCGCGCGCCTCCGCCGGCACCGCCTCGCGGGGCGGGGCGCCGTCGATGGCCGTGAGCCGGCCACGCACCATGGGATAGAGGTCGCTGCGCGACTCGGCGCCCTCGTTCAGGGCCGCGGCGAAGGCGTCGCGCTCGCCGGGCTGGATGTTGATGGCGAACTGGTTGGGCGTGTTCTCGGGCAGCTGCTCGCGCCAGGCGTCGAGCAGGTCGCCACGCACCAGGGCGATCATCGCCATGGCGAACAGCGCCACCGAGAACGCCAGCAGCTGGCCGAGGCTGGCGGCCCGGCGCCGCGCCAGCTGGCGCCCGCCCAGGCGCAGCGCCTGCAGGTATCCGGCCCCGCCCTGCGCCGGCAGCCGCGAGCACAGCGCCAGCACGCTGCCGAGCAGCAGACCGCCCAGGCCCCACAGCACCGCCAGCGCCAGGCCGCCGCCGAGCAGCAGCGCCAGGGCCAGGCCGGGATCGCCGGAGTAGAGCCACAGCAGCGCGCCGAACACCAGCGCCGCCGCGCCCACCACCCACCAGGCGGAGGCCGGCAGCGGGTCCAGCTCGCGTCGCAGCACCTTGAGCGCGCTGACCCGCCGCAGGCGCAGCAGGGTCGGCCCGGCGAAGCCGGCCAGTACCGCCAGCGCGGTCAGCACGCCGAGCGCCAGCGGCATCAGCCCCGGCGGCGGCAGTTCCACCGCCAGCAGCCGGCCGAGCAGGGCCAGCAGCAGCGCCTGGCCGGCCAGCCCCAGCAGCGCGCCCAGCGCCGAGGCCGCCAGCGCCAGCCACAAGAGCTGCAGGGCGAACAGCCGCACCAGCTCGGCCTGGCGGGCGCCGAAGCAGCGCAGCAGGGCCGCGGTGTCCAGATGGCGCTCCACGTAGCGTCGGGTGGCCATGGCCACCGCGACGCCAGCCAGCAGCACCGCGGCGAGCCCGGCCAGGCTCAGGTAACGGTCGGCCCGGGACAGCGCGCTGCCGAGGCGCGGCCGGTCACGACGCACGTCCTGCACCTCCACGCCCTCGCCGCGCAGCCGCTCGAGCCGAGGCGTGATCGCCTCCACGGCCTCGGGCGGGCCGGCGGCCAGCAGCTCGTACTCGATGCGCGAGCCGGGCTGGATCAGCCCGGTGGCCTCGAGATCGTCGACGTGCACCATCAGCCGCGGGTTGAAGCTGGAGAAGCCGGCCGAGGGGTCGGCCTCGCGCTCGATCACCCCGCTCACCGCAAGCTCGGCCTGGCCCAGGCGCAGGGTGTCGCCGAGCTCGAGCTCGAGCAGCTGCGCCAGGCGCGGGGCGACCCAGGCGCCGCCGCGCTCGGGCCCGCGGGGCAGCGCCTCGGGGCCGTCGCCGCGGTCGACCACGGACTCGCCGTAGTGGGGATAGGCGTCGTCGACCGCCTTCACGCCCACCGGCTGGAAGGCCTCGCCGGCGCTGACCATCGACACCATGTCGACCTGATCGGAGAGCGAGAGGCCGGCGTCCTCGAAGGCGCGGCGCAGCTCGGGATCGAAGGGTCGCGACTGCTCGAGCACCACGTCGCCGCCCAGCAGCTGGCCGGCCTGGCGGGTCAGGCCACGCTCCAGGCGGTCGAGGAAGAAGCCGATCATGGTGGCGGCGGCCACCGCCAGGGTCAGCGCCAGGAACAGCGCACGCACGTCGCCGGCCCGCAGGTCGCGCCTGAGCCCCTTCCACGACAGGCCGATGGCGTGGCGCATCATGCCTCGGCCTCCTCGCGCGCGATCGCCTCGAGTCGCCCGTCGGCGAGCCTGAGACAGCGATCGCAGCGCCGCGCCAGGGCCAGATCGTGGGTGACCAGCACCAGGGTGGTGCCGGCCTCCCGATTGAGGGCGAACAGGCTGTCGATGATGCGCTCGCCGGTGGCGGGATCGAGGTTGCCGGTGGGCTCGTCGGCGAACACCAGCTCGGCGCCGGTGACGAAGGCACGGGCCAGGGCCACGCGCTGCTGCTCGCCGCCGGAGAGCTGCTTGGGCAGGTGGTCGAGGCGCTCGCCGAGCCCCACCCGGCCGAGCCAGTCGCGGGCACGGGCCTCGGCGTCGCCGTCCGGGGCCAGCTCCAGCGGCAGCAGCACGTTCTCCAGCGCGGTCAGGGTCGGCAGCAGCTGGAAGTTCTGGAACACGAAGCCGACCCGCCCGGCGCGGAGCCCGGCACGGCCGTCCTCGTCGAGCTCGCCGAGGGGCTCGCCGAACAGCTCGAGCTCGCCGCCGCTCGGGGCATCGAGCCCGGCCAGCAGGCCGAGCAGGGTCGACTTGCCCGCCCCGCTCTGGCCGAGGATGGCCAGTGTCTCGCCGGGGAACACCTCGAGGGCAAGATCACTCAGAATGGTCAGCGAGCGTTCGCCGCTCTCCACCCGCTTGGTCAGGTGGGCAGCGCGTAGCATAGGATGAAGGTTTGCTGACGAGGAGTCGGACATGAGGTCGGTCATGAGAAAGCGCATCCCTGTTGGTCGAGCCCAAAGCGTCCTGACGGCGTGCCTGCTGTGGACGCTGCTGGTGCTGGTGGCCGCTCCGGCGGCGGCCGCCGAGCGCCCGCGGGTGCTGGTGATGGGCGACAGCCTGAGCGCCGCCTACGGCATCGAGCGCGAGGCCGGTTGGGTCAGTTTGCTGGCCCAGCGGCTGGAGGGAAAGGCCCGGGTGATCAACGCCAGCATCAGCGGCGAGACCAGCGGCGGCGGCGCGACCCGGCTGCCGGCGCTGCTCGAGGAGCACGCCCCCGACCTGGTGGTGCTGGAACTGGGCGGCAACGACGGCCTGCGCGGCCTGCCGCCGCGGCAGATGCGCGCCAACCTGGCCGGCATGATCGAGCAGAGCCAGGCCGCCGACGCCGAGGTGCTGCTGCTCGGCATCGACATTCCGCCCAACTACGGGCCGGCCTACCGCGACGCCTTCACCGGGGTCTACGCCGCTCTCGCCGAGCGCTATGACGTGCCGCTGGTCCCCTTCCTGCTGGAGGGCGTGGCGCTGGACGACTCGCTGATGCAGGACGACGGCATTCACCCCACGGCGGACGCCCAGCCCGCCCTGCTCGACAACGTCTGGCCGGCGCTGGTACCGCTGCTGGAAGAGGAAGGCGTGGCGCTGGCGGCGCGCGATCATTGAAGCGATGAGCGGTTCCGGCGCCGGCGCTCATCGCATCGGCGCAAGTTCGGTCAATCACCTGACGGCGCAGCCGGCGCCTTCTGCCACTGCTGCAGCGCCAGTCCGCCGAGGATCAGCACCAGGCCGACCAGGGTCGAGGCCAGGATCGGCTCGCCGACGACCAGGTAGAGCAGCATCAGCGACACCGGCGGCGACAGGAAGATCAGGTTGGAGACCTTGGCGGTGCGCGACACCGTGCCCACCGCCAGCTGCCACAGCACGAAGGCGATGCCCATCTCGAACAGCCCCACGTAGACCCCGGCGGCGAGCCCGTCGAGGCCGTGCCACTGGAGCCCCGGCCCGAACAGCAGCAGCCCGGTCAGCACCGGCACCCCGACGCTGAAGTTCTGCCACTGGGCCACCAGCGGCGGGCGCCGATCGCGCACGTTGAGCAGCCAGTAGAGCGCCCAGATCAGCGTCGAGACCAGCGCCAGGCCCACGCCCAGCGGGTCGGAGAAGGCCACGTCGAACACCGCACCGCGGGTGGCGATCACCCACACCCCGGCGTAGGCCACCAGCCCGGACAGCGCATCCATCAGGGTCAGGCGCTGGCCGAGGATCGGCACCGCCAGCAGCGCCATGGCCAACGCCCAGGTGTAGTTCAGTGCCATCGCCTCCTGCCCCGGCAGGCGGTCATAGGCGGCGAACAGCACCAGATAGTAGGCCACCGGATTCATCAGCCCCGCCCAGGCCGCGGTGCGCCAGCCACGCTTCAGCGCCTCGCCGAGCAGGCCCCGGCGCACCACCAGCGCGCCGATCAGCGCCCAGGACACCAGCGCCGCGAGCCACATCAGCTCCAGCGGCGTCATCCGCTCCAGCGCCACCTTGAAGGCGGTGGCCACCGTGGACCACAGCGCCACGGCGCCCAGCCCGTAGAGCATGGCGCGACGATCCGTTGTCATAAGCTCTCCCTGCCAGGTATCGAGCCGGCGGCCGGCTCAGCGATCGATGTGTCCCAGTTCCCGCGTCGGATCGAGGCGGTCGCGCACGCGCTGCTTCAGCGTCTTGCTGTCGGGGAAGCCGCCGTCGCGCTTGCGCTCCCACAGGCTCTCGTCGTCGCAGAAGATCTCGAAGTAGCCGCCGTGGGACGGCACCAGGCTGACCTCCTCGAGGTCCTCGCCGAAGGTGGAGAGCAGCTCCTGGGCATACCAGGCGCTGCGCAGCAGCCATTGGCACTGGGTGCAGTAGTGAATGCGAATACGTGACACGATGCCCTTCCTGTCGCAACAATAAGCGCTTCATCCTACCAGCGAGGAGCCCCCATGGCCGCCCCCGAGATCAGCCAGACCCGCCTCTACGAGCGGCTGACCGGCGACGAGGACAGCCGGATGTGCAAGGACATCCCCGACGAGGCCTGCCAGGAGCAGCCGCGCAACTTCTTCCTTCATCTGATGGCATCGCTGGGCAACAAGCTGGCCGACGAGCTGGCCAGCGCCCGGCTGGTGCTGCCCTGGCTGCTCGGCGCCATCGGCGCACCGGTCTGGATGGTCGGGCTGCTGGTGCCGATCCGGGAGGCCGGCGCCCTGCTGCCCCAGGTGTTCGTGGCCGGCTTCATCCGCGGCCGCCCCGAGCGCAAGGGCGTGTGGGTGGCCGGCGCCCTGCTCCAGGCGCTGGCCGCGGCCGCCCTGGCCCTGCTGGCCTGGTTCGGCCAGGGCGGGCTCGGCGGCGCCCTGGTGCTCGCCGTGCTGGTGATGCTGTCGCTGGCCAGGGGCCTGTCGTCGATCGCCACCAAGGACGTGCTGGGCAAGACCATCGCCAAGCGGCGCCGCGGCACCCTGATGGGCTGGAGCGGCAGCCTGGCCGGCGCCGCCACCCTGGCCGCCGGTCTGGTGCTGATGATCTTCAGCGACCGCCCCGGCGAGCTCGCCCTGGCCGCGCTGCTGGGGGTGGCCGCCCTGGGCTGGGGCGTGAATGCGCTGTGCGCCACGCGTATCCACGAGGTGCCCGGCGCCTCGGAAGGCGGCGACAGCATCGCCTCGACACTGCGCGAGGGCCTGCGGCTGCTGCGTCAGGACCGCACCTTCCGTTACTTCAACCTGTCCCGGGCGCTGCTGCTGTCGAGCGCCCTGGCGCTGCCCTACGTGGCCCTGCTCGGCCAGCGCCAGAGCGGCGCCGAGCTCGGCGACCTGGGCGTGCTGGTGATCGTCTCCGGCCTCGCCGGCATGGTGGCGAGCCCGCTGTGGGGCAAGCGCGCCGACGACTCCAGCCGCCGGGTCATGCGCCTCGCCGCCCTCGGCACCGCCCTGTGCTGCGCGGCCGGCGCGCTGCTGGCCTGGCTGCCGCTGTCCTGGACCGCCAGCGTCTGGCCCTATGCCGGGCTCTACGCGTTGCTGGTGATCGTCCACGCCGGGGCCCGGCTGGGGCGCAAGACCTACGTCGTCGACCTGGCCGGCGCCGAGGATCGCGCCCTCTATGTCGCGCTCTCCAACACCCTGACCGGCGTGCTGATGCTGATCGTCGGCGCTCTCGCCGGGGCGCTGGCCCAGTGGCTGGGCAGCGGCGCCCTGCTGCTGGCGCTGGGCGCCACGTCGCTGGCCGCCGCGGCCAGTGCCCAGCGCCTGCCGGAGGTCGAATGAGCGCGCCCGACATTGAAATCCGGCCGGCGGCTGGCCATGATATTCCACAAAAGGGGCATGCATGCTGCCTGCTCCACCAAGACCCCGTGACAGGAACGCCTCGATGAAACGCCCCTCCCTGATCAGCCCGGACCTGCTGGAACGCATGGTCGATGCCTCCGAGGACGGCATCGTCGTCGCCGAGCGGGAAGGCGACGAGAACATCCTGATCTACGTCAACCAGGGCTTCGAGCGCCTGACCGGCTACCGGGCCGACGAGATCCTGTATCGCGACTGCCGCTTCCTGCAGAACGACGATCGCGACCAGGCGGCCCTGGGGGAGATTCGCCAGGCCCTGGCCGAGGGGCGTCCCTGCCGCGAGGTGCTGCGCAACTACCGCAAGGACGGCACCCTGTTCCACAACGAGCTGTCGATCACCCCGGTGTTCGACGAGCAGGATGAGCTGACCTACTTCATCGGCGTGCAGAAGGACGTCACCGCGCGCGTCGAGGCCCAGCAGGAGCTGGCTCGCCTCAAGGAAGAACACGGGCTGTCCTGATCCCCTCGGCCTCCGCCGCCCCGCCGAACGCTGCCTTGCCTCGCCACGCCCCCATGCGACACGCCGTGTCGCACGGGGGCTTGCAACGAATCCCGTCCCGTCTTATACAGCCCTCAGGTGCCCGACGACGGCGCCCTGGGGCCTCGCGCAACGCGAGGTGTCGGATCCGTTTCGCCGCCCCGCGCGGCCGGCCATGGGAGGACCTCGCATGCGCCACAACAGCCATCACGAAGCACCCCTTCACGACGACGCCTATGACGACGACCACGACGAGGCCGTCAACGATGACGACTATCGCCGCGCCCGGCCGGCCAGCCGCGCCGAGCAGCGGCTGGCCAGGCGCCGTCTGGAGGCGCTGCTCGAGGAGCGACGCCTGAGGCGCAGCATCGACGACGACTGGGATCTCGACGAGGAGGAGTGAGGCGGCCGGCTGGCCTTTCCGGGGTGCGGGCTCTATCATCGTGGGCCAGCGGAGTCCGCACTCAAAACCTCCAACCCGCACTCCACAACCCGCTTTTCCAACCATTAGTGAGATTCCATGGCGCAATACGTCTACACCATGAATCGGGTGGGCAAGGTCGTTCCGCCCAAGAAACAGATTCTCAAGGACATCTCGCTGTCCTTCTTCCCCGGCGCCAAGATCGGCGTGCTCGGCCTCAACGGCGCGGGCAAGTCGACCCTGCTGCGCATCATGGCCGGCGTCGACACCGAATTCGAGGGTGAGGCCCGCCCGATGTCGGGCATCAACGTCGGCTACCTGCCCCAGGAGCCGGAGCTCGACGACGAGAAGAACGTCCGCGAGACCGTGGAAGAAGCGCTGGGCGCCATCAAGGAAGCCCAGGAGAAACTCGACGGCGTGTATGCCGCCTACGCCGAGCCGGACGCCGACTTCGACGCCCTGGCCGCGGAGCAGGCCCGCCTCGAGAACATCATCGAGGCCGCCGACGCCCATAACCTGGAGCGCAAGCTCGAGGTGGCCGCCGAGGCCCTGCGCTTGCCGCCCTGGGAGGCCCAGGTGGGCCACCTCTCCGGTGGCGAGCGCCGCCGCGTGGCGCTGTGCCGCCTGCTGCTCTCCAGCCCCGACATGCTGCTGCTCGACGAGCCGACCAACCACCTGGACGCCGAGTCCGTGGCCTGGCTCGAGCGCTTCCTGCACGACTACAGCGGCACCGTGGTGGCGATCACCCACGACCGCTACTTCCTCGACAACGTGGCCGGCTGGATCCTCGAGCTCGACCGCGGCGAGGGCATCCCCTTCGAGGGCAACTACTCCCAGTGGCTCGAGGCCAAGGAGCAGCGCCTGCAGCAGGAAGCCAAGCAGGAAGCCTCGCGCCAGAAGGCCATCAAGCACGAGCTCGAGTGGGTGCGCTCCAACGCCAAGGGCCGCCAGGCCAAGAGCAAGGCGCGTCTCAACCGCTTCGAGGAGATGCAGTCCGGCGACTTCCAGCAGCGCAACGAGACCAACGAGATCTACATTCCGCCCGGTCCGCGCCTGGGCGACAAGGTCATCGAGTTCCACGGCGTGTCCAAGGCCTTCGATGACAAGCTGCTGTACGAGAACCTGGACTTCGCGATTCCGCCCGGCGCCATCGTCGGCATCGTCGGCGGCAACGGCGCCGGCAAGTCGACCCTGTTCAAGCTGATCAACGGCACCGAACAGCCGGACACCGGCGAGGTGGTCAAGGGCGAGACCGTCGACATCGCCTACGTCGAGCAGCTGCGCGACGCGCTCGACAACAAGCAGACGGTCTGGGAAGCGGTGTCCGACGGCCAGGACATCCTCAACATCAACGGCTACGAGGTGTCCTCGCGGGCCTACGTCGGCCGCTTCAACTTCAAGGGCAACGACCAGCAGAAGCGCCTGTCAGACCTGTCCGGCGGTGAGCGCGGTCGCCTGCAGCTGGCCCAGACGCTGAAGCAGGGCGCCAACGTGCTGCTGCTCGATGAGCCGTCCAACGACCTGGACATCGAGACCCTGCGTGCCCTGGAAGAAGCCCTGCTGGCCTTCCCCGGCTGCGCCCTGGTGATCTCCCACGACCGCTGGTTCCTCGACCGCATCGCCACCCACATCCTCGCCTTCGAGGGCGAGTCGCACGTGGAGTTCTTCGAGGGCAACTACACCGAGTACGAGGCGGATCACAAGAAGCGCGTCGGTGACGAGACCCCGCATCGCATGAAGTACAAAAGGATTGATGCCTAAGCCGACAGCCTAGCGCTGGAAGCGGGACGACACCCCCACGGCCGCGAGGTCGTGGGGTTTTTGCGTTGGCCCCGGGGCTGGACAGCGGCGACCGAAGCCGCCATAAGGAGACAAGGCGGAGCGCGGCGCCGCGAATGCCGTCATCCTGGCCGCGCGAGGATCGGCCATGTCACCGAGGCTTCTGCTGCACCCCGTTCAGCTGTTCCGGCGCTTCGCCAGCAGCATCGCCTACCTGCCGACACTGGCCGCTGCGAGCTACGGCCTGTTGGGCCTCGCGATCCTGCTCAGCACCACCCTCGACGTCGGCTTTCCCGACGGCCTCGAGGCCTGGATGCCGCCGCTGCCCGACGGCGCCCGCGGGCTCTTGACCGCGCTGCTCGGCGGCATGGTCTCGCTGATGGTGTTCAGCTTCTCCATGGTCATGTCGATCCTGTCCCAGGCCGGCGGCCATTTCTCCCACAAGCTGGTGTTCGGACTGATCGGCGAGCGCCGCCATCAGCGGGTGCTGGGCCACTATCTCGGCACCATCCTGCTGCTGCTCCTGCTGCTGATGGCGCCGGACGATGCCCGGGGCTGGATGGCGCCCGCCGTCTATCTGGCCTGCGTCCTGGTCGTGCACTGCCTGGGGCTGTTCGTCTATTTCATCCACAACGCCTCGCAGTCGGTGCAGATCGACGCCGTGATCCGCGATCTGCACGACGCGACGCTGCGGGCCATGCAGCATCAGCAGGCGCGTCAGCGAGGCGAGCGCTGGCGCTTCATGGACGCGCGACCGCTGCCGCGAGCGCCCTGCCACGAGATCCGGATGCACCGGGAGGGCTATGTCCAGGGCGCCGATCTCGCCGCCATGGCGAATCTGGCGGCACGGGTGAACGGCCGGCTGCACCTGAGCTTTCGCTTCGGCGACTACCTGATCGAGGGCGCCCCGCTGGCGGTGCTGGAGGCCGAGGAGGCGCCGGATGCGGCCTGGGAGGCAGCGCTGCAGGAGTGCCTGGTGCGACTGGACGGCGAGTCGGTGAACGAGCACTACGTGCACGGCATGACGCAGCTGATGGAGGTGGCGCTCAAGGCCCTGTCGCCGGGCATCAACGATCCGGGCACGGCACGGCTGTGCCTGCATCGCCTGACCGACCTGCTGCGGCATCATCTGGCCTGGCAGCCGCCCAACGCCCTGCTCGACGCGCAGCAACGGCTGCGGGTGAGCTGGCCGCTGGAGGGCGTCGACGGCCTGCTGCATCGGCTGTTCGTGCCGCTGCTGCACTACGGCGGCGACGATCAGAGCGTGCTGCTGGGGCTGCTCAAGGCGCTGAAGGCGCTGTCACTCGAGGCCGACGGCACCCGGCTCACCGCCCTGCAGGCCATGGCCGAGCGCGTCGTGGCGCGGCTAGATAGCGTTTCCCGCCATGCCATGGACCGGGCCTTCGTCGGCGAGCGGCTGACCCGGGGACGGCACCGGCTGGCGCTGCCCCGCGAGCTGCCGTCGATACCTAGGGAAGGCGGCGATGCTCAGTAGAGCTTCGGCTCGCCCTTGGGGCGGGTCTTGAAGCGCCGATGCAGCCACAGGTACTGCTCGGGATGACGGCGGATGGCGGCCTCGATGACGGCGTTGACCTGAGTGGCATCGGCCACCTCGTCGCCGCTGGGGAAGCCGTCGAGCGCCGGCAGGTACTCCAGGGTATAGGTGCGATCATCGGGATTGCGGTGGAACACCAGCGGCATGACCGGCGCCCCGGTCATGCGGGCGATCTTGGCGGTCAGCTTGATGGTCGCCGCCTCGACGCCGAAGAAGGGGGCGAAGACGCTGGCGTCGCGGCCGAAGTCCTGGTCCGGCGAGTACCAGACGTTGTGGCCGGCCTTGAGCCGGCGCACCACGCCGCGTAGGTCGTGGCGGTCGATGGCACGGCCGAAGATCCGCGAGCGGGCGCGGGTCATGAAGCGCTCGAACAGCGGGTTGTCGTGGGGCCGATAGACCACGTCCGCGGGGAAGAACAGCGAATGAAGGGCCCCGCCCATGTCCAGGGTCGAGAAGTGGATGCCGATGATCAGCACGCCCTTGCCCTGGGCTTGGGCGCGCGCCATGTGCTCCTGGCCCTTGAAGGTCACGCGGTGGCGCAGGTGCTCGGGAGAGCGGCACCAGCCGGTGGCCGTCTCCAGGATGCCGATGCCGTTGGCGATGAAGGCCTCGCGCACCAGCCGGGCGCGCTGCTCCTCGTCCAGCTCGGGGAAGCACAGCCGGATGTTGGTCTCGGTGATGTGCCGCCGCCGCCCGGCGAAGCGCCAGGCGGCCAGGCCGATGGCCCGGCCGATCCACAGCTTGAGCCGCCACGGCAGCCAGGCGGCGACGCGCATGGCACCGATGGACAGCCAGGTCGGCCAGTAGCGGGGATGGGCGAAGGAGGTCGGTGTCTCGGTCTCGTCCTTGGACATGGGGCGCTCTTGCTCGGGTTCAGCCCCCATGATAGCGCCTCGGCACCCGTGGCAGCACCCCGGTGAGCAGCGTATAGCTGATGGTGTCGCAGTGGCGGGCCACCTCGTCCACGGACAGCACCTCACCGTTCGACGCCCGCCCCCACAGCACCACCTCGCTGCCGATATCGGCCTCGGGCAGCGCGGTCAGGTCGACGATCAGCATGTCCATGGAGACCTTGCCGGCGATGGCGGCGCGCTGCCCGTCGACCAGCACCGGCGTGCCGTCCATGGCGTGGCGATCGTAGCCGTCGCCGTAGCCGCAGGCCACGACCCCGATGCGCGAGGGCCGAGACGCCATCCAGCGGCCGCCGTAGCCCACCGGCTCGCCCGCCTCCAGCTCGCGCACGGCGATGATCTCGGAGCGCAGCGTCATCACCGCCTCGAGCCGCCGGCTGGCCTCGGTGGGCGCCTCAAGCGGATCGCTGCCATAGAGCATCACGCCGGGGCGATTCCAGGCGCCGTGGACCTCGGGGCGCGCCAGGGTCGCCGGGGAATTGGCCAGGCAGGTGGGCGCGCCGAGCCGCTCGGCCAGGGTGGCCAGCAGCGCCGACTGGCGGCGGAAGTAGGCGGTATCGACGGCGTCGGCGGTGGCGAAGTGGCTCATCAGGTGCAGGTCGGTGACGCACGCCGGCGCCTCGCTGAGCCGCCGCCAGGCCACCTCAGCCTGCTCGGGGGTGAAGCCCAGCCGGTGCATGCCGGAATCCACCTTCAGCCACACCGGAATCGGCCGCGCCGGGCGATGCGCCAGCAGCGCGTCCAGCTGCCAGTCGCTGTGCACCGCCACCCACAGGCCCAGGGCCTCGACGCGTTCGAGCTCGCTGGCCTCGAAGATGCCCTCCAGCAGCACCACCGGCGCCGCGATGCCGGCCTCGCGCAGGGTCTCGGCTTCCTCGATGCAGGCCACGGCGAAGGCCGGCGCCAGCCCTTCCAGGGCCCGCGCGCAGGCCACCGCCCCGTGGCCGTAGGCATCGGCCTTGAGCACCGCCACGGCCTGGCTGTGGGGCGCCAGCTCGCGGGCCAGGCGGTAGTTGTGGCGCAGGGCGTCCAGGTCGATGTCGGCGCGCAGCGGTCGGGCCATGCGGGGAGTCTCCGGAAGGGGAAAAAACCCATTATTTTGCAAACCGGCGCCATTTTCACGGCCCTGACGACTAAAATATTTTTATCCCACCATATTTATTACTGCTTTTTTGTATGTAAGCAGGCTTTTCAACCAAGTAGTTACTAAAAAGCAGAAAGCCAGGGCAGGGCCCTGGCTTTCGCTGGAGAAACATCGCTTCAGGAAGGCAGCGTCACTCGAATATCGCGTCGAGATCGAGCCCCTGCTTGTCGAGCATGCGGCGCAGCTTCTTCAACGCCTCGACCTGGATCTGGCGGACCCGCTCCCGGGTCAGGCCGATCTCCTCGCCGACCTGCTCGAGGGTCGAGGCCTCGTGACCGCGCAGGCCGAAGCGGCGCACCACCACCTCGCACTGCTTGTCGGTGAGCTCGGCCAGCCAGTCGTCAACGTGCTGCTTGACGTCGCCGTCCACCAGGGTCGATTCCGGCCCCAGCTCGTTGTCGTCGGTCAGGGTCTCGATCAGCGGCTTGTCGCTCTCCGCCCCCACGGGGTAGTCGACCGAGGAGACCCGCTCGTTGAGCCCCATCATCTTCTTGACGGTTTCCACCGGCTTGTCGAGATGCTCGGCGATCTCCTCGGCGGTGGCCTCGTGGTCGAGCTTCTGGGTCAGCTCGCGGGCCGCCCGCAGGTAGATGTTGAGCTCCTTGACCACGTGGATCGGCAGGCGAATCGTGCGGGTCTGATTCATCAGCGCCCGCTCGATGGTCTGGCGAATCCACCAGGTGGCGTAGGTGGAGAAACGGAAGCCGCGCTCGGGGTCGAACTTCTCGACCGCACGGATCAGCCCCAGGTTACCCTCCTCGATCAGGTCGAGCAGGGTCAGGCCGCGGTTCAGGTAGCGCCTGGCGATCTTGACCACCAGGCGCAGGTTGGACTCGATCATCCGCGACCGGCCGGCGGGATCGCCCTTGCGGGCGAGGCGGCCGTAGAAGACCTCCTCCTCCGGCGTCAGCAGCGGCGAGAAGCCGATCTCGTTGAGGTAGATCTGGGTGGCATCGAGGCTGTGATGATAGTGGCGATCCTCACGGCTCAGCGCCTTCTCGAAGGCCGCGTCCGCATCTTCGGGCGCGGCGGTCTCGAGCTCGACCTCCTGCTCACCGGCTTCTTCGGCCGATTCCATGTCCACCTCGTTCAGGTCCCGTTCAAGCATGCTCATCGATTGTTACCCCATGGTTGTATCGAGCACCGTGTCATGCTCGAAACGATCGATGTCAGAGGTTGTCATTGTATGGTGTTGCTTTGCTGACTCGAGCGGCTTGCCGACCCTTTCCTTCAACGCTTGAGCTCAACGCTTCGGCAGATACTCCAGCGGATCCTGAGGCTGGCCGTCCTTGCGCACCTCGAAGTGCAGCCTGACATCCTCGGCGTCGCTGTCGCCCATGGTGGCGATCACCTCGCCGGTCTCGACAACGTCGTTTTCCTTCACCCTCAGGCTGTCGTTGTGGGCGTAGGCACTCAGGAATTCATCGTTGTGCTTGAGCAGGATCAGGTTGCCGTACCCGCGTACGCCACTGCCCGCGTAGACCACGATGCCCGGCCCGGCCGCCTTGACAGGTTGCCCCTTTTGTCCGTCGATATCAATGCCGGCGGTGATGGTGCCACCCTCGCCGAACGTCCCGATCACATCACCGCTGGCGGGCCACTGCCAGGGCACGTCATCCACCGGCGTATAGCTGCGTGACTCGCGGGATTCGGCCTCCGGCTCGCCGGCCACCCGGGTGCCGGCATCGGCCTGCGGCCGGGCGTCGGACTCGCTCTCGGCGGCCTGTCCCGACCCGGCGTCGGAAGCCGTCTGGGCCGCGGCCTCGCCTTCCGTCCCCGCCTGATCGCGCTCCTCGCGGCTGCGGCGCTCGGCCTGGTCGCTCTCGCTCAGGGTGCCGTCGGCGCCCGGGCTCTCGGGATCGTAGACCGGCCCAGGCCCCTGGACGCCCTCGCCGTCGCTCGCCTGGCCGCCGTCGGAGGCGGCCTCGGCCTGCGCCTCGTCGCCGCTGGACTGGCTGCTGCCGTCGGGCAGCAGCCAGTCCAGCGACCCGTCATCCTGGCTCGCGCCGCCGAGCCCGGTCGCCACGGCGCCGCCGGCCGCCCCGGCGCTCACCGCCGAGCCGGCGTCGTCGCCGCGACCATCGGAGCCGGCGCCGGCACCGCCGCTCAGCGTCAGCTGCTGGCCCGGCTGGATGTTGTAGGGCGGCTCGATGCGATTGAGCCGCGCCAGGTCGCGGTAGTCCATGTCGTGGCGCCAGGCGATGCCGTAGAGGGTATCGCCGGCCTCGACGGTGTAGCTGGCCGGGCGCTCGGCCGAGCGGCTGGACGACAGGTCCTGGACCTGCACCGGCGACGGGGCCTCCTGGGAGGCGGCGCAGCCCGCCAGGGTCAGGGCCAGCCCTGAAATCAGCAAAACCTTATGCATCGGAACCTTCCTCCTTGTCCTCGTGTCGGCCGCCCAGGGCAGCGCTCTGGTCGCCATTCTGGGTCCTGCCGATGCTCCACACCAGGGCAGCACCGGCCAGCATCAGCGCCACCACCACCGCCAGATGGGCGGGATCGCCGGTGACCTCGGTAAACGCCGATGGCGTCAGATAGCGGTAGTCCAGGGGGATCATCTGGCCGTCCGGCCCGAGCTGGTAGCTCACCAGCTCGCGCCAGGGCCACAGCACCGGCAGCGAGCCGAGGATGAACCCCACCAGCAGCTGCAGGGTGGCGGTGTGAAAGCGCACCAGCAACCAGCACAGCAGCCGCGAGAAGGCGAACAGCCCGATCAGGCAGCCGCCGCCGAACAGCAGGATCGCCCCCAGGTCGAAATCGCGGATCGCATCCATCACCTTGCCATAGAGGCCCATGGTCAGCAGCAGGAAACTGCCCGAGACCCCGGGCAGCAGCATGGCGCTGATGGCGATGGCGCCGCCGGCCACCAGCATCAGTTCGGGGCTGCCCAGCCGCCCGATCAGCGGCATCAGCGCCGGCAGCAACTGGGCCAGCAGCAGCCCGATGGCCAGCGGCAGCAGGTGCCAGAATCGCCAGTCGGCGGGATGCCGGCCGACCACCAGCGCGGAGGCCGCCACCAGACCGAAGAAGAAGCCGTTGAGCGGCAACGGATGATCCTCCATCAGCCACACCACCAGGTGGGCGACGCTGATCAGGCTGGTCACGATGCCGGCCATCAGCGGCAGCAGGAAACCGAGATTGAGATGAGTGACCAGCCCGGCCATGCCGCCCTGTCGCCAGGCGCCGAAGGCGCTGGGCCCGAAGCGACGCACGGTCAGCAGCAGCTCCTCGTAGATGCCGGTGATGAAGGCGATGGTGCCGCCGGAGACGCCGGGCACCGCATCGGCGGCTCCCATGCCGGCGCCCCTCAGCAAGAGGCCTAGTTGACGCTTCAAGAACTTACTCCCTGAGAAAACACTGATGTATGACGACGCCTACGGGCGCCCCATGGCATAGATCAGCGCTTTCGCCGTTGCGGCGCCCTCCCTGACACCGGTTTCCAAGACCGCCTAGCGGATCACGCCCTCCAGCAGCGGCACGAAGCGCACCGGTTCCAGGCGCTCCTTCTCGAACCGGTCGCCCTGGCGGCGCACCCGCACCAGCCACTGGCGCCCGTCGCGCTCGGCCAGCGGCGCGATCATCACCCCGCCGTCGGCCAGCTGGGCCAGCAGCGGCTCGGGCAGCGAGCCGGCACAGGCGGTCAGCAGGATGACCTCGAAGGGCGCGGCCTCGGGCCAGCCGTGGCCGCCGTCGGCCAGGCGCAGGTGCGCGTTGTGCACGCCCAGCAGCCGCAGCCGCTCGCCGGCGCGACGATGCAGGGCATTGATCCGCTCCACCGACCAGAGTTCCGCCACCTGCCGCGCCAGCACCAGGGTCTGGTAGCCGGAGCCGGTGCCGATCTCCAGCACCCGCTCGGGCGCCTCCTCGCGCACCAGCTCGGTCATGCGCGCCACGATCCATGGCTGCGACAGGGTCTGGCCGTGGCCGATGGGCAGCGAGGTGTCCTCGTAGGCGCGATGGGACAGCGCCTCGTCGAGGAACAGGTGGCGCGGCTCCTCGGCCATGGTCTCCAGCACCCGCCGGTCGGCGATGCCCTGCCGGGCCAGACGCTCGACCATGCGGTCGCGGGTACGCTGGGAGGTCATGCCGACGCCCTTCAGCAGCTCCGGTCGCAGCCGGCGGCGGGAATCAGGTGAGTGCATCCAGCCATTCCTGAACGTCGTCGCGCGCCGCATGCCGGGTCAGGTCGAGCTGCAGCGGCGTGATGGACACGAAGCCGGCCTCCACGGCGGCGAAATCGGTATCTTCTCCGTCATCGGCGCTCTCGCCTGCGGCGGCGATCCAGTAGCGCTTGCGTCCGCGCGGGTCGAGCACCTCCAGCGGCTCGGCGGCCGGACCCCGGTAGCCCTGGCGCGTCACCTTGAGCCCGCGGATCTCCTCCCAGGGCAGGTCCGGCACGTTGACGTTGAGCAGGCTGCGCGGCGGCAGCGAGAGCCGGTCGGCGGCGCCGACCAGGCTCGCCGCCACCCGGCCGGCGGTGTCGAAGTAGCGATGGCCGACCAGCGACATGGCGATCGCCGACATGCCCAGATTGCGGCCTTCCATGGCGGCGGCCACGGTGCCGGAATAGAGCACGTCGTCGCCCAGGTTGCCGCCGTGGTTGATGCCCGAGATCACCAGGTCCGGACGCTCCTCCCAGACCCCGTTGACCCCCAGGTAGACGCAGTCCGCCGGGGTGCCGTCGACGCTGTAGAAGCCGTTGTCGAGGGTCGACAGCGCCAGCGGGCGGGTCAGGGTCAGGGAATTGCTGGCACCGCTCTTGTCGCGGTCGGGGGCCACCACGCGCAGCCGCGCATGGGGCGCCAGGGCGTCATGCAGGGCGCGCAGGCCCGGGGCATGCACCCCGTCATCATTGGACAGCAGCAGTCGACGCATCCGCGGCTCCTTGCTCGGGCCCCGGCCGGGGCGTGTGGTAACTCAGGGTCGGGTGGGCGATCAGCTCGCGCAGCACGGCGGTGGCGAAGGCCCCACGGGGCAGCGTGAAGGAGAACCAGGCCTCGCCCTCGCCGGGCGCCAGCCGCGGTGCGGCCAGGCGCAGGCGCAGCGGCCGGCGGGCGGTCTTCACTCCGGCGCGAACGAGGCCGTCGCACAGCGCGGGATGCGCCTCGGCCAGCGCCAGCTCGCGCGACTGGGCCTCGCCCTGGGCCACCGAGCGGCCCTGCCCCCAGAGCACGCCGCTCGGGTGCAGGTCGAGCCGCTCGGCGCGCTCGAGCAGCGAGTCGTCGACCGTCTCGGCCACGAACTGGCTCGACGTACCGTCGAGGATCACCGCTTCGCCCGGCAGCGGCGTCGCCCAGCTGCCCTCGGCGATGCGCGCGGCCAGCAGCTCGTTGAACAGGTAGCTGCGCGCCGCAGAGAGCAGCATGCCCTCGCGGTCGTCGCGCTTGCGCCAGCCCCGGGCCAGCACGCTGGCCGCGCGATGGAGATTGCGCCCGTCGGGGCCGAAGCGCTGCGGACCGAAGTAGTTGGCGGCGCCGTGGTGGCACAGCCAGGCCCAGCGCTCGGCGAGATGCGGGTCCTCCAGCGCCTCGCCGGTGACGCGCAGCCGGAAGCGGTTGGCGGCGTGCACGCCGCGCTTGAGCTTGCGCGGATGGCGGGTCGCCTCGAGCAGCGTCAGCGGCAGGTCGGCGAGCCGGGCCTCGAGATCGTCCGGCGCCTCGCGGCCGGGCAGATGCACCGAGAACCACTGGCGCGTCACCGCGTGACGATCCTTCATGCCGGCGTAGCCGACGTCGCGCTGGGTGACCTCGCAGGCCTTGGCCAGGCGGCGGGCGACCATGGCGGTGGTCAGGTCGCGCTTCTCGATCCACAGCCACAGGTGCTCGCCCTGCCCCTCCGGTTCAAAGCCGAGCTGCTCCTCGACCTGGAAGTCCTCCGGCGTGGCGCGGTAGCCGCCGGGGCGCGGCGCGCCGAAGTGCGCGTCCAGCACCCGCGGCCAGTTCGGCGGCCAGGCGATCGGGGCCTGCGGTCGGTCGGACGTCGCCTCAGACATCGTCGCGCTCCTGCATCAGCAGCACCACCGCCTCGGCGGCGATGCCCTCGCCGCGGCCGGTGAAGCCCAGCCGCTCGGTGGTGGTCGCCTTGACGTTGACCGCCCCGCCCGCCACCGCCAGGTCGGCGGCGATGGCCTCGGCCATGGCCTCGACGTGGGGCGAGAGCTTCGGCGCCTGGGCCATCACCGTGGCGTCCAGGTTGCCGACCCGGTAGCCCGCCGCATGCACCTGCGCGACCACCCGACGCAACAGCTCGCGGCTGTCGGCGCCGGCCCAGGCCGGATCGGTGTCGGGGAAGTGGCGGCCGATGTCGCCCAGCGCGCAGGCGCCGAGCAGGGCATCGCAGATCGCATGCAGCAGCACGTCGCCGTCGGAGTGGGCGACGAAGCCGCGGTCGAAGGGAATGGCGACGCCGCCGATCCGCAGGTGGTCGCCCTCGCCGAAGCGGTGGACGTCGAAGCCATGGCCGATTCGCATCATGCGGTGTCGTTCCTGTCGGCGGAGGGATCGGGCGCTTCCTGGGCGGCGAGGACCGCCTCGGCCAGCGCCAGATCCTCCGGATGAGTGATCTTGAGATTGTCGCGGCGCCCGCTCACCAGGCGCGGCGAGAGGCCCAGCGCTTCCACCGCCGAGGCCTCGTCGGTGACGGCGACGCCGCGATCGGCGGCCTCCTGCAAGGCCCGGCGCAGCAGCCCGTAGCCGAAGCCCTGGGGCGTCAGGGCGTGCCACAGGCCGTCCCGGGGCTCCGTGCCGCCGACCCGGCCGTCGCCGTCGTCGCGCTTCATGGTGTCGGCCACCGGCGCGGCCAGCAGCCCGCCCACGGCGTCATCGGCCACCGCAGCCGCCAGCCGGCGCAGGTCGTCGACCCGCACGCAGGGCCGGGCCACGTCGTGCACCAGCACCGGGTCGGCCGCGCCGGCCTCGTCGGCGATGGCGGCCAGGGCGTTTGTCACCGAGTCGACGCGCTCGGCGCCGCCGGGCACCCGCCGCCAGTCGGCGAAGGGCACCGCGGCCGGGTCGAAGCGTTCGTCGTCGGAGTCCAGGCACAGGCACAGCCGCGCCTCGGGGAAGGCCTCGTGGAGCCGCGCCAGGGTGCGGGCCAGCACCGTGCGCCCGGCCAGCGGCAGATACTGCTTGGGCAGCGCGGCCCCCATGCGTCGGCCGCGACCCGCGGCGGGCACCACCAGCCAGAGTCGCTCGCTCATCGCGCCGTCCCTTCGCCGTTCTCGCCGGCGTCGGGCACCCAGAAGAACTGCTCGTCGCGGCGCACCATGCCGATGTCGCTGCGCGCCCGCTCCTCGATGGCGTCGAGGCCGTTCTTGAGGTCCACCACCTCAGCGGCGAGGCGCTCGTTGCGCGCCCGCAGCGGCGCATTCTCGGCCTCCAGGCGGTCCACTCGCTGGCGCACCTCGGCCAGCTCGCGCAGTCCGCCCTCGCCGAGCCACAGGCGATACTGCAACAGCGCCTGGAGGGCGATGAGCACGATGGCCAGCCACTTGAGCATGAAGAGGGTCCGTCACCAGGGAATTCGAGGGCGTAGTATGCCATCTTCCCCGGGCCGCCTCATCCATCAAAGCCCCGGCATCCGACGGGCATCAGCCGCCGTCGTCGAGACGGAACGGCAGCGCCCGCTCGGCGGCCGCGACGTAGGCCGCCACGTGCTCGGCCTCCTCGGCGCAGAAGCGCGCCACCCCGGCACGCAGCCGCGGATCGGCGACATGGTGCAGCGAGGTCAGCCGCCGCGGCGCGAAGCCGCGGGCCAGCTTGTGCTCGCCCTGGGTGCCGGGGTCGAAGCGGGTCAGGCCACGGGCCAGACAGTGCTCGAGGCCCTGGTAGTAGCAGGCCTCGAAGTGCAGGCCGTCGGCCTCGATCTCGCTGCCCCAGTAGCGGCCGTAGAGCGTGCGACTTCCCTGCAGGCACAGCGCCGCGGCCACCGGCCGCCCCTCGAGGCGCGCCTGGACCAGCACCAATGCTTCGGGCAGGTCGCGGCGCAGCCGGGTGAAGAAGTCCCGGTTGAGATAGCCCCGCTGGCCGCGCTCGAGATAGGTGATCTGATAGCAGCGATAGAAGTGCGCCAGGTCGACCTCGCCGATCGCCTCGCCTTCCAGCCGCTGCAGGGTCAGCCCCTGCTCGGCGACCCGGCGCCGCTCGCGGCGAATGGCCTTGCGCCGCTTGGAGGTCAGGGCGGCGAGGAAGCCGTCGAAGTCGCCGTAGCCCCGATCCTGCCACTGGAACTGCACCCCGGCACGGGCGATCAGCTCGGGGCGGGCCTGGCGCCAGGCGGCGACCTCGTCTTCCTCGGCGAACAGCAGGTGCCAGCTGGACAGCGTCGCGCCTTCCCAACGCTCGGCCAGCAGGCGACGCGCCTCGCGCGGGTCGACGTCATCGGCCAGCGCCAGCCGCGGCCCGGGCGCCGGGGTGAAGGGAATGGCGCTGAGCCCCTTGGGATAATAGCGCCCGCCGGCCCGCTCCCAGGCATCGGCCCAGACCCAGTCGAAGACGTACTCGCCGTAGGAATGATGCTTGTGATAGTACGGCAGCAGCCCGACCAGCGCCTCGTCGCGCCACAGCGTCAGGTGGCGCGGCATCCAGCCGCTCTCCTCGCTCGCCGCCCCGCTAGCCTCCAGGGCGTGCAGGAACTCGTGGCGCAGGAACGGATGATCGTCGCCTACCAGGGCGTTCCAGGCCGCGGCCGGTACGGCGGCCACGGCGGACTGTTCGACGACACGCAATCGACTCATGAACTCTCCCGACAGGGCCGGCTGACGGCGGCCGGCGCAGCGCCTACCCTAGATGACAGCATGATCGGGGCACGGAGACTGCCCCGTTCCGCCCTGAGCGACGAGGGGGTCTTGACGCGCCTGTCATGGTAAATTAATTACAACTATAGCCGCATGCCCCGGCTCGCCCCCGGTTTTCGGGCGACACTTTTGTTAAACTTACGAAAATACTTCCTTCACTTTCGTTGCCGAGGTGCCCCATGGCTCACGCTTCCACGCCACTCAACGCCACCGTCCAGCAGGTCACCCAGCGCATTCGCGAGCGCAGCGCCGAGCGCCGTGCCCTCTATGAGCGGCGCATGGCCGACCAGCATCGCCGCGGCGTGCACCGCGGCGAGCTGTCCTGCGGCAACCTGGCCCACGGCTTCGCCGCCTGCGGCAGCCAGGACAAGAATTCGCTGAAGCTGATGAACGCGGCGAACCTCGGCATCATCTCGGCCTACAACGACATGCTCTCGGCCCACCAGCCGTTCGAGACCTTCCCCGAGACCATCAAGGCCGCGGCCCGCGACATGGGCTCCACCGCCCAGTTCGCCGGCGGCGTGCCGGCCATGTGCGATGGCGTCACCCAGGGCCAGCCGGGCATGGAGCTGTCGCTGTTCTCCCGCGACGTGATCGCCATGGCCACCGCCGTGGGGCTCTCGCACAACATGTTCGACGCCGCCCTCTACCTGGGCGTGTGCGACAAGATCGTGCCGGGGCTGTTCATCGCCGCGGCGCGCTTCGGCCACCTGCCGGCCATGTTCGTGCCCGCCGGCCCGATGCCGAGCGGCCTGCCCAACAAGGAGAAGGCCCGCGTGCGCCAGCTGTTCGCCGAGGGCAAGGCCAGCCGCGACGACCTGCTGGAGGCGGAGTCCGAGTCCTACCACAGTCCGGGCACCTGCACCTTCTACGGCACCGCCAACTCCAACCAGCTGATGATGGAGATGATGGGCCTGCACCTGCCGGGCACCTCCTTCGTCAACCCGGGCACCGAGATGCGCGAGGCGCTGACCCGCTTCGCCACCGAGCAGGCGATCCGCAACACCGAGCCCGGCGGCGACTATCGTCCCTTCTACCAGCAGATCGACGAACGCGCCATCGTCAACGCCGTGGTCGGCCTGCTGGCCTCCGGCGGCTCCACCAACCACACCATGCACCTGGTGGCCATGGCCGCGGCGGCCGGCATCACCCTGACCTGGGACGACTTCACCGACCTCTCGGCGGTGACGCCGAGCCTGATGAGGGTCTACCCGAACGGCCAGGCGGACATCAACCACTTCCAGGCCGCCGGCGGCATGAGCTACCTGTTCCGCGAGCTGATCAGCGCCGGCCTGATCCACAGCGACATTCCCACTGCCTTCGGCACCGACATGACCGCCTACACCCAGGAGCCCTTCCTGGAGGACGGCAAGCTGGTGTGGCGCGAGGGCCCCGAGGCCAGCCTCGATACCGAGGTGCTGCGCGGCGTGAAAGAGCCCTTCGCCCCCACCGGCGGCCTCACCGTGCTCGACGGCAACCTGGGCCGCGGCGTGATCAAGGTCTCCGCGGTGCAGGAAGAGCATCGCCTGGTCGAGGCCCCGGCGCGGATCTTCGAGGACCAGAACGAGCTCAAGGCGGCCTTCGACGCCGGCGAGCTGGACCGCGACGTGGTCGCCGTGGTGCGCTTCCAGGGCCCCAAGGCCAACGGCATGCCGGAGCTGCACAAGCTGACGCCCTTCCTCGGCGTGCTGCAGGACCGCGGCCACAAGGTGGCACTGGTCACCGACGGCCGCATGTCCGGCGCCTCCGGCAAGGTCCCGGCCGCCATCCACATCAGTCCCGAGGCGCTGGACGGCGGACCGCTGTCGAAACTGCGCGATGGTGATATCGTGCGCCTCGACGCCAATGCCGGCACCCTGGAAGCCAAGGTCGACGCCGCCACCTGGGCCGACCGCGAACAGCGCGTGGTCGAGCTGGAGCACTACCACGTCGGCCTCGGCCGCGAGCTGTTCGGGGGCTTCCGCCACCTGGCCATGCGCGGCGAGGAAGGCGCCGGGGTGTTCGGCGGCTTCGAGGCCGACGACCTGGCCCGCCAGGCCGGCCAGATCCACGACGAGGACGCCTGAGTCGTCCCCCGGATTGCCCTGTGCAACCCGGGGACGATCGTGGCCCTAGAGATCGGGAGCGGGGAACCAGGCCCCGCTCCCGCACTGTTTGCAAGAGACGAATGTGACGATGACCCGACCCGCACTGATCGGCGATATCGGGGGCACCAACGCCCGCTTCGCCCTGGTGACCCCGGGGGCCTTCGAGCCCCACGACATCCTGAGCCTGCCCTGCGCCGCCTATCCCGGCCTGGTCGAGGCCATACGCGACTACCTGGAACGGGTCGGCGCCGTGGGCGACGCCGCCCCGCTTGAGGCCTGCCTGGCCTTCGCCTGCCCGATCAACAGCGACCGGATCAAGATGACCAACAATCCCTGGTCATTCTCCCGCGCCGAGGTGCAGGAGGCGCTGGGGCTCGAGCTGTTCAAGGCGATCAACGACTTCACCGCCCAGGCCCTGGGCGTGCCCCACGTGGCCGAGGACGAACTGGTCGAGGTCCAGCCCGGCGAGGCGGTGCCCCATGCCACACGCCTGGTGATCGGCCCGGGCACCGGGCTCGGCGTGGCCGGCGTCTTCCCCGGCCGCCATGCCTGGATCCCGCTGCCCACCGAGGGCGGCCACGTGACCTTCGCCCCCACCGACGAGCGTGAACACAACCTGCTGCGCCACTTCCGCAACCGCTACGGCCGCATCTCCGTGGAGCGGCTGCTGTGCGGCCAGGGGCTGCTCGACCTCTACCTGGCGCACTGCTCGCTGAAGGGCGCCAATCCGGCCTGCACCTCGCCCGCCGAGGTCACCGAGGCGGCCGCGAGCGGCGACGCCGTGGCTCGTGATACCCTGCTGCGTTTTCTGAAGATCCTCGGCGACGTCAGCGGCGACGCCGCGCTCACCCTCGGCGCCCGGGGCGGGGTCTACCTGTGCGGCGGCATCCTCCCGCGGCTGCTCGATTGGCTGCCGCAGAGCCGCTTCCGCGAGGCCTTCGCCACCAAGGGCCGCATGAGCGTCTATACCGCCGACATCCCGGTCCGGGTGGTCACCGCCCCCTGGACGGGCCTGCTGGGCGCCGCCGAGGCCCTGCACAATGAAGAGGTCGAGTAACTCGACGGAAGAGGTCGAATCAACCGGCGCCACCGCGTCGATCGGCCCGATGGAGGAGATTGCATGATTCCCGCATCCCTGCGCGCCCTGCTGGACGCCACCGACGGTCAGCGCCGTGCCGAATGGGCCGGCCGCGAGGTCTGGCTGGCCAATGAGGCCTGGGGTGAACTCGTGGTGTCGCTTCAGGGCGCCCAGGTGCTTCACTTTCTACCTGTGTCGCCCGAAGACGCGACAGCCGCGGGCGCTTCACCGTCGCCGCTCTCTAACGCGTCCGAAGACACGCGAACGCGCACCAGCCCTCCCAGCCCGGATCAGAGCGAGGAAGCCCTGGTGCCCGGCGGCTGGCTGTGGGTCACCCCCACGCCTCAGGACAAGCCCGGCGCCATCCGCGGCGGCATTCCGCTGTGCTGGCCGTGGTTCGCCGACGAGCACACCGCCGACGAGTCCGAGGACCGCTCCGGTCCGATGCACGGCCCGGCGCGCAAGGCCGACTGGCGCCTCGACGCCGTGGACGAGCACGAGGAAGGCGTCGAGCTGCACCTCTCACCGCTGGAGCGCCTGCACTCCCAGCTGGTGCCGCGAGCGGTGATCCAGGCCAACGCCAACCGCCTACACGTCGAGCTGATCACCGAGCACCGCGGCGAGACCCCGGTGAAGATCACCGGCGCCCTGCACAGCTACCTGGCGGTGAATGACGCCCAGGCCTGCCGCGTCGAGGGGCTGGCCGGCGCCCGCTACCTGGACAAGCTCGCCGACTTCGCCGAGCGCGAACAGCAGGGCACGCTTGGCGTGCGCGGCGGCCTCGATCGCATCTACCACACCAACGCCGAGCTGGCCCTGGACGACGGCCACCGCCGCCTGCGCATCGCCCGCCAGGGCAGCGACTCCGCGGTGGTCTGGCATCCCGGCGACGATCGCCCGGCCGACACCTCCGCCGCCGCGGCCCGTCGCTTCCTGTGCGTCGAATCGGCCAACACCCGGCTCGATCCGGTGTGGCTGGTGCCCGGCGCCCAGCACCTGCTGGGCACCACCCTGTCATTGGGGGCGTCGGCATGAGCGGCCCCACCTTCGATGTGCCCTTCGCGCTGGGCATGATGAACCTGCACCAGGCGACGGAGCTGCACGCCGCCGAACGGCTGGCCGACTGGATCGAGGCGCGCCTCGATCAGGGCCTTCACTGGTTCGACCATGCCGACATCTACGGCGATCGCGCCGGCGAGCGGCTGTTCGGCGACGCGCTGCGCGCCCGCCCCGGGCTCGCCCGCCGGGTGCGGGTGGTGACCAAGACCGACATCGTCACGCCCGAGCGCGATGCCTCAGCGTTCGCCGTCAAGCACTACGACAGCTCGCCGGCCTACGTGACCCGAGCCATCGACGCCTCCCTCGAGCGGCTGGGCGTGGAGCGGCTGGACCACTTCCTGCTGCATCGCCCCGACCCGCTGATGGACGCCGAGGCCACCGGCCGCGCCCTGGACGACGCCATCGCCGCCGGCAAGATCGGCGCCGCCGGCATCTCCAACTTCCTGCCGGAGGCCTGGCGCCGGCTGCAGGCCAGCATGCACGCGCGCCTGTCGGCGCACCAGCTGCAGCTGTCGCTCGACCATAGCGCGCCGCTGTTCGACGGCCTCTACGACGCCGTGATCGGCGACGGCCAGGCCCCCATGGCCTGGTCGCCGCTGGGCGGCGGACGGGCGCTGGACGGCCCGGCGGCAGCGCTGCTGCACTCCCAGGCCGAGGTCCTCGACGTCAGCCCCGCCGGGCTGGCCCTGGCCTGGCTGCGCGCCCTGCCCGGGCGACCGCTGCCAGTGATCGGCAGCCTCAGGCCCGAGCGCATCGAGATGCTGGATCGGGACGCCTCGCTCGAGCTGTCGCGTCCGGCCTGGTTCGCGCTGCTCGAGGCCGCCCGCGGCCACGAGGTGGCCTGAGCCGCCCCATTCATCACAAGGACCCTCACCATGCTGCCCGTTATCGCCTTCGGTGAAGCCCTCGTCGACATGCTCTCCAGCCGCCTGGGCGCGGCCGACGAGGACGCGACGGAGACTCTCCTCCCCGAAGCCTTCACCCCCTACGCCGGCGGCGCGCCGGCCAACGTCGCCGTGGCCTGCGCTCGCCTCGGCGTGCCCAGCCGCTTCCTCGGTATGCTCGGCGATGACCACTTCGGCGACTTCCTGGCCGCCGAGCTGTCCGCCCAGGGCGTCGACGTCTCCGGCGTGACGCGCACCCGCGAGGCACGCACCGCCCTGGCCTTCGTCTCCCGCGACGCCGCGGGCGAGCGCACCTTCGACTTCTACCGGCCGCCCGCCGCCGACCTGCTCTACCGCCTGGAGCACCTGCCGGCCGGCGTGTTCGCCGAACCGGCGATCCTGCACCTGTGCAGCAACAGCCTGACCGACCCGGAGATCGCCGAGACCACCCTGGCGATGGCCGAGATGGCGGCCCGGGCCGGCTGTTTGATCAGCGTCGACGCCAATCTGCGCCATAACCTCTGGGCCGAAGGCCGCGCCGACAGCGCCCTGGTCACCCGGCTGCTCGACAGCGCCGACCTGCTCAAGCTGTCCCGCGAGGAGGTGGACGACCTGCGCGGCGACCACCCCGAGGACGACTGGCTGGCCGAGCGTCTGGCGGCCGGCGTCAAGCTGGCGGTGATCACCGACGGCGGCGAGCCGGTGCGCGCCCTGGGCGCGGGGCTCACGCTGGCGGTCGCCCCGCCGAAGGTCAACCCCGTCGACACGACGGCGGGAGGAGACGCCTTCATCGGCGGGCTGCTGGCGGCGCTGGCCGAGGGCGGCTTCGCCGACGGCTGGCATCAGGACACCGCGCGCCTGGAAGGCGCGCTGGCCTTCGCCTGCCGCTGTGGCGCCCACGCCGTGACCCGCCCGGGCAGCTACGTCGCGCTGCCGACCCGGGCCGATCTCGTCGAGGCCTGATCGCTCCGCCGCCTCCTCAGGAGGCGGCGCCCTCCTGCGCCCCCGCCCGCCAGCGCATCCGCCGGGGCACCGTCCGCCGCCCCGGGGCGCCCTCGCCCCGGGCCGCGGCCAGCGCACTCTCCAGCGTCGCCTCGGCCATGCGGTCGTGGTCCTGCTCGGCGGAGTTGACCGCCACCGGCAGGAACTCCAGCAGCCGGCTGTCGCCGAAGGTCGCCAGCCGCAGCGAGGCCGGCAGCCCGCCGGCCTCGAGCAGGGTATCGAGCACGCCGTCGAACAGCGAATAGGACGCCGTGACCAGCGCGTCCGGCAGCCCGTGCTCGTCGATGACCCGACGCATCAGCCGCGCGCCCTCGGCGCGATCGTAGCGCTCGCCGGACAGCATCTGGGCCATCCCCTCGCGCCCGGCCAGCGCCCGCTCGAAGCCGCTGCGCCGCTCCTCGGTGATCGACAGCCAGGGCACCGCGTCCAGCCACACCACCCGCGACCTCCCGGGCGACAGCACCGAGGCGGCGAGCCGCCCGGCGGCCTCGGCGTCGTTGCTGACCACGCTTGGGAAGCGCGCGGCATCGAAGCCGCGGTCGACGGCCACCACCGGCAGCCCCTCGGCCTGCAGCTCGGCGTAGAAGGGATCGTCCATGGGCAGGCTGCTGGCGGTGATCAGCACCTCGCAGCGCCGCGCCCGCAGCGCCAGCGCCAGGTCGCGCTCGACCTCCGGCCGGTCGTCGGAGCCGGCGATCAGCAGCTGGTAGCCCGCCTCCCGGGCACCGCGCTCCAGCCGCTTGGCCAGCCGCGCGTAGGTCACGTTCTCCAGGTCGGGCACGATCAGTCCCAGGGTCCGGCTGGAGCCACGGCGCAGCGCCGCCGCCTGGGGATCGACCCGGTAGCGATGATGTTCGACCACCGCCATCACCCGGTCGACGGTGTCCTGGCTGATGCGCCGTTTCTCGGCCTGGCCGTTGATGACATAGCTGGCCGTGGTGCGCGATACCCCGGCCAGTCGAGCGATTTCCGCGAGCGTCATGGATCCCCCTGAACTGGACGTGGCATTCTACGCGGGAGCGCCGCGCCACCATCCCCTGCCAAAGTCGTAGCTATTAAGACTTGCCAAGCCGGATCAAGCATTCCAGCATTCGTCTATCGAAGGTGACACGATTCACCTTTCCCGCACAAGCCACCGCTACGCCCCGGGAGCCATGGAATGGCCCGGCGTCGCCCCCGACGAACCGGAGACATCGATGTTGACCCTACGCCAGGATGACGTCCTACTCGGCTGCCGGGCCGAGCACTGGCGCGACGCGCTGGATCAGGCCGCCGAATCGCTGCACGCCGCCGGGCTGGTCGCCCCCGAGTATCGCGACGGCCTCCACGCCCGGGAAGCACAGTCCTCGACCTTCCTCGGCAACGCCATCGCCATTCCCCACGGCACCCCGGAGAGCCGCGAGCACGTGCACGCCACCGGCGTGCGGGTGCTGCAGTTCCCCGAGGGCATCGAGTGGCACGACGGCCAGCGCGTCCACGTGCTGGTGACCATCGCCGCCCAGAGCGACGAGCACCTCGACATCCTTCGCCAGCTGACCCACGTGCTCGACCAGGACGGCATCGCCGAACGCCTGGCCGGCGCCGAACGGGCCGCCGAGATCGCCGAGCTGCTGTCGAAGGCGGTGGTCGAGGCCCGGCTCGACGCCGACACCCTGTGCCTGGGCTTTCCCGCCCGCGACCATCACGAGCTGGCGCTGGCCGGCGCCGCCCGGCTACGCCAGGCCGAGTGCGTCGACGCCGCCTTCGTCGCCGCCGTGGCCGAGGCCGCCCCGCGCGCCCTGGGCCGCGGCCTGTGGCTGGTGGCCAGCGACCGCGGCGTCGGCGTGCCGGCGCTGGCGCTGGCCACCCCCGCCGAGCCGCTCACGGCCGACGGCGCCCCGGTGCAGGGCGTGTTCTGCCTGGCGGCCCAGGGCCAGGCCCACCGCGGCCTGCTCGAGCGCATCCTGGCGCTGCTCGAGAGCGACGCCCCCGAGACCCTGCACCGGCTCGACGCCGACGCCCTGCTGGCGCGGCTGGCCGGCGAGTCCGCCGCCGCCAGCCAGCGCCTGGCCACGGTGCTCAATGCCCACGGCCTGCACGCCCGCCCGGCCAAGCAGCTGGTCCAGGTCGCCCGCGCCCAGGGCACCGCGGTGCGCGTGCGCCTGGCCGAGGGCGGCAGCGAGGCCGTCTCGGCCGCCAGCCTGACCAAGGTCATCAACCTCGGCGCCCGCCGCGGCCAGCAGCTGATCTTCACCGCCGAGGGCGACACCGCCGAGGCCGCACTGGAGGCGGTCTGCCGGGCCGTGGAGGACGGCCTCGGCGAGCACGTCGAGCCCTTCGACGCCTACCGCGAGCCGGCAGCCACGGCACCGGAGAACGCCCCGGCGCTGGAGCCGCTGACCGACGACGTCGCCCATCCGGCGGTGGCCGCCTCGCCGGGGCTCGCCATCGCTCCGGCCTTCGTGCTGACCACGCCGAGCTTCGACTACCCGGCCCGCGCCGCCGATCCGGCCGCCGAGCGCCGCCGGCTGAATGAGGCCCTCCGCGAGGGCGGCGAGCAGCTCGAGGCACTGATCCAGCACGCCCGCGGCGGCGAGGTCTCGCAGATCCTGTCGATGCACGAGGAGATGCTCGGCGACCCGGAACTCCATCAGGCCGCCCGCGAGGGCATCGACGAGGGCGCCTCCGCCGAAGCCGCCTGGTGGGAGGCGATCGACACCGCCGCCCAGGCCCAGGAGCGCCTGGCCGACAAGCTGCTCGCCGAACGCGCCGCCGACCTGCGCGACGTCGGTCGCCGGGTGCTGGGCATCCTGTGCCGGGTCGAGCTGCCCGAGCCGCCGGATCATCCCTACATCCTGGTCACCGACGACATCGGCCCGTCCGACGTGGCGCGCCTCGACACCAGCCGCGTGCGCGGCCTGCTGACCGCCCGCGGCGGCGCCACCGCCCACAGCGCCATCCTGGCCCGGGCGCTGGGCATCCCCGCCGTGGTCGGCGCCGGCGAGCGCATCCTGTCGCTTTCCAACGGCACCGAGCTGATCCTCGACGGCGAGCGCGGCCGGGTGACTCCGGCGCCCGCCGCCGAGCGCCGTCAGGCCGCCGAGCAGCGCCTGGAAGAGCGCCGCCGCCGCGAGGCCGAGGCCTGGGAGGCCCGCTTCGAGCCGGCCCGCACCCGCGACGGCCATCGCGTCGAGGTAGCCTCCAACCTCGGCAACACCGCCCACGCCGCCGATGCCGTGGAGCGCGGCGCCGAGGGCGTCGGCCTGCTGCGCACCGAGTTCGTGTTCATGGCCCACGCCTCGCTGCCGGACCTCGCGACCCAGATCGGCGAATACCGCGAGGCCCTCGACGCCCTCGACGGCCGCCCGCTGGTGGCCCGCACCCTCGACGTGGGCGGCGACAAGCCGCTGCCCTACTGGCCGGTGCCCCAGGAGAGCAATCCCTTCCTCGGCCTGCGCGGCATCCGCCTGGCGCTGACCCGGCCCGAGGTGCTCGAGACCCAGCTCCGCGCGCTGCTGATGGCCGCCGCGCCCTCGGCCGAGCCGAAGCGCGACGCCCGGCCGCTGCGCATCATGCTGCCGATGGTCAAGGACGTGGCCGAGTTCCGCGCCGCCCGCGCCATCCTCGACCGGCTGCTCGAGGAGCTGCCGGCCGGCGAGCGCAGCGACGACATCCAACTCGGGGTGATGATCGAGGTACCCTCCAGCGCCCTGCTGGCGCCGACGCTCGCCGCCGAGGTCGACTTCTTCTCGGTCGGCACCAACGACCTGACCCAGTACACCCTGGCCATCGACCGCGACCATCCCGAGCTCTCGGCCCAGGCCGACGGCCTGCACCCGTCGGTGCTCAAGCTGATCGAGATGACCGTGGCCGCGGCCCACGCCGAAGGCAAGTGGGTCGGGGTGTGCGGCGAGCTGGCCAGTGACGCCACCGCGGTGCCGGTGCTGGTCGGCCTGGGCGTCGACGAGCTCTCGGTCAGCGCCCGCCAGGTGCCGCTGGTCAAGGCGCGGCTGCGCGAGTTCGACCTCGAGGAGGCCCGCGCCCAGGCCGCGCTGGCGCTCGCTCAGGCCACCGGCGAGGCGGTCCGCGACGCCCTGGAGGCCCGCTGATGGCCCGTCTGCTGACCCTGACCCTGAATCCGGCCCTGGACCTGTCGATATCGCTTGAGCGCCTGACGCCCGGCGAGGTCAACCGAACCAGCGCCACCCACCTCGCGGCCGCCGGCAAGGGCGTCAACGTGGCCCGAGTGCTGGCGGCCCTCGGCCATGACGTCTGCGTCTCGGGCTTCCTCGGCGCCGACAACGACGGACCCTTCCTGCGCGCCTTCGAGGCCGCAGGGCTCGAGGACGCCTTCCTGCGCGTGCCCGGCGAGACCCGCATCAACGCCAAGCTGGCCGAGGCCGACGGCCGGGTCACCGACGTCAACGGCCCGGGCCCGGCCATCAACGCCGAGGCCTGGCAGGCGCTGCACGACCGGCTCGAGACGCTGGCCGCCGATGACGCCCGCCGCCCCGAGGCGGTGGTGATCGCCGGCAGCCTGCCGCCCGGCGTCACGCCCGAGGCGCTGGCCGAGCTGATCGCGCGGCTGCGCGGCGTCGGGCTGCCGGTGTGGGTCGATACCAGCGGCCCGGCACTGGAAGCCGCCATCGCCGCCGGCCCCACCGCGGTCAAGCCCAACGAGCAGGAGCTGGCCGCCTGGGCCGGCATGCCCCTCGACGACGAGGCCGCGCGCCTGGCGGCCGCCCGCCGCCTGCACGAGGCCGGCATCGAGGAGGCGGTGCTCTCCGCCGGCGCCGAGGGCGTGCTGTGGGTCAGCCGCCGCGGCGCCTGGCAGGCGCTGCCGCCGGCCATGACCGTGGCCAGCACCGTGTGCGCCGGCGACACCCTGCTGGCCGCGCTGCTGCACGGCGTGCTCGAGGGCCACGCGCCCGACGAGGCGCTGCGCCTGGCCACCGCACTGTCCGCCGAGGCGGTCCGCCATGTCGGCGTGGGCGACGCCCGCGCCACCGATTTCCCGTCACTCCAACAACAGACGCGCGTCCACCGCCTTGGCGGCGACGACGCCGGGGGAGCCCTCGCATGAATGCCATCCTCATCACCGCCTGCCCCAGCGGCATGGCCACCACCTTCCTCGCCGCCCGGCGCCTCGAGCAGGCCGCCGAGAGGCTGGGCTGGCAGACCACCGTGGAGATGCACGGCGAGCTTGCGCCGGTGCAGCCGGTCTCCGCCGAGGCCATCGCGGCCGCCGACCTGATCGTCGTCGCCGCCGACCATGTGCCGGACCCGCAGCGCTTCAAGGGCAAGCCGCTGTTCCGCGCCACCATCGACCAGGCGCTGCCCGACCCGGGCGGCTTTCTCGAGCGCGCCCGGCGCGAGGCCGAGGCCTTCGTGCCCGGCGGCGAGACCCATGCCACCCCGGCGCCCGACACCGGCGCGGCCGGCGGCCGATCCATCGTCGCCGTCACCGCCTGCCCCACCGGGGTCGCGCACACCTTCATGGCGGCGGAAGCCCTGGCCGAGGCCGGCAAGGCGCTGGGCCATCCCATCCGCGTCGAGACCCAGGGCTCGGTGGGCGCCCAGGACCAGCTGACCGAGGCGGAGATCCGTGACGCCGAGGTGGTGATCCTGGCCTGCGACATCGAGGTCGACCCGACCCGCTTCGCCGGCAAGCGGATCTATCGCACCTCCACCGGCAGCGCGCTGAAGCAGCCGAAGCCTACCCTCGAGGCGGCGCTGGCCGAGGCCGCGGTGGAAGACGGCAGCGCCCCGGCGGCAGGCGGCGAGGCCAGGAAGAGCCTCAAGGAGCGCGGCGTCTACAAGCACCTGCTGACCGGGGTGTCCTTCATGCTGCCGATGGTGGTCGCCGGCGGCCTCTTGATCGCGCTGTCGTTCGTGTTCGGCATCGAGGCCTTCCAGGAGGAAGGCACCCTGCCCGCGGCGCTGATGCAGATCGGCGGCGGCACGGCCTTCGCGCTGATGGTGCCGGTGCTGGCCGGCTATATCGCCTATTCCATCGCCGACCGCCCCGGCATCGCCCCGGGCATGATCGGCGGCATGCTGGCCTCCGAGATCGGCGCCGGGTTCATCGGCGGCATCCTGGCCGGCTTCCTCGCCGGCTACGTGGCCAAGGCGGTGACCCGCTACGTCAGGCTGCCGGCCAGCGTCGAGTCGCTCAAGCCGATCCTGATCATCCCGCTGGTGGCGAGCCTGGTGACCGGCCTGACCATGATCTACGTGGTCGGCGAGCCGGTGGCGGCGATCCTCTCCGGGCTGACCACCTTCCTCGAGAACATGGGCTCCACCAATGCCCTGCTGCTGGGCGGGCTGCTGGGCGCCATGATGTGCTTCGACATGGGCGGACCGGTGAACAAGGCCGCCTACACCTTCGGCGTCGGCCTGCTGGCCTCCGAGACCTATGCCCCCATGGCGGCGATCATGGCCGCGGGCATGGTGCCGGCGATCGGCATGGGCATCTCGAGCTTCGTCGCCAAGTCGAAGTTCTCCGAGCCCGAGCGCGAGGCCGGCAAGGCATCGTTCGTGCTGGGCTTCTGCTTCATCAGCGAGGGGGCCATTCCCTTCGCCGCCAAGGATCCGCTGCGGGTGATCCCGGTCAGCATGGTCGGCGGCGCGGTGACCGGCGCGCTGTCGATGCTGTTCGGCGCCAAGCTGATGGCCCCCCACGGCGGCATCTTCGTGCTGCTGATCCCCAACGCCATCACTCCGGTGCTGCTGTACCTGGCGGCGATCGTCATCGGCTCGCTGATCACCGGCCTCGGCTACGCAGCGCTCAAGCGCGGCAGCCAGACGGTGGCGGTCGAGGCCGGCGCCTGACGCCTCGCTGCACGACACCCGACACGACAACGCCCCGGCAGGCCGTCTTGGCCTCCCGGGGCGTTGTCGTCTTCGGGCGAGCGTCGTGTGAGGGCTACTTCACGTGCACCGCCAGACACTCCCGCAGCATGCTGCACTCGGTCTGCTTGTGGCGGGCGAAGGCCAGCAGGGCCGTCTCGAGTTCCGGCGTGGCGTTGGTATCCAGCAGCAGGCGCGACAGGCGGCTGGCCTCGTCGGCGGCGTCCAGCGCCTCCTTCAGCGCCTGGTCGACGCCCATGGCCTCGACCGAGGGAATCGCGGACGCCTCGTCGCGGCTGACGCAGGCGGTCAGCTCCATGCGCTCTGCGGCCTCAGTCAGGGCCTCGAGCTGCTGCTCGCATTCGGCGCCAAGATCGGCCACCACGCGGCTGATGTCGGCGTGGCGCTTGGCCAGCGCCTGGGCGAGCCGGCGGTAGCGCTGCAGATCCCGACTCTCGAGGCCACTGGCCAGCGTCAGCCGATCCTGGGCGAGCAGGGTAAGCGGGGCGATATCGTTCATGGGTCGCTTCCTCGTGTTGTCGAAGGGACTGGCGCCGCGACGCGGGCGACGTCACCCTGACAAAGCAAGGGGCGGGCCAACTTCTCCATCACGCTGATTTCACGTGCATTAGACTAATGTCGATGCCTCGGGAGCGTGGACCGCGCACCGCCGTGGACGCGACACGCCCTGCCCTGATCGCCCGTGGTGCAGTCGTCTCCGGTGTCGAACTAGACCAGCTTGCCGGGGTTCATGATGCCCTGCGGATCGAGGGCCGCCTTGATCGCCCGCATCACCGCCCAGCCCTCGCCGTGCTCGGCCTCCATGTAGGCGCGCTTGCCGGAGCCGATGCCGTGCTCGCCGGTGCAGGTGCCGCCGGCGGCCAGGGCCCGGGCAACCAGCCGACGGTTGAAGGCCTCGAGGGTGGCGAGCTCCTGCTCGCTCTCGCGATCCACCATCACCACCAGATGGAAGTTGCCGTCGCCGACGTGGCCGAGCAGCGGCGCGACCAGGCCGCTCTCGCTGACGTCCTGGCGGGTCGCCTCGATGCACTCGGCCAGCCGCGAGATCGGCACGCAGATATCGGTGGCCAGGAACTCCATGCCCGGACGCAGCGCCTTGGCGGCGTAGGCCGCGTCGTGGCGCGCCTGCCACAGGGCGTTACGCTCTTCCTCCCGGGTCGCCCAGGCGAAGTCGCTGCCACCGAGCTCCTGGCACAGCTCGGCCATGGTCTCCGCCTGCTCCTTCACCCCGGCGTGGGTGCCGTGAAACTCCAGGAACAGCGTCGGCTTCTCGGCGTAGTCGAGCCCGGAGAAATCGTTCACCGCCCGCATGGCCAGCGCATCCATCAGCTCGATGCGCGCCATGGGGATGCCGTACTGGATCGAGGCGATCACCGCATCGACCGCCCCGCCGACATCCTCGAAGGCCACCGTAGCCGAGGAGATCCCCTCAGGCAGGCCGTGCAGCTTCACCGTCAGCTCGGTGATGATGCCGAGCGTGCCCTCGGCGCCGATCATCAGGTGAGTAAGATCGTAGCCGGCGGCGGACTTGCGCGCCCGGGTGCCGGTCTCGACGATGCGGCCGTCCGGCATCACCACGGTCATCGACAGCACGTTCTCGCGGATGGTGCCATAGCGCACGGTGTTGGTGCCGCTGGCCCGGGTCGAGGCCATGCCGCCCATGCTGGCGTCGGCGCCGGGGTCGACGGAGAAGAACAGCCCGGTGGCGCGCAGGTCGGTGTTGAGCTGGGTGCGGGTGACGCCGGGCTGGACGGTGGCGTCCATGTCCTCCGGGCGCACCTCGAGGATGGCGTTCATCGCCGATAGGTCGACGCACAGCCCGCCGCGCTCGGCGATCACCTGCCCCTCGACCGAGGTACCCACACCGTAGGGCACGACCGGCACACGGTGCGCGCCGCAGGCGCGTACCACCGCCGAGACCTCCTCGGTGGTGTGCGGGAAGCACACCGCGTCCGGCGCGGCGGGATGATGCCAGGACTCGTCGTGGCCGTGCTGCTCGCGAATGCCCGCCGCGGTGGTGAGACGCTCGCCGAGCAGCGGTTCGAGCTCGGCGACCAGCGCCGCCAGCGCCTCGGCTCCGGGACGCGGGCAGACGTCGGCGTGAGCGGGACCTTGGGATGGCTCGGCGGTCGGGGCAGCAGAGAAGGACATCGGGGGCTCCTGGAAGGGGTGGCGCCGGCTCGACGAGGAGCAGGCTATCGAAGACACAGCATACCGCCCCCGCGCACGCCGGGCCATCACGCTTGGCGCCTGATTTCCCCAAAAAAAAAGCCCCGGCCATGAAGCCGGGGCGCAAGGACAGCCAGTGGCTGTCGAGAGAGAACCCGATAGGGTCGACCGAAACACTCAGTGGTGGAAACGCTCCGCGGCCTCCTGGGCCAGCCTACGGATGGCGTTCCAGTCCTCGGCCTCGACCAGCGACTTCGGCGTCAGCCAGGAGCCGCCCACGCACATCACATTGGGCTGGGACAGGTAGTCGCTGGCGTTGTCCAGACTGATGCCACCGGTCGGACAGAAGCGCGCCTCGGGGATCGGGCCGGCGAAGGCCTTGAGCGCCTTGACGCCGCCGCTGGCCTCGGCGGGGAAGAACTTGAAGCGGCGATAGCCGTACTGCCAGCCGATCATCAGCTCGGAGACGGTGGCCACGCCGGGCAGCATCGGCACCGGGCTTTCCACGCCGTAGCGGTAGAGCGCCTCGGTGGTGCCCGGGGTCACCACGAAGTCGGCGCCGACCTGCTCGGCCTGGCGATACTGCGCCGGGGTCAGCACGGTGCCGATGCCGACGCTGGCCTGGGGCAGCGCCTCCTTGATGCGGCGGGTGGCCTCCAGCGCGCAGTCGGTGCGCAGGGTCACCTCGAGCACGCTGAGGCCGCCTTCGACCAGGGCGGTGGCCAGCGGCACGGCATCTTCCACGCGCTGGATGGCAAGCACCGGGATCACCTCGGCCTTGAGGCAGATGCTGTCGATCTCGGTGGTGCGGGTGGAAGGCAGCTGCTTGTCGATGGTCATGGTCATGGCTCCAGAAAGGGGTCCGGGGCTCAGGGCGCCCAGTAGATGCCGAGCGGGCCGGCCAGGAAGGCGCGGATCGGCAGCGCCCGGGTGTCGTCGCCGGCCAGCGCACGGCCCAGCACCGTGCGCTTCTCCTCGCCGGTGATGTGCAGGAAGTGACGCGGGCAGCGGTGCAGCCGGTCGGCGCTCAGGGTGATGCGCGGCTGGGGCTGGCTCGGCGTGCGCACCGCCACCACCGAATCGGCAGTGGACAGCGCCAGGCCAAGCTCCTGGCTGTCCGGGAACAGCGAGGCGGTGTGGCCGTCGCCGCCCATGCCCAGGATCACCACGCTGGCCGGCCAGGTCAGCGCCGCGAGACGCTCGCCGACCTCGGCCACGCCCTCCTCCGGGGTGGCGGCGGCGCTGGTCAGCGGCACGAAGGTGGCCGCGGCGGCCGGCCCCTGCATCAGGTGGGCGCGCACCAGGCGGGCATTGCTGTCGTCGGCGTCCTCGGCGACCCAGCGCTCGTCGGCCAGGGTCACGTCGACGCGGGACCAGGGCAGGTCCATGGCGGCCAGGGCCTCGAAGAACGGCACCGGGGTGGAACCGCCGGACACCACCAGCAGGGCGCGCTCGCGCTCGGCCAGGTCGGCCCGGAGGGCCTCGGCCACGGCCTCGGCGAGCTGCCGGGCCAGTTGCTCACGGGATTGGCTCATCTCAATCGTCCTCGTTCCTGCCGGGCTTAGTAGTCTTCATACCAGCTGCGGCCGTCCTGGGTGATCATGGCGATGGAGGCCACCGGGCCCCAGGAGCCGGCCGGGTAGCGGCGCGGCGGCTCGGCGCGGTTGTTCCAGGCCTCGATCAGGCTGTCGCACCACTGCCAGGCGTGCTCGACCTCGTCGCGGCGCACGAACAGGTACTGCTGGCCCTTCATCACCTCGAGCAGCAGGCGCTCGTAGGCGTCCGGGATCCGCGCCTTGGGGAAGGCGCTGTTGAAGTCCAGGTGAAGCGGGCCGCGGCGCAGGCGCATGCCCTTGTCCAGGCCGCTGTCCTTGGTCAGCACCTCCAGCGCGATGCCCTCTTCCGGCTGCAGGCGGATCACCAGCTTGTTGGCGGCCAGGTCGCGCTGGTCCGGATCGAAGATGTAGTGCGGCTGCTGGCGGAAGTGGATGACGATCTGCGACATCTTGCCCGGCATGCGCTTGCCGGTGCGGAGGTAGAAGGGCACGCCCGCCCAGCGCCAGTTGGCCACCTCGGTCTTCATCGCCACGAAGGTCTCGGTGTGGCTCGAGGTGTTGGCGCCTTCCTCGTCGAGGTAGCCCGGCACGGACTGGCCGTCGATGGTGCCGCCGATGTACTGGCCGCGGACCACGTCGCGCCCCAGCATCTCGTCGGTAAACGGCTTGAGCGCCTTGAGCACCTTGACCTTCTCGTCTCGGATGGCGTCGGCGTCGAGGTTGGCCGGCGGATCCATGGCGATCAGGCACACCAGCTGCAGCAGGTGGTTCTGCACCATGTCGCGCAGCTGGCCGGCCTCGTCGAAGTAGCCCCAGCGCCCCTCGATGCCGACCTTCTCGGCCACCGTGATCTCCACGTGGGAGATATGGTTCTGGTTCCACTGGGTGCCGAACAGCGGGTTGGCGAAGCGCAGCGCGATCAGGTTCTGGACCGTTTCCTTGCCCAGGTAGTGGTCGATGCGGTAGATGCTCGACTCGGGGAACACCGCGCCGATGGCGTCGTTGACCTCGGCCGAGGACGCGAGGTCATGGCCGATCGGCTTCTCCACCACCACGCGGCTCGTGGCGTCGAGGCTGCCGCTGGCGTCCAGGTGACGGCAGATGTCGCCGTAGATCTTGGCTCCCACCGACAGGTAGACCACCATCGGCTGCTCGGCGCCCTGGCGCCATTCGCGGATGCCGGCGTAGCCCTCGGGCTGGGTGAAGTCGAGCTGCAGGAAGTCGAGCCGCGCCATGAAGCGGGCCAGCGCCTCGCGGTCGAGCTCCTCGGCCTTGACGTAGGTCTTCAGGGACTTCTCGACGCGCGTCTTGAAGGCGTCCACGTCCAGCTCCTGACGGGCCAGCCCGAGCAGCCGCGTGGCGGGATCGAGCAGCCCCTCGCGCTCCAGGTGGAAGAGCGCCGGAAAGAGCTTGCGCTGGGCCAAATCGCCGAGCGCTCCGAACAGGGCCAGATCGATTGCCGTGCCGAAATCGCCGAAGGAGCCTCCTTCCTGGGGCCGCTTGTGTTGGCTCATGACCACCCTCATCTGGTTAAATTAACAAAATAATAGCCTATCGCGCCGACCATCTCCAAAAACTTCTGTAAAATTACTACTAAATGCGGAGAGGTCCGAGCGGTCACGGCTGGCCGTTACCCGCCCGCGCGCGCTAGGATAGTGGACATAATGTAGTTAAATCACCACATCATATCGACACACCGGCGGCGACCGACGCCGCTACCGCTTCACGGAGACTCCCTCGCGCATGGTCAGTCACGATCTGCTGGACCGCATTCGCCGTCGCCTCGATGAGCTCAACCGATCCGAACGCAAGGTCGCCGACGTCATCCTCGCCGACCCCACCGCCGCCACCAGCATGAGCATCGCCAGCCTGGCCCATGCGGCCTCGGTCAGTGAGCCCACGGTCAACCGCTTCTGCCGCAGCTTCGACGCCAAGGGCTATCCGGACTTCAAGATCAAGCTGGCACAGAGTCTGGCCGGCGGCACGCCCTACGTCACCCAGGCAGTGGAACCCGGCGATGCCGCGGCCGAATACACCGGCAAGATCTTCGGTGCCACCATCGCGGCGCTGGACATCGCCCGGCGCGAGGTCGACCCGGCGCGGGTCGAGCGGGTGGTCGACTACCTGACCCAGGCCAAGCAACTGCACTTCTTCGGCCTGGGCGCCTCGGGCGCGGTGGCCCAGGACGCGCAGCACAAGTTCTTCCGCTTCAACATCCCGGTGTCGGCCTATATCGACGTGCTGATGCAGCGCATGATCGCCGCCGCCTGTCACACCGGCGACGTGGTGGTGATCATGTCCTATACCGGCCGCACCCGCGAGCTGGTGGACATCGCCCAGGTGGCGCGCAACAACGGCGCCGTGGTGCTGGGCATCACCGCGCCGGACTCGCCGCTGGCCGACGAGTGCACCGAGACCCTGGCGGTCTCGGCGCCGGAGGACACCGACCACTACATGCCGATGACCTCGCGGATGATCCAGCTGGCGCTGATCGACGTGCTGGCCACCGGCGTGACCCTGCGCCGCGGCGAGGACTTCCTGCCCCATCTAAAGAAGATCAAGGACAGCCTGCGCGAGACCCGCTATCCGATGGGCGACGCAGGCTGAAGAAGATTTGCAGTGCCTGATTGGCTGTTTGAGGATGGGCTGATCCGGCAACAAGTCTCCGCGAGGACGCTGTAAACCCATCCTTGGGCGCTTCTTTTGCCATCCATGGCAAAAAAACCTCGCTTCGCCTTGTCCCCGGCGCCCATGAGAGATGGCCGGTATCAGCTCAATCGCAGCGTTGGCTCGGCGAGCCCCGGCACCGCGAGATCGGCGACGAACAGATCGCCGGCGCCGGGCTCGCGGGCCCGCTGCTCGGCGCTCATGCCCTCGCGGGCGGTGGTGATATAGAGCGAGGCCAGCCCCGGGCCGCCGAAGGCCGGGCAGGAGGGCTGGGAGACGGGAACGGAGATGGCGCCGATCTCACGGCCCTCGCGGTCCAGGCGCACCACCCGGCCGGCGCCCCACAGCGCCAGCCACATGGCGCCCTCGGCGTCGATCACCGCGCCGTCGGGATTGCCCTCGCGCCGAGTGACGTCCCCCCACGGCTCGGGCTCGCCGACCGGCCAGCCCTCGGCGTCCAGCGCCCAGCGATAGACGATGCCGCGCGCCGTGTCGGCGAAATGGGCGTGCTCGCCCTGAGGCGAGAAGCAGATCGCGTTGGGAATCGTCAGCCCGCTCCTGAGCCGCGAAAGCTCGCCGCGATGCAGCCGGTAGAGGCTGCCCGCGCCGTCCTCGGCGCCCCGGCCCATGCTCGACAGCCACAGGCTACCGTGACGGTCCACCCGCGCGTCGTTGCTGCGGGTGGCGGCGTTGTCGGCCTCGAAGCCCATCAGCCGCTCGATCGCGCCGGAGGCGGGATCCTGGCGGCTCAGGCGATCCTCGCCCACCACCAGCATCCCGCCGTCGTCGAGCGGCGCGGCCAGCGAGGCCATGTGGTCGAGGTCGATCACGCCGGTCTCGCCGCTTGCCACCTCGAGCCAGTGCAGCCGCCGGCCGAGGATGTCGCACCACACCAGGCGGCCGGAAGCGGCGTGCCACTGGGGCCCCTCGCCCAGCTCGCAGCCGCTGGCCGCCGCCATACGCGCCGCATCGCTCATGCCGCCGGATCCGCGGCCCGCCAGGCCTCGACCAGCTGGCGCGCCCGCTCGCCGACCTCCTCGGCGCCGAGGCCCGGCTTGTAGAGGGCGCTGCCGAGCCCGGCGCCGTCGACGCCGGCGGCTCGCCACTGGCCGAAGTTGTCGACGCCGATGCCGCCCACGGCATAGAGCGCGGTGCCCGCCGGCAGCACGGCGCGCACCGCCTTCATCCCTTCAAGGCCGACCTGCACCGCCGGGAACAGCTTGAGCGCCGTGGCGCCGGCATCCAGGGCGTCGAAGGCCTCGGAGGGCGTGACGATGCCGGGATAGGACGCCATGCCCAGCCGGCGAGTCTCCTCGATCACCGCCGGGCGGCAGTTGGGCGACACGATCAGCCGGCCGCCGACGGCCTGCACGTCGCGCACCTGCTCGGGCGTCAGCACGGTGCCGGCGCCCACCGCGGCACGATCGCCCAGCGCCTCGGCCAAGCGGCGGATGCTCTCCAGCGGCTCGGGGGAGTTCAGCGGCACCTCGAGGCGGTCGAGGCCGGCGGCGAGCAGCGCCTCGCCGACGTCGACGGCCTCGTCGGGGGTGATGCCGCGCAGGATACCGATCAGCGGAAGGGACATGGGACGAGACTCCTGTTCAGTCATGGTCAGGGACAGCGGACGCGAGGGCGGTGTGGGCCAGGCCGAGGCCGGCCAGCACCGCGCGCTGGTTGGCGATGATCTCGCTCGAGTGGCCCAGCGCCGAGAGCGCCAGGGCGTAGCGGCGGCACAGCGCCTCGCCGCCGATCAGCCGCACGCTCTGGCCCGCGGTGAGATCACGGCAGGCACCGGCCAGCTCCAGGCCGATGGCGAGCCCGGAGAGCCTGGCCGCCAGCACGGCGCCGCGGGCCTCGCCGTCCGGCAGGGCATCGTCGAGCAGATCCATGGCGCGCAGCCCGAACAGCGTCCGGGTGAAGGCCTCCGGCGCGGCGGCCGCCTCGGCCACCGCGGCGGTGAAGGCCTCGCGGCAGGCCGCGTCCTCGAGATCGTCCTCGCAGAGCGAGTGGGCCAGCACCGACTGGCTGGCCAGCAGGCGATAGAGCTCGCCGGTCAGGTAGGTGTGGAAGCCCTGCACGCGCCCGCCCTCGAGCGTCGCCCACTTGGCGTGGGTGCCGGGCAGGCAGACCAGGCCGGAGACGCCGGGCGCGAGGGCCGCGAGCCCGGCGAGCTGGGTCTCCTCGCCGCGCATCACGTCGAAGCCGCCGGCGTCCGCGCCCTGGCACAGGCCGGGCAGCAGGCGCACGTCGAGGCGCGCGTCCTCGACGGCCGGGCGCACCGCGCCCTCGGCCAGGGCATCGAGCGCGGTGGGCACCGGCCGGTACGGCGCCTCGCGCCAGCCCTGACGGGCGCCGGCCATGCCGCAGACCAGCACCGTGATGCGACCCTGGGCGGGCAGCCAGTCGCCGATGACGGCCAGCAGGGCCGGCTCATAGTCGGCCGGGGACAGGCCCAGCATGCCGCGGGCGGCCTCGGCCTCGGCCAGCACCTCGCCGCCCGCGCCCAGGGCCCAGGCGCGCAGGTTGCTGGAGCCCCAGTCGACGGCGACCCAGGCCAGCCGCGTGGAAATCGCTTGCGTCATCTCGGCCTCGCTTACCATTCGGCGATGGAGCCGTCGTCATGGGTCCACACCGGGTTGCGCCAGCGATGGCCCACCTTGGCGCGCTCCTCGACGAAGGCCTCGTCGATCTCCACGCCCAGCCCCGGCCCCTGGGGAATGGCGCAGAAGCCGTCCTCGATGCCGAGCGCCGACTTGTCGACCAGGTAGTCGAGCACGTCGTTGTCCTTGTTGTAGTGGATGCCCATGCTCTGTTCCTGGATGAAGGCGTTGTGGCTGACCGCATCCACGTGCAGCGAGGTGGCGAGCGTCAGCGGGCCGAGCGGGCAGTGCGGGGCCATGGCCACGTCGTGGGCGGAGGCCAGGGCGGCGATCTTCAGGCCCTCGCTGATGCCGCCGCAGTGCGAGAGGTCGGGCTGGACGATGTCGATCATGCCGTCGGCCAGCAGGTCGCGGAACTCGAAGCGGGTGTGCAGGCGCTCGCCGGTGGCCAGCGGATAGCCGAGCCCGCCGGCGATGTGCTTGAGGCAAGGCAGATGCTCGGGGGCCACCGGCTCCTCGACGAACATCGGATGGAAGGGCTCCAGCTCGCGCAGCAGCGCCTTGGCCATGGGCCGGTGCACGCGGCCGTGGAAGTCGATGCCGATGCCGACGTCCGGGCCCACCGCCTCGCGGGCCTCGGCGACCCGCGCCACGGCCTCGTCGACCTTCTTGTGGGAATCGACGATCTGCAGCTCCGGGGTGCCGTTCATCTTGAAGGCGGTGAAGCCCTGGTCGACCAGCGCCCTGGCGCCCTCGCCCACGTCGCTCGGCCGATCGCCGCCGGTCCAGGCATACATGCGCATCTTGTCCCTCACGGCGCCGCCCAGCAGCTGGTGCACGGGCACGCCCAGGTCGCGGCCCTTGAGGTCCCACAGCGCCTGGTCGATGCCGGCGATGGCGCTCATCAGGATCGGCCCGCCGCGGTAGAAGCCGGCGCGGTACAGGGTGTTCCACAGGTGCTCGATGCGGTGCGGGTCCTGGCCGATCAGGTAGTCGGACAGCTCGTGGACCGCGGCCTCGACGGTGGCGGCGCGCCCCTCGATGACCGGCTCGCCCCAGCCGTAGACGCCCTCGTCGGTCTCGATCTTGAGAAACAGCCAGCGCGGCGGCACCTGCCAGGTCTTGAGTCGGGTGATCTTCATGGATGGCTCCTTTCTGAAAGCATGAACGGTCAAGCGTGAACGGCCGCCGCGGGGCGACCGCCGGTATCAGTCGGCGCGGGCGCCGGTCTCGGTGTCGACGCCCAGGTCGCGGGCGGTGCGGCCCAGCACCTCGCGGGCGGCCCGGGCGGCGCGCGGCCCGTCGCCGCCCCTGATCGCCTCGAGCACCGCGCCGTGGCGTTCCAGGCTGTCGCCGAGGCCGTCGTCCCCGCGGGCGGGACGCTGGGAGTGCTGCACCAGGGCCAGGATCGACGGCCGCAGCAGGTGGCCCATCTGGCGCCAGATCAGGTTGTGGCTGGCCTCGTAGATGGCCTCGTGGAAGGCCACGTCGTACTCCACGTGCTGGGCGGCCTGCTGCGAGGCGTCGGCGGTCGCCGCCATGCCGCGAAAGGCCGCCTCCAGGCGGGCCAGATCGCCGGCATCGGCGGCGCGGGCGGCCAGCTCCGCCACCACCGGCTCCGCGGAGTAGCGAAAGGCCAGCAGCTCGCGCACCAGCTGCGGCTGGGGATGCGCCAGGCCGACCAGCCAGTCGCTCATCTGCGGATCGAGCAGGTGCCAGTCGCCGACCTCGCGCACCCGGGTGCCGCGCCCGGCGGTGCGCTCGAGCAGGCCGGCGGCGGTCAGGCTGGCCAGGGCGTTGCGCACCAGGTTGCGGCTGACGGCGCAGTGGGCGGCGATGTCCAGCTCCTTGGGGAAGACGTCGCCGGACTGCCAGTCGCCGCCCAGCAGCGCCCGGGCCAGTCGCCTCGCCAGCGCATCGGCATCGCCCTGATGCGGACCCAGTGCCTCGAGACTCATCGATCGCTCCCCATGGCCGAGTGGCGTCAGCGCAAAATGTCTGACATTTATCGCGAGAGTGTAAGCCCAACCACACCCCCGCGTCATGCGCCTTTGGTCCAATGGCTCCCGGTCGACGGACTTGCCATGCCCGCCACCAGCCACAACAATACCCCTCCCGATTCCTTCCAGGAGACCGCCCATGCGCTGGATCGCCGCTTCCGCCGCCGCCCTCGCCCTGCTCGCCCAGGGTGCGGCCGCCGATACCTTCCGCTTCACCGCCATCCCCGACGAGGACCAGTCGCGCCTGGTCGAGCGCTTCTCCAAGGTCGCCGACTACCTCGAGGAGCGGCTCGACGTCGAGGTGGAGTACGTGCCGGTGAAGTCCTACGGCGCGGCGGTCACCGCCTTCCGCAACGACCAGGTCCAGCTGGCCTGGTTCGGCGGTCTCTCCGGCGTCCAGGCGCGCCGCCTGGTGCCGGACTCCCAGGCCATCGCCCAGGGCGCCGAGGACGCGGCCTTCGAGACCTACTTCATCGCCCACCGGTCGACGGGGCTGGAAGAAGGGGACGAGCTGCCCGACGCGGTCGAGGACATGAGCTTCACCTTCGGCTCCAAGACCTCCACCTCCGGGCGCCTGATGCCCGAGCACTACCTGCGCCAGCGCTTCGGCGAGGCGCCGGACGAGATCTTCTCCCGGGTCGGCTTCTCCGGTGACCACTCGCGCACCATCGCCCTGGTCGAGGCCGGCACCTACGAGCTGGGCGCGGTCAACTACGCGGTGTGGGACGCCGCCGTGGAGGACGGCCGCGTCGACACCGACCAGGTGCAGGTGATCTGGACCACGCCGAGCTACCCGGACTACCAGTGGACCCTGCGCGGCGACGCCGACGAGCGCTACGGCGAGGGCTTCTCCGACCGGGTCCGCGAGGCGCTGCTGGAGATGGACGACCCCGAGCTGCTCGACAGCTTCCCCCGCTCGGCCTTCATCCCCGCCGACAACGCCATGTACGCGCCGATCGAGGACGTGGCGGAAGAGCTCGGCCTGCTGCGCTGATGGCGCCGACGGAGCCCACGCACGAGAGGCTGCTGACGCTCGATGGGGTCGATCTCGGCCACGGCGAGCGGGTGGTACTGCCCCGGGTGCATCTGCACCTGGCGCGCGGCGAGCGCGTCGCCCTGCTCGGCCCCAGCGGCGCCGGCAAGTCCACGCTGCTGGCGGCGCTGCGGGAGCGGCTTGGCGGGGCGGTCGCCTGGTGCCCGCAGCATCACGGCCTGGTGCCGGGGCTCGCGGTCTATCACAACGTCTACATGGGCCGGCTCGCCGAGCATTCGGCGCTGGCCAACCTGTGGAACCTGGTGCGGCCGCTGCGCGGCCCCTGGGGCGAGGTGGCCGCGCTGTGCAAGCGGGTCGGCCTGGACGGGCTGATGCGCCGCCCCGTGGGGCAGCTGTCCGGCGGCCAGCGCCAGCGCACCGCCATCGCCCGGGCGCTCTACCAGCAGCGGGAGGTGTTCCTCGGCGACGAGCCGGTGGCCAGCGTCGATCCCCACCAGGCCCACCGCCTGCTGGGACTGATCGAGCAGCGCCACACCACCAGCGTGATCGCCCTGCACCAGCGCGAGCTGGCGCTGACCCGCTTCGACCGCGTCTGGGGCCTGCGCGACGGCCGGCTGGTGATCGACGCCCCGGCCTCCACGCTGAGCCTTGATGACCTCGACGCCCTCTATCCGGACGCCGACGACACCGCCGCGTCAGCCGAGGCACCCGAGCCCGCGGCGCCCCCGCCGGCGTCCCTGCCCTGCTCCCGGGGTCGCGCATGAGCGATGCCGCCCTGCCGCGCCGGCCGGCCTGGCTGGCCGGCCGCGCCACCGGCCCGCGCCTGGCCCGCCATACCCTGACGCTGATCGCCCTGGCGCTGCTGCTTGCGCCGCTGGCCGATCTGTCGGTGGTCACCCGCGACCCCTGGACGGAGCTCGGACGGATGCTCCAGGGCCTGGCCTGGCCCGACTTCGCTTCCGTCGAGTCGCCCTTCCATGCCCTGGGGCTGACCGTCTCGGTGGCGCTGTGGGGCACGCTCGCGGGCGTGGTACTGGGCTTCCCGCTGGCGCTGCTGTTCGCCCGCTCGCGGCTGGTGCGCGCCGGCTGCGCCTTCGTGCGCGCCATCCACGAGCTGTTCTGGGCGCTGCTGTTCCTGCAGGTGTTCGGGCTCTCGGCACTGACCGCCCTGGCGGCGCTGGCGATTCCCTACGCCGGCATCTTCGCCAAGGTGTTCGCCGAGATCCTCGAGCAGACCCCGCGCGCGCCGGCCGATGCCCTGCCGCCCGGCGTCGGGCGGCTGTCGCGCTTCCTCTACGCCGAGCTGCCGCTGGCCTGGACCCAGCTCGCCGCCTACACCCGCTACCGCTTCGAATGCGGCCTGCGCGCCAGCGTGCTGCTGGGCTTCGTCGGCCTGCCGACGCTCGGCTTCCAGCTCGAGACGGCCTTCCGCGAAGGCCGCTACCCGGAGGCCGGCGCCCTGCTGTGGTGCTTCTACCTGCTGATCGCCACCCTGCCCTGGTGGAGCCACCGGCGGCTGGTGCCGCTGCTGCTGGTCGGCGGCGCCTTCCTGCTCGGCCCCTGGCCGGCGGTGGACGGCGGGCTCTTGTGGCGCTTCGTCAGCCAGGACCTGTGGCCCGCGCCGCTGCTGGCCGGCGACGGGGCGGGGCTGGTCGACTGGTTCGCCAGCATCCCCGAGCTCGCTCCGGCCATCGGCAACACCCTGCTGCTGGCGCTGCTCGGCACCGTCGGCGCGCTGCTGGTGGCGATGGCGCTGTGGCCGCTGGCCAGCCGCCACTTCGGCCATCCCGCGAGCCGGATGGCCGGCCGCGGGCTGCTGGTGCTGCTGCGCTCGACGCCGGAGCTGATGCTGGCCTTCGTCTTCCTGCTGCTGCTCGGCCCCTCGCTGCTGCCCGCCTGGCTGGCCCTGGCGCTGCACAACGGCGCCCTGATCGCCTTCCTCGTCGCCCGCCACGCCGACGGCCTGGAGCCCGGCATGCCGGGGCTGCCCGCCTCGGGCCGGCTGGCCTACGAGCTGCTGCCGCGGGTCTATCCGAGCCTGCTGGCCCTGCTCTACTACCGGGCCGAGGTGATCCTGCGCGAGACGGCGATCCTCGGCATGCTGGGGGTGGCGACGCTGGGCTACTACATCGACGAGAACTTCCAGTACCTGATGTTCGACACGGCGGCCTTCCTGCTGCTGGTGACCGCCGGCCTCAACATCGCCGTGGACGCGCTCTCGCGCCGGCTCAGGCCGCGGGAGGTGCCGCAGGAAGACCCCTGCCTGCGCTGAACCGATCCCTCCGCCGTCCCGCCAACGAAAAAGGCCGACGCGTTCGCGTCGGCCTTTTTCCGTTTCATGGCCGCTCCTCGGGAGCGGCGGCTCGAACGCCGGCTCAGGCGTCCTTCACCAGCGCGGTGACCGTGATCTCCACGCGCAGCTCATCGGCCGGCATCGGGGCACAGACGCAGGTGCGGGCCGGGGCATGGCCCTCGGGCACCCAGGCGTCCCACACGGCGTTCATGGCCGCGAAGTCGCCACCGTCCTTGAGATAGATCGTCGCCGAGAGCAGATGCTCGCGGTCGGAGCCGATCTCGGCGAGCAGCGCATCGACTCGCGCCAGCATGCTCTCGGTCTGCGCGGTGATATCGCCCTCGCGGGCCTCGGGGCCGGCCACCTGGCCGCACAGCCAGGCCACGCCGTTGTGGATCACGGCACGGCTCATGCGGGCCTTGGTGTCATGGCGCTGGATGGTCATGGCATCGCTCCTGAAGTCGAGAAAAACGTGCCCATGATCTTACCGCAGCACGAGGGCGGACGAGCCGTCATGCTCACCAAAATTCTTCCCCATGACAGTGATATTCGCCAACTTTTAAAACCTGGTCAGAAATATCATTCGCATGGACGGCGCAACCTTCATGCATCCCCTGTCTTCGTCGGCATCACGACCGCCGAGCGCTCGTCGCGCTGTAAGCCATTCCCCGGCGACCCGACAGAGAAGGGCGCAACGCGACATCGCCAAGAGCGCACCCGACGACCCAGAGGAGAGATCCCATGAAGCGTTCCACCATGCTGGCTGCCGTGTTCACCACCGCCATCGCCCAGGCGGGCGTCATGAGCGCCGCCCAGGCCCAGGAAGGCGAAGCCATGGAGAAGTGCTACGGCGTGGCCCTGGCCGGCCAGAACGACTGCAAGGCGGGCCCGGGCACCACCTGCGCCGGCACCTCCACCGTGGACTACCAGGGCAACGCCTGGACGCTGGTGCCGGAAGGCACCTGCACCAGTATCGAGACGCCCCACGGCATGGGCAGCCTGAGCGAGATCGAGCGTCCCTGAGCCCAGCCCCGATCGGAAGCCCTCCCGGCCCGCCGCGCGGCGGGCCGGCCCCCGAGGAGATCGCCATGTCGCTGCCCCCTTCCCTCTCATTGCCCCCCGGTGCCGTGGGCATCGGCCTCAAGCCGCAGCATGCCCCGGCGCTGCTCGCCGCGCCCCGGCGTGCGGACTTCCTGGAAATGCACGCCGAGAACCACATGAGCGCCGGCGGCCCCGACCGCGAGCGGCTCCAGGCCCTGGCCGAGCGCTACCCGCTCTCGGTGCACGGCGTGGGGCTGTCGCTGGGCGGCGCCGCACGCCCCGATGCGGCCCATCTGGCGCGGCTCGCCCGGCTGGTGGACAGGCTCCAGCCGGCGCTGGTGTCGGAACACCTGGCCTGGAGCCGGCTCGACGGCGACTGCTACAACGACCTGCTGCCGGTGCCGCTCACCGAGGAGAGCCTGGCGCTGCTCGCCCGCAATATCGACATCGTCCAGCAGGCCCTGGGGCGCCGGCTGCTGATCGAGAATCCCAGCCTCTACGTGACGATCCCGATCAACACCCTCGACGAGGCCGACTTCCTCACCGAGCTGGTGGCCCGCACCGGCTGCGGGCTGCTGCTGGATCTCAACAATGCCTATATCAGCGCGTTCAACCTGAACCGCGACCTCGACGCCTACCTGGGCGCCCTGCCCTGGCACGCCGTGGGCGAGCTGCACCTGGCCGGCCACAGCCTGGATACCGCCGTCGATCCGCCGCTGCGCATCGACGATCACGCCGGCCCTGTCACCGAGGCCGTCTGGTCGCTGTATCGCCGCTGGGCACCCTCCGCCCCCGAAGCGCCGACCCTGATCGAGTGGGACGCCGAGGTGCCGACGCTGGAACGCTGGCTCGAGGAGGCCGAGCGGGCCCGCGCTCATCGAGCCGCCGACCTGCCGGCGGCGTCGAGGGCCACGCTGACGAGGATGCCGGCATGAGCGCCCTGGCCGAGTGGCAGCGACGCTTCGCCGCCGCCCTGCGCGCCCCCGATGCCGCTCCCGTGGACGACGGGGCCGCCGAGCTGGGCCGATCCGCCGGGCTCGACGTCTATCGCAACAACGTGCGCCAGAGCCTGATCGAGGCGCTGGCCACCGCCTTTCCCCATACCCGGACGCTGCTCGGCCCGCGCTACTTCGCCGCCGCGGCCGGCGACTACGCCCGCGATCACCTGCCCCGGGAGCCGCGGCTGTCGCGCTACGGCGCCGGCTTCGCCGACTTCCTGGACGACCTGCCGCCGCTGGCCGGTTATCGCTACGCGAGCGACGTCTGCCGGCTGGAGCGCGCCCGGCTCGACGTCGGCCCTGCCGCCGAGGCGCCGGTCCTGGACGCCACCCGGCTGGCCGAGCATCCCGACCCGGCACGCCTTTGCGTGACGCCGCGGCCGGCCACCCGGCGGGTGCGCTGTCGCTTCGCGGTGGGCGCGCTGTGGCAGCGGCTGGAGCGGGGCGAGGCGCCGGGCGAATCCGTCGCCGCCGGGGAGGAGGACTGGCTGGCGGTGCGCCGCGGCGAGCAGGTGCTGCTGACGCCCGTCGACGCCGTCACCGCCGCGCTGTATGGCAGGCTTCGAGAACCTCGAGACACGGCGCTGGGCGACGCGCTGGCGGCGGTCGCCGAGGCCCACGGCGAGACGGCGGCCGGCGAGGCGCTGGGCACCCTGCTCGGCCTCGGCGCGCTGTGCGAGCGCCATGCCGCGCCCGATGATGACGAGCCGAACGAGGAGGCCGCCCCATGAACATGCCGATATCACCACTCAGGTTCTACTATCGACGCCTGGAGCCGGCCCTCGATCGGCTGCCCGTCGATCTCGTGGCCCTGCTGGCACGCCTCGTGCTCGGCAGCGTCTTCTTCCGCTCGGCGCTGACCAAGGTCGACGGCGTCACCATTAGCCAGAGCACCTTCTTCCTGTTCGAGCACGAGTACGCCCTGCCGCTGATCTCGCCGGTGCTCGCCGCCTGGCTGGCGACGCTGGCCGAGTTCGGGCTGTCGCTGCTGCTGTGGGCGGGCCTCGCGACCCGCCTGGCCGCCCTGGGGCTGCTGATCATGACGCTGGTGATCCAGACCTTCGTCTATCCCGATGCCTGGGTCACCCACGGCCTCTGGGCCACGGGACTGCTGACCCTGCTGCTGCGCGGCCCCGGCGCGCTGTCGCTGGACCGCCTGCTGGGCCGTCGGGTGTCGGCGGCCTGACGCGGCTCGCCCCGGCCAGGGCCATGCCGGGCAGCGCCTGGGGCCCTCCGCGGGGCGATGGCTCATGGTGTGCGTCCGGTGCCGACGCACAACGCTGGCAAGACGCGATGATACGAAAAGGCCCCGCCGTGGCGGGGCCCTGAAGAGCGATGACGCGGCTCAGCGCAGCAGCAGCACCGGCTCGCTGGCGTGGCGCAGCATCTCGGTGGTGGTGCTGCCCACCAGCAGGTGGCGGATGCGGGAATGGCCGTAGGCGCCCATCACCACCAGATCGATGTCGTGCTCCTGCTTGTAGGCACGCAGGGTCTCCTCCACCTCGCCGGCGCGGATCGCGCCCTCGGCCTCATGGCCGGCCTCGCGCAGGGTGGCGAGCGCCCAGTCGAGCTGGGAGCGGTTGTCGCCGGTCTCGGCGCCGACGATCACCACGTGGCAGGCGATGCCGGAGAACAGCGGGCTCTTCGCCAGCAGCTCGACGCCCTTGCGCGTGGTGTTGCTGCCGTCGAAGGCGATCATCACCTTCTCGGGGCGCTTGAAGGCCTGGGGCACCACCAGGATCGGTCGATGCTGGCCGCGCACCACCCGCTCGAGGTTGGAGCCCAGGTGCTCGCTGTCCTGATGGGCGCTGCCGCCGCGCTTTCCCACCACCAGCAGGCGGATCTCGTCCTCCAGCTCGGCGAGGGTCTCGACCAGGGTGCCGTTGCGCTGGCGGCTGCCGGGCTCCGCCACGCCGTCCGCGACGGCGCGCTCCTGGGCCGCCTTGAGCATCAGCCGGCCCTGCTCCTGGGCCACCTTGGCGCGCTGCTCGTCGAGCTGCGACAGCTCCTCGAGCAGATGCTCGCGGGAGCCGAGCCCGATGTTGCCGGAGAGATCCGCCTCGGCGGTCTGCGGATGGTTGTCGACCACGTGCAGGAAGGTCAGCGGCGCCTCGAGCGCCAGGCTGGCCCAGGCGGCGTAGTCGCAGACGCCCTCGGAAAACTGCGAGCCGTCGATGGCGGCCATCACCTGTTCTGTCATCTGTCTGTCCTGAAGCTGGCGTGGATTGTCTGGCTTTCGTTCTACACCATCCGGCCGCCCCGTCACAGGGGCGGCCGCCGACGGGCGGCTCAGTGGCCGCCCATCAGCTTCTCGACGGCTTCCGGGTCGTCGTGGATGGCATAGCGGTCGACGATGGTGGCGCTGGCCTCGTTGAGGCCGACCAGCTCGACCTCGGTGCCCTCGCGGCGGAACTTGATCACCACCCGGTCCAGCGCCTGCACGGCGGTGATGTCCCAGAAGTGCGCCCGGGACAGGTCGATGGTGACCTTCTCCACGCTCTCCTTGAAGTCGAAGGCGCGGCCGAAGCGCTCGGAGGAGGCGAAGAACACCTGCCCCACCACGCGATAGACGCGGCGGCTGCCCGCCTCGGCCTGCTCGACGCCGATGTAGAGGATGTTGCCGACCTTGTTGGCGAAGAACAGCGCCGCCAGCAGCACGCCGACGAACACGCCCATGGCCAGGTTGTGGGTGCCCACCGTGACCGCCACGGTGGCCAGCATCACCAGGTTGGAGGACAGCGGGTGCTTCTTCAGGTCGCGGATCGAGGTCCAGCTGAAGGTGCCGATGGAGACCATGATCATCACCGCCACCAGCGCCGCCATGGGGATCTGCGACACCCAGTCGGAGAGGAACACCACCATGATCAGCAGCATCACGCCGGCGAACAGGGTGGAGAGGCGACCGCGGCCGCCGGATTTGATGTTGATCACCGACTGCCCGATCATCGCGCAGCCCGCCATGCCGCCGAGCAGGCCGGTGCCGATGTTGGCGATGCCCTGGCCCTTGCACTCGCGGTTCTTGTCGCTCTCGGTGTCGGTCAGGTCGTCGACGATGGTGGCGGTCATCATCGACTCCAGCAGGCCCACCACGGTGAGCATGATGGCGTAGGGGAAGATGATCGACAGGGTCTCGAGGTTGAGCGGCACGTCCGGCCACAGGAACACCGGCAGGGTGTCGGGCAGCTCGCCCATGTCGCCCACGGTGTTGATGTCGAGGCCGGTGATCATGGCCACGGCGGTCAGCACCAGGATGCACACCAGCGGCGACGGCAGCGCCTTGCCGATCACCGGCAGGTAGGGGAAGAGATAGATGATGCCGAGGCCGGCCGCGGTCATGGCATACACGTGCCAGGTGACATTGGTCAGCTCCGGCAGCTGCGCCATGAAGATCAGGATCGCCAGGGCGTTGACGAAGCCCGTCACCACCGAGCGCGAGACGAAGCGCATCAGGTCGGCCAGGCGCAGGTAGCCGGCGACGATCTGCAGCGCGCCGGTGAGCAGGGTCGCGGCCAGCAGGTACTCGAGCCCGTGCTCCTTGACCAGCGTGACCATCAGCAGCGCCATGGCACCGGTGGCCGCCGAGATCATGCCCGGCCGGCCGCCGGCGAAGGCGATGATCACCGCCATGGAGAAGGAAGCGTAGAGGCCGATCTTGGGATCGACGCCGGCGATGATCGAGAAGGCGATGGCCTCGGGAATCAGCGCCAGGGCGACGACGATGCCCGACAGGAGATCGCCCTTGATGTTGGAGAACCAGTCTTGCTTGAGGGATCGAGTCATGCTGCGGTCCAGTCGAGGGTGGAGGTGGATGCCATGAAGGCGTCAGGGTCGTGTCATGCGCAGCCCTTCCCGGCCTCGCGAGGAGGCCGATGCCGTGGCGCCGGTCGAGCGCCGAGGCCGGTCAAGCGCGCGGTGGCGCCATGAGAAAGAAGCTGACGGTGCAAGCGGGCGCGGGGCGCCCAGGACATCGAGACGATGCCCGGCCGCGATGACATCGTGACGACATCATCGCGGCCCGAATTCGGGAGGGAAAGGCTAGGGCGGCGTGGCCAGCCCGGAACGAGAGGGCATCACGGTATGTCGGTTCCCTTGCGTTGGATCGACGAGGCACCGGGCTGATCCGGCTATCCCGTCAGGAGCGCGGGAGTCTACCAGACCCGCCGGATCGCTGCATCCGGCGAGACCCGAAGATCGACGAGGGGCGCCGGGGACAGGTCGTAGAGGGGGTTTTTGCCATGGATGGCAAAAGTAGCGCCCACGGATGGGTTCACAGCGCCCCTCGCAGACCTGTCGACGGATCAGACCCGAGGACACGATGACTGTTCATGCTGCCGCCTGCCATCACTGATTCCCCTGGTCACCGACGGCGCCGGCCATCGACTTGAAGGCGTCCACCAGGTCGATGGGCAGTGGCACCACGATGGTCGAGGCGTTCTTGTTGCTCATGTCGCTCATGGTCTGCAGGTAGCGCAGCTGCAGCGCCATCGGATTGGCGGACATGACGTTGGCGGCCTCGAGCAGCTTCTGCGAGGCCTGCAGCTCGCCCTCGGCGTGGATCACCTTGGCGCGGCGCTCGCGCTCCGCCTCGGCCTGGCGGGCGATGGCGCGGATCATGCTGTCGTCCAGGTCGACGTGCTTGATCTCCACGTTGGCCACCTTGATGCCCCAGCTCTCCGCCGAGGTGTCGATGATCTCCTGGATGTCGTCGTTGAGCCGGTCGCGCTCGGAGAGCATCTCGTCCAGGTCGTGCTTGCCGAGCACCGAACGCAGCGTGGTCTGGGCCAGCTGGCTGGTGGCGTTGACATAGTGCTCGACCTGGATGATCGCCCGCTCCGGGTCCACCACCCGGAAGTAGAGCACCGCATTCACCTTCACCGTGACGTTGTCCTGGGAGATCACGTCCTGCTCGGGCACGTCCATGGTGATCACCCGCAGATCGACCACCTGCATCTTCTGGATGCCCGGGATGATGATGAACAGCCCCGGTCCCTTCACCGCCTGGAAGCGCCCCAGGAAGAACACCACGCCGCGCTTGTACTCCGGCAGGATGCGGATCGAGGCCGCGATCAGCATCAGCACCAGCACCAGCGGCACGAGATAGGAAATCAGCATGTCGTGTCTCCATCAGTTTCGGGACGTATCGGTTTCAGGGTCGAGACATCACGCGCTATCGGCGGCCGCGGCCTGAAGCGACTCGACGTCGACGGTGAGCCCGTCGATGGCGACCACCCGCACCGTCTGTCCGCGGCGCAGCGGCTGCTCGCTGCGGGCGTTCCAGCGCTCGCCGTGCAGCCGCACATGGCCGTCGCCCTGGAAGTCCTCCAGCGCCACCGCCTCGGTGCGGATCAGCTCCTCCTGACCGGTGCGCGGCGTGCGCCGCCGCAGGCCCAGGAAGCGGGTCATCACCCACAGCATCAGGCCCGCCGCCACCAGGGCCACGCCGCCGATCAGCGGCAGGGAAATATTCAGGGTATCCGCGTCCATGAGCATCACCGATCCGATCACGAAGGCCACGATGCCGCCGATGCCCAGGATGCCGAAGCTGGGCATCAGCGCCTCGCCGACGATCAGCCCCAGCCCCACCAGGATCAGCGCCAGGCCGGCATAGTTGACGGGCAGCACCTGGAAGGCGAACAGCGCCAGCAGCAGGCAGATGATGCCGATGGTGCCCGGCACCAGGCTGCCGGGGTTGGAGAGCTCGAAGATCAGGCCGTAGAAGCCGATGATCATCAGGAAGTAGGCCACGTTGGGGTTGGTGATCACCTCCAGCAGCCGGGTGCGCCAATCGGGATCGAAGCGTTCGACGACCAGGTCCGCGGTCTGAAGCGTGACGGTGCCGTTCTCCATCACCACCTCGCGGCCGTCGAGCTGGGCGAACAGATCGTCGAGGTCGCTCGCCAGCACGTCGATGACGTTCCGCTCCAGCGCCTCCCGGGCGGTGAGATTGACCGCCTCGCGCACCGCTTCCTCGGCCCAGTCGGCGTTGCGGCCGTGGCGATCGGCCAGCGAGCGGATATAGGCCACGGCGTCCTCCAGCACCTTGCGCTCCATGGCGGTCTCGCCGCGGCGCTTGGGGGCGGCCTGCTGATCACCCGCCGCCGTGTCATCGCCCTCCCCGGCCGAGGCCTCGCCTGCCTCGTCGCCTGCCTCGTCGCCCCCCTCCGTCGCGGCGGCCGACTTCGCCTTGGCGTCGGACGTGGGCGCCGCTTCCTGCGCCTCGGCGTCGTCCGGCGCTTCCGGCTCGCCGATGCCGGGCAGCCCGCCCCCGCCGCCGATCTGCACCGGCGTGGCCGAGCCGAGATGGGTGGCCGGCGCCATGGCCGCCACGTGGCTGGCATAGAGCAGGTAGGTGCCGGCGCTGGCCGCCCGGGCCCCGCCGGGCGAGACATAGAACGCTACCGGAATCTCCGAGGACAGCATCGCCGAGATCATGTCGCGCATGGAGGCGTCGAGGCCCCCGGGCGTGTCCAGCCGTACCACCACCAGCCGCGCCTCGCGCTCGGCGGCGATCTCCAGGCCGCGCAGGAAGTAGTCACCGGTGGCCGGGCCGATGGCGCCGTCGAGCGTCATCACCAGGGCCGTGCCCCGCTCCTCCTGGGCGCTCGCCTGCCAGGCGGCGAGCCCGCCCAGCAGCAGGCAGGCCAGGCTGAACCAGAGCAGCACGCGATGCGGCAGGGACGATCGAAACATCATGGGCACCTCGCCCGGGCTCTCGGAATACGGGTGAGGGCTGGCCACACCGCGCAAGATCCCTATCATTGGCACCTGCCGATCAGTGTAGTCGTCGCACCCGAAGAAGGCTCGGCGCGGGCCTTCCCCCCGCCAGACAGCGGCATCGCCGAGACACGCGGCCGGCCGCGCAAGGCATACGCCCCGTCGATGACGCCACGAGCCTCGCCGCGAACGCGCCGATGCCCTTCCCCCTCGTTGCCCGCTGCGACTCGCGCCCTGCGGCCGGTCGCAGCGCCATCTGTCGTCGCCGTACTGCCCCGGCTCGGCCCATGGCGCGACGGAGACCCGGCGCCGGCCCACTGGCGTGATCTCCTGCGGGCCAGGCGGGCGTGCAGCCGCATCGTCGAGGTGCGTGTAAGGTGAGGCGCCCTCATGCGACCATCCATGACCATCGTCCCCGAACAAGGAGCGTCATGCCGGACACCGACTCTCGCCGCGACACGCCGCGGGTCCCGTCGACCCTCCGCGACCCGCTGGCCGCGGCCCTGGCCCGCACGGGCCTCGACGCGGGCATCGCGGCGCTGCGCCCGATGGCCGACACGGGCCTCGCCCACCACCATCTGTGGCTCGAGCGGACCGGGGGCGACTGGGTGGCGCGCCAGCCATCGGCGGGCGCAGGATGCGCGGCGGCGCGGCGAGGACTGGTCCGCGGCGCTGAGCGACGACGCCCTGATCGCCCACGTGCGCGAGCGCGTGGACCACTACCTGTCGGTGGCCGCCATCGAGCACGTGCGCGGCGAGCATCGCGACCTGCAACGCCGCCTTGCGTCCTGACGCATGCCCCCTTGCCCCCTGTTCACCTTCACCAAGAGGATCCACGATGCGCGCACCCTCTCTCCGGCTGGCCGCCCTGCTGCCGGCCCTGCTGACCAGCACGGGGCTCATGGCCGCCCCCGACCCGACCGACTGGCCGGCCGTGCTCGAGGAGGCCCGCGGCCAGACGGTCTACTGGTACGCCTGGGCCGGCGACCAGCGCACCAACGACTACATCGACTGGGTGGCCGGGCGCGTCGATGCGCGCTTCGGCATCGACCTCGAGCACGTCAAGGTCGGCAACACCGCCGAGGCGGTCTCCCGGGTGCTGGCGGAGAAGCAGGCCGGCAACGACACCGCCGGCAACGTCGACCTGATCTGGATCAACGGCGAGAACTTCGCCGCCATGAAGGAGAACGATCTGCTGTTCGGCCCCTTCGCCCGCGCGCTGCCGAACTTCGCCCTGACCCGCCCGGCGGATAACCCCGAGGTGATCACCGACTTCACCCTGCCCACCGAGGGCTACGAGTCTCCCTGGGGCCGGGCGCAGATCACCTACTACTACGACAGCGACGCCTTCCGCGGGAATGGCGACGCCCATGACACGCTCCCCCAGGACATCGAAGGGCTGCTCGCCTGGGCCAAGGCCAATCCGGGGCGCTTCACCTACCCGCGCATTCCCGACTTCACCGGCAGCACCTTCCTCAAGCAGGCGCTGATCGAGCTCACCGACCGGGACAAGGCACTCTACGCGCCGGTCGAGGAGAGCGACTTCGCTGCCGTCACCGCCCCGCTGTGGGACTACCTGGATGCCCTGCACCCGCACCTGTGGCGCGGCGGCCGCCAGTTCCCCGCCAGCGGCCCCGAGATGCGCCGCCTGATGGGCGACGGCGCGCTCTCGCTGGCCTTCACCTTCACCCCCTCGGAGCCGGCCGCGGCGGTGGCCGACTACGAGCTGCCCCCGAGCACGCGCAGCTACGTGCCCGACAGCGGCACCCTCGGCAACGTGCACTTCGTCGCCATCCCCTACAACTCGCCCCACCAGGCCGGCGCCATGGTCATCGCCGACTACCTGCTGTCCCCGGAGGCCCAGGCGACCAAGCAGGACCTCGACGTCTGGGGTGACCGCACCGTGCTCGACGTCGCCCGGCTGCCGGCAGAGGACCAGGCACGGTTCGCACTGGACGCGGAGAACCCGGCGATGCTGCCGGCGGGCGCCCTCGCGCGCACCCTGCCCGAGCCGCACCCCAGCTGGATGACGTCACTGCAGGACGCCTGGCAGGCGCGCTACGTCGGCCGATGAGGACGAGCGCTAGCCCCTGCGGTGCGGGCGAGGCGGGGCCGGCCCGATGATGCTGCGCCTCGCCCCCGCACTGATCGTCACCCTGCTGGTCGCGCCGATCCTGGCGGGCCTCGCCATGGCCCTGCTGCCGGCCTTCGGCTACCTGCCGGCGCTCGGCGGCGAGGGCCTCTCGCTGGCGCCCTGGCGGGCGCTGGCCGCCCAGCCGGGCATCGGCCGCTCGGTCGCCATCAGCTTCGCCGGCGGCCTCGTCGCCACCGCCCTGTCGCTGGCCGTGGTGCTGCTCTACCTGGCCGCGGCGAGCGGCAGCCGGCTCGATCGCTGGATCCGGCGGCTGGTCTCGCCGCTGCTCTCGATTCCCCACGCCGCCGCGGCCTTCGGGCTGGCCTTCCTGATCGCCCCCACGGGGCTGCTCGCAAGGCTGGCCTCGCCGGCACTGACCGGCTGGGAGCAGCCGCCGGACCTGCTGATCGTGCAGGATCCCTGGGGGCTCTCGCTGATCGCGGGACTCGTCATCAAGGAGGTGCCCTTCCTGCTGCTGATGAGCCTGGCCGCGCTGCCCCAGCTCGACGCCGAGCGCCGGGTGGCCATGGCCCGCTCGCTGGGCTACCGCCCCGCCATCGCCTGGCTCAAGGTGGTGGCGCCGGCGCTCTATCCGCTGATCCGCCTGCCGGTGTTCGCGGTGATCGCCTACGCCTCCTCGGTGGTGGACGTGGCGATGATCCTCGGCCCGACCCTGCCGCCGACGCTCGCCGTGTCGATCCTCACCTGGTTCAGCGACCCCGACCTCGAGCAGCGCTTCCTGGCCTCGGCCGGCGCGATCCTGCAGCTCGGCGTCACCGCCGCCGCGCTGCTGGCCTGGTGGGGGCTGGAGCGGCTCATGGCAAGGCTGATGACGGGCTGGATCGCCCGCGGCGGGCGCGCCCGGGGCGAGGCCGGCCTGCGCCTCGCCGGCAAGCTGCCGATCCTGCTCGCCACCGGGATCGCCTTCGCCGGCGTCGGCGGCCTGGCGATCACCTCGGTGGCCGGGTTCTGGCGCTTCCCCGACGCCCTGCCCCGCACCATGACGCTGGATCACTGGGCCCAGGCGCTGCCCGCCCTCGGCGAGCCCCTCGCCTCGACGGCGCTGATCGCGCTGGGCGCCACCCTGCTCGCCGCGGTGCTGGTGCTGGCGGCACTCGAGAACGAGCAGCGCACCGGGCGCACCGCCTCGAAGACGCTTTGGCTGCTCTACCTGCCGCTGATCGTGCCGCAGATCGCCTTCCTGTTCGGGCTGGTGGTGGTGATGGAACAGCTCGGTACCCGGCCGTCCCACGGCCTGATCGTCTTCGGCCACCTGCTGTTCGTGCTGCCCTACGTCTTCCTGTCGCTCTCGGAGGCCTACCGGCGGATCGACCCGCGCTGGGCCCGGCTCGCCCTGACCCTCGGCGCCTCGCCCAACGCGGTCTTCTGGCGGGTCCGGCTGCCGATGCTGCTGGCCCCGCTGCTCACCGCCTGCGCGGTGGGCCTGGCCGTGAGCATCGGCCAGTACCTCCCCACCCAGCTGCTCGGCGCGGGCCGGGCGAGCACCGTCACCACCGAGGCGGTATCGCTGGCCGCCGGCGGCAACCGCCGGGTGATCGGGGTCTGGGCGCTGGTCCAGGCGGGCCTGCCGCTGGCGGGCTTCGCGATCGCCATCGGACTGCCGAAACTGCTATGGTCACACCGCCGCGGCATGCAGGGAGCCCCATGACCACGCCCCATCGACTCGCACTTCGCGACCTCCACATCCGCCTGGGCGACACGCCCCTGGTCGCCCTCGACGCCGAGATCGGCCCGGGCGAGGTGCTCACCGTCATGGGCCCCTCCGGCTCGGGCAAGTCGACCCTGCTGGCCTTCCTGGCCGGCTTCCTGGCGCCCGAGTTCACGGCCGCGGGCCGCATCCTGCTGGACGGCCGCGACCTCACGCCCCTGCCCGCCGAACGCCGCGGCATCGGCCTGCTGTTCCAGGACCCGCTGCTCTTCCCCCACCTCTCGGTGGCCGGCAACCTGCGCTTCGGCCTCGCCGGCCCCGGCGCCGACAAGGCCGCCCGGGTCGAGCAGGCGCTCGCGCACGTCGGGCTGGCCGGATTCGGCGAGCGCGATCCGGCCACGCTCTCCGGCGGCCAGAAGGCGCGGGTGGCGCTGATGCGCCTGCTGCTCTCGGCCCCCAGCGCGGTGCTGCTCGACGAGCCCTTCTCGAAGCTCGACACCCACCTGCGCCAGGCGATGCGCCGGCTGGTCTTCGAGCACCTGCGCGAGGCCGGCCTGCCGAGCCTGCTGGTCACCCACGACCGCGAGGACGCCGAGGCCGCCGGCGGGCGGGTGATCGAGCTCTCGCCCGCGGGCCGGTGAGGCGATGCCCGGCCGATCCCTCTGGAGCACCGCGATGTCGACCCCGCTCCGGCTGAGCATTGTGCTTCCGACGCTGAACGAGGCCGCCATCATCGAGGCGACCCTGACCCACCTGCAGGCGATGAAGGCGGGCGGTATGGAGCTCCTGGTGGTCGACGGCGGCAGCCGCGACGAGACGCCGGCCTGTATCAGGGCGTCGACTGGGGCATGGATCGGGGCATGGCCCAGACCCGCGAGCGCGCCATGGCGATGGGCTGGCGCCTCGCCTGCACGGCCCGGCTCTGGAACGTCGACCGCCCCGAGGATCTCTCCCGGCTGGACCGCCTGAGCGCTTCGCTCGGCATCGACTTCCTCGCCCCCCGCCATCAGGGGCGCCGCGACTCGCGTCCCACCCTGTAAGGAAGGTCGGCACGCCACGACTCAAGACTCTCCACAATGCTTTAAACGGAGTCTCACTACACGACGGCAAAACCCTGCTGGTAGACTCGTTCCCCATCACGGCGACACGCGATGGGGATGGCGACCGAGCGATGGATGACAAGGCACACCGAATGGAGCGGCTCACGGCAGTGAGGCCGCGACTGGTCTCCTTCGCCCTCATGCATCTGCGGGATCGAAGCCGGGCAGAGGATGCCGTACAGGAGGCCATGATGTCCGCCATCGAGAAGAACGACAGCTTCGCCGGGCGCTCGGGCTACGAGACCTGGGTCTTCGGCATCCTCAAGTACAAGATCCTCGACGCCATGCGCGCCCAGAAGCGCCATGGGCAGTGGCAGCCGCTGGCGGACGAGAACGACGAGGAGGCGATCGACCGCCAGTTCCAGCAGAGCGGCCACTGGCGGCCGGATGCCAGGCCCCAGAGCTGGGGCGAGCCCGAGGCCGCCTTCGAGAGCGAGCACTTCTGGCGCGTCTTCGACGCCTGCATGATCGCCCTGCCCGACAGCGCCGCACGGATCTTCTCCCTGCGCGAGCTGATGGGCCTCTCCACCGAGGAGATCTGCCGGGAGCTCGAGATCAAGGAGAACAACTGCTGGGTCATGCTGCATCGCGCCCGGCTGAAACTGCGCGCCTGCATCGAGCAGGGCTGGCTCGAGGGAGATGCCTCATGATGATGTGCAAAGAAGCAACCCGCCTGATGTCGCTGCGCCAGGACCGCCCCCTCAGCTTCCAGGAGCGGCTCTCGCTGCGGCTGCACCTCGCCATGTGCGGCGCCTGCCGGGAGTGCAACCGGCAGTTCACGCTGCTGCACGAGGCCGGCCGGCGCTTCGGCCCCGAGGACAGCGACGAACCGCCGGCTTGAGTCAGCGGCCCGCGGCGGCCCCGGCCAGGCCCTCGAGCACGCCGGCGATCTTCTCCAGGGGCAGCTCACAGCCCTCCAGGCCGTGACGCTCGGCCAGGTAGTGGGGCGAGTTCCACTCCAGGCGCACGCCCTCGTCGGTCTCCCTCACCACCATCTTCTGCGGCAGGTCCAGCGCCGTGCTGCCCTGGCACTGCATCATGGGCGTGCCCGCCGCCGGGTTGCCGAACACGAAGGTGCGGGTCGGCGGCAGCGCGAGATCCACGCGCTGCGCATTGGCCGCATGGTCGACCACGGTCATCAGGGTCAGCCCCTTCTCCTCGATCGCCGCGCGCAGCCGCTGGTCGACGCGCTCGAACGCATCGTCCGATTCGAGATGCATGATGCCGTGGGTCTCCGCCTGCACGACCGGCGCCGCGGCCAGCAGCAGGCCCAGGGCCGCCCCGATCACTGCTCTGCTCATGATGTCTGTTCCTTCTCGTGGATGGCCCGCACAGCGTGGCCAACCCCCGCGACCCTGGCAAGTCCACCCGCCGGGGCGGCCGATCGGGGCCGCCGACGGCGGATAGGTGGGGCCCAGGGCGCGGCCGTCGGCCGACGACGCTGTAAGGATGGCCGGGCGTCCTCGACCGAGCCCGGTTCCCCGATCCCTGGAGTGCCCCCATGACGATTCGATCGCCACGCGTTTCCCCCCAGACATGCCCGGGTCGCCCGACGGGCCGCCGGCGGCTCGCCGCACTGCTGGCCGGACCGCTGCTGGCCGGGGCAGGCCTCACCGGAGCGGCCGACGACCTGCACTTCTCGCCGAAGGCGATTCACGACTGGCCGACCCGAGCCTTCGCCGGCGAGACCGAGTACCGGGTCGTCGACCTGGCGGGCACCCGGGCGCTTCGGGCCCGCGCCAGGGGGCAGGCCTCGGCCAAGTACCTGGAGCGCGAGATCGACCTCGAGGCGACGCCCTATCTGCACTGGTGCTGGCGCGTCTCGGAGACCCATCCGGGGCTCGACGAGACGCGCCAGGACGGCGACGACTACCCGGCCCGGGTCTACGTGGCCCGCAAGACGGGGCTGCTGCCCTGGCAGGTGGAGTCGGTGAACTACGTCTGGGCCTCGACCCAGCCGGCCGACAGCGCCTGGCCCAACGCCTTCACCGATCGCGCCCGGCTGTTGGCGCTGCGCAGCGGCGACGCGCGAGTCGGCGAGTGGGTGGCGGAGGTGCGCGACGTCGGCGCGGACTACCGGCGCCTGTTCGGCAGCCGCCCGGCCAGCATCGACGGCCTGGCCCTGATGAGCGACGGTGACAACGCCGGCGTCGATGCCACGGCCTGGTTCACCCACCTCGCCCTCTCCGCCTCGCCCACGCCGCCCGACTGCCCCGGATGAGGCCGGCTCAGGTCAGCCGATCGGCCAGCGCATCGAGGCCGGCCACGGTGAAGTCGGGCTCGATGCCCCAGGGGTCGAAGGGGGCCTCCGGGCTGCGCCTCACCCAGGCCGCGTGCAGGCCCGCATGACGCGCACCGATCACGTCGAAGGCGTTGCTGGAGACCAGCCAGGTATCGTCCGGCTCGGCCTCGAGGCTCTGGCGAAGGTGGAAGTAGACCGACGGATCGGGCTTGAAGCGCTTCACTTCGTCGACGCTGACGATCTCCTCGAAACGATCGCGCAGCCCCGCCGCGGAGAGCAGGCGGGTCACGGCTTCCTGGCTGCCGTTGGAGAAGGCCACGCAGCTGATGCCGGCCTCGGCCAGCCGCGCCAATGCCGGCGCGGCATCGGGGAAGGCCGGCAGCTGAGCGTAGCGGCTCATCAGGTGGTCCTTGTCGGCCTCGGACAGCCGGGTCTGCAGCGCCCGGTCGGTGTACTCGAGTGCCTCCCGGGTGCAGCGGGCGAAGTCCACGTAGGTCCCCATCAGGCCACGCCGGAAGCTGTACTCGAGCTGCTTGTCGCGCCAGCGGCGCGAGAACTCCGTCGCCTGCTCGGGGGCGGCCAGCTGCTGCTCCAGCTCGGTCACTATGCCGTGGGTATCGATCAGGGTGCCATAGACATCGAAGGCCAGTAGCGTCGCCATGGGCGTCTTCCTCCATACGAAAAACCTTCCCAAGACTGGGGCAGCATCGCGCCCGGCACAAGGGGACGAAGGGCGAGTGCGGCGCCCGGAACCAGAAACGCCGCGGGCGGGGCCGCGGCGTTTCTGGAGGCAGGAGGCGATCAGGCGGTCTGCAGCACGCCTTCGCGGGTCAGCTCGTCGGTGACCTTGTTCACCGCGCGCTCGGTGCGGGCGATGATCTCGTCGACCTCATCGCGGGTGGCGACCAGCGGCGGGGCGAAGCCGAGGATGTCACCCTGCGGCATGGCGCGGGCGATCAGGTTCTCCTCGAGGGCGGCGGCGGCGATGCGCGGCGCGACCTTGAGCGACGGATCGAAGTGGGTGCGCTTCTCCGGGTCGGCGGAGAACTCCAGCGAGGCCAGCATGCCGACGCCGCGCGCCTGGCCGACGATCGGGTGGTCGCCGAAGGTCGCGGCCATGCGCTCCTGCAGGTAGGCGCCGGTCTCGGCGGCGTTGGCGGTCAGGCCTTCGCGCTCGATGATCGCCAGGTTGGCCAGGCCGGCGGCACAGCCCAGGGCGTGGCCGGAGTAGGTCCAGCCGTGGCCGATCGGGCCGTATTCGCCGGTGCCCTGCTCGAGCACCCGCCACACGCGGTCGCCGACGATCACGGCGGAGAGCGGCTGGTAGGCGCTGGTCAGGCCCTTGGCGGTGGTCATCAGGTCCGGCTTGATGCCGTAGTGGTGGCTGCCGAAGTCGGCGCCGATGCGCCCGAAGCCGCACACCACCTCGTCGGCGATCAGCAGCACGTCGTACTTGTCGAGCACGGCCTGGATCTCGTCCCAGTAGCCTTCCGGCGGCGGCACGATGCCGCCGGTGCCGAGCACCGGCTCGCCGATGAAGGCGGCCACGGTGTCCGGGCCCTCGGCCAGGATCATCTCCTCGAGCCTGGCGGCGCAGTGCCTGGAGAACTCGCGCTCGGTCATGCCCTCCTGCTCGGCGGCGCGGTGGTAGTAGTACGGCGCCTCGGTGTGCAGGATGCCGTCCATCGGCAGGTCGAACTGGTCGTGGAAGGCCTTGAGGCCGGTCAGCGAGCCGGTGGCGATGCCGGAGCCGTGGTAGCCGCGCATGCGCGAGATGACCTTCTTCTTCTGCGGACGACCGAGCACGTTGTTGTAGTAACGCACGATCTTGAGCTGGGTCTCGTTGGCGTCACTGCCGGACATGCCGTAGTAGACCTTGGACATGCCGGGGCCGGCCAGCTCGAGGATCTTCTCGGACAGGGCGATCTGCGGCTCGTTCGAGTGCCCCACATAGGTGTGGTAGTAGGACATCTCGAGGGCCTGCTGGTAGATGGCCTCGGCCACCTCGGTGCGGCCATAGCCGATGTTGACGCAGTACAGGCCGGCGAAGCCGTCGATGAACTCGCGGCCGTCCTTGTCGACGATGTTGATGCCCTTGCCACCGGTGATCACGCGGCCCGGCGCGTCGCCGTGGGCGAAGTCGCGCAGGTGGGTGGAGGCGTGGAAGGTCACCTTGCGGTCGCGGTCGATCAGGTCCTGATGGGTGGTCATGCGTGTCTCCAGTAGGACTCCCCGACGCCGTCGGGGAGGAGGTTCGTCGTTCGTCATGCGCGGACCGGCCACCGCCGATCCTCTTCCTAAACCCGCGCCGCTCGGGCACAGCTTGCTGAAAAAACTTCTGCCTCAAAACAAGAGAGCTCTGCGAGCGACGGCCAGACAAGGCGGATCCTGGAGAGAACAGCGGAGTTTACGTTCCGTAAATGAGCATGTTCGATCGGACTCGCGCCCGAGACAGGATCCAACGCCGTATGGCCGAGCGCAGCTAGCTCCCTGATACCGAGCCCAGGGCGCCGAGACAGTAGTACTTCGTCTCCAGATACTCGTCGATGCCGGTCACGCCGCCCTCGCGGCCCAGGCCGGACTGCTTGACGCCGCCGAAGGGCACCGGCGGGCCGGTCATCTTCACCGAGTTGACCGAGACCATGCCGTACTCCAGCGCCCGCAGCAGCTTCCAGATGCGCCGGATGTCGTGGGTGTAGACGTAGGCGGCCAGGCCGTACTCGGTGTCGTTGGCCATCTCGATGACCTCGTCGTCGTCGCGGTAGGCGGTGATGCCCGCCACCGGGGCGAAGTTCTCCTCGCGCCAGACCTTCATCTGCGGCGTCACCCCGGTCAACAGGGTCGGCATGAAGAAGTTCTCGCCCGGCGCCCGGTTCTGGTCGCCGGCCACCAGGGTGGCGCCGCGGGAGACGGCGTCGTCGACGATGGCCGCGGCCTTGTCCACCGCCTGGCGGTGGATCAGCGGCCCCAGGTCGACCTCGCCGTCCAGGCCGTTGCCCACGGTCAGCGCCGCCATGCGCTCGGCGAACTGCTCGACGAAGGCGTCGTGGATCGACTCGTGCACCAGGATGCGGTTGGCCGCCAGGCAGTCCTGGCCGGCGGTCTGGAACTTGGCCGCCACGGCGGCGAAGGCCGCTTCCTTGGGGTCCATGTCCGGGCCGACGATGAAGGGCGCATTGCCGCCGAGCTCCAGCGACACCCGCTTGACGGTATGGGCGCACTGCTCGATCAGCAGCCGGCCGACCCGGGTGGAGCCGGTGAACGACAGCGCCTTGATGCGATCCTCATCGCACAAAAGCTTCGAGACCTGGGCGGCATCGCCCAGCACCACGTTGAAGATGCCGGCCGGAATGCCGGCGCGCTCGGCCAGCTCGGCCAGCGCCAGCGCCGAGAACGGCGTCTCGTGGGCCGGCTTGACGATCACCGGGCAGCCGGCGGCCATGGCGGCGGCGGCCTTGCGGGTGATCATCGCCAGCGGGAAGTTCCAGGGCGTGATCAGCGCGGCGATGCCCACCGGCTCCTTGAGCGTGCCAAGCGCGGCGTTGGGAATGTGGCTGGGAATGGTCTCGCCGAAGGTACGCTTGCCCTCCTCGGCGAACCAGCGCACGAAGCTGGCGCCGTACTCGACCTCGCCGCGGGCGTCCGGCAGCGGCTTGCCCTGCTCGCGGGTCATGATCAGCGCCAGATCCTCGCGATGGGCCTGCAGCAGGTCGTACCAGGCCAGCAGACGCTCGCAGCGCTCGTCGGCGCGCAGCGCCCGCCAGTGCACGAAGGCCGCCTCGGCGGCGTCCACGGCGGCGCCGATCTGCGCCGCCTCGAGCAGCGGAATATGGCCCAGCACCTCACCGGTGGCCGGGTCGACGACCGCATCCTCGCGGCCCTCGTCGCCGTGGGTCCACTTGCCGTCGACATAGGCGTACTGCCGGAACAGGCGCGGGTCGTCGAGCATGTTGGACAGCGTCATAAGCACCTCCCCTGAAACGCCGATGCAGGATCGTATCGGCGATGACATGGCTCCGCGGCGGTTGCCGCGCGATGAAGTCAGGGTAAGGCAGGAAGGCGGGCGGGAGTTTTTGAAGTCGAGCGCCGGAGACGTGACGTTTTTTCGTTCCGGCGCCAAAGAGTTGCGATTTTTTTCGTCCTGCCCTCAGTAGGCCGGCGGCGCTGCCAGGGCGGCCTCGGTGAACACCAGCAGGCCGAGCTCGGGGCGATAGCCGTGGATCTCCTTGACGTCCAGGGCCTGCAGGAAGTGCAGGATCTCCTCGCTGACCACCTGCCCCGGCACCAGCACCGGAAAGCCCGGCGGGTAGGGAATCACGAAGCTCGCCGAGACCACGTCGCGTCCCTGGCGCGCCTGGGCCTGCAGCTCGCCGTTGTCGAAGCGCAGGTACTCGGTGTTCTCCTCGTCGTAGCTCAGGAAGTAGGCGCTGCGGATGTCTCCCTCGGGGGTCTCGGGGCCGCGACGGAAGGCGTCGTGGAAGCGGCTGAAGTCGGGCAGCGGCGGCAGCTCCCGGGTCAGCGAGTGGACGCGGTGCTCGATGATCTTGCGTTCGGGACGGCTGCTGTCCTCCCAGCGGTTCTCGAACTCCTTGGCCAGCTTGATCAGCACGTCGAGCAGGTAGGCGATGGAGCCCCGGGTGGTGCCGATGTTGGTCATGAACAGCACGGTGTTGCGCGACGTCTTGTTGATCTGGATGCCGTACTTGTTCATCAGGTATTCGTTCTTGAAGGCGTCGCCGTCGACCCCGGTCGCGCCGATGCCGATGGTCACCCGGGAGGGGTCGACCACGAACTCGTCTCGCGCCCAGGCCTCTTCCATCTGATTCCAGCCGGTCACCGGATCGTAGTAGGACTCGACGCCGGACTCCCGATACTCCGCGGGCACCATATCGGCGTTCTTGAGCACCCGGAAATACTTCTGCAGCAGCGGATGATTATACAGCTGCTCGCGCAGTGACAGTGCCGCCTCGACCTGGGCGTGCACCAGCTCGAAGCCTTCCATCTCGGCCTGCATGCGCCCCACGTCCAGCGAGGCCAGGATCTGGTAGTTGGGCGACGTCGAGGTGTGGGTCATGTAGGCCTCGTGGAAAGGCGCCTCGACGCGCTGACGATAGTCCTGATCGTAGACGTGAATCATCGAGCCCTGACGCAGTGAGGTCAGGGTCTTGTGGGTGGAGTGGGTGGCGTAGGTGCGAATGCGCACGAGATCGGGGTCCGGCAGCAGCGGACGCTCGAGCCAGGTGGCGTCGTCGTCGGGGTCGAGGGCGTCGAACTCGGCCTTCCAGGCCGCGTACTCCTCGCGATAGGCCTCGCTGCGGTAACGGTCGCGCAGCGTGCGCGCCGCGTGCATGGCGGTGCGCGGCCGATAGGTCGGATTGAAGGAAGCGAAGGCGAACCAGGCCTCGTCCCACAGGAACACCAGATCCGGCTTGATCGCCAGGCACTCCTCCATCACCCGGCGCACGTTGTAGACCACGCCGTCGAAGGTGCAGTTGGTCAGCAGCAGCATCTTCACCCGATCGAGTTCACCGGCGCGACGATAGGCAAGCAGGGTCTTCTTGATCTCGTGCAGCGGCACCGCACCGTACATCGAGTAGTCGTTGAGGGGATAGGAATCCAGATAGCTGACGTGGGCCCCGGCCAGCACCATGCCGTAGTGGTGCGACTTGTGACAGTCGCGGTCGACCAGCACGATGTCTCGAGGCTTGATCAGCGCCTGGACCACGATCTTGTTGGCGGTCGAGGTACCGTTGGTCACGAAGAAGCTCTGGCGGGCGCCAAAGGCTCGGGCGGCGTATTCCTGGGCCTTCTTGATCGGCCCGAAGGGCTGCAGCAGCGAGTCCAGGCCACCCGAGGTCGCCGAGGTCTCGGCGAGGAAGATGTTGATGCCGTAGAAGTCGATCATGTGCCCCGCCCAGTGCGAGCGGGTCACCGACTTGCCGCGCGAGATGGGCATGGCATGGAACACGCCGGTAGGCTTCTTGCTGTACTCGCGCAGCGCATCGAAGAAGGGCGTGCGATAGCGCTCGTCGATCGCCCGCAGGATGGTGTGATGCTGCTCGATGTAGTCGGTCTCGCGGTAGAAGATCCGCTTGAAGTAGCGAATGTCGCTGCTGGCGGTACTCTCCACGTCGCCGCTGCTGACCAGGAACTGGTCCACCTCCGGACGCAGCTCCTGGATCATCGAGCTGAGCAGGATGCTGCGCTCCGCCTCGGAATGCGTCTCTATCGACTGCTCGGACAACCCCTCGAGATAGCCGCGCAGGGCGCTGAGGTTGTACTTCGACTTGAAGGGAAAGTCGAAGCGGATCAGGCAGGCCTGGATGTTGGGATTGACCAGCACCGCGATCAGGGCATCCTCGAAGCTGCGGGCGGTGACCACGTCATAGACGAAGCGGTCCTCGGGCCGGCGCAGGTTGTGGAAGGCCTCGCGCACCACCTCCTCTTCCTGGGGCGAGCAGTTGTCGACGATCAGCAACTCGAAGTAGGGCTGAGCCGAGCTGTTGGAGGCCGGGTGGCCGCGACGCAGCTGGTTCAGGGCATCCAGGGTTTCCAGATCCTCGGCATCGGCGTCGGTCTCGCTGAGGTCGACGTGGCGACGCCGGTAGGACTCGCTGATCAGCGCCCGCACCAGGCGCTTGACCACCTTTTCGAGCAGCTCGTACTCCTCGCGGTCGAACAGCGCCCAGATGTGCCGGAAATCCTCCTTTGAGGGGAAGGCGTGGTAGTCCTCGATGATCTCCAGGCGAGTCAGCTTGACGTCGATCGCCTTGACCAGCTGGCGCTCGCCTCCCTCTCCCTTGAGTCGCACCAGCTGGCCGAGGTCGCGCTTGAGCGCGTTCCAGGTATCGGCGCGCAGTTGGGAAATCTTGTGATAGAACCCCAGCGCGGTGTAGGACGTTTCGGTGTGGCTGCTCTCGTGCATGGCGGTCCCCTTAGTGGCTCTTGTTCTGCACCCTCTCAGCCCGTATAGAGCCCCCGCGCCCCGTAGCGCACGGTGATGCGTTCCTCAGAAAAGTCGTCGAAGCCCAGCTCCAGGGCGAGTCCCGGCCAGCGGAAGCCGACTCGCCCCTCGGTCGGGCGATAGACGGCGGTGTAGATGGTACCCAGGCCGCGGCCGTAGTCATGACGAAACAGCGGCGGCGAGGCGAAGGCGGAGATGAGGCGCGCCTCGCTGGTGTCCTCGTCGTCCACCAGGATCGACAGCTGGCGCTCGCGGATCAGCGTCTCCGACGCCAGGGCATGGGCGTACCACTCGATCTTCTTCTGGTGGTTGGTGGCCACCGGCACGCGACGGATGCTGGCGCGGCGGTCGGGAGCGATCATCGCCGTCACATAGCGACCGCTCCGGTCGGCGACGGTGATGTTGTAGGCCATGTGCGTCGGCACCCGCTTCAGCACCTCGGCGGCCTGGGGCACGTCGTCACAGGTCTCGAGCACGTAACGCAGGATGATCGGCGCGCCGAAGCCATCGCCCACCGCCTTGCGGCCGCCGAAGGCCAGGGAGACCGTCAGCCCGGCATCGTTCATGCCGTCGAGCACACCCCACAGGCAATCCGACATGGCGATCACCCGACGCTGGTTCCAGCGGCTGTAGAGGATGGTGCCCTCACACAGCTCCGGCGGGTAATCGTAGTTGCGGGCCAGCACCGTCGCCGACGGCCGGGCCAGCACCGCCTGGGAGCAGCCAGTGATATAGGCCGGCGGCCGGTACAGGCTCAGCAAGCGAGCGCTGAGGTCGCCCCCGCCGGCCAGCTCGCACAGGGTCCGATAGGTGTCCACCAGCTCGGGCATATGGCGACGCAAGGCGTTGTAGCAGGCCAGATAGGCCGGCCGCTCACGCTCGCCCTCGCTCAGGTACCACTGCTCGTAGGCCGGCCAGTGGTAGTCGAACAGCGACCGCCACTTGGCCCCCGGGGACGCCTCCCGCACGGTGCGAAAGTCCAGCATCTTGTCCGACCCGCCCCCCGACCCGCCCGGCGGCGGGCCAGCGTGGTGTCTCCCGCTCATAGGATCTTGAAGTTGCCGCCGCCGATGGCATGGCTGACGGCGACCTCCTCCACCACCGGATCCTGAAGGGGCTGGCCGGAGAACTCACCGCGAATGCCCTCGATCCACGCCTTGGCCCGCTCGGTGAGCTGGAAATCGTCGTCCATCAGTCGACCGCGGGTGATCAGAATCCCCAGGTCGGCCCCCTCGTAGCGGAAATCGCCCTCGCCGCTGATGCGCAGGAAGAAGGCCTCGCACTCGTTCTCGGCGGCATGAGGATGCGAATCGTAGTGGTCGTAGGCGATGCGGCCGTCCTCCCCCATTCTCCACACGCCCGAGGCCGGCGCGGCGGTCAGCAGGTCGACGCTCTCCTCGGTGTGCTTGATGACCAGCTGGCTCCAGCTGTCGATGCTCTCGGGATGCGACCAACGATCATTGATCTCGGCGATATCGAGCTCGAAGTCCAGGTCCGAGAACTCCAGCAGGTGGAACAGGAACAGCGGGATGTCGGAGTGGGCGAAGGCCGCCACGTTGGTCAGCGAGCTGGCCCCGGTGACCCGCGGGTTGAGCTCGCCGAGATAGACATCGCCGCCGTCCATGTCGATCAGGAAGTCGAGCTCGAAGTAGCCCCGGTACCCCTCCTCGCGCAGCGCCTCGCCGAACTTGAAGGTGTACTCCCGAGCCTTGTCACGCACCGACTGGCTGAAGGCCCCGGCGAACATCTCGTTGCCGCACCAGCCGCCCTTGTAGGGCGTCAGCGACTTGAAGCCGACCAGCTCGGTCATCAGCGGGCCGACCACGGTGCCGCTGCGAGTGGCACAGGCCTCGATGGCCGAGCCGCGGCAGTTGATGCGCTTCATGATCTTGACCTCGGGCTCGGCCTCGATCTCCTCGGCGACCTTGTAGTAGTCCTCCTCGCTGGCGATGAAGAAGGTGGTATGCCCCGAGTCGCCGTAGGCGGTCTGCACCACCAGGTCGGTACCAAGCTCGCGGCTGGCCTCCAGCAGCTCCTGGTAGCTGCCCACCTTGGCCAGCACGTTCGGCACGCTGGGCACCCCGGCCTTGTTGCCGATGCGCACGGTCTCGATCTTGTTGTCCATGCGCGAGCGCAGCGCCGCCGGCGGGAAGGCGACCTTGAGCCCCAGCTGGTCGCAGATCTCCTCGGTGTGCTCGTCGAACATCAGGAAGGTGGCGATACCGCCGTCATCCCCCTGGGTACGAGAGTGGATGAAGTCGATCACCTCCTTGTGCTCGAGGAGGTAGTTGTTGATGTCCTCGATGCCCTCGAAGTCGCGGGGAAACTTCTCCCGGGGCACGAAGACGTTGCGTTGACGCCGGTCGAAGCAGTCGATGTAGTTGATGTGGCGAAAGCTACCGACCCAGTCGCCGATCCCCAGCAGGTTGAAGTTGGTCGCCGAGATGAAATAGATCGGTCGCTTGTTGTTGAGAAAATGGCGACGGACATCGGCAATACTAGTTATTTTGCTGCTCATTGTGATCGCTCCCTGAAGGTCTTCGGAAGCCCCGCGTCCCGCCGCGGCAGGGGCGGAGCGCTCGGGCTGGTCGGCGCCGGCATCACCGGCGGCCGCGGACGAATGGAACAGGCGACGCAGGCCATCGAGGATTCGGGCGAACATGGGGGCTCCTCAGTTCCGGAATTGTTCCTGCGAGACGGTCAGTAATCCTCAATATTAGTTCGTTGTGGCTTTTCGAGTGGCCCCAGGGTATCGAGGAAGGGCGAGGAGCCGCCCTCGTGACGATACAGCGTGAAGTCGACGCGCCGATCCCGAAAGCTCTTGAGCGGCTGGCCGAGGCCGCGCAGGCCGGTTTCGCGCTCGCGGCGCACGCGGCCCAGGTCGACCTCCACGGGCATGATCTCCTCGCCGGTGCCGGCCTGGTGGATGACGTCGCCGGACGGCCCGACCACGATGGAGCGCCCGTTGCCGATGGCCCCCGCACCGTTGATGTCAAAGAAGTAGCACTGGTTGACCGCGGCATTGGTGCGCGCGATCGACAGCTCGATGTCGCGGTCGATGGTGTCGGTCATGGTCGGATGCAGGATCACCTCGGCGCCCATCGCCGCCAGGGTGCGGGTGGTCTCGGGGAACCACATGTCGTAGCAGATCGACACGCCGAAGCGCCCCACCTGCGGCACGTCGAAGACGACGAACTCCTCGCCGCTCTCCACGCCGGCCTCGTAGGGGCGGAACGGAAACATCTTGCGGTAGCGCGTCACGACTTCACCGCGGGGGTTGATCACCGACAGGGTGTTATAGATGGCATCACCGGCCTGCTCGAACATCGAGCCCGGAATCAGCCAGATGCGGTGCTTCTCGGCCAGGTGGCAGAACACCGCCTCGGCGTGACTGGGCATCGGCTGGGCGTGATGCGGCGAGGCGCCCAACGGCATCAGCTCGCTGAACAGCACCATCTGCACCTGGGGAAAGCGGCTCATCAGCACATCGATGCGATGGCGCATGGCGTCGGTGTTGTCACCGTGATGCAGGGCATGCATCTGGACACCGGCAATCGTGAAATAGGACATGTCATACCCTCTGCGTCAGGCGATCTCGAATCACTGCAGGCGGCCGGCGCCACGCATCGTGCTACGCCGGAGGGATCGCCCGGCGTGGGGGAAACCCCACCACTCCTCTAGCTTATGCCACGCGCGGCGGCGAGAATCAACGCAGCAGGAACGCCGCAGGCTGCCGCCCTCAGTCCGATACGAAGTCACCGGCGGCGAATCCGCTATCGGGCCGCTTGACGCGCTTGGTGACGATGTAGGTGAAATAGCGCTCGATGCCGGCGTCGGACATCAGCCAGGCGTCGATCAGGCGCTGATAGGCGTCGATGGAGGCGGCCTCGAACTTGACCAGGTAATCCACGCCGCCGCCCACGGCCACGCACTCGACGGCCTCGGGGGTGTCGCGCACCAGGGCCTCGAAGCGGGCGAAGCTCTCGGCGTTGTGGCTCTTGAGTTCGATCTGTACCCACACCGGGGTGCGCGGCCGCAGCACGTTTGGGTCGATCCGCGCCCCGTAGCCCTCGATGATGCCGGCCCTCTCCAGCCGCCGCACCCGCTCCCAGCAGGGGCTGACCGAGAGGTTGATCGCCTCGGCCAGCTTCGACTTGGTGATGCGCCCCTCGCGGGACAGGATCTCGAGGATCTTGAGATCGTAGCGATCGAGCTTCATGTCAGACCACCATCCCAGCTGATTGCGCTCGGCCATGCCGCGTTGAACAGCGTCTCAAGATGCTCATTTACCCCCCGTAAACTCCGCGCTTTCGGCGCTGTTCGCCTTGCCTGGCCGTCGCTCATTGGCGCTGGGGCTGGGTCTGACCGGCGTCGAGCGCATCGACCACCTCGGCGATCACCGCGATGGTGTCGCCCATGTTGACGTTGGCCGGGAAGCGGCGCGCCATCAGCAGGCCGTCGCGCTCGGCGCGGTACTCGATGGGCGCGGCGCCGCTGCGGGTCATGTCGTAGACCCGGGCGATCACCTGGCCGCGCTCCACCGTCTCGCCCAGCGCCACCGTCAGCTCGAGCAGCCCGGTGTGCTCACTCTGCACGTAGCAGCTGGCGTCCGGCATGTCGAGATAGACCTGGGGCTCGGTGGGCGCCTCGATCTCGCCCTCGACCAGCCCGAAGTGGACCAGGAAGTTGTGGATGCCGCGCTCGGTGATGGCCAGGCTCTGCGGCGTGGAGGTGCCGCCGCCGCCAAGCTCGGTGGCCACGAACACCTTGCCCTGGCGCTCCACGGCGGTGTCGAACAGCGCCTCGGCGTCGAGCTCGAACATGATCATGGCGTAGGGCGCGCCGAACGCCTTGGCGCCGTCCAGGGCGCGGCGCTGCTGCTCGGCGTCGTCGAGCACGTGGGAGGCGGCGAAGGGCACGATGTCCAGGGTGCGGCCGCCGGAGTGCAGGTCGAGCACCGCGTCGCTCATCGGCACCAGGATGCGGGTGAAGTAGTCGGCGATCTTCTCGGTGACGCTGCCGTCGGGGTCGCCGGGAAAGCTGCGGTTGAGGTTGCCGCCGTCCATCGGCGAGGTGCGCTTGCCGGCCTGGGCCGCCGGGGTGTTCATCATCGGCACGATGATCACCCGGCCGCTGACGTCATCGGCGGCGAGCGAGCTCGACAGCTTCTGCAGCGCGGTGATGCCCTCGTACTCGTCGCCGTGGTTGCCGCCGGTCAGCAGCGCGGTCGGGCCCTCGCCGTTCTTGACCACGGTGATCGGGATCATCACCGCCCCCCAGGCCGACTCGTCGTTGGAGATCGGCAGCTTGAGGAAACCGTGCTGAACGCCGTCGGCCTCGAAGTCGACGGTGGCGGCGATGGGGCTCGGTCGCTTGCTCATGGGATGCTCCTTACTTGACGAACAGCTGGCGGGGGAAGTCGGCCAGCGTCTCGCAGCCGTTTTCGGTGATCAGGATGCTCTCGGTGATTTCCAGGCCCCAGTCGTCGACCCACAGGCCGGGCATGAAGTGGAAGGTCATGCCCGGCTCGAGGACCGTCTCGTCGGAGGGGCGCAGGCTCATGGTGCGCTCGCCCCAGTCCGGCGGATAGCTGATGCCGATGGGATAGCCGCAGCGCGCGCCGCCGCGGTCGAAGCCGTACTTGTCCATGGCCGCGCCCAGCGCCATGGCGATGTCCGCGGTGCGGTTGCCGGGCTTGGCCACCTCGAGGCCGTGCTCGATGCCCTCGAGCAGCGCCGACTCGGCGCGCACGAACTCCGCCGGCGGCCGTCCCAGGAACACGGTGCGCGACATCGGCGCGTGGTAGCGCTTGAACACCCCGGCGATCTCGAAGAAGGTGCCCTCGCCCTCGCGGAACGGCGTGTCGTCCCAGGTCAGGTGCGGCGCGGCGGCGTCCTTGCCGGTGGGCAGCATCGGCACGATGGCCGGATAGTCGCCGCCATACACCTTGCCATGTTCGTCCTTCCAGCCCTCGATGCCGACCCGGTAGATCTCCGAGACCAGCTTGCTCTTGGGCAGGCCCGGCTCGATCACCTCGAGGATGCGCGAATGCATGCCCTCGACGATGCGCGCCGCGATGCGCATGTATTCGATCTCCTGAGCCGACTTGATCGCCCGGCACCAGTTGACCAGGCCGTTGGCGTCCATGAAGCGAGCGTGGGGCAGCTCGCGCAGCAGCGACTGATAGGCCTTGGCCGAGAAGTAGTAGTTGTCCATCTCCATGCCCACCACGCCCTGGTGCCAGCCGCGATCGGGCATGATCGACTGGGCCAGGTATTCCATGGGGTGCATGTCCGGATTCTGCACGTAGTGATCCGGGTAGTAGGTGAGGTTCTCGGGGTCCATCCAGCAGGTGCGCAGCGCCCCGTTGGCGTCCATGCGCCGGCCGTACCACACCGGCTCGCCTTCGAGCCCGAGCAGCACGCACTGGTGCACGTAGAAGGACCAGCCGTCGTAGCCGGTCAGCCAGGCCATGTTCGAGGGGTCGCTGATGATCAGCACGTCGATGCCGCGGCTCGCCATCTCGGCGCGGACCTTCCACAGTCGGCCGGCGTACTCCTCGCGAGTGAAAGGGAGGGAAACCTGAATCATGAAATCGCTCGTCCAACGATCACGTCACCGATACCGGCCATCTCCATGCCGGGAGATGCCGGGGCGCCAAGGCGGTTGACGGCCATGCGAGGGGCCGCTTGAATTGTCATGATTGATGACATCACAATGCATGACAATTTCAGTCAATGTCTTTCTGCCGATACTAGCACCCCCACTTGGCCGACGGTCAAAGGCTTTATTGGATCATGACAATCGACCTGACTCCCTTCCTTCAGGACAGCGGCCCCAAGTATCTGGCCATCGCCCGCGCGCTGTCCGAGGCGATCCGCCAGGGCGAGCTCACGCCCGGCACTCGACTGCCGCCCCACCGCCGGCTGGCCGAGACGCTGGGCGTGAGCGTGCAGACCGTCTCGCGGGCCTACGCCCAGGCCGAGAAGATGGGCCTGGTGCAGTCTCGCGTGGGCAGCGGCACCTGGATCAACGCCCTGGACGACGCCCGGGAGTCGGCCTACCTGCGCGGCCAGGAGCCGCGCCAGGAGAGCACGCTGGTCGACCTCTCCATCGCTCACCCGGTGTGTACGCCGAGCCACCAGCTGCGCTTTCGCGAGACCCTGGCCTCACTGGCCGAGCAGCTGCGCCCCGAGGTGATCGCCGCCAACCGCCCCATCGCCGGCCTGCTCCACCAGCGCGAGCGCGCCAGCGACTGGCTGGCCGATACCCTCGGCGTGCCCGGCGGCCCCGAAGACCGGGTGCTGTGCAACGGCGCCGCACACGGCCTGATGCTGGCCATCTCCACCGTGGTCCAGCACGGCGACCTGGTGCTCACCGAGGCGCTCACCGACCACGGCCTGATCGCCCTCTCGCGCACCCTGGGCTTCCAGCTGCGCGGCGTGGCCATCGACGAGCGCGGGGTGATTCCCGAAGCCCTCGACCTGGCCTGCCGGCGCCTGCGGCCGCGCGCCGTGTGCCTGACCCCGACCCAGCTCAACCCCACCGGGGCGACCATGGACGAGGCCCGACGCGATGCCGTGGCGCGGGTGCTCGACCACCACGGTGTATGGCTGATCGAGGACGACGTCCACGCGCTGCTCGAGCCACCTGGGCTCACGCCGCTGGCCGCCCGGCTGCCGCACCTGTGCTTCCACGTCACCAGCCTGACCAAGGTCGCCCTGCCGGGGCTGCGCGCCGGCTATCTGAGCGTGCCCCGCGGCCAGCTGCACCACACCCTGCCGCGCATGCGCGCCACCACCTGGATGGCCACTCCGCTGATCTTCGAGCTGGCCGACGCCTGGCTCGCCGACGGCACCCTGGCGCAGCTGGCCGACGAACAGCGCCAGCGGCTGAGCGAGCGCCAGCGCCTGGCCGGCCGCCTGCTCGGCGGCCACGAGTTCAGCGCCCGCCCCTCCAGCCTGCACCTGTGGCTGTCGTTGCCCGTGGCCTGGCGGCCCGAGGAGCTGCAGCAGCAGGCCGAGCAGGAAGGCATGACCGTCACGACCGCCACGCCCTTCATGGTCGAGCAAACTCCGGCGCCGCGACGCATCCGCCTGAGCCTCGGCGCCGAACCGGACCTCGACCGCCTGGAGGGCGCCCTGTCGCGCCTCGCCGCGCTGCTCGACGAGGCACCGCCGCCGATGCAGATCATCTACTGACACGAAGGAGAACGTCATGCGAGTCCTGGTCCACACCGACGCCGCCGAGGCCTGGCGCGAGGCCCTGGCCGAACGCCTGCCCGACGCCGAGATCCTCACCAGCGCCGCCCCCGCCGACGAGCGCCGCCGCGCCGACTACCTGGCGGCCTGGAAGCCCTCCGCCGCGCTGCTCGGCGAGCTCACCGCGCTCAAGGGCATCGTCAACCTCGGCGCCGGGGTCGACGCCCTGCTCGACAATCCCGCCCTGCCCCGGGGCGTGCCCATCGTCAAGCTGCGCGACGCCGGCATGGCCGGACCCATCGCCGACTACGCGCGCTACGGCGTGCTGCACTTCCAGCGCGACTTCGACCGCTATCGCCGCCAGCAGGCACGCACCGAGTGGCGCGAGTGTCCGCCGGTCGACAAGGCCGACTGGCCGGTGGGGGTGCTGGGACTCGGCGCCATCGGCGCCAGGGTGGCGCAGGCGCTGGCCGACGACGGCTTCCCGGTGCACGGCTGGAGCCGCTCGTCCAGGACGCTGTCCGGCGTGCGCTGCCATCACGGCGACGACGGCCTGCGTGAACTGCTGCCCGAGGTGAAGAGCCTGGTGCTGCTGCTGCCCGACACGCCGGCGACTCGCGGCATCATCGACGCCGAGGCCCTGGCCGCGCTGCCCGAGGGCGCCAGCCTGATCAACCCGGGGCGCGGCAGCCTGATCGACGAGGCGGCGCTGCTCGACGCCCTGGGCGACGGCGAGGCGGAAGGCCGGCTGCGCGGCGCGCTGCTCGACGCCTTCCCCGAGGAGCCGCTGCCGGCATCGAGCCCGCTGTGGTCGCATCCGCGGGTGCTGGTCACCCCGCACATGGCCGGCCCCACGCCGCTCGGCGAGGCGCTCGATCAGGTGGCCGAGGCGCTGCGCGCCATGGATGCCGGCGAGGACGTCGAGACCATCGACCCCGAGGCGGGTTACTGATGCCCGACACGGACGCCGCCTCGGGGCATACGCTGAAGGGAACGTCAGCGACCCCGAAGGAGGAAACGATGCCGCAAGCCCAGCTGGACTACGGCCCCGCGGACGCGCTGCTGGTGGTGGACATGCAGAACGACTTCTGCGAGGGCGGCGCCCTGGCCGTCGCCGGCGGCAACGCCCTGGTGCCGGGCATCAACGCCGAGATCGCCGCCGCCCGGGCCGGCGGCGCGCCGATCGTCGCCTCCCGGGACTGGCACCCCATCGATCATGTCAGCTTCGTCCACCGCGGCGGCCCCTGGCCGGTGCACTGCGTGCAGGACACCCCCGGCGCCGACTTCCACCCAGAGCTCGACCTCGACGCCGATACGCTCCGCGTCAGCAAGGCCACCGCCTTCGACGCCGACGCCTACTCGGCCTTCGACGGCACCGGCCTGGCCGACTACCTGCGCGAGCGCGGCGTCACCCGAGTGATCGTCTGCGGCCTGGCGCTGGACGTCTGCGTGCGCGCCACGGTGCTCGACGCCCGCCGGCACGGCTTCGAGACCCTGCTGCTCGAATCGCTCAGCGCGGCGGTGGACCCGCAGGCCGTGGCCGACTGCCGTGCCGCCTTCGACGGGGCCGGCGCCAAGGTCATGCCGTGAGGGGCGCGCCATGCCATATCGGCCCGCCGAGCGTCGACGAGCTGTCCTGCAGGCGGGACGCATGTGCCGGGCAGAAGCTCAAGCACTCCCCCGGCGGGATCCATCGGCCCGGGCGCCAGCCAGTCTTCCGCCGGATCGACGAGGCGCCCTGACGTCCTTGCCGGGGGCGGCGCCGCCTTACAGCAGCTCGTTGAAGCGCGCCAGCCAGGCCGGATGCGCCGGCCAGGCCGGGGCGGTCACCAGCTTGCCGCTGACGATGGCCTCGTCCATGCCGATCTCGGCGTAGTCGCCGCCGGCCAGGTGCACCTCCGGGGCGCAGGCGGGATAGGCCGAGACCCGGTAGTCGGCCAGCGACACCGCGGCGGCCAGCAGCTGGGCACCGTGGCAGATGGCGGCCACCGGCTTGTCGGCGTCGAAGAAGTGGCGCACCAGCTCCAGCACCCGCTCGTCCAGGCGCAGGTACTCCGGCGCCCGGCCGCCGGGAATCACCAGCGCGTCGTAGTCGCCGGCGGCGACCTCGGCGAAGGTGGCGTTGAGGGTGAAGTTGTGCCCCGGCTTCTCGGTGTAGGTCTGGTCGCCCTCGAAGTCGTGGATGGCGGTGCGGATGCTGTCGCCCTCGCGCTTCTCGGGGCACACCGCATCCACCCGGTGGCCCATGGCCTGCAGGGCCTGGAACGGCACCATGATCTCGTAGTCCTCGACGAAGTCGCCGGCGATAAGCAGCAGTCTGGCCATGACAACACCTCCTGTGAAAGACGAAAATGAAAGCCTGCCCCGCCAGCCTAACCGCTCATCGATGACGCGGCCATGCCAGCGAGGCGTCAACGAGATCACCGTCGAGCATGCCCGGCGAGAATACCGGCGGGGAACCCGGCGGCCGCCGCGCCCTCTCAATCGAGCCACCCCGATGTTCTTTCCCGCGAGGAATTCCCGATGACGTTTCGCCCACCGCGCCGCGCCCGGCTGCTGGGCCTGGCGCTGTTGATCACGGCCCTGCCGAGCCTGGCCGCCACCGCGCCCCAGCCCTTCGACGCCCGCTACCACCTGGAGGTCTCGGGCTGGCCGGATATCGATATCGACCACCGACTGTCGCAGCAGGCCGGCCACTGGCAGAGCGAGATGCGCGCCAGCCTGCCCGGCGCCAAGGGCCACGAATGGGGCCGCTTCCGGCTCGACGACGAGCGGGTCAGCTCGCTGCACTACGCCGCCGGCTACTCGCTGCTGGGCATCAGCCGCGCCTACTCGCTGGAACGGGACGATCTGGCCCCGCTGCCCGATCGCCAGAGCGCCCTGGTGGCGCTGGCCCGCCGCGTCATCGACGACGCCGACGACCAGGGCCGGCTGCGCTATCGCGACCACCGCGGCCGCGAGGAACGGCTCGACTATCGGGTGCTGGATCGCGCGCCCGTGACCCTGCCGACGGGTCGCTTCGAGGCGGTGCGCGTGGCGCTGGCCGAGCCCGACGAGGACGACCGCCGCATGGAGATCACCTTCGATGCCCGGCGCCCGGGCCTGCTGCTGGGCATGGCCTACTACCGCGACGGCGAGCGCAAGAGCCGCCTGTCGCTGACCCGGCTGGGCGACGACTGAGGCCGCTGCCCCCGCGCCAACAAGCTGCTAGAGTGGCCGATTTTGGCCGTCGCCGACGGCCAGCACGGGCAAGAATCGCGCAAGACATCGGAGAAGGAACTCTCGCATGCTCACCGGACTGCTGATCGTCCTGCTGCCACTGATCCTCGGCTATCTGGTCCGGGTGCGTCGCGACGCCGTCATGGCGGCGATCAACCGCGGCGTCAGCGCCTCGATCTACGCCATCCTGCTGCTGATGGGCGTGAGCCTGGCCGGGCTCGACGACCTCGGCGGCCAGTTCTCGCGCATGGGCGGCCAGGCGCTGCTGCTGCTCGGCGTGACCTCGGCCTTCAACCTCGTCGCCCTGGGCTGGCTGTCGCGGCGGCTGCGCCTGGCCGTGGACTCGAGCCAGGCGGTGGCCGGCGCGCCCACCAGCAAGCTGGCCGCCATGGCCGGCTCGCTGGCGCTGGTCGGGGTGGTGTTCGCCGGCATCGTGCTCGGCCTGGCGATCCATGTTCTGTTCGGCGGCGCCGAGGCGCCCTTCGCCTGGGCCGAGCGCCTGTCGGAATGGGTGCTCTACGCCCTGCTGGCGCTGATCGGCTGCCAGCTCAGGAACTCCGGCATGCCGCTCAGGCAGATCCTGCTCAACCGCCACGGGCTGGCCATCGCCGTGACCCTGGGGGCCAGCTCGTTGATCGGCGGGCTGGTCGCCGCCCCGCTGCTGGACCTTTCCTGGAACGAGGGCCTGGCCATGGCCGCCGGCTTCGGCTGGTACTCGCTGTCGGGCATCCTGATCGGCGACGCGCTGGGGCCGCTGCTCGGCGGCGTGGCCTTCTTCAACGACCTGGGCCGCGAGCTGCTGGCCTTCGTGCTGATCCCGCTGGTGATCGGCCGTCACCCGGCGCTGGCCATCGGCTACGGCGGCGCCACCTCCATGGACTTCACCCTGCCGGTGATCCAGCAGCACGGCGGCGTCAACTGCGTGCCGGTGGCGGTGGTCTCGGGCTTTATCCTCTCGCTGCTCTCGCCACCGCTGATCCTGTTCCTGCTGACACTGTAACGCTGGCCTCCGACGCCCTCCTCTCGCTGCGTGCTCCACCCTGCCCGCCGCCGATCCTGTAGTTTCTTATCCGGCGCCATTCACCATGCCCGCCCGCGCCACGGCACGGGCGGGCATACCGCCGATGATGCGGTCCTCGGTCACTGTTCATCAGCGGCATGGGCGGCTATGATAGGCTCCTAACTAAATCGATGCAGAGGCGACCCCGTATCGCCGCCAGAGAAGCGAGCCATTCCGTGTCTTCGTCACGCCGCATCACCCTGAAGGAGCTGGCCCATCACCTCGGTGTGTCCACGGCCAGCGTGTCCAACGCCTTCAACCGCCCGGACCAGCTGTCTCACGACCTGCGAGAACGGATCCTCGCCGAGGCCCACCGGCTGGGCTACCGCGGCCCCGACGCCAAGGCCCGCAGCCTGCGTACCGGCCGCTCACAGATCGTCGCGGTACTGCTTGCCGATAGCCTGGCCTACAGCCTCAACGATGCCGTGGCCAGCGAACTGCTGTCGGGCATCGCCGAGGTACTGGACGCCCATGGTCACACCCTGCTGCTATCCGGGCGACAGACGAACGATCGAATACCGGGCTCGGCGGGCATCGCCGACGGTTTCATCGTCTACGGCCTGATGCCCAGTCCCTCGCTGCTCGGCGACCTGCCCTCGCAGCACCCCCAGGTGGCGGTGGACTTCGACATCTCGGGCCAGGCCAGCGTCCACGTGGATAACGAACCCGCGGCACACGCCATCGCCTGCCATGCGCTGAGGACGCCACCGCGTCGTGCCGGCATCATCAACCTGCGCCTCACTGAGCAGGCCTGCAACGGCCGCATCGGCCCCGGACAGACCCTGCTGTCGGCCAGTCAGACCATCACCCGCGCTCGCCTGGACGGCTTCTATCGAGCCTTCGACGAGCACGGGATCGACACCACGGCGGTGCCGATGTGGAACGTGGAGGAGAACACCCACGAGGTCTGTACGCCGGTGATCGAGGGAATCCTCGATCTTCCCGACGAGGAGCGCCCCGACCTGCTGATGTGCATGTCCGACCGCATCGCCCTGACGGTACTGACCCTGGCCGAGCGGCGAGGCCTGCGGGTGCCCGAGGACCTGCGCATCACCGGCTTCGACGGCATCGCCGAGGGCCAGTATCGGGCTCCGTGCCTGACCACCGTGCGTCAGGACAGCGTCGAGAAGGGCCGCATCGCGGCACGCATGGTGCTGGGGCTGGAGCCGGAAGCGTCCCGCCTGCTCGGCACCGAGTTGCTGATCGGCGAAAGCTGCCCCTGAGCGGACTTGCACCGGAATTGCATCCTCCCGGTGACCCGGTGCGCTACGCTAGGACACTTTGCCCGTTCAGCCGAGAGCCCGTGCCATGTCCCTTCGCCACGCCCTGAACCCGGCCGTGTCCCGACTCGGCGTCAAGCTGTTCGCGATCATCCTGATCGTCAACGTCGCCATCTCGGGACTGGTCTTCATCGCCGTGTCGAGAAGCCTCGACCAGGGCTTCATCGAGTACCTGAACCGCACCCAGACCCATCGCGCCGAGACCCTGGCCACCGGGCTCGCCGACGAGTGGGCCCGGCGCGGCGACTGGCAGTGGCTGCGGCAGTCGCCGCGGGCCTGGCACCATCTGGTGCGGCGCCAGCTTTGGCCCGGCGAGGCACCGCCGGAGGGGCTCGAGAGCCGCCTGGGCGATCCCAAGGACTTCGTGCTCCATGACGCCAACGGCCTGCCGGTGATCGGCCTGCCGCCGGACAACGACCTGGAGGCCGCGGAGCTGCGCTGGCTGCCCATCGTCAGCGACGGCGAACGCGTCGGCACTCTGGGCTACCGCCCGCCGCAGCAGCTGATGGCGCGCATGGACCGCCTCTTCCTCACGCAGCAGCAGCGCAACCTGGCGATCATCGTCGCCGCCCTGGGGCTGGCCTCGCTGCTGCTCGCCGGCGGGCTGTCCTGGTGGCTGGGGCGCCGCGCCCGCGGCATGACGCTGGCCACCCGCCGGCTCACCGAGGGCGACTACAGCATCCGCCTGCCCGAGCGCGGCCGCGACGAGCTATCGAGCCTGGCGCGGGACTTCAACGTGCTGGCGGCCACCCTCGAGGCCAGCCGCGAGGCGCGCAGCCGCTGGGTCTCGGACATCGCCCACGAGCTGCGCACCCCCCTCGCCGTGCTGCGCGGCGAGATCGAGGCGATGCAGGACGGCATCCGCCCACTGGATCTGGACAGCCTCGGCTCGCTGGGCCAGGAAGTCGACCAGCTGGAGCGCCTGGTGGCCGACCTGCGGCTGCTGTCCCAGAGCGATGCCGGTGCCCTGGAGGTGCAACTGGCACCGCTGGACCTGGCCGCCAGCCTGGGCGATCGCCTCGCCGAGGCCGGCACCTGGCTGCATGATGCCGACATCACGCTCGAGACCGACATCGAAGGCCCGGCCTGGATCCGCGGCGACACCCAGCGCCTGCGCCAGCTGTGGACGAACCTGCTCGACAACACCTGCGCCTATACCCACACGCCAGGACGGCTGCGGGTCACACTCACGCAAACAGGCGACCATTACCGGCTGTGCTGGGAAGACAGCGCGCCCGGCGTGCCCGAGGCGGAGATGCCGCGGCTCACCGAGCGCCTCTACCGGGTCGAGGGCTCGCGCAATCGCGCCAGCGGCGGCAGCGGCCTGGGCCTCTCCATCGCCATGGCCCTGGCGCGCGCCCACGGCGCCGAGATGACCCCCAGTGCCTCGTCGCTCGACGGGCTATGCTGGACCCTGACCTTCCCCGCCATCGCCGATCATCAGCTCAGGGAGGAAGACGCATGAGCACAACGGAACTCGCGACCGATACCGTCCTGATCGTCGAGGACGAACCCAAGATCGCCCGCCTGGTGGCCGACTACCTGACGGGCAGCGGCTTCGCGCCGCATCACCTGGAGCACGGCGACGCCGTGATGCCCTGGCTGGAGGAGCGCGAGGCGCTGCCCGAGCTGGTGCTGCTGGACCTCATGCTGCCCGGCACCGACGGCCTGACCCTGTGCCGCGAGATCCGCCAGCGCTGGCCCGGGGTAGCGATCATCATGCTCACCGCCCGGGTCGAGGAGGTCGACCGCCTGCTGGGCCTGGAGCTCGGTGCCGACGACTACATCTGCAAGCCGTTCAGCCCCCGCGAGGTGGTGGCCCGGGCCCGGGCCGTGCTGCGCCGCAGCCGCGCCGCCACCGCGGCGCCGGAGGAGGCACCGGAGGAGGCCCAGCTGAGCCTCGACGACGAGGGCTGGCGGGCGCTGGCCGACGGCCACGACCTGGCGCTGACCGCGGTGGAGTTCCAGCTGCTGCGGGTGATGATGCACTCCCCGGGGCGCATCTTCTCCCGCGAGCAGCTGATGGATCACATGTACCGCGACCATCGCATCGTCTCCGAGCGCACCGTGGACAGCCACGTCAAGAAGCTGCGCAAGAAGATCGCCGAGGTCTGGCCCGAGCGCGAGATCATCCGCTCGGTCTACGGCGTGGGCTACAAGTACCAGCCGGAGGAATGATTCCCGGGCAGCGTCCTCGATGTTTGCACGCTGACTGCAAATCGCTTGCACGCCCAAGGGCGACAGTGAAGGCGTCCATTCGCGGCCAAAGAGGATTGCCCGAGATGAAAAAGACCAACCTGACCCGCACGCTGTTCGCCCCCGCCCTGCTCGCCGCCGCCATCGCGCCGCTGGCGTTCACTGCCAACGCCGGCCAGGGCGGCCCCCATGGCCAGCCCCAGCCGAACGGCGTCCACGCCGAGCAGCACGAGGCACTGTTCGACCGCGCCGGCATCGACGCCGAGACCCGTGACGAGCTCGCAGAGGCCGAGCAGGAACATCGCGAGGCCATGCGCGAACTGCGCCACGACTACCGCGAGCAGATCGACGAGATCCTCGACGATGAGCAGCGCGCCGCGCTGGACGAGGCCCGCCAGGAGATTCACCAGGAGCATCGCGCCGAGCGGCGAGACGCCATCGAGGCACGCATCGACGCGGTGGTCGACGGCTGGGACCTCGACGACGAGACCCGCCAGTCGCTGGACGAGCTGCGCCACGCCTTCATGGAGGATGCCCAGGCGCTGAAGGCCCAGTCGTTCGACTCCCGCGACGAACGCCGCCAGGCCTGGAAGGCGATGCGCGACCAGCACCACGATGCCTTGGCCGAGCTGCTGAGCGAGGAACAGATCGGCGAGCTGGAGCAGGCCATGCGCCCGCCCCATGACGGTCACGGCCATCGTGGCGAGCGCGGCCATCACGGCAAGCCGGGCCCGCACGGCGGTCCCGATCAGGACGAGCAGGCTGCCGAATAACGCCTTAACTTCAAAACGTTATACTCCACCCACGCCCGGCCACTGGTCGGGCGTTTTCGTGCCCGGAAGATAAAGAATACTTCGCCTTGGGCGCCTTGCTGTTGCAGGCGCCGGGGGATGTGCGTATTTTATTTGAACGTTCATTCAAAAAAAGAAGTCGCCCTGCGACAGGAGTCATTTGCGAATGTCGGATAACACCGCCCATCCCGAGCGACGAGATCGCATCAATCGCACCGTCTTTCACGGCAGCGTGGCAGGCATCCTGATCTTCCTGGTGCTGACCATGACGTTCACCGAGGAGGCCGGCGCCTTTTTCGACGCCGCCCTGGCCTGGGTGAGCGACACCTTCGGCTGGTACTACCTGCTGGCCGCCGTGGTCTACCTGGTGTTTGTGATCGCCATCGGCTGCTCCCGCGTCGGCAACATCCGACTCGGCCCGGACCACGCCCGGCCCGAGTTCTCGTTGCTGTCCTGGGCCTCGATGCTGTTCGCCGCGGGCATCGGCATCGACCTGCTGTTCTTCTGCGTGGCCGAGCCGCTGTCGCACTACCTGGCGCCGCCGGACATGGCGCCGGAGAGCGCCGCGGCCATGCGCGCCGCCGTGCCTCAGACCTTCCTCCACTGGGGCCTGTCCGGCTGGGGCATGTACGTGCTGATGGGCATGGCGCTGGCGTACTTCAGCTATCGTCATCGCCTGCCGCTGGCCATCCGCAGCGCCCTCTACCCGCTGCTCGGCAAGCGCATCAACGGCCCGATTGGCAACGCCGTGGACATCACCGCGGTGATCTCTACCGTGTTCGGCATCGCCACCAGCCTCGGCATCGGCGTGATGCAGCTGAACTACGGCCTGACCTTCATGTTCGGCGTGCCCGAGAGCCTGACGACTCAAGTGGTGCTGATCGTACTGGTGATGATCCTGGCCACCATCTCGGTGATCACCGGGGTCGAGAAGGGCATCCGCCGGCTGTCCGAATTCAACATGGCGCTGGCCGTGGCGCTGCTGCTGTTCGTGCTGTTCGCCGGCAACACCCTGCACCTGCTCGACGCCATGGTGCTCAACGCCGGCGACTACCTGAGCGGCTTTGTCGGCAAGAGCTTCGACACCTACGCCTTCGCCGGCGAGGATGCCCAACAGTGGAAGGGCTGGTGGACCATCTTCTTCTGGGGCTGGTGGATCGCCTGGACGCCCTTCGTCGGCCTGTTCCTGGCCCGCATCTCGCGCGGCCGCACCATCCGCGAGTTCGTGCTGGGCGCCCTGCTGCTGCCGCTCGGCTTCATGATGGCCTGGATGTCGATCTTCGGTAACAGCGGCATCGAGATGGTCGCCAACCAGGGCCTCGTCGAACTGGGCGAGCAGGCGCTGAACGCGCCTCAGACCACCATCTACACCTTCCTCGAGCAGTATCCCTACATCGGCATCACCGCCTCGGTGGTGACCATCCTCGGCATCGTGTTCTTCGTCACCTCCGCCGACTCCGGCGCGCTGGTGCTGGCGAACTTCACCTCCATCCTGTCGGACGTGAACCACGACGCCCCGATCCGCCTGCGCGTGTTCTGGTCGGCCACCATCGGCCTGGTGACCGTGGCCCTGCTGATGGCCGGCGGCCTCTCGGCGCTGCAGAGCGCGGTGGTGATCACCGCCCTGCCCTTCTCGCTGGTGATCTTCGCCATCATGGCCGGCATGAGCCGCGCCCTGAAGCTGGAGTGCACCAAGGCCGACACCCGTCGCCAGCTCGGCGGCACCGGCATCCAGGGCGACTGGCGCGAGCGCCTCGACCGGGCGCTGGACACCTCCAACCGCGCCGGTGCCGCCGCCACCCTCGAGCACGCCATCCGGCCGGCGCTGAACCAGTTCGCCGAGGAGCTCGAGCGTCGCGGCCAGCCGGCCACGGTGACCGAGGAAGAGGTCGAGGGCGAACCGTTGCGTCAGCTGACCCTGCAGGTGGACTTCGACGACGCCGCCAGCTTCGTCTACCAGGTGCGGGCCCACCGCCTGCGCACCCCGAGCTTCCTGCCGGTGGACGACGACTACTACGTGCGCTTCGACGTCTACCTCAACGAGGGCGGTCTGGAGCAGGATCTCAACGGCTACAGCCGCGCCCAGGTGATCCACAACGTGGTCACCGAGTACGAGAGCCACATCTACTTCCTGGCCCGCGCCGGTCAGGAAAACGCCAACGTCCAGGCGATGCCGGGCTCCGTGGGCGAGCCGCCCCAGGATCTCAATCCGGCCTGAGCCTGACGCTCCGTGCCCTGACGACGGCGACCCTCGGGTCGCCGTCGTCGTGTGTGGCCCACCCACAGGAGCGCGGTCGATGACGCCCGCGCCCGACCCGGCCCTACGTCAGGTAGAGCCGCCTCGCGCTGCCATCCCGCAACGGTTACCCTGACGGTGCCCAGCCAGGAGACCGTCATGAGCGACACCCCGCCCCTCACCGACCCGACCCGCATCCGCTACTACCACGCCCACCTCTACTACCGCGACGCCGCCGGCCTGGCCGAGGCGCGCCGCATCGCCGAGGTCGCCGCCGCGCGCTTCGAGATCCGCGTCGGGCGCTTCCACGAGCGGCCGGTGGGGCCCCATCCGCTGTGGAGCTGCCAGCTCTCCTTCGCCCCCGAGACCTTCGGTGCCTTCATCCCCTGGCTGGCGCTGAACCGCGGCTCGCTGGACGTGCTGGTCCACCTCGGCACCGACGACGATCTCTTCGATCACACCCAGGGCGCCATGTGGCTCGGCCACAGCCACCCCCTGGACCTGAGCCAGTTCGGCGACCAGACCTGACGGGAGACCGACGTGTTGACACTGCGTACCCCCCTGATCGGCCTGCTCCTGGCGGGGCTCGCCGGCTGCGGCAACGACAACGAGGTCGGCGACGTCTCGCTGGGCCTGTTCACCACCAAGGACATCAAGATCGAGAGCCTCGTCGATCCCAAGATTCCCGGCGTGACCTGCCATCTCAGCAACATCGACGCCGACCTGGACCTGGCCGATCCGTCCGACACCAGCCTGGCCTGCCGCCAGACCGGACCGATCACCGCGGACATGCTCACCGACATCGATACCTCGCCGTCCGGCGAGCTGCTCTACCGCCGCTCCCAGAGCGTGCTGTTCAAGAGCCTGAAGCTGCGCCGCATCTTTGATGCCGAGAGCCAGTCGCTGCTGTACCTGGCCTACACCACCAAGGAGAGCAGCGGCAGCTTCAAGCACGCCCTGAGCAGCGTGCCGCTGTGGGGCACCCAGGCCTGGCAGGCGGCCGCGTCTCCCTGACGCCGCTGCCCCGAGGCCGAAAAGCCCTCGCCCGAGCCAGCACGGGGCCAAAAAAAGCGGGGCGCGACCCGAGTCGCGCCCCGCCTCGTTCGGGGTCCGCTGACGACCCGCCCCACGGCGGCGTTCACGGTCTATCGTTGTCCTGCTGGACGGGGGATGCCCGCCGCCATCGGGCGGCGGACTGCGTCAGGGGGGAGTGCCCCGGGGCTGCGCCCGGGGCGGGACCTGCCGTCATCACGGCGCCATGTCGCGGGCGCGGCGATCGGCCGCCGGGGGCCTAGAAGAAACCCAGCGGATTGATGTCGTAGCTGACCAGCAGGTTCTTGGTCTGCTGATAGTGCTCGAGGGCGACCTTGTGGGTCTCGCGGCCGACGCCGGACTTCTTGTAGCCGCCGAAGGCGGCGTGGGCCGGATACTGGTGGTAGCAGTTGGTCCACACCCGGCCGGCCTGGATGCCGCGGCCCATGCGGAAGGCCACGTTCATGTCGCGACTCCAGACCCCGGCGCCGAGGCCGAACTCGGTGTCGTTGGCGATGGCCAGCGCCTCCTCCTCGTCCTTGAAGGTGGTCACCGCGACCACCGGGCCGAAGATCTCCTCCTGGAAGACGCGCATCTTGTTGTGGCCCTTGAGCAGGGTCGGCTGGATGTAATAGCCGCTGTCATAGGCCGGATCGAAGCGCTCCTTGTCGCCGCCGGTCAGGAACTCGGCACCCTCCTCGCGGGCGACGTCCATGTAGGACATGATCTTGTCGAACTGCTCCTGGGAGGCCTGGGCGCCGACCTTGACGTCGGTATCCAGCGGGTTGCCGCGGGTGATGGTCGCGACCTTCTCCATCACCTTGGCCATGAAGGCGTCGTACATCGACTCCTGGATCAGCGCCCGCGACGGGCAGGTGCACACCTCGCCCTGGTTGAAGAACGCCAGCACCAGGCCCTCGGCGGCCTTGTCGATGAACTCGGGCTCGGCGTTCATGATGTCGGCGAAGTAGATGTTCGGCGACTTGCCGCCCAGCTCCACGGTGGAGGGGATGATGTTCTCGGCGGCGCACTTGAGGATGTGCGAGCCCACCGGGGTCGAGCCGGTGAAGGCGATCTTGGCGATCCGGGTGCTGGTGGCCAGCGCCTGGCCGGCCTCGGCGCCGTAGCCGTTGACCACGTTGACCACGCCCGGCGGCAGCAGGTCACCGACCAGCTCCATCAGCTTGAGGATCGAGGCCGGGGTCTGCTCGGCGGGCTTGAGCACCACGCAGTTGCCCGCGGCCAGCGCCGGCGCCAGCTTCCACACCGCCATCAGGATGGGGAAGTTCCAGGGGATGATCTGGCCCACCACACCGAGCGGCTCGTGGAAGTGATAGGCCACCGTGTTGGCGTCGATGTCCGCCGCGGTGCCTTCCTGGGCGCGGATGCAGCCGGCGAAATAGCGGAAGTGGTCCACCGCCAGCGGCAGGTCCGCATTGAGCGTCTCGCGCACCGCCTTGCCGTTGTCCCAGGTCTCGGCCACGGCCAGCGCTTCCAGGTTCTGCTCGATGCGATCGGCGATCTTGAGCAGGATATTGCCGCGCTCGGCGGCCGAGGTCTTGCCCCAGGCCGGGGCGGCGGCGTGGGCGGCGTCCAGCGCCTTGTCGATGTCCTCGGCGGTGGAGCGGGGAATCTCGCAGAACGGCTTGCCGTTGACCGGGCTGACGTTGTCGAAGTACTGGCCCTTGACCGGCGGGACGAACTCGCCGCCGATATAGTTGCCGTAGCGCGCATCGAAGCTGACCACGGACTCGGGGCTGCCGGGGTTGGCGAAGATCATGGCGTGTCTCCAGCGGTTGTGATTATGTGAGTACCCTCCCAGTCTTGGCCAGCCCCGGCGTCTGAGACATACTGCGATGGCAGGAGAGCGCCTCCTCCTTCGGTAGGAGACCCGGAGGCACGACAGGCAGGCGGCCGAGCGATCCAAGGAGTCCCGAATGAATACCCTGATGGTGGCCGACGACCACCCGCTGTTTCGCGAGGCGATCGGCGCGGCGATCCGCGCCGGCCTGCCCAGCTGCCGGCTGCTCGAGGCCGGCAGCCTCGACGACGCCCTCAAGGGCATCGCCGAGGAAGAGGAGGACATCGACCTGCTGCTGCTCGATCTGGGCCTGCCCGACGCCGCGGGGCTGGCCGGCCTGGAACGGCTGCGCGAGGCCTGCCCGGCGCTGCCGGTGGTGGTGGTCTCCGCCGAGCGCGAACGCAACCTGATCCTCGAGTCCATCGCCCTGGGCGCGGTGGGCTACATTCCCAAGTCGACGCCGCGGCGCGCGATGCTCGAGGCCCTGCGTCAGGTGCTGAGCGGCCAGATCTACCTGCCGCCGGACATCATGCGCCGACCGCCGGCCCCGACCGCGGACGATCACGACGCCTTCGCCACGCCCGCCGCCCCGAATGCGCCCTCGCCGCTGGACAGCCTCACCGACAAGCAGCTCGAGGTGCTCGCCCGCCTCGCCCGGGGCGACGCCAACAAGGTGATCGCCCGTGACCTCGACATCGCCGAGACCACGGTCAAGACCCACGTCTCGGCGATCCTGCGCAAGCTCAACGTCGGCAGCCGGGTGCAGGCCATCCTGGCCGCCGACCAGGGCGAGCTGGCCGCCCGGCTGGCGCGCCTGTCGCCCGCGGCCCGGCACCACGACTAGGCGATGTCTGGAACGCCTAGGCGCTGCCCGCCTCCAGCCGATTCGCGATCAACAGCCTCAGCCGCAGCGGCTTCACCGGCTTGAGCAGGCAGTCGTAGCCGCGCTCCCTCGCCCGCTGCTTGAGCTCGCCGTCATGGCTGGCGGTGATCACCACCACACCGAGCCTGGGATGCCTCCGGCGCAGCCGGTCCGCCACGCTGAGCCCGTCGGGGCCGCCCGGCGCCAGGTGATAGTCGACCAGCAGCAGATCGGCACGCTCGCGGCGGCTCACCGCCTCCAGCGCCGCCGGCGTGGCCGCGCAGCGCACCCGGCAGCCCCAACCCTCCAGCAGCGCCGCCATGCCCTCGAGGATCGCCGGGTCGTCATCGAGCACCCAGATTCGCGCCCCGGACAGATCATGCATGCCCTGCGGCGCCTCCGCCGGCGGCGTCTCGATGCGCCGGCCGTAGGGCACCCGGATCGAGAACAGCGCCCCGCGCCCCGGCCGCGAGGCCAGGTGCAGCGGATGGTCGAGCATGGTGGCGATGCGATCGACGATGGCGAGCCCCAGCCCCAGGCCGCGATCGCCCTCGGCCGGCTCGGTCACGGCGCGACGGAACTCGAGGAAGATCGCCTGCTGCTGGGCCTCATCGATGCCGGGCCCGGTATCGCCGACCAGGATCTCGAGCCCATCGGGGCGGCGCCGGCAGCCCAGCAGCAGCCGGCCGCGCTCGGTGTAACGCACCGCGTTGGTCAGGAAGTTGCGCACCACCCGGGCCAGCAGCGCCAGATCGGAGCTGACCACCGCCTCGCTCGGCACGTAGCGGAACTCGAGCCCGCGGGCGCCGGCCAGCTGGCGGAATTCCTCGGCGATCACGTCGAGCAGCTCGGCCACCGGGAAGGCCGCGATGTCCGGGGTCAGCACGCCCGCGTCCAGCCTCGAGATGTCCACCAGGGTGCCGAGCAGCGACTCCACGTCCCTGAGCGAGCGGCCGATATGGCCGACCTGACGCGCCGCCGCCTCGGGCAGCGCCTGGTCCTCCAGGGCGCTGGCGAACAGCCGTGCGGCGTTGAGCGGCTGCAGCAGGTCGTGGCTCACGGCGGCCAGGAAGCGGGTCTTGGAGCGGTTGGCCGCCTCGGCCTCGGCCCGGGCCTCCTCCAGCGCCTCGAGGGTGCGATGCAGGCTGTCGGTGCGCTCGCGCACCTGCTCGGCGAGCAGCACGGCGCGCTCGAAGGCGCCGTAGGGCGCGCCGTCGGCCATGCCGGCGGATTCCACCCGCTCGATCAGCGCACCGCAGATGCGCCGCAGCCGCGCGTTCTCCTCCACCAGCGCCCGCTCGCGCTCGGTGTCGGGCTCGATGTCTGGCCGCTCAGCCCCGAGATCCAATCGCCACCCCTGTGAAGGTCTGGTTGATGTGCCGCCCCTGGTGCTGCTCGCCGTAGGTGTTGAAACCCACCACCCGGGCCTCGGCCAGCAGCCGCGAGGCGTCCTCGACCCGGCCCAGGGCCTCCAGCTCCAGGCGCCGCAGGAAGCAGTCGCAGCCGAGGATCAGTGCCGGTGGGCCGAGGCGACGCCCCAGGCCGTCCAGCACCCCGGCCAGCTCCTCGAGCATCGGCGCCGGCTGCATGGCGGTGAGCACGATGCCGTTCTCCACCGCACAGTAGAAGCGCAGCCCGCCGTCATCGTCGACCCGCTGGATCGAGCGCACGTAGTGGTCCTCGCCGATGCGCACCGCCAACGGGTGGCGGGCGAACACGCCGGCGTCCAGCGCCGCCACCGGCCGCCCCACCAGGCGCGCGTATTCCTCGGCGGCGGGCGCGGCGTTGAGCTCCAGCACCCGACGCCGCTCGCGGTCCACCGCGGTGACCACCAGCTTCTCCCGGCGAGGGCGCAGATGATGGGTGGTGAAGACCTCGAAGGGCCGGCGGCTGGCGATCATGACCACCACCGCCGAGGCGTCGTGGAAGCCGCCCTCGGCGTAGACGTAGGTGTGGCTCAGGCGGTTGTCGTCGCCGGCCGAGCCGCCGAAGTTGGGAATGCCGCCGAGCGCGGCCTCGAGGGTCGAGAGCACCTGCTCCTCGCTACTGGAGAGGCCGTCGAGCAGGGTCAACACGAAGGGGCGCGCCTCGGCGTCGGGCGCCCGGCGCCGGCAGTCGGCGAGCAGGCCGTCGACCAGCCGCTGCGCCTGGGGCAGCGCGAAGGCATCGAGATCGGCGACCCGCGCACAGCCGATGGCGAAGTCGTCGCGATCGAAGCCGATGGCCACGATGCAGCCCCGACCGTAGCCCGCCGGGGTGATCTCGCCGGCGGTGGTGCAGCCGGCCAGGGGCACGGGGGCGAAGGCTCGCTCCAGCGCCTCGCCGAGCGCCGCCAGGGGGTAGTCGGCGCTGCAGAAGAACAGCACGAAGCCGAGCCCGGGGCCGGCCAGCGCCTCGGCCAGCTCGGCGGCGGCCCGCTCGGGGTCGAGGCTGTCGCTGGCGGCCGTGCGCGGCGAGGCCGTCGGGGAAGAAGAACCGGGGGCGTCGAACATGGCAGCCTCGCGAGGACGGGATGGGCGCAGTGTAGGCGGGCGCCGCCCCGGCCCACAATGCGCGGATGGCATGAGGCCCGGCCCGCTCGTGGCGATGAGGCCGGCCTCAGGTCGCCGCGACCTCGCCGTCGAGTGCCGCCAGGGCCTCGTCCAGCCGCTGGCGCAGCGCGGCCAGGGCGGCGTCCTCGCCGTCCAGGGTGGCGTCGCGGGCGGCATGCTCCAGCCGCGCGGCCAGCGCCGCGACCCGCACGGCGCCGAGGGTGGCGGACTCGCCCTTGAGCTGATGGGCCAGATGCTGCACCCGCTCCGCTTCGCCGGCCTCGAACGCCACGGCCAGCGCCGCGAGACGGTCCGCGGCGTCCTGACGATAGCGCGCCACCAGCGTCGCCAGGGCCTCGGCGTCCAGGCTGTCGCGCAGCGCCGCCATCACTTCGTCGTCCAGGGTCGGCTCCGCCGTGGCGGGCGCGGCGTCGGGCGCCGGCATGGCCGGCCGCGGCCGGCCATCGCGGCAGGCCAGGTGACGATGCAGCACCTTGAGCAGCGAGGCCTGCAGCAGCGGCTTGGCCAGATAGCCGTTCATGCCCGCCGCCAGGCAGCGCGCCTGATCGCCCAGCGGGCCGCCCGCGGTCATCGCCACGATCGGCATGTCGGCCAGCCAGCCGCCGCGGGAGCGGATGCGCCGGGTGACCTCCAGGCCGTCCATGTCCGGCATCTGCACGTCCATGAACACCAGGTCGAAGCGCTCCCGGTCGATGCTGGCCAGGGCCTCGGCGCCGGAGCTCGCCAGGCTGGCACGACAGCCGAGCTTGGTGAGCATGGCCATTGCCACTTGCTGATTGACCGGGTTGTCCTCGACCACCAGCAGGCGGGCGTCGCACAGCGAGGCGGTGTCCATGGGCCGCGCGGACGCCGGCGCGTCCGACGGGGCGTCCGCCTCGATCAGCGGCACCCGGAACCAGCAGCGGCTGCCCTCGCCCGGCCGGCTGTCGATGCCGATCTCGCCGCCGAGCGCCTCGACCAGCCGCTTGCTGATCGCCAACCCCAGGCCGCTGCCGCCGAAGCGACGCGCCGTGCCGGGATCGCCCTGGCGAAAGGGTTCGAACAGGCGTGCCTGCTGTTCGGCCGTGATGCCGCAGCCGGTATCGCTCACCGCGAAACACAGCCGCCCCTCGTCGTCACGTTTCGCCTCCACGCGCACCGCGCCGCTATCGGTGAACTTCACGGCGTTGGACAGCAGGTTCAGCAGCACCTGGCGCAGCCGTCCGGCATCGCTGATGACATGGGCCGGCAGCGTCGTATCGAGGCCACACTCGAGCCGCAGGCCCCGAGCCTCGGCGTGGGGGCGGAACAGCGAGACCGCGCCCTCGACGAGCTCGGACAGGGCCAGGGCGCGATGCTCGAGCTCCAGACGGCCGGCCTCGATCTTGGAGAAGTCCAGGATGTCGTTGATCAGCTCCATCAGGCGACCGGCGCTCTCGTGGATGGTATCGGCGTAGTGGCGGGCACGCTCGGGCAGCGGCTGCTCCACCAGCAGGTCGCTCATGCCGATCACGCCGTTGAGCGGGGTGCGGATCTCGTGGCTGACGGTGGCCAGGAACTCCGACTTGGCCTGGCTGGCCGACTCGGCGCGCCGGGCTGTGGCCTCCAGCTCGCGGCTGAGCGATTCCAGCGCGCGGCGCGCGGCGGCGTTGTCGCGGGCCTCGCGGATCAGGAAGGCGACCACCAGCATCGCCGCCACGCTCATGCCCAGGATCAGCGCCAGCAGCAGGCCATAGAGCCACTGCAGGCGATCGCGCTCGTGGGTCGACACGCTCGCCAGGTGGCTGTTGAGGGTGATGATCAGGCGTTCGGCGGGCTGACTGATACGGCCCAGGTGTTCGATCAGGTCCTGACGCGCGACGGGCCCCAGGGCGTCGAGGACCTGCAGCCGCGTATCCAGTGCCTGCAGCTGCTGCTCGATCTCGTCGACCAGGCGGTCGGAGGCGGGAATGCGCTCGATCAGCGCGGCGATCTTGCCGCCGCGCAGCAGCATCAGCCGGCTGTAGAGCAGCTCGAAGCGCAGTCGCGCTTCATCGAGCGCCTCGGGATCGGCGTCGCTCAGGGCCAGGTAGCTGCGCAGCTCGACGGCGTCACGATCCAGCTTGTAGGCGTGCCAGACGGTGTCGCCGCCGACCCGCCACACCAGGCTGTCCTGGCGCCAGGCGACCAGCCCGACCATCAGGATGGCGGCGACGAACAGCAGCAGGGCCGCGACGACGCCGAGCTTCAGGCGCAGCGGAGAATGGCGCACCGGGCGGCTCCTCGTCGGTCAGTGGATCTCGATGCGCGCCACCTGCCAGACCGAGCGAAAGCGGATTTCCTCGTTGCGCAGTTCGGGGCGTTCATCGAAGGGATAGAGCACGAACAGCGGGCCCAGGCGGCGGATCGGCATGGGTTCGCCGTCACGCGTCATCGCCAGGATGACGCCGTAGCGGCTGAAGTCGCTGACCGGCACCTCAGCCTCGAAGCCGTTGAGCGCCATCACCCGGGCCTCGTCGCCCCGGGCCCCCACCGCCTCGAGAAGCGCCTCGCCCAGCGGCCCCGCGTAGCGGGCCGAGTCCTCGTGCCAGGGAGTATGGGTCTCGATGGTGCGCGACGGCAGCGCCTCGAGCATGGCCCGGTCGAAGCGCGCCTCGCCGTCGCCGTTGGTGCGCGAGATGTCACCGCTGACGGTCAGCATCACGCCCCCCTCGGGCTCGGGCAGGGATTCGGCGGCGGTCGCCACCAGGCTCCAGGATAGGGCCAGGATCAATGGCAGCAGGCGTCGAAGGCGCATGTCGGGGCTCCGGTTTTACGGTCTCGGCGCCAAGATTACGCGAATCCCGCCACGCCGTCAGGCGCCGGCACCCACCCCGCCCCGGCACGCCCTGCCCCGGGCACGCGCGGCGTCAGGCCGCCTCGTCCCCCTCCACGAGCTCGATCCGTACCAGGTCCTCGTAGGCATGCCAGCTGGCATGGCCGAGCACCGGCAGGATCAGCGCCAGGCCGATGTAGAAGGTGGCCACGCCGACCATCACGCAGCCGGTGATGATGGCGGCCCACAGCATCATCGGGCGCAGGTTGGAGGCCACCGCACGGATGCTGGCCTCGATGCCCTCCATGAAGGTCAGGTCCTGATCCATCAGGGTCGGAATCGCCACCACGCTGATGGCGAAGGCGCCGAAGGCCAGCAGCGCCCCGACCGCCGTGCCCACGGCCAGCATGCCGAGCCCCTCCGGGGTGGTCAGCAGCGTCGCATAGAGGGTCGCCGGGTCGGGCGCGCCGAGGCCGAAGAACAGCGCGAACAGCAGGGTGGCGAGACGAATCCAGGCGAGGAAGAAGATCATCATCATCACGCCCATCATCGCCAGCGATCCGACATGGCCGGTCCAGGCCCCGAAGGCGTCGCCGAGGGTCGGCTCGCGCCCGGCCTCCAGCGACCGGCTGATGCCGTAGGAGCCCACCGCCACCAGCGGGCCAAGGAACATGAAGCCGGCGATCAGCGGCAGCAGCCAGTGCCATAGCCCCAGCACGAAGGCCCCGGCGGTGATGGCGATGCTCAGCCCCACCCAGAACAGCCCGTAGGCCAGGCTGACCGCCGTGGCGCGTCGAAAGTCCGCGACGCCTTCGGCCAGCCAGATTCGCGGCTTGTCCATGCCGACCGACCGAATGCGGATTCGCACCCGAGAACCCTCCTTACCGCCGCTCTTCGTGGCTGCTGCACACATGGTGACACCCCCGTTTGCCGACGCTGAAGTCCCGGACTCGCCGGGCAGGACGGGCGGTCGCCAGCGATTCCAGGCCCGGCATCACGCCCCGTCACTGGTTACTCTAGCCGTTCCCCCGCGCCCCCGCCGTGATTCGGATCATGCCGCCGGATGGCAAAACCCGAGCGGTGAAACGACGACGCCCACGCCCCCGGGCGGGGACGTGGGCGTCGCGGGCGCCGGGCGCGGGCGTCAGCGCACGATCATCACCGACATCTTGCTGTGGTGCACCACGTGCTCGGCGTTGGGGCCCAGCACGTAATCGGCGAACTTGCGCTTGTTGTGGGACGCCATCACGATCAGGTCGACCTCGAGCTTCTTGGCCGCCTTGATGATCGCCTCCCAGGGCGAGCCGTCGACGATCACGCTCTGAACCTGAACATCATCCGGCACGTGCTGCTGAATGAACTCGTGCTGCGCCTTGGTCACCTCCTCATGGGCCTTGGCGGCGAAGTTCTCGGGGAAATAGGCCCCCACCAGCGGCATGCGATAGTCCGGCAACACCGTTACCACGTGCAGCGAGGCACCGAAGCTCTTGCACAGCGCCAGCGCCGTCGGCAGCGCCTTGGTCCAGGAGGACTCCTCGTTGAGGTCCACCGGCAACAGGATCTTGCTATACATGGGTCACCTCCATCAGGCAGAGACCGGCTTGCCGCCGTGATCGCGGCGCCGTCGCTGCAGCATCACCACCAGGGCCAGCACCAGGAAGGCGGGAATCCACATCCACTCCTTGGTCCAGCGATCCACCGGCGCCTGCACCTGGATGATCTCCTGGTCGAAGTCGAAGCCGAGCTTCGCCGCCTCGCTGCCGTAGGTCACCATGTCGACCACGGCACGATCGTCCTCGACGTTGAGCATCAGCCCCAGGTTCGACAGCCGATCCTCGCCGGTCTCGCCGTCCGGCACCGGCAGGGTCATGTAGGTGGTCATCGGATCGCCGTAGGCGTCCAGGCCGCTGATCTGGATCCGCAGCGAGGAATCGGGGTCCGCGTTGCCCAGCGCCTCGACGAACTGCGCCGGCGGCACGTCCTGGTAGGGATCATGGATCATGTCCATCCAGAAGCCCGGGCGGAACAGCGTGAAGGCGACCAGCAGCAGCAGCAGCGACTCGTACCAGCGATTGCGGGCAACCATGAAGCCCTGGGTCGCCGCGGCGAAGATCAGCATCGCCACCGTCGCCACCACGAAGATCAGGATGCCCTGGAGCAGCGAGACATCGATCAGCAGCAGGTCGGTGTTGAAGATGAACAGGAACGGCAGCGCCGCGGTACGCAGGCTGTAGTAGAACGCCTGGAAACCGGTGCGGATCGGGTCGCCCCCGGACACCGCGGCCGCGGCGAACGAGGCCAGCCCCACCGGCGGCGTCACGTCGGCCATGATGCCGAAGTAGAACACGAACAGGTGCACCGCGATCAGCGGCACCAGCAGGCCGTTCTGCTCGCCGAGCTGCACGATCACCGGCGCCAGCAGCGCCGACACCACGATGTAGTTGGCGGTGGTGGGCAGGCCCATGCCGAGGATCAGGCTGAGCACCGCGGTGAGCAGCAGGATCAGCAGCAGATTGCCCATGGAGAGGATCTCCACCACGTCGGCCAGCACCAGGCCCACGCCGGTCTGGGACACCGCGCCGACGATGATGCCCGCCGTGGCGGTGGCGATGCCGATGCCGATCATGTTGCGGGCACCGCCGACCAGGCCTTCCCAGAGGTCATGGAAGCCCTCGCGAACGTCCGCCGCCAGATTGCTGCGGTGGCGGAACATGGCCGTGATCGGGCGCTGGGTGATCATGATGAAGACCATGAACACCGTGGCCCAGAAGGCCGACAGCCCCGGTGACAGGCGTTCCACCATCAGGCACCAGATCAGCACGATCACCGGCAGGATGTACTGCAGGCCGACCATCACCGTGGGCCGGGTCTGGGGCAGCTTGTAGACCGGCTCGTCGGGGTCGTCGAGCTCCAGTTCCGGATAGCGCGAGGCCACCTTGAGCAGGCTCACGTAGACCGCCGCCAGGGCCACGGCCACCACCCAGGGGGTGGCATCGCCGAGCACCGGCTTGAGCCAGCCCAGGCCGTAGTAGACCACCAGTGCGGTGATCATCATCAGCAGCAGACCGGCCAGGAAGCCCACCGCCTTGCGCACCAGCGGCTTCGGCGGATTGCTGCTCTGAAGGCCCTGCATGTTGGCCTTGAGGGCCTCCAGGTGGACGATGTAGACCAGCGCGATATAGGAGATCAGCGCCGGCAGGAAGGCGTGCTTGATCACGTCCACGTAGGAGATGCCGACGTACTCGACCATCAGGAAGGCCGCGGCGCCCATCACCGGCGGCATGATCTGGCCGTTGACCGAGGACGCCACCTCCACCGCCCCGGCCTTCTCGGCGGGGAAGCCGACGCGCTTCATCATCGGCACGGTGAAGGTGCCGGTGGTCACCACGTTGGCGATCGAGGAGCCGGAGATCAGGCCGGTCATGCCGGACGCCACCACGGCGGCCTTGGCCGGCCCGCCGCGATAGTGGCCGAGCAGCGAGAAGGCGACCTTGATGAAGTAGTTGCCGGCCCCGGCCTTGTCGAGCAGGGCACCGAACAGCACGAACAGGAACACGAAGCTGGTCGACACGCCCAGCGCGATGCCGAACACCCCCTGGGTGGTCAGCCACTGGTGATTGACCAGCCCGTTGAGGCTGACCCCGCCGTGGGCGAGGATGCCCGGCATCCAGGGGCCGGCCAGGCTGTAGACGAGAAACACCAGGGCCACGATCATCAGCGGCGGCCCCAGGGCGCGGCGCGTCGCCTCGAGCAGCAGCACGATGCCGATCACGCCGACGATCACGTCCTGGGTGATCGGCGCGCCGGGGCGCTGGGACAGCTGCTCGTAGAACATGAACATGTAGGCGCCGCAGAAGGCCGCGGCGAAGGCCAGCCCCCAGTCCAGCAGCGGGATGCGATCCCGCGGCGAGCGCTTGAGGGCGGGATAGGCCATGTAGGCCAGAAACAGTGCGAAGGCCAGGTGGATGGAGCGCGCCTCGGTGGCGTTGAAGACCCCGAAGCCCAGCACGAAGGGAATCGGCGAGGCGATCCACAGCTGGAACAGCGACCAGACCGCGGCAATGCTGACCAGCAGCTTGCCCGGCGTTCCGGCCGGCTTGCGCGCCCCCGAGTCGCTGGAGGCGACCATATCCTCCAGATCGACCTCGGCGCCCGGCGCCCTTGTCTTGTCGTCAGTCATAAGCGTGCCCTGGTTGATGTGGATGACGCATGGAGTGCACGACGCTCTCTTTCACTCTTCTTTTCGGAATCACAAACGCAATGCGCGGCCCTCGGCGAGGGCCGCGCATGCCTTGGCGAATGATGCAGCTTCAGCGGCTGACGATCACTCGATCCAGCCCTGTTCGCGATAGTAGCGCGCGGCCCCCTCGTGCAGCGGTGCCGAGAGCCCCTGGGTGACCATTTCCTGCGGGTCCAGGTTGGCGAAGGCCGGGTGCAGCTGCTTGAAGCGATCGAAGTTGTCGAAGATCGCCTTGACGGTCTGGTAGACCACCTCGTCGCTGGTGTCGGAATCGGTCACGAAGGTGGCCGCCACGCCGAAGGTCTCGACGTCGTCCGGGTTACCCTTGTAGAGCCCGCCCGGAATCACCGACATGGAGTAGTAGGGATACTCCTCGACGATGCCCTGGACGTCCTCGTCGTTGAGCGCCACCAGGCGCGAATCGACGGTGGTGGTGGCTTCCTGGATGGCACCGTTGGGGTGGCCGACCACGTAAGCCATGGCGTCGATGTTGTTGTCGGCCAGGGCGGAGGCCATCTCGGCGGCGTCGAGCTGGGAGGCCAGCGAGAAGGAATCCTGGGTCCAGCCCTTGGCGTCCATCACCACTTCCATGGTGTTGCGCTGGCCGGAGCCCGGGTTGCCGATGTTGACGCGCTTGCCTTCCAGATCGTCGAGGGTCTCGATGCCGGCGTCGGCGCGGGCCAGGATGGTCAGCGGCTCGCCGTGAACGCGGAACACGGCCCGCAGCTTGTCGTAGGCCTCGTCCTCGAAGTTGCCGGTGCCGTTGTAGGCCTGGTACTGGACATCGGACTGCACCACGCCCATGTCCAGCTCGCCGGACTTGATGCCATTGACGTTGGCCACCGACCCGCCCGTGGAAGGCGCATTGCACTTGATGTTGGCGTCGTCGAGACGGTTGACCAGGCGGCAGACGGACTGGCCGACCACATAGTACACGCCGGTCTGGCCGCCGGTGCCGATGGTGATGAACTGCTCTTCGTCCTGCGCCATGGCCGGCGACGCGAACATGGCAGCACCCAGCAGCGCACCGGAGAAGGCGGCGGTGGAGAAAGCATGGCGTTTCATTGACGCACCTCGTTGACGTTGTTGGCAAAACATTTGGCAAAGCCATTCGATCGACGGCGCATCCTGAGCCAGTTCGATCTATTCGACAATACCTACTTTAGCGAAAAAACGTCTGTCCGATGGAGTTTATTGCTTCCATCCCAGTGTAGTTGCCGTCAACGCTCGTCACCCGCCGTCCTGGTCAACGCGTCGCCGGCGACGGCCGCGCAGAGTGCCCGACTTGTCGGACCGCCGGCGCGGCCGCCAGACTGAAAGGACCATGAGCGCCCACGAGGACACCCACATGCACGCCAGCGCACCCCGCATCGAATGTTGCCAGGGCGACATCGCCCGGCAGCACGACGTCGAGGCGGTGGTCAACGCCGCCAACGCCCGGCTGCGCACCGGCGGCGGCGTGGCCGGCGCCCTGCACCGTGCCGCCGGCCCCGAGCTCGCCGAGGCCTGCGCGCCCCTGGCGCCGATTCATCCCGGCGAAGCGGTGATCACCGACGCCTACGGCCTGCCCAATCGCCATGTCATCCACTGTCTGGGGCCGGTCTACGGCGTCGACGAGCCCTCCGATACGCTGCTCGCCGACTGCTACCGCAACGCGCTGGAACTGGCACAGCGGCATGGCATCGAGCGCCTCGCCTTCCCGGCGCTGTCCACCGGCGCCTTCGGCTATCCGGCCGCCGAGGCGGCGCGCATCGCCCTGTCCACCGTGCTGACCACCCTGCCCCACTGCCCGGCGATCAGGCGGGTGCGCTTCGTGCTGTTCGACGCCGCCGGCGCCGAGCTGCATCAACACACCCTGAAGACCCTGACCGAGGCCTGAACCGCAAGTACGCGAAGGCTTGTCTGAAAAGTCGGCGAGCGAAGGCGAGACAAGGCAAAAATCAGCGAAAGGCCGGAGTTTACTTGCTGTAAATGAGGACCTTGAGCTGATTTTTAACGCCGTATGGCCGAGCGCAGACATTTTTCAGGCATAGCCTAGATGTTGTAGCCGAGCAGGGTCGGCAACCACAGGGCAAGCTGCGGGAAGATCACCACCAGCGCCAGCGCGCTGGCCATGGCCGCCACGAACACCAGCGCCCAGCCCACGGTCTGCTCCAGGCGCACCCGCGCCACCTCGGTGGTGACCATCAGGTTGACCGCCACCGGCGGCGTGAACTGGCCGATGGCGATGTTCATCGCCAGCAGGATGCCGAACCACACCGGGTTCCAGCCGAAGTGCTGCATCACCGGCACCAGGATCGGCATCATGATCAGGTAGATCGAAATCGCATCCAGCAGCATGCCGGCCAGCAGCACCGCCAGCATGATCAGCACCAGCAGCAGCGTGCCGCTGTCCGACAGCCCGATCACCCACTCCGCCAGGTGGCGGAAGGTGCCCAGCATGGTGCCGGCCCAGGCGAAGATGCCGGCCAGGGCGATGATCAGCATCACCACCCCGGAGATCACCGCGGCCTCGCCGAGCAGCGCCCAGAGGTCGCGCCAGCCGAGCTCGCGGGTCAGCCACAGGCCCACCACCACGCCATAGGCCACCGCCACCACCGCCGCCTCGGTGGGCGTGAACAGCCCCGAGCGCAGCCCGCCGAGGATCAGCACCGGGGCGAACAGCGCCGGAATCGCCTGACGGAAGCTCTCGCCGATCGGCGGACGCTCCGTCTCGCCGGGCGCCTCCCAGCCGTGACGCCTCGACAGCCACCAGGCCGGCACCAGCAGCGCGGCCCCGGCCAGCATGCCCGGGAAGAGACCGGCGGCGAACAGCGCGCGCAGGTCCACGCCCGGCACCACGATGGAATACAGGATCAGCGCCACCGAGGGCGGAATCAGGATCGCCGTGGAGGCCGACGCCGCGATCAGCGTCGCCGAGAAGGGCCGGGGATAACCCGCCCTGGTCATGCTGGGCAGCATCACCATGGCCACCGCGGCCGCGTCGGCGGGGCCGGAGCCGCTCATGCCGCCCATGATCATGCACACCAGCACCGCCACCAGCGCCAGGCCGCCGTGCCGCGGGCCGATCAGCGCCTGGGCGAAACGCACCAGGCGCGCCGCCACCCCGGCGCGTTCGAAGATCAGCCCGGTGAGGATGAACAGCGGAATGGCGATCAGCGGGTACTTGGCGACGCTGTTGTAGGTGTTGGTGCCGAGCGTGGCCAGCATCGCCGGCGACAGCCCGGCGACGATGCCCACCGCCCCGGACAGCCCCAGCGAGAAGGCCACCGGTACCCCGGCGATCAGCAGGCCGGCGAAGGCCAGCAGCATCCACAGGTCAGGACTCATCGTCGAGCCCTCCGCGCAGGCGGTCGAGGGTCTGCTGGCACTGACGCCACAGCATCAGTCCGGCCAGCAGCGGCAGCCACGCCAGGTACCACCACTGGGGCAGCCCCAGGCCCGGCGACAGGGTCTCCCACTGGTATTCCTGCCACGCCAGCTGGCCGCCGTACCAGGCCACCAGCCCCAGCACGGTGAGGCCACACAGGCCCTGGAACAGGATCAGCGCGCGCCGCGGCCCCGGCGGCAGGGCCCGCTCCAGCAGCGCGATGCGGATATGGCGATGGCGGCGCAGCGCCACCGAGGCGCCGGCGAAGGTCAGCAGCACCAGCAGGAACACCGAGAACTCCTCGGTGAAGGCGAAGGAGGCGTCGGTGATGTAGCGCACCACCACGTTGGCCAGGCTGATCAGGCCGATGATCAGGATGGCCAGGGTCGCGAGCACGCGCTCGAGTCTTGCGTCGGGACGTTTCATGACGGGGGATCTTGAAGGGTGAGGAACGACGACGTCGCCCGGCCGGAGCCGGGCGACGTCTCATGGGGTGAGGCGAGCGTCAGGGCGCGTCGATGTCGCGGCGGGCGGCCTCGACGATCTCCTCGCCGATGCGCGGCACCCACCGGTCGTGGACGCTCTCGGTCGCCTCGACGAAGGCCCGGTACTGGCCGTCGTCGAGCTCGGTGACGCTCACGCCGCGCTCGCGGATCGCCGCCAGCCGGTCGGCCTGCTCGCCGCGGCTCTTGGCGATCTCCCAGGCGCCGGCCTCGACCGCGGTCTCGCGCAGCATCTGCTGCTGCTGCTCGGACAGCGAGCCCCACACCTGGCGGTTGGCGGCGAACACCAGCGGGTCGTTCATGTAGTTCCACAGCGTCAGGTGGGCCTGGCCGACCTGATCGATGCGCGCCACGTCGAACACCGACAGCGGGTTCTCCTGGCCGTCCACGGCACCGGTGGTCAGCGCCGGCTTGGCATCGGCCCAGCTCATCTGGGTCGGGTTGGCGCCCAGCGCGGAGAAGGTGTCCTGGAACAGCGGCGAGCCCACCACCCGGATCTTCAGCCCCTCGAGATCGCTCGGCGCCTCGATGTCGCCGCGGGAATTGGAGAGCTGGCGGAAGCCGTTCTCGCCCCAGCCCAGCGGCACCACGCCCTTGTCCTCGATGGCGGAGAAGATCATCTCGCCGGCTTCGCCGCCGGTCACCGCGTCCACGGCATCCTCGTCGGGCAGCAGGAACGGCAGCGAGAAGAGGTTGAGCGCCGGCACCTGGGGGGACCAGTTGATGGTCGAACCGACCGCCAGGTCGATCAGCCCGGAGCGCATGGCGGAGAATTCTCGGGTCTGGTCGCCACTGACCAGCTGGGCGTTGGGATAGACGCGCAGGGTCAGCTCGCCGTCGGAGCGTTCCTCCACCAGTTCCGCCCATTTCTCGGCGGCCTGCCCCCAGGGGAAGGCGTCGGACAGCACGGTGGAGACGGAAAGCTCGCGGGCCTGGGCGGTCAGGGTCGAGGTCAGCAGGGCGGCGCCGGCCAGGATGGCGGCGAGACGCCCGAGGGAGCGGGAGGTGGGCATAGCGTGTCCTTGTGTCCGCTTTGGCAGCGGTTATCGGCGTTGTCGGTATTTCGCAACAAAAGAATATGCCTGCAAGCCCCCGCCACGACAAGGGTCGACGATGGTCGACGCACGACGGCCACCACGAAAGGCTCCCCACGTGGCGGGGCTTGCCACCGAGCCCCTGGGCGTGGGGCTGGAGCATCAGTACCGTGAGAACACGTTCGGCCCCGAGGACAGCGACGCGTCGCTGCCCCAGGCCATGATCCGCGGGACCTCCTGATGCCGTGCCGCGCGGCACCGGCACGGCGATTCCTGCTAGGCTGTGGCTTCATTCCACGACCGATCAAGGAAGAGCCGTGCCCCTCAAGGACCTGGCCCTGGGACTGGGCGTCATCGTTATCTGGGCGCTCAACATCATCGTCATCAAGCTCGGAGTGACCGAGCTTCCCCCCTTGCTACTGACCACCGTGCGCTTCGCCCTGGTGGCCGCCCTGCTGGTGCCCTTCCATCCGGTGCCACGGGCGCGCCTGCCGTTCCTGGCGCTGCTGTCGGTGACCTTCGGCACCCTGCACTTCGCCCTGCTGTTCATCGGCCTCGGCCAGGCCGAGGCCGGCACCGGCGCCCTGCTGGTGCAGATGGGCACCCCCTTCGCCACCCTGCTGGCGGTGATCTTTCTCAAGGAGAAGCTGGGCCCGCGGCGGCTAGCGGGCCTGCTGCTGTCGTTCGCCGGCGTGGTGGTGCTGGCCGGCGGCCCGACGCTGCCCGCCCCGTTGCCTACCGCCCTGCTGCTGGCCAGCGCCCTGGCCTGGGCGGTGTCGCAGCTATTGATCAAGCAGGGGCCGCCGGTGCCGCCCATGGCGCTGGCCGGCTGGATCGCGCTGTTCGCCACCCCGCAGGTGGCGCTGGGATCCTGGTGGTTCGAGCAGGCGCACTGGGCCGCCCTGACCGAGGCCGGCTGGCGCGGCTGGGGAGCGGTGTTCTACACGGCGGTGATGTCGTCGATCGTCGCCTACGGCATCTGGTACGGCCTGCTGCGGCGCCACCCGGTCAACCGCGTGGTGCCGCTGATGCTGCTGATGCCGGTGCTGGCGGTGGCGCTGGGCGTGCTGCTGCTGGGCGACCCGCTCGGCCCCAACAAGCTGATCGGCGGCGGCCTGGTGGTGGCCGGCGTCGCGCTGATCGTGGTCCGCCTCGGCGGCCGCACGCCGCGCCGTGCACCAGAGTGATACGGACGGCTCAGCCGCTCGGCCGAGTCTCGCCGCCGGTGTCGGAGGCCTCCTGGGACTCGGCCTCGACAGCGGCCCCGTCACGGGACGGTGACTCGGCGATGGCGCATTCGCCGCCGTCGCCGGGCCAGCTGACGCAGTCGCCGACCGCGATGCCGTGCGCCTCGAAGACGCCGGCATTGACCTCCAGCGCCGCTCGATAGGACGCATCCGGGCGCGTCACCGGGCAGTCCTGGGCCGACGCCGAGGCGCAGGGCGCCATGCGGCGAATATCGACGATGCGCCCGGCCTCGTCGATGAAGGCGATATCCAGCGGAATCAGGGTGCGGTACATCCAGAAGCCGTTGCGCGACGGCTGAGTGCGGTCATAGAGGAACAGCATGCCGGCGTCCTGCGGCAGATGCTCGCGCCCCATCAGCCCCTGGGCGCGCTCGCCTGCACGGCGCGCCACCTCGACGGTCAGCCGACGGGGGCCCGCCTCGCCGTGCACCGTCAGCGGCACCCGCGGCAGGCGCGCCTCCTGGGCCATGGCGAGGCCGGTCCAGGAGGCAGCCAGAGGCAGCGCGGGCAACATGGAAAGCGCCTGGAGCAGGCGGCGACGGGTCGGATTCATGACACTCCTCTCAGGGGGATGCGGCGCGGTTGCCGAACAGGGTAGCCGATGGCGGCGCCGGGTCGCCCCGGCGCCTCATCCCTGCGCCTGGCCCAGGATCGACTTCAGATCGATGCGCGACTCCCGCGGGCTCAGATCCAGCAGCGCCTCCAGCCCAAGCAGGTGATCGTGGATCGCGCCGCGGGCGGCTTCCGCCTCGCCCGCGGCCAGCAGCTCGACCAGCCGCTCGTGCTGGGCCTCCTGATAGCAGGACGAAAGCCCCGAGCGCTTGTAGAGCGCCACCACGATGGAGGTGCGCAGCACCAGGTCGGTGAGCATGCCGCCCAGCACCCGGTTGGGCGAGTGCTCGGCCAGCAGGTGATGCAGGTTCAGCGAGTGCTCGATGCGCGCCGGCTCGTCGCCGCGGCGATGGGCCTCGGTCTCCTCGTTCGCCTGGAGCCTGAGCGCGTCCAGCGTCTCGGCGGAAAGCCGGCCGGCCAGCAGCGCGACCACCTCGCCCTCCACCAGGCGGCGGGCGGCGAAGGTCTCGCGGGTCTCCTCGATGCTCGGCGCCCGCACCCGCGCCACCTGGTTGGGGCGCTGGTCGACGACGTGCTCCGAGGCCAGCCGAGTCAGCGCCTTGCGCACCACCGAGCGGCTGACGCCGAACACCTCGCCCAGCGTCACCTCGGGCAGCTTGGTGCCCGGCGGCAGCCGCTGCATCAGCACCGCTCGGCGCACCTTGTCGGCGATATCGCGGTCGCCGACGCGGGCACCGTTCCTGACGTCGGCCTGCAACTCCTCGTGCCAGGCTTGGCTCATGACGTGGGTCTCCTGATCGTCCGCGCGGACTGTCGCATGTGGGCGGATGGCTGACTGTATCGCATACCGGCATTGTATACAGAAAATGCCCCGACCGTCGGCAACGGTCGGGGCGATATCAGGTGACGCCACGATCACCGGGGACGTTTTCGCACTAGTCGTCGCGATGCCGCTCGTTGACGTCGAGGATCTTGAGGGTATTGGTGCCACCGTGGGCGTTCATGTGATCGCCGCGGGTGAGGATGACATGATCGCCCGGCTCGGCCACGCCCTGCCCCACCAGCAGCGCCATGGCGCGGTCGTTGAGCTCGGCGGCCGACATCTCGCTGGTGTCGAAGGGCAGCGAGATCACCCCGCGATACAGCGCCATGCGCCGCTGGGCGACCGGATTGTGCGCCAGGCCGACGATCGGCAGCCCGGAACGGATGCGCGAGGCGATCAGCGGGGTGTAGCCGGTGGCGGTCATGCAGGCGATGGCGGCCACGCCCGACAGGTGGTTGGCGGCGTACATCGCCGACAGCGCGATGGTCTCGTCGATCTTCGAGAAGCCCTCGTGGATGCGGTGGCCGGAGGACTGGGCGATGCGCTCGCGCTCGGCGCCCAGGCAGACCCGGGCCATGGCCTCCACGGTCTCGACCGGGAAGTCGCCGGCGGCGGTCTCGGCGGAAAGCATCACCGCGTCGGTGGCGTCGAGCACCGCATTGGCCACGTCGAACACCTCGGCGCGGGTCGGCAAGGGCGAGTCGATCATCGACTCCATCATCTGGGTCGCGGTGATCACCGCACGGTTGTGGCTGCGGGCGTGCTTGATGATGCGTTTCTGGGTGCCGATCAGCGCCTCGTCGCCGATCTCCACGCCGAGATCGCCGCGGGCCACCATCACCGCCTCGCTGGCCTCGATGATGCCGTCGAGCGTTTCGTCGTCGGCCACCGCCTCGGCGCGCTCGAGCTTGGCCACCAGGCCGATCTCCCGACCTGCATCTCCCAGAAGGGTTCTGGCTTCCTGCATATCGGCGGCGCTGCGCGGGAAGGACACGGCCAGATAGTCGACGCCGATGGCCATGGCGGTCGCGAGGTCGGCCTTGTCCTTGTCGGTCAGCGCCGGGGCGGAGAGCCCGCCGCCCTGCTTGTTGATGCCCTTGTTGTTGGACAGCTCGCCGCCCACCACCACCGTGGTGTGGATGGCGCTGCCGTCGACGCGGGAGACGTCGAGCACCAGCCGGCCGTCATCGAGCAGCAGGCGGTCGCCGGCGCTCACGTCATCGGCCAGCTCGCGATAGTCGCAGCCGACGCGGCTGGCGTCGCCGGCCTGGCCGTCGAGGGCCACGTCGATGACGAAGGGCGCGCCTTCCTCGAGCACGACCTTGCCCTCGGTGAAGCGGGCGATGCGGATCTTCGGTCCCTGCAGGTCGCCCAGGGCGGCGACGCTGCGGCCCTGGCGGGCGGCGATCTCGCGCACCGCGCTCAGCCGGCGGCGATGGTCGTCGGGGGCGCCGTGGGAGAAGTTGAGGCGCACCACGTCGACGCCGGCGGCGATCATCTGCTCCAGCACGCCCTCCCGGTCGCTGGCGGGGCCGAGGGTGGCGACGATCTTGGTGCGGCGGATCGGCTCGTGGATCGGGGCATGGGGCGGCAGTGTCGTCATGAATTCCTCGGCAGTACCAGGAGGGCACGAAAGTCGTTGACGTTGGTGCGCGTGGGCCCGGTCACGATCAGGTCGCCCAGCGCCTCGAAGAACGAGTAGGCATCGTTGCGCGACAGATAGGCGTCGGCGTCGAGGCCGCGCTCGTTCATGCGCGTCCAGCAGCCGGGCCCGAAAATCGCCCCGGCGTTGTCCTCGGAGCCGTCGATGCCGTCGGTGTCGATGGCCAGGGCGTGAATGCCGGGGGCGCCCTCGAGGGCCGTGAACAGCCCCAGCAGATACTCGACGTTGCGCCCGCCGCGGCCGTCTCCGGCCACGGTCACGCTGGTCTCGCCGCCGGACAGGATCAGCAGCGGCCGCTCGAGCCCGACCTGGGCCTCGAGGGCCAGGCGGGCGTGCTCGCGGCCGAGCTCGCGGGCCTCGCCCTCGAGGTCGTCGCCGAGCAGGCGCACCTCGACCGCGTCGGCCTCGGCGGCGGCCCGGCCGGCCGCCAGGGCGTCCCGGGCGCGGGCCAGGATCTCGCTCTCGTCGCGGGCGAAGCCCGGATCGTCCGGCCGCGGCGCCTCGTGGTTGGCCTCCAGCTGTTGGCGCACCGCGGCGGAGACCTCGATGCCGCGCCGTTCCAGGATCGCCAGCGCCTCGTCGGGGGTGGAAGCATCGGGCAGCGTCGGCCCGGAGGCGATCAGCGAGGCCTCGTCGCCGGGCACGTCGGAGATCAGCCAGGTCAGCACCCGGGCCGGATGGGCGGCGGCGGCCAGGCGGCCGCCTTTGATCGCCGACAGATGGCGGCGCACGGTGTTGATCTCGCCGATCGGGGCGCCGCTTCTCAGCAGCGCCTTGTTGATGGCCTGCTTCTCGGCCAGGCTCACGCCGGGCGCCGGCAGGGTCATCAGCGCCGAACCGCCGCCGGAGATCAGCGCGATGACCAGATCGTCCTCGCCGAGACCGTTCACGGCCTCGAGCATGCGCCGGGCGGCCTTCTCGCTCAGGTCATCGGGCATCGGGTGCGAGGCCTCGAGGATCTCGATGCGGCGCCCGGCGTCGCCCCCTCCCGGCGGCTCCTGTTTCCGTGCGTCCGGCGCCTGGGGGCCATGGCCGTAGCGGGTCACCACCAGGCCGGACAGCGGCGCCTCGGGCTGATGGGCGTCCCAGGCGCGCTCCAGGGCGACGGCCATGGCCGCCGCCGCCTTGCCGGCGCCGACCACCAGGGTGCGGCCGGCCGGCGGCTCGGGCAGCCGGTCGGGCAGCAGGGTGTCGGGGTGCACGGCCGAGACGGCGATCTCGCCGAGCCGCTCGAGCCAGGCGCGCGCCGCCTCGGGGCGCTCGGCGAAGGCCTGCGGGGAAACGGTCCGCGGGGAAGGGGCATTCATTCAGGGGTCTCCTTGGCAAAAGGGCCCGGTGACGAGCCAGGGGTCCATAGGGGAAGACTCGCCACCGGGCAAGGAGCCGTCAAGCGACGACTCCGGCAGACGACGACCCGACGCCTGCCTTCAGGGAGCAGTCACCTCCCCATCCTCCATCGCTCGAAGACGCCGTTCGACGCCGCCGGGCGGTGGCATGGCATCACTGGCTGCCGATCTCGTGGTCGGCCAGCGCCTCCAGTGCGCGGGCGATGCCGGCGTGATCCCAGTCGGCGCCGCCGTGGGCGACGCAGGCCTGGAACAGCTGCTGGGCGTTGGCGGTGCCAGGCAGCGCGAGATCGAGGCTGCGCGCGCCTTCCAGCGCCAGGTTGAGGTCCTTCTGGTGCAGCTTGATCTTGAAGCCGGGATCGAAGGTGCGGTCGATCATGCGCTGGCCGTGGACGTCGAGGATCTTCGACTGGGCCAGGCCACCGAGCAGCGATTCGCGAACCTTGGCCACGTCGGCGCCGGCCCTGGAGGCGAACAGCAGGCCCTCGGAGACCGCCTCGATGGTCAGCGCGACGACGATCTGGTTGGCCACCTTGCAGGTCTGGCCGGCGCCGTGGCCGCCGATATGGGTGATGGTCTTGCCCATCACCTCGAGCAGCGGCTCGGCGCGGGTGAAGCCTTCCTCGGTGGCGCCGACCATGATGGTCAGGGCAGCGTTGATGGCGCCGCCCTCGCCGCCAGACACCGGAGCGTCGACGTACTCACCGCCGGCCTCATGGATGCGCCTGGCGAAGTCCTGGGTGGCCAGCGGGGCGATCGAGCTCATGTCGATCACCAGGGTGCCGGGCTTCAGCCCCTCGATGACGCCGCCCTCGCCGAACAGCACCTCCTCGACGTCCGGGGTGTCGGGGACGATGGTGATGATCACCTCGGAGGCCTCGGCGACCGCCCTGGGATTCTCGAGCTCCTGCATGCCCTTGCCGGCCAGGGTCTCGTCCAGGGGGCCGCGCTTGACGGTGGTCAGTGCGTGGCCGGCGTCCAGCAGGTGGCTCGCCATGGGACGGCCCATGATGCCCAGTCCGATAAAACCGATCTTGCTCATGATGCGTCTCCCGTTTGTCTCTGTTGTCGTCGTGATCTCGAAGGCAGCACCGCTGCCGGGTTTTCATTGGGCAGGCCTCGGCCACGCCACCAGATGATGAGCGCCGGGGGCAAGACAAAGCGAGGGTCCTACGCCAGGGATGGCGTCGGTAGCGCCCAGGGAAGGGTTCACAGCGCCCTCGCGGCGTCTTGGCACCGGGAAAGCTCATCCCGGCATCGGCACGACGCCCTCAACCTCTAGCCGCATCCAGCCAGCCAAGCCCCTCCTGGGTGCTCCCGGCCGGCTTGTACTCGGCGCCGATCCAGCCCGTATAACCCAGTCGATCGAGGTGGTCGAAGAGGAAGGGGTAGTGGATCTCGCCGGTGCCCGGCTCGTGGCGGCCCGGGTTGTCGGCCAGCTGCACGTGGGCGATGCGGTCGATGTTCGCCTCGATGGTCGGCGCCAGGTCCCCTTCCATGATCTGCATGTGATAGATGTCGTACTGCAGCTTCAGGTTGCCGCTGCCGACCTCGTCGAAGATGGCCAGGGCCTGGGCGGTGCGGTTGAGGAAGAAGCCCGGAATGTCGCGGGTGTTGATCGGCTCGGCGACCAGCAGGATGCCGGCGGCCTCGAGCCTGTCGGCGGCGAAGCGCAGGTTGTCGATCAGCGTCCGGCGGGCCTGCTCCATGCTGACGCCGGCGGGCTGGATGCCGGCCAGGCAGTTGACCTGGGTATTGCCGAGCACGCGGGCATACTCGATGGCGCGGTCGACGCCGGCGCGGAACTCCTCGACGCGGTCCGGATGACAGGCGATGCCGCGCTCGCCGGCCCCCCAGTCGCCGGCCGGCAGGTTGAACAGCACCTGGGTCAGGCCGTGGTCGTCGAGGCGCTTCTTGATCTCGGCGGCCTCGAAGTCGTAGGGAAAGAGGTATTCGACGCCCTTGAAGCCCGCGTCCGCGGCGGCCTGGAAGCGGTCGAGGAAATCCACCTCGGTGAACAACATGCTGAGATTGGCGGCGAACTTGGCCATGTGCTTCTCCCTGTGTCTTGTCGTGTGTGTCATCGATCTTGCCGATGCGCCCGCCGCCGGCCACCAGCGGCGACCAGCCTAACGCTTCCTACCGCAGGGCGGCGATGGAGCTCGGCGCATCGGCGACGCTCTCGGCCAGCGCCTCGAACTCGTTGATGCCGGTCAGGTCGGCGCCCATGGCGATGTTGGTCACCCGCTCGAGGATCACCTCGACCACCACCGGCACCCGGTACTGTTTCATCAGCTCGCGGGCCTCGGCGAAGGCCTCGCCGATCCGGCCGGGCTCGGTGACGCGGATCGCCTTGCAGCCCAGGCCCTCGACCACGGAAACATGGTCCACCCCATAGCCGTTGATCTCGGGGCAGTTGATGTTCTCGAACGACAGCTGCACCTGGTAGTCCATGTCGAAGCCGCGCTGGGCCTGGCGGATCAGCCCCAGGTAGGAGTTGTTCACCAGCACGTGGAGGTAGGGCAGGTGGAACTGCGCGCCCACGGCCAGCTCCTCGACCATGAACTGGAAGTCATAGTCGCCGGAGAGCGCGACGATCTCGGCCTCGGGATCGGCCCGACGCACCCCGAGCGCGGCCGGGATGGTCCAGCCCAGCGGGCCCGCCTGGCCGCAGTTGATCCAGTGACGCGGCCGGTAGACGTGCAAAAACTGGGCGCCGGCGATCTGCGACAGGCCGATGGTGCTGACGTAGCGGGTGTTCTTGCCGAAGGCCTTGTTCATCTCTTCAAAGACCCGCTGCGGCTTGACCGGCACCTCGTCGAAGTGGGTCTTGCGCAGCAGGGTGCGCTTGCGTTCCTGGCAGGCCTCGGCCCAGGCGCGACGATCCTTCAGCCGGCCCTCGGCCTGCCACTCACGGGCCACCTCGATGAGACGTTCGAGCGCCGGTTTGGCGTCGGAGACGATGCCGTAGTCGGGGCCGAAGATGCGGCCGATCTGGGTCGGCTCGATGTCCACGTGAACGAAGGTGCGGCCCTCGGTATAGGTCTCGAGATTGCCGGTGTGGCGGTTGGCCCAGCGGTTGCCGATGCCCATCACGAAGTCGGACGCGAGCAGGGTCGCGTTGCCGTAGCGGTGCGAGGTCTGCAGGCCGGCCATGCCCGCCATCAGCGGATGATCGTCGGGAATGGTGCCCCAGCCCATCAGGGTCGGGATGACCGGCACCCCGGTCAGCTCGGCGAATGCGGTCAGCAGCTCGCTGGCGTCGGCGTTGATGATCCCGCCCCCGGCGACCAGCAGCGGCCGCTCGGCCTCGTTGAGCATGGCCAGCGCCTTTTCGATCTGGGCGCGGCTGGCGGATGGCTTGTAGGCCGGCAGCGGCTCGTAGGTGTCCGGATCGAACTCGATCTCGGTCATTTGCACGTCGATCGGCAGGTCGAGCAGCACGGGGCCGGGACGCCCGCTGCGCATCAGCTGGAAGGCCTGCTGGAAGGCGCGCGGCACCTGGGCCGCCTCGCGCACGGTGGTGGCCCACTTGGTCACCGGACCGGCGATGGCCTGGATGTCGACGGCCTGGAAGTCTTCCTTGTGCAGCTTGCTCACCGGCGCCTGGCCGGTGATGCACAGGATCGGGATGGAATCGGCGGAGGCCGAGTAGAGGCCGGTGATCATGTCGGTGCCGGCCGGGCCGGAGGTGCCGATGCACACGCCGATGTTGCCGGGCCGGGCACGGGTGTAGCCCTCGGCCATGTGCGAGGCGCCCTCGACGTGGCGGGCCAGCACGTGGTCCACGCCGCCGACCGAGCGCATGGCGGCATAGAAGGGGTTGATGGCGGCGCCAGGCAGGCCGAAGGCAACATCGATGCCTTCCTTCCTGAGCACGTGAACGGCGGCTTCCGCGGCGGTCATGCGAGCCATGACGAGATCCTCCAGTGGCGTTGTTATATTTTCTGGAAAATATTTCTGTATACAGAGACTAGGCCCGACGCCGGCACCCCGTCAACGAATTATGGAAAATTTTTCCAATAATTCATCAAGGCGAAATAATCCCTTTTATTTCATTCAGATAAGAGAGAGTAAAACAGGAGGATTGTTGACAACGACCGTGCCGGTTCACCGGTCCCGATAACGGCCCCAGGCCCGATACAGGCGAGGGCATCGATGACCGGATCGCGAGCTGAACGAGGCCCCGGACGACGACACCCGCCAGAAGGCGGGTGTCGTCATACCGTGGCGTGCCGGGCCGATCGTGGGCTCAACGGCGCTTGCTGTACGGCAGCGCCATATGGCGGTTCACGTCCTTGTAGAGCAGGTAGCGGAAGGGCCCCGGGCCACCCGCGTAGCAGGCCTGCGGGCAGAAGGCGCGCAGCCACATGTAGTCGCCGGCCTCGACCTCGACCCACTGCTGGTTCAGGTGATAGACCGCCTTGCCCTCGAGCACATAGAGGCCGTGCTCCATGACGTGGGTCTCGTCGAACGGGATCACGCCGCCGGGCTGGAAGCTGACGATGTTGACGTGCATGTCGTGGCGCAGGTCGTCCTGGTCGACGAAGCGCGTGGTGGCCCACACCTCGTTGCAGTCCGGCATCACCGACGGCTCGATGTCGTTCTCGTTGGTGACGAAGGGCTCCGGCACCTCGATGCCGTCGACGAATTCGTAGGCCTTGCGGATCCAGTGGAAGCGCACCGGGGCATCGGACTCGTTGCGCAGCTGCCAGTCGGTGCCCGGCGGGATGAAGGCATAGCCGCCCGGCTCCATGCGGTGCGGCTCGCCGGCCAGGGTCAGGGTCATCTCGCCTTCGACCACGAACAGCACGCCCTCGGCACCCGGGTCGGTCTCGGGGCGCTCGCTGCCGCCGCCGGGCGAGACCTCCATGATGTACTGGGAGAAGGTCTCGGCGAAGCCGGACAGCGGACGCGACAGCACCCACAGGCGAGTGTTGTCCCAGTGCGGCAGCTTGCTGGCCACGATGTCGCGATAGACACCCTTGGGAATCACCGCGAAGGCCTCGGTGAACATGGCCCGGTCGGTGGTCATCACCTTCTGGCCCGGATGGCCGCCCTGGGGGGCATAGTACTGATGCGAGTGCTGGCGCTGGCTCATGAGATGTCCTCTTGTGATCTGTTGTCTTGTCCCGGGATCGACGCGCCGGCCTTACGGCAGGGTCACGCGGATGTCGATGGGGTGCTCGTCGCAGTTGTTGCCCTCGCCGCCCCGGTCGACGACCAGGAACTCGCCCTCGCGCTCCAGCACCGACTGGATGGCGTGCCAGGTGCCGGCCGCGTAGTTGACGCCCTGGCGGCCGTCGGTGACGAAGGCACGCACCTCGGCGGGGTCGATGGCCTCGCCGGGCGGGGCGACGACGACGAGAAAGCGCTCCTGGTGCAGCGGCATGAAGGCCTGGCTGCCCTGGGGGTGACGCTCCAGGAAGGCGAGCTCCAGCGGCAGCGTGACGGGCTGGCTGACGAAGATGCTGATCAATGTGCGCGCCTGCTCGCCCAGCGTCTCGACCCTCGCGAGGTCGTGATAGCGGCGGGTGCGGCCGGCGTTGATGGGGAAGTAGTCGGACGTCCGGGTGTCGATCACCTCGCCGAACGGGGCGAAGTCCTCGGGCGTCAGGGGACGGGCTTGGAGTTCGAGCATGCTGCCTCCTGTCACAGGGGAATGTGGTTTACCGGTCATGGCAAGACAATCGAGACGACCGGCCCACCTCATCGAGGCAGTGGCGTGTCGCGGCACCGAACGACGGGGACGTTGACCTTCCCGGCTGACAGCACCATCATCTTACCCCTTGAAACTATAATTTCAATATTGCACGAATGCTGAAACATTAATTGTAAAAATGTTTTCCAGGCCGCCGGACGAGACACCTTAACGCCTGATGCGACAGGCGCTCGACGGCACCTGCCCCCCTGAGGCAAGCGCACGACAGCATCGTGCAGCCCCGTCATCCCGAGTCCGCCTCGAGACGTCCAGCCTCAAGGCGGCTCGCCAGACCAACAACAACACGAGGTCCTTATGTCCCGACACACCCCTTCCAGCAGCGCAGTGGCGTCCCGAGCCCAAGGGCACAAGCGCGGCTTCCGGATCCCTCATATCTACGTGATCCTGTTCGTCTTCATCGCCTTGGCCGCCCTCGCGACCTACTTCGTGCCGGCCGGCGTCTATGAGCGCATCCCCGGCCCCAGCGGGCGCACCACCATCGATGCCGAGTCCTTCCGGTTCGTCGAGTCGACGCCCGTCGGCCTCACCGACTTCATGCTGGCCATCCCGAACGGCCTGATGAGCGCCGGCCAGGTGGTCTTCTTCACCTTCATGATCGGCGGCATGTTCATGGTGCTGCACCGCACGGGGATCATCGAGATCGGCGTCGACAAGCTGAGCCGCCGGTTCGCCAACCGGAGCCTGCTGCTGATCCCGGTGCTGATGACCGTCTTCGCCGTCATCGCCACCATCATCGGCACCCAGGAGCTGGCCCTGGTCTATGTACCGGTCATCCTGCCGCTGATGATCGCCCTGCGCTTCGACTCGGTGACCGCCGCCGCCGTGGCGCTGTGCGCGACCACCGCCGGCTTCACCACCGGCATCATCAACCCCATCAACACCGGGCTCGGCCAGCAGCTGTCCAACCTGCCGCTGTACTCGGGCTTCGGCCTTCGGGCGCTGGCCTTCATCGTGGTACTGGGCGCCGGCATCTTCTTCGTCATGCGCTATGCACGAAAGGTCCGCCGCAACCCCGAGCTCAGCCTGATGGCCGAAGACGCCACCGAAGCCGAGAAGCGCGTCCAGTTCCAGCATGCGACCGACGAGGGCGCGCTGACCGCCACGGCTCGCCAGAAGTGGGCGACGCTCGCCACCTTCGCCTTCCTCGTCCTGCTGGTGTACGGCGTGCTGGCGCAGGGCTGGTTCATGATGGAAATGGCGGGCCTGTTCATCATCATGGGCATCGCCGTCGGACTGATCGCCGGCCTGACCACCGAGGACATCTGCGAAGGCTTCAACAAGGGCTTCCGCGACGTGCTGGTCGGGGCCATGATCGCCGGCGTGGCGCGCGGCGTCGCCGTGGTGCTCGAGGACGGCCAGATCATGGATACCCTGGTCTACGGGCTGGGCAACCTGGTCGGCGAGCTGCCCACCCTGCTGTCCGCCATCGGCATGTACTTCGCCCAGCTCGGCTTCAACTTCGTGGTGCCCTCCGGCAGCGGCCAGGCCCTGGTCACCATGCCGATCATGAGCCCGCTGGCCGACTTGATCGGCGTCACCCGGCAGACCGCGGTGCTGGCCTATCAGCTCGGCGACGGCATCGGCAATATTCTCTATCCGACCTCCGGCTACTTCATGGCCACTCTGGCCATCGCCGGTGTGCCCTGGCAGAAATGGGTCAAGTTCTTCCTGCCGCTGTTCGGCATCTGGGTGCTGATCTCGCTGGGCTTCCTCGCCTTCGCCCAGGCCACCCAGTGGGTCGGCTGATCAGCCCCTAGCCCTACCCACTCTCACCATGCGCCGTGCCCCTTCGCCCGATTGTCCGGGCGAGCGGCACGGCGCCTTCGTTGAGGCGGCCCTCCGTTGAGGCGGACCTCAGCCCTTGGGGGCCGGATGATGCTCGGCCCAGTGCCGGGCGATATCCACCCGGCGGGTGACCCAGACGCGATCGTGGGCCTCGATGTGATCGAGGAAGCGCTGCAGGGCGCGGAAGCGACCGGGGCGGCCGAGCAGCCGGCAGTGCATGCCCACCGACAGCATCTTCGGCGTGTCCTCGCCTTCCGCATAGAGCACGTCGAAGGCGTCGCGCAGATAGGTGAAGAAGTGGTCCGCGGTGTTGAAGCCCTGCGGCGCGGCGAAGCGCATGTCGTTGGTGTCCAGGGTGTAGGGCACCACCAGATGGCTGTGCTCGCGGCCCTGGCTGTCGGCCTCGCGGGTCCAGAACGGCAGATCGTCGCCGTAGTAGTCGCTGTCGTAGAGGAAGCTGCCCTCGTCGAGCACCAGGCGCCGGGTATTGGGGCTGTCACGGCCGGTGTACCAGCCCAGCGGCTTCTCGCCGTAGAGCGACTGGAAGATCTCGATGGCGCGGCGCATGTGATCGCGCTCGACGCTCTCCGGCACGTTCTGGTAGTGGATCCAGCGATAGCCGTGGCAGGCGATCTCGTGGCCCAGCTCCTTGAAGGCGTGAGCCACCTCGGGGTGGCGCTCCAGCGCCATGGCCACGCCGAACACCGTCAGCGGCAGGCCGCGGCGCTCGAACTCGCGCAGGATGCGCCATACGCCGGCCCGGGAGCCGTACTCGTAGATCGACTCCATGCTCAGGTGGCGGTCCGGGTAGGCATCGGCGCCGATGATCTCGGAGAGGAACTGCTCGGAGCCCTCGTCGCCGTGAAGCACGCAGTTCTCGCCGCCCTCCTCGTAGTTGAGGACGAACTGCACGGCGATGCGCGCCTTGCCGGGCCATTTGGCCTCGGGCGGAGTGCGGCCGTAGCCGATCAGGTCACGGGGATAGTCGCGTGTCGCGGTCATGGCGACGCCTCCATGTTGTTGTAGGGGGTTGTTGTAGATCGCCTTTGTCGCCGTCGTCGCCGACGGCCCTCACGCCTCGGAGCACCATGATGAGCAATAAGTGTATACAATTAAATTCTAGGGTGTGCTCACCTTGCTTGCAAGGAGCCTGCGCCGTCCTCGGCGCAGCCCGACGCTCGCTTCGGCATCCGAGATGACAATCGCGGCGCCCATGGCGACCGCCTTCGGCCAGCCCTTGCGGCTCACCCTCTACTTTGTATACAAAAAAATCCGGATTGCCAATCCCCTCCCGGTTCTCGCCCGGACTCTCACGCGGCTCTCCATACGGCGCTCCAGAAGCACCGCCCTCCCCCACTGACGGGTCAGCGATGGCGTCCGGACGGCACAGGGCACCAAGCCCGACGGGTGATGGCCTCGATGAACGCCCGATCATCAGAAGGCTTGAGGCCCATTAAATGTATACAGCTATTGTCGCCATAAAAAAATCCTGGGGCATTCCCAAGCCACTGTTTACCAACGGGAATAAAGCACTCCACCGGCGCCGGATGCGCCTTGATTTCCGACGGGGATAGGGACTATTTTGTGTACAAAGAAAATCTCCCTTGTTCACAAAGACAATCATCGTCGGAGATCCCATGCAGATTCGCGTTATCAACCCCAACACCACCCGCGGCATGACCGAGACCATCGGCAACGCCGCCCAGGCCATCGCCTCCCCCGGCACCCTCATCAGCGCCACCCAGCCGGCCCATGGCCCGGTCTCCATCGAGAGCCACTTCGACGAGGCGATCAGCGCCACGGGCGTGCTCGAGGAAGTCGCGGCGGGCGAGCGCGATGGCGTGGACGCCTACATCATCGCCTGCTTCGGCGACCCCGGCCTGCTGGCGGCCCGGGAGCTGACCCGGGCGCCGGTCATCGGCATCGCCGAGGCGGCCTTCCACATGGCCACCCTGATCAGCACCCGCTTCTCGGTGGTCACCACCCTGGGCCGCACCGGCATCATCGCCGAGCACCTGCTCGAGCAGTATGGCTTCGGCCACCACTGCCGCCGGGTCCGCGCCGCCGAGATCCCGGTGCTCGACCTGGAGGACGACGGCGATGCGGCGCTTGCGCGGATCATCGAGGAGGGCCGCCGCGCCCGCGACGAGGACGGCATCGGCGCCCTGGTGCTGGGCTGCGGCGGCATGGCCGAGCTCACCGATGAGATCTCCGAGGCCGTGGGCCTGCCGGTGGTCGAGGGCGTGACCGCGGCGGTCAAGCTGACCGAGGCGCTGGTCGGCCTGGGGCTTTGCACCAGCAAGCATGGCGATCTGGCCTTCCCGCGGCCCAAGCCCTTCATCGGCCGCTACGCCCACTTCTCGGACCAGGACGCGTCGGGCAGCGACGAGACACGCTAAGCCCCGGCGCCGGGTAACGGCGCCCACCACCGCCTCGGGCGGACAATAACCACAATCACGGCACCCTTAGCGAGGATCCCACCATGAGCCTCTCGACTTCACGCTCCCACGCGGACGATTCCGCCCCTCACACCAAGGGGGCCGGCCACGAGTCGCTGGCTCCACAGCAGACCCGCATCATGGGCCGCGGCTCCTACCTGCTGGCCTGGTTCGGCGGCTGCGTCTCGATCGGCACCTTCACCATGGGCTCGAGCGTGGTCGGCACGCTGAACCTGCTGCAGGCGACGCTCGCGATCGCCATCGGCTGCTTCGTGATCGGCATCGCCCTGGCGCTGAACGGCGCCGCCGGCTACAAGTACGGCATTCCCTTCATGGTCCAGGCGCGCAGCGCCTTCGGCTTCTCCGGCACCCGCCTGCCGGGGCTGGTACGGGCCGTGCCGGCCATCGTCTGGTACGGCTTCCAGAGCTGGATCGGTGCCGGCGCCCTGAACATGGTCTCGGCGACCCTGTTCGGCTTCGACAACCTGATCTTCTTCTTCATCGCCTTCCAGTTCCTGCAGATCGGCCTCTCGGTGCTGGGCTTCCAGGGCATCAAGTGGCTGGAGAACATCGGCAGCGGCTTCATCCTGGCCTCGCTGGTCTACATGTTCTACAGCACCGTACAGCGCTACGGCGACGAGCTCTCGGCCAGCATGCTGACCATGGACGGCTCCTGGGGCCTGCCCTTCTGGGGCGCCACCATGCTGTTCCTGGGCATCTACAGCACCATGATGCTCAACGTCAGCGACTACTCCCGCGAGCACAAGGAAGGCAGCGGCCCGGGCCTGCTGACCACCCTCTACGCCATGTCGATCCTGCCCTGCACCCTGTTCATGGGCCTGATCGGCTACATGGTCTCCGAGGCCACCGGCGTCGCCGACCCCATCCAGGTGTTCGCCAACGCCGTGGACAACACGCCACTGCTGATGACCACCCTGCTGTTCATCGCCTTCGCCCAGGTGACCACCAACGTGCTCAACAACGTGGTGCCGCCGACCTACGTGCTGATGGACGCCTTCAAGCTGAAGTATCGCACCGCCACCGTGATCGTCGGCCTGCTGGCCTTCGCCACCTTCCCCTGGGAGCTGGTGCAACCGGACTCCGCCGACGGCCTGCAGCTGTTCGTGCAGACCTACTCCGCCTTCCTCGGCCCGATCTTCGCCATCCTGGTGGTCGACTACTACCTGGTGCGCCGCCGTACCCTGGACCTCGGCAAGCTCTATGACGCGCAGGGGCCCTACCGCGGCGTCAACCCGGCGGCCCTGATCGCCACCGCGGTGGGCATCGCCGCCGCCCTGACCTTCTCCTCCGTCTCCTGGTACGCCAGCCTGATTCCCGCCGGTGTCACCTACTTCCTGCTGATGAAGCACTGGCGCCCCTGCCAGCGCTTCCGCGACTGATCCTCGCGCCCGGGCGGCACGCCCGGGAAACGCGGCCCTCCCCTCCGGGGCGGGCCGTTTTCCTAATAACGACAACAAGGCCATCCCATGACGGACCTGAGCGACAAAGCGCTGGAAATCCGGCGCATCGATCCGCGCCTCTACAACGACGACCTGGCCCCGATCAAGAAGCGTGATCGCAACTGGGGCTGGTTCGAGATCTTCAACGTCTGGTCGAACGATATCCAGAGCCTGTTCGGCTACACCCTGGCGGCCTCGCTGTTCATCTCCTACGGGCTCAACGGCTGGGCGGTGATGGCGGCGATCATCCTCGCCGGCGTGGTGGTGATGGGCCTGGTCAACCTCACCGGCAAGCCGAGCGTCAAGTACGGCGTGCCCTTCCCGGTGATGATCCGCGCCAGCATGGGCGTGCACGGCGCCAACCTGCCGGCCATGCTGCGCGCCGTGATCGGCATCTTCTGGTACGGGGTGCAGACCTACTTCGCCTCCACCGCCATGAAGCTGCTGCTGACGTCGCTGTTCGGCGATCCGGGCGGCACCCTGCTCGGCATGTCGGCGCTGGGCTGGCTGTCGTTCGTGATCGTGTGGGCCTTCCAGATGGCGATGTTCTGGGCCGGCATCGAGCGCATCAAGCACTTCCTCAACTGGGCCGGGCCGCTGGTCTACGTGGTGATGGTGGCGCTGATGATCGTCGTCTGGGTCAAGGCCGGCGACGAGCTGCTGCCTGCGGTCGGCACCATCTTCGAGGGCCAGAGCGACTATCACGGCAGCGCGATCGGCGCCTTCCTGGCCATCACCGGCACCATGATCGCCTACTTCGCCGCGGTGGTGATCAACTTCGGCGACTTCACCCGCTTCGTGAAGAGCGAGCGCGAGATGAAGCTCGGTAACCTGGTGGGCCTGCCGCTCAACGTGGCCTTCTTCTCGTTCATCGCCCTGATCATCACCGCCGGCACCCTGGTGCTGTTCGGCGAGACGCTGACCAACCCCTCGGACATCATCGAGCGGGTCGACTCGCTGCCGCTGACCATCGTCGCCGCCCTGACCTTCTTCGCCGCCACCGTGGGCATCAACCTGGTCGCCAACTTCATTCCGCCGGCCTATGACCTGGCCAACCTGTTCCCGAGCAGGGTCAGCTTCCGCCTGGGTGGCCTGATCACCGCCATCATCGCCTTCTTCGTCGGCGCGCTGTGGGTATCCTTGATCAGCGATATCGGCGTCGCCGGCTTCGTCAACGCCCTGGGGGCCGTCGTCGCGCCCTTCTACGGCATCATCGTGGTCGACTACTACGTGGTGAAACGCCAGCGCCTGGACCTGCAGGACATGTTCTCCAGCGCCCCGGACGGCGCCTATCACTACGTGAAGGGCTGGAACAAGCGCGCCATTGCCGCCTTCACCCTGGCCGCGCTGTTCTCGATCGCCTCGGTGTGGCTGCCGGCGCTGGAGGCCCTGGGCGGCTACGCCTGGCTGGTCGGCGCCGGGCTCGGCGGCGGCTTCTACTACCTGCTGATGCGCAGCCAGCGCCTGCCGGCCGCTCAGCCCGCCTGATCCCACCGCCCGCACCGGCAACGTCCGCCTCGGCCGCTGAAATCTCAATTTCAGCGGCCGAGCTTCTATGTTAGCGTTCGAGAAAAGATCGAGGTGCCTCCCGCGACCCGATCATCACGCCTCCAGGCCAGCCAGAGGACCCGGTGATGTCCGGCTCTCATTCCCAGCCCCCGCCACGGCCTCGCTCGCTCGAGGCCCGCATCCAGGAACACCTGCCGGAGCTGCCTTCCAGCGAGCGCAAGCTCGCGGAACTGATCCTCGATTTTCCCGGCGAGCTGGCGGCCTATAACGCCACCGAGCTGGCCAAGCTGGCCGGCGTTTCCAAGGCCGCCGCCTCGCGGCTGTTCAAGCGCCTGGGCTTTCGCAACTTCGAACAGGCGCGGCGCCTGGTGCGCGACATCAAGCAGTGGGGCTCGCCCATCTACCTGCATGAGCGGGAGCAGGATTCCCCGCCCGTTCCCTCCGAGAGTCGGGCGTTTCTGGACGACCACGTCGGCGCCCTGACCCGCACCTTCGACCAGCTAGCCGATCACGACATCACGGACGTCCTCGAGCATATCGTCGACGCCAGGCGCCTGTGGCTGATGGGCTATCGCAACAGCCACTTCATGGCCGCCTACGCGCGCTGGCAGTTCATCCAGTTCCGCTCACAGGTTCACCTGCTGCCCTTGCCGGGCGAGACCCTGGGCGAGCACGTCAGCGAGTTCGCCTCCGATGACCTGCTGATCGCCATCGGCATGCGCCGCCGCGTGCCGGAGCTCGAGCGGGTGATGCAGGCCGCTCGCGAACGCGACATGCCGGTGCTGTACCTGACGGACAGCCTGGCCGGCGACACGCCGCTGGCGACCTGGACGCTGCCCTGCGATATCTCCAGCGACTTCCTCTTCCACAGCTACGTCGGCCCCGTGGGGGTGCTCCACTATCTCAGCGTCCAGGCGCTGCGGCTGGCAGGCAAGGCGGGGCGCCAACGCCTTGAAGACATCGAGATCGCCCACGAGCAGATGCGCGACTTCGAGCCCTGAGCCTGACCCCCGAGACAAGGCGCCCCCGGGCCCTGGATGACTTCCGGACACCGGGGCGCGTTGCTTCGAGGGCGTCGGTACGGGGGACTCAGCCGGAGAAGATCTCGTAGAGATCCGGGGACTCGTCCTCGGGCTCGTGGATCGACAGCGAGGCCTCGATGGCCTTGAGGTGGCGGCTCATGAAGGCGCGGGCGCGTTCGCCGTCGCCGCCTTCGAGATGGCGCAGCAGGCCGTCGTGGTCGTGGGACTCGCAGCCCAGATGGCCGGCGTTGCCGTAGACGGCGAGGATCAGCGAGGAGCGCGAGCACAGCTGCTCGACGAAGGCCGCCAGGGTGTCGTTGCCGGAGAGTCGCGCCAGTTCGCCGTGGAAGGCGGCGGAGAGCTTGATCGCGCTACTCTGCTCGCCGGCCTTGAGCGCCTGGCGCTCGCGGCGCTCCATGTCGCGCAGCCGCTCCAGGTCGGCGGCGGTGATGCGCCGGGCGACCTCCGGCATCAGCCCGCATTCGACCATCTGCCGCGCGTCGAAGACGTCCTTGGCCTCCTCGGCGGTGGGCCGGGTCACGCTGGCGCCGCGCCTCGGGGTGAGCGTCACCAGCTGCTCCAGGGCCAGGCGCTGCAGGATCTTGCGAATGCCGGTGCGGCTGATGCCGAACACCTCCGACAGGGCGTCCTCGCGCAGCCGCGCCCCCGGCTTGAGGCGGTGCTCGATGATCGCATCGCTGATCGAGCGATGGATCGCCTCGTGGCGCTCGGCGCCATCGCCGTTCTTGCCGGGACGCCCGCTCCCCGAGGCCGGCTTGCGCTCGGCATCGACCTGGCGCTGACTCATGGACTGCTCACCTCCTGACGACTCATGACGAACATTGTATACGCTTTTTCCCCAACGAGACGACCGCCGCCCGTCGGCGACGGGCGGCGGTCGATCCCGCGAGAGGTCGGGGCTCAGGGCGTCCAGGCGGCGATGCTGGCCCGTTCCTCGTCGGTCATCTGGGTCAGGTTGCCCAGCGGCATGTAGCCGCTCGCCACCACCTGCTTGACCTGATCGGCCTGGCGCAGCAGCTGCTCCCGGGTCTCCAGGGCCACGCCGGCGGGCGGCGCGGTGAAGGCCTCGTGGGTGGGTTGCTGGGCGTGGCAGGACGCACAGCGCCGCTCCATGATGCCGTGGATCTCGTCCACGGGGCCGCCGGACGCGACGGTGGCGTCCTCGGCGGCGACGGCCTGACCATCGGTCTCGACACTCGTCTCACCACCGGCCATCGGCGCGGCATTGCCGGCACCGCTCGGCGCACCGATCCACACCGCCACCAGGATCAGCGCCACCCCGGCCGCCGGATAGGCGGGCCTGGTCTGGCCGGCGTGCATCAGCACGAAGAACTGGCGGATCAGGGCGCCGGCGAAGATGAACAGCGACATGATCACCCAGGACAGCTCATGGGTGTAGGTGAAGGAGTAGTGGTTGCTGAGCATCAGCAGCACCACCGGCAGCGTGAAGTAGGTGTTGTGCACCGAGCGCTGCTTGCCGCGCTTGCCGTCGAGCGGGTTGGGCGTCTCGCCGGCCTTCATCGCCTTCACCATGCGGCGCTGGCCGGGGATGATCCAGAAGAACACGTTGGCCGACATGGCGGTGGCCATCACCGCGCCGGTGAGCAGGAAGGCCGCGCGGCCGGCGAAGATCTGGCTGCTCAGGTAGGCGACCACCACCATCAGCACCGCCACGCCGAGGCTCAGCAGGCCGTCGCGCTCCATGTTGGGGCTGATGCGCTTGCACATCTCGTTGTACACCACCCAGCCACCGAGCAGGAACGCCAGCGCCACGATGTTGGCCTGCCAGCCGGTCAGGTTGGCGGCCCATTCCCAGCTGCTGCCCGGATTGACCAGATAGAAGCCCGGATTGGCCATGTACAGCAGCACGAACAACCCGAAGCCCGACAGCCAGGTGGTGTAGGCCTTCCAGAACGACCAGTGCAGGTCCGCCGGCAGCTTGGCCGGCGCGCTGGCGTACTTCTGGTTGTGATAGAAGCCGCCGCCGTGCACGGCCCACATCTCGCCGAACACGCCCTTCTGCTGATCCTCCGCCGCCTTGGGCGGCCGCAGGCTGTTGTCGAGCATCACGAAGTAGATCGACTCGCCGATCCAGGCCACGGCGGCGATCACGTGCAGCCACCTCAGCAGGAGGTTGGCGAAGTCCAGAAAGTAGGCTTCCATCGGTCAGGCCTCGTTGGAATGGTGCGATTGTTGTTGAGGTCAGGGAACGTGCGGTGCAGAACGGGCCGAGGACAAGGCATCGCGAGGCGCCATGAATCCTTCCCTGGAGGCTACATCCGCCGTCCCTGGCGGATAACCCTCGCTCCACCTCGCCCCCGACGCCGTCATCGTCGCCTCTCAGCTGCCCCGGTAGGTGGAGTAGCTGTACGGCGACAGCAATAGCGGCACGTGATAATGCTGCGAGGCATCGGCGACGCCGAAGCGCAGCGGGATCGCATCGAGGAAGCGCGGCCCGTCCGCGGCCACGCCGCGGCGGTGCAGGTACTCGCCGGCATGGAAGAGCAGCTCGTACTCGCCGCTGACGAAGGCCTCGCCTTCCAGCAGTGGCGCGTCGCAGCGGCCGTCGTCGTTGGTCACCACCTCGCCGAGCCGCTGGCGCTCGCCGTCCGTCAGGCGGTAGATCTCGATGCGGATGCCCTCGCCCGGCAGGCCGAGGGAGGTATCCAGCACGTGGGTGGTGAGATAGCCCATCGTCGTCTCCTCGCGTGTTGTCGTGTGCCGCGTCGCCGTTCCGGACCAATACCGAACGCCGATCCGGCCGGCGTATCTTGTGATGACGCCCCATGGCGCGGGCATCACGTCTATCAACAGTTCTAGCCTTGGATAGCGTACATTTCAAACACTTTATTGTATACAGTTTTATCGCTACCCTGAGACGACCCACATCGACGTCCCTCACGGAGACACGAGCATGAACCACAAGACGCTTTCCCCGCGCCCGAGCCAGCTGGACCGCGCCGACTTCGTCGCACAGTTCGGCGATATCTACGAGCATTCGCCCTGGGTGGCCGAGCTGGCCTGGCGGCGCGGCCTCGGCGCCGAACAGGACACCCCCGCGGGCCTCGCCGCGGCCATGGGCCGAGTGCTGAACGAGGCGGAGCCGGAGCGCCAGCTCGAGGTGATCCGCGCCCACCCGGACCTCGCCGGCAAGGCCGCCATCGCCGGTGATCTCACCGACGACTCCACCCGCGAGCAGGCCGGCGCCGGGCTCGACCAGTGCACGCCCGAGGAGATGGCCCGCTTCGAGCGCCTGAACGCCGCCTACAAGCAGCGCTTCGGCTTTCCCTTCGTGATGGCGGTCAAGGGCAGCGACCGCCACACCATCCTGGCCGCCTTCGAGACGCGCCTCGAGCACGGCCTCGACGAGGAGCGCCGCACCGCCATCGAGCAGATCAACCGCATCGCCGCCTTCCGCCTGGAGGCGCGGGTGGGCTGAGCGCTCGCCGCTGCCCACCGCCTCATCAGCAAGGCGCCGCCGGAATCCCGACGGCGCCTTTTTCGTGCCGGCGGATGAGTGAAGGCGTCAGTCGCCGGCGCCGGAGGCGACGCGACCGCCGTCCACCCGGGGCTCGCCACGGGCATCCCGTTCGGCGGCGGCATCCGCCTCGGCGATGGCCTCGCGCTCCCGGGCCTCGTCGGCCAGGGTGGTGCGCGGCAGCACCAGGTTGAGCACGAAGGCGGTGATCGCCGCGACCACGATCGGCGCCCCGCCGATGACGTTCTGCAGGGTCTGCGGGAACTCGGCGATGGCCGAGGGCACCGCGGCGATGCCCAGGCTCAGCGCCAGGGCCAGCCCGACGATGGTCATGTTGCGGGCCGACATCTCGTCCTTGGTCAGCAGCTGGATGCCGGTCATGGTGATCATCCCGAACACCGTGATGGTGGCGCCGCCCAGCACCGGGTAGGGAATCGTTGTCATCAGTGCACCGAACTTGGGGCTGAAGCCGGCCAGCAACATGAAGACGCCGGCGATCGCCAGCACGACCCGGCTGATCACCCTGGTCATGGCCACGATGCCCACGTTCTGGCTGAAGGTGGAGGTCGGCAGGGCGCCGAAGAAGGCGCTGGCGGCGGTGGTCAGGCCGTTGCCGAGCAGGCCACCGGTCAGCTCCCGGGTCTTCAGCTCGCGGTTCATGCCGGCCACGCTGGTCGCCGACAGGTCGCCGATGGTCTGCACCGAGTTGATCACGCAGATCACCACCAGCGAGACGATGGCGGCGGAGTGGAACTCCATCTCGAACGGCATCAGCGTCGGCACGGCGATCCAGGCGGCGCTGGCCACCGGGCCGAAGTCGACCATGCCCAGCGGCAGCGCGACCAGGTAGCCGACCAGGAGGCCGACGATGATCGCCGACAGCTTGACCACCCCGCGGCCGAACTGGGAGGCCAGCAGCACCGTCACCAGGGTCAGCGCGCCCACGCCCCAGTTCTTCAGCTCGCCGAACTGCGGCGCGTCGACGTTGCCGCTGCCGGCGATGTAGCGGATGGCGATGTCGTACAGCGACAGCCCGATCACCAGCACCACGGTGCCCGCCACCACCGGCGGGAAGAGGTGGCGGATGTACTGGATGAAGTAGCCCACCACCATCATGGTGATGCCGCCGATCAGCTGGGCGCCGAGGATGCCCTCGATGCCGAACTGGCCGCCCACGGCGATCAGCGTCGGCACGTAGGCGAAGCCCACGCCGAAGATCGCCGGCAGCCGGGCGCCGAACTTCCACACCCCGTAGAGGTGGAACAGGGTGCAGACTCCCGAGGCCAGCACCGCGATCTGGATCAGCTGCAGCTTCTCCGCCGGGGTGGCGCCGATCACCCCGGCGATGATGATCGGTGGCGTGATGACGCCGGCGATCATCGCCAGCACGTGCTGCAGGGAGATCGGCAGCGCCTTGAGCAGGCGCGGCCGGCCGTGGAAGTCGAATAGCGAGGTGTTGTTGGCATTGCTCTGCATGGTCTCGGCCTTCGGTGTGGTGTTGTTGTGCGTTCAGCCGTCAGCGTCGCGCCGGCAGGTTGGATCCCGGCACATGGATACACATTAATCGGTATCGAGAAATACCATAGCGATTAAAACTGTATACAATCAACCAGACCTTGGACGCGAATGCCCGTCGACTGAACTAGACTCGAAACCATGCAGGCGATAGCGGAGGCCGCCATGTTTCGTGACCGCCGGGATGCCGCCGAACAGCTGGCCCATCGGCTGGCGCCCCTGAGGCAACAACGCCCCCTGGTCCTCGCCATCCCCCGCGGCGGCGTGCCCATGGGGCGGCTGATCGCCGATGCGCTGGAGGGCGAGCTGGACGTGGTGCTGGTACGCAAGCTCGGCGCGCCGGGCCAACCGGAGTACGCCATCGGCGCGGTGGGTGAAGAAGAACGCGTAAGGCTCGAGCCGGCGGCAGCCCACTATGACGAGCGGCAGATCGCCAGCGAGATCGAGACCCAGCAGGCGCGGCTGGCCGACCGCCGGCGACGCTACACTCCGGTGCGCGCGCCTATCGATCCGGCGGGGCGCGTGGTGGTGGTGGTCGACGACGGCAGCGCCACCGGTGCCACCATGGCCATGGCGCTGGAGACCCTGAAGCATCGCCGGCCGGCGCGGCTGATCGCCGCCCTGGGCGCCGCCCCGCCCGAGACCGTGGCCCGCCTGGAGGCGCTGGCCGACGAGGTGATCTGCCTGGAGGCCCCGGCCAGCTTCGGCGCCGTCGGCCGGTTCTTCGCCGATTTCGGCCAGGTCAGCGACGACGAGGTCGTGCGCCTGCTCGGCACCGAGCACGGCTGAGCCTTTGCCTGTCCGCCCACCGCTTCAAACACAAAGCGTTCAGGCACGAAAAAGGGCCATCGCATGGCGATGGCCCCAACGGCCCGGCGGGGCTCCTGTTTCGATCGGCGTCCGGCAGGCATCGAGGCCAGCCGAACGCCGCGGATGATCGTTTACTGCGAGCCGAGCGCCTTGAACTGCTGCTCGGCCAGCTTCTGGGTCTTCTGGGCGTAGTCCTGGCCCAGGCTCAACAGGGTCTCGGCGTCGGACTTCAGTCGATCGCCGAGCGACTGCATGGCCTGCTGCTGCCCCTCCAGCGTCTTCTGGACATCTTCAGCACTCTGCACCGACAGCCAGTCGCGGGCCTGGGCCAGCGTCGCCTCGGAGAGCGATTCGGCGATGCCGAACTGGGTCGCCACCAGCTTCTCGGCGGTCTCGAGGTTGAGGGCGCCATAGGCGCGCATCGGGGTCATGAAGAGGGTGTCGAACTGTTCGCCGGTCTTGGCGGTCGCTGCCTGGGTCATGCTCCACCTCCGATTGGGATGAACAGCGGGCGAAGGCCCGTGTTGCATTGCAACATAGCAGGCACTTTTGTGCACTGCAACATGCAGCATTTATCATCCCATCGAAGACTCGCCCAGACACCACTGACCGGCCTGAGAACACCCGGCCAACGTCTCTCACCCGCTGACGGAGCGATATCGTTCCCAGAAGAATGTCCCCACGACCAAAATCGAGGGGACATCATCGGGATGGAGGAGCGCTTCGGTATCAGCCGATACGTTCGAGCTCGCCGGCATGGCGATGGGCGCGTTCGACATAGCCCTGGGCGTTTTTTCTGAGGCCCTCCACCGCCTCGTCCGACAGCTCTCGCACCACCCGGGCCGGCGCGCCCACGATCAGCGAGTTGTCCGGGAAGCTCGCGCCCTCCTTGACCAGGGCCCCCGCCGCCACCAGGCAGTTACGGCCGATGACGGCGCCGTTGAGGATCACCGCCTGGATGCCGATCAGGCTGCCGTCGCCGATGGTGCAACCATGCAGCATGGCCTGGTGACCGACGGTAACGCCCTCTCCCACGACCAGCGGAAAGCCAGGGTCGGCATGCAAGACCGCCCCGTCCTGGATATTGCTGCCGACGCCGACCTCGAGACGGTCGGTGTCCCCACGCAATACCGCCTGGTACCAGACGCTGGCCTCGTGCCTGAGCGTCACCCGGCCGATCACATCGGCGGTCTCGGCCACATAGACGCCCTCCGCGATGTCCGGCGCCTGCCCTGCGTATCGATAGATCGCCATGCGGCATGTCCTCGAATCGGTGGTTCGTATGGTGCGTCGAGACCGATCAGGCCGACCGGCGCGCGAAATAGGCTTGCACCTCCGCCACCACGTGACGCACGTCTGACGTGGAGACATCCAGATGCGTGACCAGCCGCGTTCGCGGCTGCGCGGCGATCAGCACGCCGCGGGCGGCCAGAAACTCGCCCAGCGCCCGGCAGCGCGCCTCGGGCAGGGCAAGGAACACCATGTTGGTGTCGCAGGCCTGCACCTCGACACCGTCGATTCCGGCCAGCCCCTCGGCCAGTTGGCAGGCATGGGCATGGTCCTCGGCGAGCCGCTCGACGTGATGCTCCAGGGCATGCCGGCAGCCCTCCGCCAGCAACCCGACCTGACGCATGCCGCCGCCCAGCGTCTTGCGCCAGCGCCGGGCCCGAGTCGCGAAGGCCGCGTCACGCGCCAGCAGCAGCGACCCTGCCGGCGCCCCCAGTCCCTTGGAAAAGCAGACCGACACGGAATCGAAGCCGTCGCAGAGCGACGCCAGCGGCACGCCCGTCGCCACCGAAGCGTTGAACAGCCGCGCGCCATCCAGGTGGGTCGTCAGGCCATGGGCGCGTGCCAGCGCCGTGGCGCTGGCCACGTAGCCTTCGGGCAGCGCCTTGCCGCGGAAGGTGTTCTCCAGCACCAGCAGTTTCGTACGCGCATGGTGGATGTCATCGCCCTTGATCGCGGCCTGCACCTGATCCAGGGGCAGGCTGCCGTCGGCCGCATGCGCGATGGGCTGAGGCTGGATGCCGCCCAGCACGGCACCGCCGCCGCCTTCGTCCCGATAGATGTGAGAGAGCTGGCCGGCGATGACCTCCTCGCCGCGCTGGCAGTGCGTCAGCAGGGCCGCCAGGTTGCTCTGGGTCCCCGAAGGGAAGAACACCGCGGCGGCCATTCCCGCCCGCTCGGCCAACTGCTGCTCGAAGGAAGAGACGCTGGGATCGTCGCCCCAGACGTCATCGCCCACCGCCGCGCGGCTCATGGCCTCGCGCATCGCCGGCGTCGGCCGGGTCACGGTATCGCTTCGCAGATCGATCATCGCTGCATGCTCTCCTGTCGCGGTATCGGCATCAGGCCAGGGCCTGTTCGAGCAGTCGCGCCACGTGCACCGCCTCGCGAGCGGCACCATCGCGGATCTGATGGCGACAGCTGGTGCCATCGGCGACCAGCACGGCATCGTCCTCGGCGCCGCGGATCGCCGGCAGCAGCGACAGCTCGGCCATCTTCATCGAGGCATCAAAGTGCTCCGCCTCGTAGCCGAAGCTGCCGGCCATGCCGCAGCAGGAGGACTCGATGGTCTCGACCTCGAGGCCGGGGATCCAGCTCAGCACCTGCTCGATGGGCCGCACGGCATCGAAGGCCTTCTGGTGGCAATGGCCATGCAGCATGGCCCGGGCATACCCCGGTGTCTTGAGGTCGAGTGACAACTCGCCGGCCTCGCGGGCCTCGACCAGGAACTCCTCGAACAAGTAGGCCGCCTCGGACAGCACCCGGGCCTCCTCGCCGAAGCCGTACTGCAGGAACTCGTCGCGCATGCTCAACAGGCAGGAGGGTTCCAGTCCGACGACCGCCACCCCGCGCCGCACGAAGGGCATCAGGGCATCCAGGGTACGGCGGGCCTCGGCCTTGGCCTTGTCGAACTGCCCCGACGATAGATAGGTCCGGCCACAGCACAGCGGCCGCGCCCCCTTTGTCACGTTGAGGTGAACCCGGTAGCCGGCCGCCTCGAGCACCCGCTTGGCGGCGCGGGCATTGCCGCCTTCCATGTAGTTGTTGAAGGTGTCGACAAACAGCAGCACCTCGCGCGTCTCATTGGACACCCCGTCGCCGGCGGCGAGCGCGTGTGTGGCGAGAAAGTTGCCGTCGAAGGCCGGCAGGGAGCGCTCCGGCGCGAGCCCCAGCGTCTTCTTGATGCAACGCGCGACGAAAGGTACCCGTTCGGCCACGTCGAGCAGCCCCGACAGACGGCTGGCCCAGGCGGCGTAGCGGGGCATCTCGCCAATCATGCAATCTCGCAGCGACAATCCACGGACCCTGGCCCTGGCCGTGCGCGCCTCGATCTTGAACTTGGCCATGTCGACTCCGGTCGGGCAATCGCGCTTGCAGCCCTTGCAGGAGACACAGAGATCCAGGGCCTCCTTGACGTCGTCACCGGCCAAGCCCTCCTCGCCGAGCTGGCCCGAGAGCACCAGGCGTAGGGTGTTGGCACGCCCGCGGGTCAGGTGCTGCTCGTCACGGGTGATGCGATAGCTCGGGCACATGGTGCCGGCGTCGAACTTGCGACAGTGGCCGTTGTTGTTGCACATCTCCACCGCCATGGCGAGGCCATGGGTCGCGTCCCCGCCGCTGCCCTGCGCGCTCTGTTCTCCCGTCAGCGGATCGCGTTCGACGTTCCAGGCCGACCAGTCGAACACCGGCGTGAGCGGGATCGCCTGGTAGTCCTTCGGGAAGCGGAAGTAGCGCTCGTCGTCCATCTTCGGGGTATCGACGATCTTGCCCGGGTTGAACAGGTTGTCGGGATCGAAGAGGCGTTTCACCTCCTTGAAGGCGTCGTTGACCGTCTCGCCGAACTGCCAGGCCACCCATTCGCCCCGGCACAGGCCGTCGCCGTGCTCGCCGGAATAGGCGCCCTTGTACTCGCGCACCAGGGCGGAGGCCTGTTCGGCGATCTCGCGCATCTTCTCGGCGCCGTCGCGACGCATGTCCAGGATCGGCCGGACGTGCAGGGTGCCGACGCTGGCATGGGCATACCAGGTGCCCTCGGTGCCGTAGCGATGGAAGACCTCGGTCAGCTTGTCGGTGTACTCGGCCAGGTGCTCGAGGGGCACCGCGCAGTCCTCGATGAAGGAGACCGGCTTGCCGTCCCCCTTCATGCTCATCATGATGTTGAGCCCCGCCTTGCGCACGTTCCACAACGCCTTCTGCTCGGCCGGCTCGGGCATGTCGATCACGCAATCGGGCAGCCCCAGGTCGGCCAGCAGCTCGTTAAGTCGCCTGAGCGAGGCCAACTGGGCACCGTGATCCGCCCCGGCAAACTCGACCAGCAGCACCGCCTCGGGCCGGCCGATCAGCGCCTTCTCGATCACCGGACGGAAGGCCGGGTTCTCTAGCGAGAGGTCGATCATGGTGCGATCGACCAGCTCCACGGCGGTGGGATCGAGAGTGACGATGTGCTGGGTGAAGTCCATCGCCTGGTAGAAGGTCGGGAAGTTCACCACCCCGAGGACCTTGTGTTCGGGCAGCGGCGAGAGCCTGAGGGTGAGAGTCCGGCTCACCCCCAGGGTGCCCTCGGAACCCACCAACAGGTGGGCGAGGTTCGACCGGCCGTCGGGGTCGTAGGTCTTGGGGTTCTGACAGTCGAACAGGTCGAGGTTGTAGCCGCCGACACGGCGCAGCACCTTGGGGAAATGCTCACGGATCTCGGGCCCCACCCGCTCGGCGATGGCCCTCACCTCCTCGGCCAGCCGATGTGCCCGCGTGCCCGGGACCAGCTCGTCGACGAAGCCGAAGCTCGCCTCGCTGCCGTCGGCCAGCAGGGCGTCGACTCCCAGTACGTTGTGGACCATGTTGCCGTAGCGTATCGAGCGCGAGCCGCAGGAATTGTTGCCGGCCATGCCCCCCAGGGTGCACTGGGCTGCGGTGGAGACATCCACCGGATACCAGAGGCCATGGGGCTTGAGCCAGGCATTGAGATGGTCGAGCACGATGCCCGGCTCGACCACCACGGTGCGCGCCTCGGGATCGAACTCGACGATGCCATTGAGATGACGGGTGGTATCGAGGACCAGGGCTTCCCCGACCGTCTGGCCACACTGGCTGGTGCCGGCCCCGCGTGCCAGCACCGGCACCCGGGCATCGCGGGCGATGTCCAGCGCCATCCGGAGGTCCTCCTGGTGGCGGGGAATCGCCACGCCCACCGGCGTGACCTGGTAAATGGAGGCGTCGGTTGCATAGCGCCCTCGCGAAGCCTGATCGAACAGCACCTCGCCTTGCATCTCCCGCGACAACCGGGCGGCCAGCTCCGTGACCGGCTTGATCCGGGCATCGCGCGACCGGGAATGATCCTTCAGGGACGTCATGGCGGTCTCCTCGGCAGTGATCAGTGATCGGCCTTGAGCGGATGCGTGGCGAAGTATTCCAGTGCCGCGGTCACCCCGCTGCCCTTGAGGTCGACCCCGGCCAGCTTCATCCCTGCCTCGCAGCCGCCGAGGGTGGCAATCAGGGTCAGGTCGTTGCAGTCGCCGAGGTGGCCGATGCGGAACATCTTGCCCTTGGCCTTGCCCAGGCCCATGCCCAGCGACAGATCGAAGCGCTCGTAGATGATCTTGCGGATCGCATCGGCATCGACCCCCTCCGGGACCACCACCCCGGTCAGCACCGGCGAGTAGACCGCTGGGTCCTGACACTGGACCTCGAGCCCCCAGGCCTCGACCGCCGCGCGCACTCCGGCGGCCCAGCGCTGGTGGCGGGCGAACACGTGCTCCATGCCCTCCTCGAGGAGCATGTCGAGCGCCTCGTTGAGGCCGTAGAGCAGGTTGGTACTGGGGGTATAGGGCCAGTAGCCATTGCGGTTGGCCTCGAGGATCTCGTCCCAGGCCCAGAAGCTCTTGGGCATGGCGTTGCGACGGCTCGCCTCGATGGCCTTGTCGGACACCGCATTGAAGCTGATCCCCGGGGGCAGCATCAGGCCCTTCTGGGAACCGGAGATGGTCACGTCCACGCCCCACTCGTCGTGACGATAGTCGGCGCTCGCCAGGCCCGAGATGGTGTCCACCAGCAACAGCGCCGGATGTCCGGCGGCATCGATGGCGCGGCGTACCGCAGCGATGTCGCTGGTCACCCCGGTGGAGGTCTCGTTGTGGACCACGCAGACGGCCTTGATCGCGTGATCGCGATCCTCCCTGAGGCGCATCTCGATCATGTCGGCCTGCACGCCGTGGCGCCATCCCTCGTATCCCGGCAGCCCCAGGAACTCGGGCTCGAGCCCCAACCGACGCGCCATCTTCTGCCACAGGGTGGCGAAGTGCCCGGTCTCGAACATCAGCACACGGTCGCCGGGCGACAGGGTATTGGCCAGCGCCGCCTCCCAGGCGCCGGTACCGGAGGCCGGGTAGATGATCACCGGGTTGTCGGTCTTGAAGACACGCTTGACCTTGTCGAGCAGTTCGAGACCCAGGGCGCCGAACTCCGGCCCGCGGTGGTCGATGGTCGGCAGGCTCATGGCGCGCAGGATGCGATCGGGCACCGGCGACGGTCCGGGAATCTGCAGGAAGTGTCGGCCGGAAGGATGGAAGTCGAGGTTAAGCATGAGAGTCTCTCCAGGATTTTTGTATTTTGGATAATGAATTCAATATATCTCGCAAGACGTCACACGATGCAGCCGTCGCGGCGCAGGGCGTCGAGTTCCTCACGAGAGAGTCCCAGCCCCGCCAGCACCTCGTCGGTGTGCTGGGCGAACAGTGGGGCCGGCTGGCGGATCTGCGACGGGGTCCGGGAGAACTTGCTGGGGAAGCCGACGGTCTTCATCTTGCCGATTCGGGGATGGTCGAGTTCCTGCACCATGCCCCTGGCCAGGTAGTGCTCGTCCTGCATCGCCTGAGCGAAGTCGTTGATCGGCCCCGCCGGCACCCCGGCGCGGTCGCAACGCTTGAGCCAGTCGTCGACGTCGTGATCGGCCATGATCGACTCGAGGATCTCCTCCAGGGCCGCGACGTTCTGGCCACGGGCGTGATTGGTCAGGAAGCGCTCGTCGGCCATCAGGTCCTCGCGCTCCAGCACGTCCCGGGCGAAACGCTCCCAGGTGCGCTGGTTGGCGCAGCCGAGCATCAGGTAACCGTCGCGAGCCTTGATCGCCTGGTAGGGAGCCGAGACGCGATGCCGCCAACCGGTGGCCTCGGGGACCTTGCCTTCGGCGAAGTAGGCCGCCGCCTCCCAGGTGAACCAGGGCAAGCCGCACTCGGTGATGGCGATATCGATGTGCTGTCCCTCGCCGGTGTTCATCTTGTGGATGCAGGCGGCAAGGATCGAGTAGATGGCGGTCAGGCCGGCGCCGATGTCATAGACGGCGATACCGGTCTTCAGCGGGCGACGTCCCCGCTCGCCGGTCATCGACATCAGTCCGCTCATGCCCTGGGCCACCAGGTCGAAACCGCCCTTGTGGCTGCTTGGGCCGGTCTGGCCATAACCGGAGATAGAGCAGTAGACGATGCCCGGATTGATCTCCTTGATGGTCTCATAGTCGATCTTGAGCGACCGGGTGACCCCGGTCCGGTAGTTCTCGACGATGACGTCGGCCTCGCGGGCCAGGCGATAGAAGATCTCGCGCCCCCGCTCCTCCTTGAGGTTGAGCGAGATGCTCTTCTTGTTGCGGTTGATCTGCGAGAAGCAGGTCGACTCGTCGTTGACATAGGGCCCCATCTGGCGGCTGTCATCGCCCCCGTTGAGCTTCTCGACCTTGATCACCTCGGCGCCCATATCGGCCAGCACCATGGTGCAGTAGGGCCCGGCCATGATCTGTGAGACGTCCAGTACCTTGATATTCTGCAGCGGAAGCATCGGCCTTCCCCCTTGTGTTTGATATCCGACTAGCGCCCGGTCCATTCGAAGGACGTCTTGTTGACGAAGCGATCGACGGCCGCCTTGAAGTCGTCACTCATGTAGCAGGTCGCAACCCAGTCATCGCCGGCCTCCAGGGCGAGACGCCGCTGGGCCTGGACGCGCCCGACCAGCGCCTTGCTGGCCTGCAGGGTGAGAGGCGCCCGCCGGCCGAGCTCGGCCGCCACCTCGGCGACCTCCTCCGCCAGGCGTTCCGGCGTGCAGATGCCGTTGACCAGACCGGCCTGGCGCATTTCCTCGGCCTCCAGCAGCCGCCCCAGCATCAACACCTCCTTGGTGCGGGCCACCCCAAGCATGTCGACCAGGCGCGAGACGTTGGTCGTCGACAGGGTATTGCCCAGGGTCCTGGCGATGGGGACACCAAACTTCAGCGTCGGCGTGCAGTAGCGAAAATCGCAGACCATGGCCAGCGCGGCGCCGCCGCCGACGCAGGCTCCTTCGATCATGGCGATGGTCGGCTTGCCGAGGGTCTCGAGCTTGCCGACGATCCGCTCGATGCGACGCTCGTAGTCGAGCGCATCATCGGGCTCGGAAAAGCCGGCGAACTGGGTGATGTCGGTCCCGGCCACGAAGGCCTCGCCACCGACCCCGTGCAGGACGACAGCATGGACCTCCGAGTCCATGGCGAGACGCTCGCAATGACGTTCCAGGGCGTCATACATTTCCCAGGTCATGGCATTGCGACTCTCCGGGCGATTGAAGCCGATCCAGGCCACCCCATCCCGAACATCGAACAGCACACTTTCATGATTCATCGTGGACTCCCTTGGATCAGCCGTAGACGAGATTGACCAGCGCCAGGGCGAAGGCCGGCACATAGGTGTTGAGCATCAGGATCGCGAACAGCACGCCGATGAACCACAGGTTGGTTCGCGTGGTGGCCCAGATGTCCGAACGCGCGATCGAGCAGGACGCGATCAGCACACTCGCCACCGGCGGCGTCTGCTGGCCAATGGCCAGATTCAGGGTCACGATCAGCCCGAAGTGCAGCGGATCGATCCCTACCGCGGTGACCAGGGGCAGCACGATGGGCACGACCAGGATGATGGCGGCCGCAGAGTGCAGGAAGATACCCAGGATCAGGAAGATGACGTTGAGCAGCGCCAGAATGATGTACTTGTTGCTGGTCAGCTCACCGATCGAGTTGGCCATCTGCTGCGGGATCTGGGTCTCGGTGAGATACAGCCCCACCACGGCGGAGCTGGCCACCAGCAGCATCACCACGGCGGTCTGCACCCCGGCATCGACGCAGGACTTGTAGAAGATTTTCAGGTCGAACTCGCGATAGATCACCGCGCTGATGAAGATCGCCACCACCACGGCGAGAGCGGCGCCCTCGGTCGCGGTGACGATGCCGCCGAAGATCCCGCCGAGGATGATGACGGGAATGACCAGGGCCCATGCGGCACCCTTGAAGGCCTCCCAGAGGCGCTTGGTCTGAAACTTTCCTTCGGAAGGAAAGCCATGCTTGCGGGCAAGGTAGTAGCACATGGCGGCCAGGCCCATAGCGCCGAGCAGCCCTGGGAAGATGCCAGCGATGAACATCTTGACCACCGACTCACCCGACATGACCGCATAGAGAATCATCGGGATAGACGGCGGCAATATAATCGCCAGGCTGGCGGCCGACGACGAGATGGCCGCGGAGAACTCCTTGGAATAACCCTTGTCGCGCATTGCCGGAATCAGCAGACTGCCGATGGCCGACACGCCGGCCACCGCCGAGCCCGAGATCTCGGCGAAGAAGATCGAGGCGCCGATGGTGACCATCGACAGCCCGCCCTTGATGAAGCCGACCATCGCCATGGCCAGGTCGATGAGGCGGCGCGAGATGCTCGAGGCGTTCATGATCGCCCCGGCCAGGATGAACAGCGGGATCGCGATCAACGGGAACTTGGTCGCCCCGTCGAACATCACCATGCCGATGTTGGGCAAGGCGAAGACGCCGAAACTCGCCACGGTCGCCAGGGAGCCGACGATCCCCAACGCCACGGCGACCGGCACGTTGATCAGGATCAGCAGTATCAGCCCCACGAACATACCTAATATGATCATCGTTACTTCTCCAGTGGTTCGCGGATGCCCGTCAGGCCCGGCCCGTGGCCCGGCGTTCGCTGTCGATGTGTGAGCCCTCGGCGGCCGAATCCGGGTCGATGCCGGCCTCTTCGAGTTCATGGTCGACGAAGCCTTTCCCGCGGGCGCTCTCGATCACCTCGGGCAGACGCAGCAGCTGGGCGATGATGAACAGTGCCGAGCCGATGGGAATGACTGATTGGGTAAGCTGCAGCGAGACATTGGTCAGGCTGACCAGGGTGGAGCCCTCGAGGATCATCACGACCTGGTAGCCGGTGTAGGCCAGCAGCACGAAGAAAGCCGCGGTGATGGCCTCGGCCAGCAGCGCCACCGGCAGGCGGATGCTCGGGGGTGCCATGTTGATGATGCTGGGGCAGGTGATGTGCGCGCCCTTGGCCGCGGCGAGCGCCGCCCCGTAGTAGGTCAACCAGGCCAGCCCCACGGAGGCGACCTCGTCGTACCAACTGAAGGGAGAGCCCAGCAGGCGCGACATGAAACCGATGATGATGACCCCCGACAGCGCCACCACGTTCAGGAACACGATGATTTCCAGCAGCCGCTGATAGGCCGCCTTGAACTGTTTCAAGGACACGTTCGTGACCTCCGAGAAGAAAGCGGGTAGGGAAAGGGCGGGCCCCGCCGCGATGCCGTCACCTGGCCGGGCCTGCCATCGTCGCTGACTCGGAACGGGTTCAGCGCAGGGCGTCGACCTTCTCGATCATCGCCAGGCCACCGTCCACTTCGTTGCCAAACTTCTCGTAGATGCCGGAGGACTGCTCGACGAAGGCGGCCGTATCCACCTCGTTGATCTCCAAGCCCTCCTCCTCGAACTTGGCCAGCAGGCTGTCATCCAGGGCGGCGCCCTGCTCCAGGGCATATCCCTCGACCTCCTCGGCGGTCTCGACCAAGACCTGGCGCACTTCCTCGGGAAGACGATTCCAGCTGGCGCCGGCCAGCACGTAGGCCGGGGTATAGACGTGGTTGGACACGGACAGGTAGTCCTGTACCTCCTGGAAGCGCTGGGAGTAGATCTGCACCAGGGGGTTTTCCTGGCCGTCCATCGCGCCCGTCTGCAGGGCCACGAACGCCTCGGAGAGGGCCATCGGGGCAGGGTTGGCGCCGTAACTCTTGAACATCTCAACGCGCCAGACGCCGTTGGGAGTTCGCAGCTTGACGCCTTCTAGGTCGGAAGGGACATCGATGGGTCGAACGTTGTTGGTGATCTGACGGAAGCCGTTCTCCCAGATGCCGATGATCTTGTAGTTCCGGCTCTCGGCCGCCTCATAGAGCTCATCGCGCAGGAAGTCGTCACGTACCCGACGCAAGTGGTCCCGGTTCTCGATGAGATAGGGCATCTCGAACAGCGAGAACTCAGGCGCCACGCTACTCATGATCGACGACGGCAGGGACAGGTCGAGGGTGCCGAGCTTGAGCTTGTTGAGCATCTGTGAGTCATTGCCCAGCTGACTGGACCCGTAGGGCACCACCTCGGCCGTGCCTTCCAGGCGCTCGTTGGCCAGTCGCGCGAACTCGTTGGCGGTCTTCTCGAACAGCGAACCGGGCCCCCCGACGTGGCCGAACTTGATCTCGATCTCGTCGGCATTGGCGGCCTGGGCGCCAAACGCCATGATGCTGGCGGCGAGGGCTGTCTTGAGGAATCTCATTACGCACTCCACTCGTGGTTTGTTGTTGTCGTCATATCGTGGTCGCGGCCGTGTCTCGAGGCTCCTCGGTGGTACCCCAGCGACAGGCATCGATCTTTCGAGACCACGTGCACTGAATTTGAATTCAAAATTCAAAATGCGAAATTAAACTTTCGTCTCGAGGTCTTGACACTAAATAAATTACGCTTCCACAACAGCAGTTTGGGAGTGACGACGGCAAGGAAGGGAGATCAGGGAGGCTTGGGGAGGGAGCCGTGTCACGACCATCGATCACGCCGTGGCACGGCCGGGGGGGGGAGGGGCTGGTGTCAGCCGGGCTCGATCCCTGCTTCCAGGCCCGCCGCCTCGATGCCGGCGATGGCCGCCGCCTCGTCCTCGCCGGAGGAGGCACCGCTCACCCCCACGGCCCCGATGACCCGTTCATCGGGATCCAGGATCAGCACACCCCCCGCCACCGGCACGAAGCGCCCCTCGGAAGCCGCCGCGACGCTCGCCAGGAAGGCTGGACGCTCGGCGTTGCGGGCACCCACTACGCCACTGGCCGCCCCGTTGCCGAGCGCGGCGAACGCCTTGCCCTCGGCGACGGGATAGCGCAGGGGCGCGCAGCCGTCCTCGCGTTCGGCCGCTACCGGGTGGCCACCGCCATCCAGCACCACCACCGTCAGTGGCTCCATGCCCGCCTCTCTAGCCCTGGCGATAGCGCCATCGATGATGCTGCGGGCCTGTTCTCGAGCCAGCAGCACCCTGCTGCGATATACCTTGCCTGCCATGTGCAATCTCCTCTCGGTGTCGTGGTGTCGCATGCTTTCGCATGCCGACGAACGCCATCCGGCATCCCTCGATCCATCCGGATGGCTATACCTTGCGGAATTTTGAATTCATAATTCCTTTTACACGACATCAACGACTTCGTCATTATGGCTAGAATGGCTACATCGGCAGGGCCTTCAGGTCGCCGTCGAGGCAGCTCAGCAAGGAATTCGACCATGAGCAAGATCCAGCATCGCAATCTTTACCGTGAAGTGGCCGATCGCATTCGGGAGCTGATCGAGCACGGCGACCTGATACCGGGAGAGCGCATCTCCGAACGCGAGCTCTGCGAGAAGTTCGGCGTCTCTCGCACCCCACTGCGCGAGGCGCTCAAGGTGCTGGCCACGGAGGGACTGGTCGAGCTCTTGCCCAATCGCGGCGCGAGGGTGATGAGGCTGACGGTGAAGATGGTCAAGGACACCTACGACCTGATGGGCGCCCTGGAGGGCCTGTCCGGGGAATTGGCCTGTCAACAGATCAGCGATTCGGATATCGCCAAGGTCGGCGAGCTGCACGACAAGATGCTGGAGCACTATCGCCGCCGGGAGCTCACCGAGTATTTCCGCGTCAACCAGCAGATCCACGAGAAGATTCTGGCCGCTTCCGACAACGAGATCCTCATCGAGATGTACAACAATCTCAGCCACCGCGTGAAGCGCGTGCGCTACTCCAAGCAGATGAGCGATGACTTCTGGGGCCAGGCCGTGCATGACCACGAGGAGATGATCGGAGCTCTGCGCCAACGCGACGGTCGACGACTGGGCCAGATCCTGCGGGACCACCTCTGTAACAAACTCGAGGCCGCGTCACTGGCGGGCATCCTCGATGATACCCCTGATCAGGATGTGACAGCGCACTGAAATCCTCGGCAACAGGCGCCTGCTGATAATGCCATGATCTCTGCATCATTGATGGCATCGACGGTAGGAAAAAGGGTAACGACCCGCGGATACGAATCGTCATCGTGATCCACCTGAATGGCTCTCCTCCCCTTTCCCGGCAAGGCCACAGAAGGGCCGCCCGGCATGATGCATTGAGACGCGAACGGCCCTGTGGATCAGACGCACCGAGGTCATGCGGAAGACCTTTCCCTGAAAGAACGTCTTCCGCCAATGGCCTACTTTCGTTAAAGGGCGATCTCTCTCCCTCAGCGATAGGCCCCCTCGATATCGGTGACTCGCAGCGCCTCGCGGCCCAGCCCGTCGTACAGGTCGAGCATGCGCTCGCGCCAGGCATAGACCGGGTCGGCGTTGGAGACCAGATCGGCGCTGGAGACGCAGTGCGCCCACATGAAGAAGCCGAACACCAGATAGTCGGCGCCGCCCGGGGCATCGCCGTCCAGGAAGTCGGCTTCTTCCAGGCGGCCGCGCAGCGGCGCCAGGGCGGTGTCGAGCTGCGAGAGCCCCTTGGCCGGTGAGTGGAACTCCTCGAAGCTGCATCCCAGACGTGCCTCGCGGGTCTCGCGGAAGTAGGCGCGATCGTCGGGGTGAATGGCGTTGAACAGGTCCATGACGACGGTACGCAGGATCGCCGGCGCCAGGGAACGCTCGGCGTAGTGCTTGAAGAAGCGGGCACGAGCCTCGGCCGGCCCCTCACCGAGTAACGGCGACTCGGGATAGGCGCGATCCAGATAACGCATGATCTCATAGCTGTCATGGACGACCTCATCGCCATCGACCAGCACCGGCACCTGCCCCTGGCCCGAGAACGCCAGGGCCTCCTTTTCGCTGAATCGCCAGGGCCGCGTCTGGACATCGAGCCCTTTATGAGCCAAGGCGTACCGGGCGCGCCAGCAATAGGGCGAGAACCGCAGCCGTTCGTCGATGCCGCACAGATCATAGAGCTCGCGTGTCATACCAACTCCTTGTCGCTGGGGTAAAGCCCGATGATGACAGGCCGACGCCCTTCCCGCACGCCGCCGGCGACTCGTCGGCCGTTGTCTATTGGTCGAAGCATCGCGCCGGCCAACGGTCGTTCGCCTTCATCCCTCAGAGCGTTAACCCATTGATCCAAAAAAGCTTTTGTGAAACCAGAACGAGCTTCTCGATCCCGACCCTATGGTAATACCAATTTACCCTGGATGGTCAATTCGTGCCGCCGGTCGTAAGGTTCCGCGGATCGTCGCCCTCGCGCGGCCTACAACAACACCATCATCGATGAGGGACCTCATCCATGCACGACTCACTACTGGCGCTACTGGCCTTCACCCCCCTGCTGCTGGCGGGGATCCTGCTGATCGGTCTGCGCATGGCGGCACGGGTCGCCATGCCGATCGTCTTCGCCGTGACCGCCGTCATCGCCCTGTTCGCCTGGGACATGACCGCCACCCGGGTGCTGGCCTCGACCCTGCAGGGCCTGATGCTGACGGTGGCGATCCTGTGGATCATCTTCGGCGCCATCCTGCTGCTCAACACGCTCAAGCATTCCGGCGGCATCACCGCCATCCGCAACGGCTTCTCGGGCATCAGTCCGGACCGTCGCGTCCAGGCCATCATCGTCGCCTGGCTGTTCGGCTGCTTCATCGAGGGCGCCTCGGGCTTCGGCACGCCGGCCGCGGTGGCCGCCCCGCTGATGGTGGCGCTCGGCTTCCCGGCGCTGGCGGCCGTGGTCGTCGGCATGATGATCCAGTCCACCCCGGTCTCCTTCGGTGCCGTGGGCACGCCGATCGTGGTCGGCGTCTCGGGCGGCCTGGACAAGAGCAGCATCAGCGCGACCCTGGAGGCCGGCGGCGCCAGCTGGCTCGAATACTTCCACCTGGTGGCCGGCCAGGTCGCCATCATCCACGCCCTGGTCGGCATGTTCATGCCGCTGCTGATGGTCGCCGTGATGGTGCGCTTCTTCGGCGCCAACCGCTCCTGGAAGGAAGGCCTGGCCATCGCGCCCTTCGCGCTGTTCGCCGGCATCAGCTTCGTGGTGCCCTATGCGCTGGCCGGCGTGCTGCTGGGGCCGGAGTTCCCGTCGATGATCGGCGCCATGGTCGGCCTGGCCATCGTCGTGCCGGCCGCCCGCCGCGGCTTCCTGATCCCCAAGGAGAGCTGGGACTTCCCGGAATCCAACGCCTGGCCTGACCACTGGATCGGCAAGCTGGTCATCAAGACCGACGAGGTGGTCGGCAAGACGCCCATCTCCACCGCCATGGGCTGGCTGCCCTACGTGCTGCTGGCCGTGCTGCTGGTCGCCTCGCGCACCATCGACCCGCTGAAGGACGCGCTGACCTCGGTCAGCCTCGGCTGGAGCAACATCCTCGGCGAAGCCGGCGTGTCCGGCAGCATCCAGCCGCTCTACCTGCCCGGCGGCATCCTGGTGGCGGTCGTCCTGCTCACCGCGCTGCTGCACCGCATGCGCCTCGGCGAGCTGCGCGCCGCCTTCGGCGAGTCCACCCGGACCCTGGCCGGTGCCGGTTTCGTGCTGGTGTTCACCATTCCCATGGTGCGCATCCTGATCAACTCCGGCGTCAACACCGCCGATCTGGTCTCGATGCCGGTGGCCATGGCGAGCCTGGTGGCCGACGGCGTCGGCGGCATCTATCCGCTGTTCGCCCCCGCCGTGGGCGCGCTGGGGGCCTTCATCGCCGGCTCCAACACCGTGTCCAATCTGATGCTGTCGGACTTCCAGTTCAACGTGGCCCAGCAGCTCGGCGTGTCCACCGCCATGATGGTGGCCCTGCAGGCCGTCGGCGCCGCCGCCGGCAACATGATCGCCATCCATAACGTGGTCGCCGCCTCGGCCACCGTGGGCCTGCTCGGCCGCGAGGGGATCACCATCCGCAAGACCATCCTGCCGACGATCTACTACGTCCTGGCCGCGGGCCTGATCGGCCTGATCGCCATCCAGGCGTGGAGCATCACCGACCCGCTGCTGGCCCTCGGCTGAGCCGGCGACCGCCCGCGGCCCATGCCGCGGGCGGTCACCGAAGCGGCTCGTTCATTAGTCTAACGAGCCTCGGGCGCCTGGCCGGACAAGCGGCAGGCGCCTTTCACTAAGCCCTTGATTGTCCATGAACATTGGCGGAAGCCTGCGAACCCACCGCTGGCGCCAACTGGTATGACCAATGACCCAGCGTAGCCATCCGCGCCCCCGGGGTCGTATCGTTCTGCTATCAGGCATTCCTTGGCGCCCTTGCGGCCACCCGCGCTCGCGGTCCCCTGAGCGTGAACAGGGAATGGTGTGGAAAATATTTCTGTAAACGCACGAGGCGTGTTCTGATCGCTATCATGCCATCGCTGCCTCATCCGCCGGAGCCGTCATGAACATCCACTACGACGCACGACTCGATGGCGAGCTGCCCCGCCGGGACAAGGCGGAGGTGCTCGCCAGCCTGCAGCAGGCCGTTCCCGGCCTGACGCTGCTCCATCGCGAGGAAGACCTGCATCCCTTCGAATGCGACGGCCTGGCCGCCTACCGCGTCATGCCCATGCTGGTGGCTCTGCCGGAGACCCTCGATCAGGTCGAGGCGCTGCTCAAGGGCTGCCGGGCACTGGGCGTGCCGGTGGTCACCCGCGGCGCCGGCACTGGCCTCTCCGGCGGCGCCCTGCCGCTGGAGCAGGGCGTGCTGCTGGTGATGTCGCGCTTCAGCAAGATCCTCGAGGTCGACCCGGATGCCCGCATCGCCCGCGTCCAGCCCGGCGTGCGCAACCTGGCCATCTCCGAGGCCGCCGCGCCCTTTGGCCTCTACTACGCGCCGGACCCCTCCTCCCAGATCGCCTGCTCGATCGGCGGCAACGTGGCGGAGAACGCCGGCGGCGTGCACTGCCTCAAGTACGGACTGACCGTACACAACGTGATGAAGGTCGAGATCATCACCATCGAGGGCGAGCGCATGACCCTCGGCAGCGAGGCGCTGGACGCCCCGGGCTTCGACCTGCTGGCACTGTTCAACGGCTCGGAGGGCATGCTGGGCGTGGTCACCGAGATCACCGTCAAGCTGCTGCCCAAGCCCGAGACCACCAAGGTGCTGATGGCCAGCTTCGACGACGTGGGCAAGGCCGGCCGCGCCGTGGGCGATATCATCGCCGCCGGCATCATTCCCGGCGGGCTGGAGATGATGGACAACCTGGCGATCCGCGCCGCCGAGGACTTCATCCACGCCGGCTATCCGGTCGAGGCCGAGGCGATCCTGCTGTGCGAGCTGGACGGCGTGGAAGCCGACGTCGACGACGACGTCGAGCGGGTCCGCGAGGTGCTCGAGAAGGCCGGCGCCACCGACATCCAGCAGGCCCGCGACGAGGCCGAGCGCGCGCGCTTCTGGGCCGGGCGCAAGAACGCCTTCCCCGCGGTGGGCCGCATGTCGCCGGACTACTACTGCATGGACGGCACCATCCCGCGCCGCGAGCTGCCCCGCGTGCTGCAGGGCATCGCCGACCTGTCCGAGGCCTACGGGCTTAAGGTCGCCAACGTCTTCCACGCCGGCGACGGCAACATGCACCCGCTGATCCTGTTCGATGCCAACCGCGAGGGCGAGCTCGAGCAGGCCGAGGCGCTGGGCGGCAAGATCCTCGAACTGTGCGTGGAAGCCGGCGGCTCGATCACCGGCGAGCACGGCGTGGGCCGCGAGAAGATCAACCAGATGTGCGCCCAGTTCGGCAGCGACGAGCTGACCACCTTCCACGCGGTGAAGGCGGCCTTCGACCCCGAGGGCCTGCTCAACCCGGGCAAGAACATCCCGACCCTGGCGCGCTGCGCCGAGTTCGGCGCCATGCACGTGCACGGCGGCGAGCTGCCGCACCCCGAGCTGCCCCGTTTTTGAGGAATGATCATGGCCACATCCACATCCCCGCAGGACCGGGACATCAGCACCGAGCTGGGCGAGCGCGTCCGCCAGGCCAACGCCGCGGGCACGGCGCTGCGCATCGTCGGCGGTGACACCAAGGCCTTCTACGGTCGGCCCGTGGAGGGCGAGACGCTCTCCACCCGCGAGCATCGCGGCATCACCGGCTACGACCCGGTGGAGCTGATCGTCTCGGTGCGCGCCGGCACGCCGCTGGCCCAGCTGGAAGCGGCGCTGGCCGAGAACGGCCAGATGCTGCCCTTCGAGCCGCCCCACTTCGGCGACGCCGCCACCGTCGGCGGCACGGTCGCCGCCGGGCTCTCCGGCCCGCGCCGCCCCTGGGCCGGCGCCGTGCGCGACTTCGTGCTCGGCGCCCGGGTGATCACCCACACCGGCGACGAGCAGCGCTTCGGCGGCGAGGTGATGAAGAACGTCGCCGGCTACGACCTGTCGCGGCTGATGGTCGGCGCCCAGGGCGGCCTGGGGCTGCTCACCGAGGTCACGCTCAAGGTGCTGCCGCGCCCCTCCGCCCGCCACGGGCTGCGCCTCGAGATGCCGCTCGACGAGGCCCGCGAACGCCTTGCCGAATGGGGCCGCCACCCGCTGCCGCTGACCGCCGCCGCCTGGCAGGACGGCGCCCTGCACCTGCGCCTCGAAGGCGGCCCGGGCTCGGTGGCCGCCACCCGCGAGCGCCTCGGCGGCGAGGACCTCGATCCCGGCTTTTGGGACGACCTGCGCGAGCAGCGCCTGCCGCTCTTCGCCGGCGATGACGAGCGCCCGCTGTGGCGCATCTCGCTGCCCCAGCGCGCCCGGCTCGAGGCCGACGGCCTCGACGAGCAGGCCATGCTCCACGACTGGGCCGGCGCCCAGCGCTGGCTCAGGACCGAGCTGCCCGCCGAGGCCCTGCGCGAGGCCTGCGCCGCCGCCGGCGGACACGCCACCTGCCTGACGCCGGGCGCCGCCGAGCCCTTCACCCCGCTGCCCGAGGTGATGCTCAAGTATCACCGCTGCCTCAAGGCCGAGCTGGACCCGAAGGGCATCTTCAATCCGGGCCGACTCTACGCGGAGCTCTGACATGCAGACGCACTTCACCGAACAGGATCTCGAACAGCCGCACATCCGCGAGGCCGAGCGGGTGCTGCGCACCTGCGTGCACTGCGGCTTCTGCAACGCCACCTGCCCGACCTACCAGCTGCTGGGCGACGAGCGCGACGGCCCCCGCGGACGCATCTACCTGATGAAGCAGATGCTGGAGAACCCCGAGGACGACGTCGTCACCGAGGAGACCCGGCTGCACCTGGACCGCTGCCTGACCTGCCGCAACTGCGAGACCACCTGTCCGTCCGGCGTGGAATACCACAAGCTGCTCGACATCGGCCGCGCCGAGATCGAGCGCCGGGCGCCGCGGCCCGCCGCCGAGCGCGCCCTGCGCTTCGGCCTGCGCAAGGCGCTGGTCGAGCCGGCCCGCTTCCAGGCGCTGCTCAAGCTCGGCCAGACCTTCCGCCCGCTGGTGCCCGGCACGCTGCGCGACAAGATGCCGCCGGCGCCGGTGGATGCCGGCAGCCGCCCCGAGGGCCGCCGCCACGAGCGCCAGATGCTGATCCTCGAGGGCTGCGTGCAGCCGGGGCTCTCGCCCAACACCAACGCCGCCACCGCCCGGGTGCTCGACCGCCTCGGCATCGGCTTGACCCCGGCGCCGGAGGCCGGCTGCTGCGGCGCCATCGACTACCACCTCAACGCCCAGGACGCCGGTCGCGCGCGGATGCGCGCCAACATCGACGCCTGGTGGCCCCATATCGACAAGGAGGGCGAGCCCGGGGTGGAAGCCATCGTGCAGACCGCCAGCGGCTGCGGCGCCATGGTCAAGGAATACGGCGAGGTGCTGGCCGACGATCCCGACTACGCCGACAAGGCCGCGCGCATCAGCGCCCTGGCCAAGGACCTGGTGGAGATCCTGCGCGACGAGGACCTGGAGCCGCTGACCCTGCGCGAGCACAAGCGCCTGGCCTTCCATTGCCCCTGCACCCTGCAGCACGCCCAGAAGCTCGGCGGCAGCGTCGATACCGTGCTGGCCAGGCTCGGCTTCTCGCTGACCCCGGTGCAGGACGCGCACCTGTGCTGCGGCTCGGCCGGCACCTACTCGGTGACCCAGCCCGAGCTCGCCACCGAGCTGCGCGACAACAAGCTCGACGCCCTGGAGGCCGGCGATCCGGAGGTGATCGTGACCGCCAACATCGGTTGCCAGACGCATCTGAACGGTGCCGGTAGAACGCCGGTACGGCACTGGATCGAGATCGTGGACGAGGCGCTGGCGTGATCGTGACGCGCGCTCATTCCTTCAGCTGCCAGACGCATCTGAACGGTGCCGGCAGAACGCCGGCACGGCAATGGATCGAGATCGTGGACGAGGCGCTGGCGTGATCGTGACGCGCGCTCATTCCTTCAGCTGCCAGACGCTCCTGAACGGTGCCGGCAGAACGCCGGCACGGCACTGGATCGAAATCGTGGACGAGGCGCTGGCGTGATCGTGACGCGCGCTCATTCCTTCAGCTGCCAGACGCTCCTGAACGGTGCCGGCAGAACGCCGGCACGGCACTGGATCGAGATCGTGGACGAGGCGCTGGCGTGATCGTGACGACTCGGCGAGTCTCACTTGCAAGCAGTCATCGAGAAGAGGAAATTACCATGCAAACCAAAGCTGTACTGACCCTGGACGACGTCAACGCCCTGCTCGACGCAGGCCAGAAGGAAGCCGAAGCCAACGGCTGGGCCGTGACTATCGCCGTGGCCGACGACGGCGGCCATCTGCTCGGCCTGCGCCGCATGGACGGCGCACCGCCCTTCAGCGCCGGCGTCGCCACCGAGAAGGCGCGCAACGCCGCCATCGGCCGCAAGGAAACCCAGGCCTTCGAGGACATGATCAACAACGGCCGCACCGCCTTCGTCACCGCGCCGATGCAGGCGCTGTTGGCCGGCGGCGTGCCGGTGCTCGTCGACGGCCAGGTCGCCGGTAGCGTCGGCATCTCCGGCGTCAAGCCCGACCAGGACGTGCAGGTCGCCAAGGCCGCGGTGGCCGCCCTGGCTTGACTCGCCGAACGCCCCTCTGCATCGTCCCTGGAACCCCGGCCATGCCGGGGTTCCGACGTTCCGGCGCCGAAGTTTTTCCACGCGAGTCTTGCGCATTAGCCATTTTTTGAATAGGTTTTGTATAGCATTCGATGAAACGCACGGATGCCTACCACGCCCATAAAAGGACGAGAGGTGCACCATGAAACGTAACGCGACTGCTGCCATCACCCTTAGCGCACTGATGATGCTCTCAGGCTCCGCTCTGGCGGCGCATCACGAGGAACATGAGATGGCTCCCGACAACGGCGTCGACAGTGCCAATGACGTGGAGCAAGGCACCATGGAAGGTCACGACGGCGCCATGAGCGACGATGCCATCGTTGAAGAGGGGGGCACGGATAGCGCCAACGATCCCTCGCAGGAGGCCGACACTCATACCGAGGGCAGCGTCAACGACGACATGACGACCGAAGGCGGCGTGGATTCTGCCAACGACCCCGAGGACTGAGGGTCGCGCAGACCAGGGAAGGCGAATGCCCCAGACCCCGGCCACGGCCGGGGTTTTTCATTTCCGGGACGGTACCGGGCCCGGACAGGCTCAGCTGGCCATCATCCAGGCCACGAAGGCCCGCTTGGCGTCGCGCCGATCCTCCGGCTTAACGTCGATCACTCCATAGCCGTTGGCGGTGCCCAGCGAGAGCCCATGCAGTCCCGTCAGCATGCCTCGCTCGATCAGGTCGTCGACCGGCCCCTGCCCGGCGATCGGCGCTCAGCGTCAGCAGCGGCCCCTCGCCGAGGCGCTTCAGGCCGGCGTCACGGCCACCGCGGTCCCCTTCTCGGTGGTGATGATTCTGATGTGCTATACCATCATCAAGGCGTTGAACGGAGAGCTGCGCCGCCTTCCCTGATCCGTCCACGACCCATAGGCGACTCCCCCCGGTGCTGATCTTCGCGTGATGGACAGCTCCAGGGGGACCGTTGTGTTGAGTGCTCATATTGACGCCGTGAACCCAGCCTTTCCGCCATGGCAGGGCGCCGTCGTCGCATCGTCTGTCCGTGCGCATGCAATAGCTGACTTGTGAGAGACTCACGCGGCCAATGTGTTTCCATCCACAGGAGCAACCTTCATGAGTACACCAAGCGAGCCGGCTCCCCCTCCGGTGTCGGACGACATGCAGACGGACTATACCGTCGGCCAGGACAATATCGAGGGTAACCTCGGCCCCATCGGCTTCGATATCCACAACCGGGTCTTCGCCATCTCGGCGCTGGCCTCGATCGCCTTCATCGTCCTCACCCTGCTGTTTCCCGAGCGAGCCGGCAGCCTCTTCCAGTCCATCGTCAGCTTCTCCACCGGCACCCTCGACAGCTACTTCATGCTCGTGGTGGACGGCTTCATCGTCTTCAGTCTGGCGCTGGTGGTGCTGCCCTACGGCAAGGTCCGGCTGGGCGGGCCCGAGGCCACGCCGGAGTACGGCTATCTCTCCTGGTTCGCGATGCTGTTCGCCGCCGGAATCGGCATCGGGCTGCTGTTCTTCGGCGTGCTGGAACCGGTCTACCACGCCAACGTCTCCTCGCCGCTGGGCACCCCCTCGCCCTTCGGCACCGACGGCACCCTGAATCCGGACGCCATCGCCGACGCCACCGCCATGGGCCTGGCCGGCACCTACCTGCACTGGGGCATCCACGGCTGGGCCGTCTACGTGGTCATGGCACTGGCGCTGTCGATCTTCACTTACAACAAGGGCCTGCCCTTCTCGATACGCTCGGCCTTCTTCCCGATACTGGGCGACCGCGTGTGGGGCTGGCCGGGTCACCTGATCGACATCCTGGCGGTGTTCTCCACCCTGTTCGGCCTGGCCACCTCGCTCGGCCTCGGCGCCCAGCAGGCCAACGCCGGCATGAACTTCGTCTTCGGCCTCGAGGTCAGCATCACCACCCAGGTGATCGTGATCGTGGCCGTCACCGCGGTGGCGCTGGTGTCGGTGTGGCGTGGCCTGGACGGCGGCGTGAAGCGGCTCTCCGAGATCAACATGGGCATGGCCGTGCTGTTCTTCTTCTTCGTGCTGTTCGCCGGCCCGACCCTGGCCTCGCTCACCGGCTTCTGGAACGGCCTCGAGACCTACGTGACGGAGTTCCTCCCGCTGTCGGCGCCGTTCGGCCGCGAGGACGACGCCTTTCGCCAGTCCTGGACCATCTTCTACTGGGCCTGGTGGGTCAGCTGGGCGCCCTTCGTCGGCATGTTCATCGCCCGCGTCTCCCGGGGCCGCACGGTGCGCGAGTTCGTGATCTGCGTGCTGCTGATCCCGAGCCTGTTCATCTTCATCTGGATGGGCGTGTTCGGCGCCACGGCCCTCGATCAGCTCTACTCCAACCCGGCCGGCAGCCTGGTCAAGGAATACGTGATCGACAACTACAACCCCGAGCTGTCGCTGTTCGGCATGCTCAACGAGCTGCCGCTGTCGGGCCTGATGTCGACCCTGGGCATCATCCTGGCGCTGATCTTCTTCGTCACCTCATCGGACTCCGGCTCGCTGGTGATTGATACCATCACCGCCGGCGGCAAGATCGACGCGCCGCGCCCCCAGCGCATGTTCTGGGCCACGGTGGAAGGCCTGATCGCCATCGTGCTGCTGATCGGCGGCGGGCTCTCGGCGCTGCAGGCCGGGGTCACGGCCACCGCGATCCCGTTCTCGGTGGTGATGATCGTAATGTGCTACACCATCATCAAGGCGCTGAACGGCGAGCTGCGCGCCCTGCGCTGAGGCCGCTCATCCTCTGACGCCGCCCCCTGGCCAACGCCGCATCGCGGTGGCCGACCCAGGGGGCGGCTCGCGTCTGGCCCCCTGCCGTCGACGACCTTATCATCGAAGGCTCATCTTCAGGCCGCTCACGACCACCCCTTCATCGACGCGAGGATGCCATGTCACCGTTCGTCTTCCTGCTGCCGCTCGGCGCCGTGCTGATCTGGTCGGGCAACATGACCATCAATCAGCTCACCGTCGGCGCCATCGCCCCCAGCAGCATCGCCTTCCTGCGCTGGCTGCTGGCGCTGGCGGTGATGACGCCCTTCGTCGCCCCCGCCGCCTGGCGCCATCGCGCCACCATCCGCCGCGAATGGCCGAAGCTGGCGACGCTGGGCCTGCTGGGCATGGGGCTGTGGCAGGGCCTGGCCTACGTGGCCGCCGAGACCACCTCGGCCACCAACATGGGCATCCTGGCCGCCATGGTGCCGCTGATCACGGTGCTGCTCAGCGCCCTGATCCTGCACGAGCCGCCGAGCCTCGGCGGCGTGGCCGGCGGTGTACTGGCGCTCGTTGGCGTGAGCGTGCTGCTGGGCCAGGGCGAGCCGCTGTCGCTGCTCGATCTGAGGGTCGCCACCGGCGACGCCCTGATGGTGGTGGCCGCGACCTGCTACGCCCTCTACGGTGTGATGCTCAAGCGCTGGACGATCGACCTGCCGCCCTGGGTGCTGCTCTACGCCCAGGTGGTCTTCGCCGTGCTGCTGCTGCTGCCGCCCTATCTGGCGGGGCCGATGACGCCGGTCAGCGCCGACAACATCGGCCTGATCGCCTACGCCGGCATTCCCGCCTCCATCGTCACCACCTACCTGTGGATGCACGCCATCCGCCGCATCGGTGCCAACCGCTCGAGCATCTTCATCAACCTGATGCCGCTGTTTAGCGCCATCATCGCCATGCTCGCGCTGGGCGAGACCGTGTCCGCCTTCCACTTCCTGGGCGGCGCCCTGATTCTCGCCGGCGTGGTGATGGCCCAGACCCTGACGCGGCCGCTGGTCAGCCGCGAGGGGGCGCGGCGCACGGGCTAGTCGATCCCGGCCGGGCGCCCTGGACAAGGCCCGCACAGGCCCTAGGATGAAACCACAACAACCACGGAGAACGGCGGAGATGGCCGGAGGCTGGTCGAAGGACGGCGACGTCCAGCAGCAGATAGACGACAGCGTGCAGGACGAACTGGAGCGCGCCCGGCGCTCGATTCCCCGCGGCGAGAGCGCCCACGAATGTGACGAATGCGGCGACCCGATCCCCGAGGCACGGCGCCAGGCGGTGCCCGGCGTGCGGCTGTGCCTCGCCTGCCAGGCCGAGCGCGACGGGCGCCAGGGGCCGGGCGGCGGCTTCAATCGCCGCGGCAGCAAGGACAGCCAGCTGCGCTGACACGGCGGAACACGAGCTCTGGAGCCGGGAGGCGGTTCGTAGAGGGGTGTGGCGATTCTCGCGCAGGGCAAGAGTAGCGCCCAGTATCCCCACTACGCCTGTCGGCCCGAGGGCAAGAGGCTGCTAAACTGCGGCTTTCGTTCCCCGACCGGAGAGCCCGCGGCATGTCCCTCGATGATCTGCACCTCAATCTGCGCAACCTGACGCAGGACGACTACCCGCAGCTCAAGACGCTGATGGACGCCGTCTATCACGACATCGGCGGCGCCTGGCCCGAGCACACCATCGACAAGCTGATCGAGGAGTTTCCGGACGGCCAGATCGCCATCGAGGACGACGGCCAGCTGGTCGGCGTGGCGCTGACCGTGCAGGTCGACTACGACGACTTCTCCAACCCCCACCAGTACGACGACCTAATCGGCCAGCGCGAGATCATCCTCAACGATGACGAGGGCGACGCCATGTACGGCCTCGACGTGCTGATCCACCCGGACTATCGCGGCTATCGCCTGGGCCGGCGGCTCTACGAGGCGCGCAAGGACCTGTGCCGCTCGATGAATCTGCGGGCGATCCTCGCCGGCGGTCGCATCCCCCAGTACCACCAGTACGCCGACGAGCTCTCGCCCGCCGAGTACCTCGACAAGGTGGCGCGCAAGGAGATCCACGACCCCATCCTGTCGTTCCAGCTGGCCAACGACTTCCAGGTCAAGCGCCTGCTGCGCAAGTACCTGCCCGAGGACGAGAAGTCCCAGGGCTACGCGACCCTGCTGGAGTGGAACAACATCCTCTTCGAGCCCGCCGAGCGGGTGCTGGAGAGCCGCCGCACCCAGGTGCGGGTCGGCGCCGTGCAGTGGCAGATGCGCGAGTTCGACTCGGTCGAGGCGGTGCTGCAGCAGGTCGAGTACTTCGTCGACGCCCTGGCCGACTACCAGAGCGACTTCGCGGTCTTCCCCGAACTGTTCAACGCCCCGCTGATGGGCCTGCAGGATCGCGCCGCCCAGCAGGACCAGATCGCCGCCATCCGCTTCCTGGCCGGCTTCACCGAGCGCTTCAAGACCGAGCTCTCGCGCATGGCCGTGGCCTACAACATCAACATCGTGGCCGGCTCGATGATCGAGTTCGGCGAGGAGGACCGGCTCTACAACGTCGCCTACCTGTGCCACCGCGACGGCTCCGTGGAGCGCCAGGCCAAGCTGCACATCACCCCCCAGGAGCGCCGCGACTGGGTGATCGAGGGCGGCGACGAGCTGCAGGTGTTCGATACCGATGCCGGCCGGGTCGGCATCCAGATCTGCTACGACGTGGAATTCCCCGAGCTCTCGCGGCTGCTGGCCGATCAGGACATGGACATCCTGTTCGTGCCCTTCTGGACCGACACCAAGAACGGCTACCTGCGGGTGCGCCACTGCTCCCAGGCGCGGGCCATCGAGAACGAGTGCTACGTGGTGCTGTGCGGCAGCGTCGGCAACGTGCCGTCGATCGAGAACCTCGACATCCAGTACGCCCAGTCGTCGGTGTTCTCGCCGTCGGACTTCTCCTTCCCCCACGATGCCGTGCTGGCCGAGACCACGCCCAACACCGAGATGATCATGTTCTCGGACCTGGACCTGAACCGCCTCAAGGTGGTGCGCAACGAGGGCTCGGTGACCAACCTCAAGGACCGCCGCCAGGACCTGTTCGACCTGCGCCTGCGCGACTGGTCGTGGAAGTCAGGGGGCCGGCCATCCGGCGCCCGCGACACGGACGAAGGCTGAGGCCGTGCTGGAACGCCTGAAGCGCTGGCGGGCGGCACGCTTCGAGGCCCGCCATCCCTTCCCCGCGGCCGAGTGGCACGAGGCCCGGGCGCGGCTGCCGCTGCTCGCCGCGCTGCCCGACGAGGCCGCCGAACGCCTCGGGCACCGCGCCTGGCATTTTGCCCATGCCAAGCGGCTGAGCCGCCATCCCGAGCTCGACGCGTCGATCGACTTCGACGTGCCGGCACGGCTGGCCATCGCCGCCCAGGGCTGCCTGCTGACCCTGGGCTGGGACGAGGCCACCCACCGCGAGGCCTTCGCCGGGCTGCACGAGATCCTGATCGTGCCCGACGCCTTTCATCGCCGGGTGGAGGAGATGGACGAGTTCGGGGTGATGCACGAGTACGACGACGAGCGCGCCGGCGAGACCTCCCACCAGGGGCCGGTGGTGGTCGCCTATCCGGACCTGATGGCGAGCGGCGCGCTGGACGGCTTCAACGTGGTGATCCACGAGCTGGCCCACAAGCTCGACATGGCCAACTCGCTGGACGCCGACGGTTTCCCGCCGCTGCCGGCCGACATGGCCGCCCGGGACTGGCATCGCGTGTTCACCGCCGTGTGGGACGACCTCCAGGCACACCTCGCCCGCGGCGAGGCCACGCCCATCGACGACTACGCCGCCAGCCATCCCGGCGAGTGCTTCGCGGTGAGTTGCGAGACCTTCTTCGCCGCCCCCGAGGCGCTGGACGCCGCCTATCCCGAGCTCTACGCCCTGCTCGGCCGCTACTTCCGCCTCGACCCGCTGTCCTGGCGCTCGCCGCCCTCCGCCTGATCATCGCCCTCCGCCGCGTCCGTCCGCGAGCGGGCGAGCGCCGGCGGCCGGGCCGGCCAACGCAGTGCGGCCTCGAGGCCGTGCGGGTGGCAGTTGCGCAGCGTCAGCCCGGCCCGCTGGCGCTCGGCCAGCTGCTGCACGATCGCGAGCCCCAGGCCGCTGCCGGTGGTGCGCTGGTCCGCGGCGCGGCGGAAGCGTTCGGTGATGGTGGCGAGCGCCTCCTCGGGAATGCCCGGGCCGCTGTCGCGCACCGCCAGCACCGCGCCGTCGGCGGTCTCGGAGAGCGTGATCGCCACCTCGCCGTGCTCCGGGGTATAGCGCAGGGCGTTGTCCAGCAGGTTGCGGATCAGGATGCCCGCCTCCACCGGATCGGCACGCACCCATAGCGCCAGGACGCCGTGCAGGGTCATCTCCTGATGCCGGGCCTGGGCCCAGGGCCACAGCTCGGCGACCAGCTCGAGCACCAGCGGATAGAGATCGATGTCGCGGGCCTCGCGGGCCTCCCGGCGGTCCAGCCGCGCCAGCACCAGCAGCTGCTCGACCACTCGCTGCAGCCGTTCCACGCCGCGATAGGCCTTGTCCAGCGAGTCCCGCTCGCCGGCCCGGGCATTGTCGAGGTGGATCTTCAGCCCGGCCAGCGGCGTGCGCAGCTCATGGGCGGCATCGGCGGTGAAGCGCCGCTCGCGCTCGAGGGTCTCGCGCAGGCGGGCGATGAAGTCGTTGAGCGCCTCGCGCAGCCCCGACAGCTCGCGGGGCACGCCGACATCGATGAAGGCCAGGTCGCGGTCGTCGCGGCCGGCCACCTCCCGCGACAGGGTGCCGATCGGGATCAGCCCCCGGCGCACGATCCAGCCCATGGCGACCAGCAGCAGCGGCAGCGCCAGCAGCATCGGCACCAGGTTGCCGAGCGCCACCTTGCGCTCGAGCTCGTGCATGAACTCGATGCTGACCCCGGAGCGGATCCACAGCCCGCTGTCCTCGTCGAACAGCGAGAACACCCGCCAGCGGCCGCCGTCGTACTCGGCCCAGGCGTAGCCCTGCTCCTCGGGCGGCGGGAAGGGCCCGGCCCCGCTCCAGGGCGCGCCGGTCAGGTAGGGGCGGCCGTCGCGGTGCCAGAAGCCCAGCGACAGCTCGCGTTCCTCGTGATGATAGAGCGCCGCCCCCCGAGCGGCGGCCTCGCGCGGCGCCTCGCCATCCGGATAGAAGCTCGCGAGGCGCTTCGGATGGCTCATGCGCTCGGCGATCCGACGATAGGTGGCCTCGGAGTCATTCGGACCGATCAGGCTGGCCACCACCCGGTTCTGCAGGCTGAGCTGGGCGTCGAGGATCTCCTCGGTCTCGTGGGCGGTGATCAGGTAGGCGGCGGTGACGACCAGCAGCGTCACCCCGGCGAGGGCCAGCGCCAGGGTGCGGCTCAGGTAGCGGCGAATCGACCTCATGCGTCAGCGGCATTCAGCCGATAGCCGACGCCCCGGATGGTGGTGATCAGCCCCTTGTGGAACTTCTTGCGCAGGTGGTGGACATGCACCTCCACGGCGTTGGAGGCCACTTCCTCCTCCCAGCCGTAGAGCAGGTTCTCCAGCCGCGGCCGGGTCATCACACGGTCGGCGTGGCGCGCCAGCTCCAGCAGCAGCGCGTACTCGCGGCGCGTCAGCGTGATCTCCTCGCCCTGCCAGCTCACCCGGTGGCGAGCCTCGTCGATGCGCAGCTCGCCCACGTCGAGATACTGCGAGGCCCGGCCCTCGGCGCGGCGGGTCACCACCCGCAGGCGGGCCAGCAGCTCGGCGAGATCGAAGGGCTTGAGCACGTAGTCGTCGGCGCCGCCGTCGAGCCCGGCCAGGCGCGAGTCGATGTCATCGCGGGCGGTGAGGATCAGCACCGGCAGCGAGCCGCGGCCGCGCACCGCCTCGAGCACCTTCAGCCCGTCGACGTCGGGCAGGCCCAGGTCGAGCACCATCACCGAGAAATCGTCGTAGCGGGCCGCGGCCATGGCCTCGCGGCCGTTGTCCAACCAGTCGACGGCATAGCCCTCGCGCTGCAGCGCGGTCTTGATGCCGTCGCCCAGCAGCGGGTCGTCTTCCACCAGCAGCACGCGCATGCGCCTCTCCTTTGCCTGTCCCGGTCGTGACGGTGAAACCATTGTCCGGGCGATGTCTTAAGCCTTGCTTAAGCTCCCCGTTCAAGACTCGTGCACCTCTCGTCCTGCCACGCGATACGGCGCTCAATCGTCCAGCCCCTGCGCCAGCCACGCCCACAGCCGCTCGGCCTCCGGCCGCGGCTGGCGCCGGGCCGGGCGCACCAGCCAGAACCCCTCGTCGCTCTCCACCGGCCAGTCGAGCGCCGCCACCAGGTCGTCGCGCCCCTCCACCAGCCGCTGATGGGTCAGGGCCACGCCCTCGCCCAGCGCCGCGAGCGACAGCGACATGCTCTGGGTATCGCAGGTCAGCGATGCGCAGCGCGAAGCCAGGGTCGGCATCCCCACCGCCTCCAGCCAGGCCGGCCAGCCCACCTCGAACCCCACGGCGTGCAACAGGGTGTGCGCCGCCAGGTCCGACGGCGCGGTGATGCGCTCGGCCAGCGCCGGGGCACACACCGGCAGCATCGTCTCCCGGCCCAGGGAAACCGCCTCCATCCCCGGCCAGCTGCCCTGCCCGTAGCGGATCTCGAGATCGGCGCCCTCGGCGCCGAAGTCATCCGGCCAGATGGCGCTGATCAGCCTCAGCGCCACTTCGGGATGCTCGCGGCGAAAGGCGCAGATGCGCGGCGCCAGCCAGTACTGCTGCATCACCGGCGTGGTGCGCAGCGTCACCGGCGCCTCCCCGCCGCCGCCGAAGACCTCCTCGGTGCCCTCGGCCAGGCGCGTGAAGCCGTCCTGCAGGCACGGCAGCCAGGCCTGCCCGGCCGGCGTCAGGCTGAGGCTGCGCGGGTGGCGCACGAACAGCTTCTGGCCCAGGCGATCCTCGAGCAGGCGCACCCGCTGGCTGATCGCCGCCTGGGTCACGCCGAGCTCCTGGCCGGCGGCGGTGAAGCTCAGGGTGCGCGCCGCTGTCTCGAAGGCCTGCAGCCACAGCAGGGGGGGAAGCCGACTCATGAATAACCTACGTATAAATTGAATGGGGCCATAGGGGCCAGATTAATCGTTTGTCGGCGAACCGGCCAGCCGCCACCATGAGCACCTTCACAAGGGAGGAGCCGATCATGACCGATACGCCGATTGCCGACGCACGCGCCGTCCTGCCCATGGGCGAACTGACCCCCCACGCCGAGGGACCGGCGCTCATCGAGGCCACGGCGGTCGGACGACAGCTGGCCCTTGGCTGGGGCAACGGCGACCGGGCCCGGTTTCCGCTGACCTGGCTGCGCGACCACTGCGCCTGTGACGAATGCCGCCATCCGATGACCCGCGAGCGCCTCTACATGGCCCTCGAGGTGCCGGAACAGGCCCCGGCGACGGCGCTCGAGGACGGCAATCTGGTCCTCACCTGGGCCGACGGTCACGTCAGCCGCTTCGACGCCGTCTGGCTGCATCAGCGCCGCCCGGGCCAGGCGCGGGAGGATGCCGTGCCGACGCGCCGTCCCTGGGCCCACGACTACCGCCCCACCCGCGTCGACCACGCCGACTTCGTGGCCGGCGCCGAGGGCGAGCGCGCCTGGCTCACCGCCCTGCTTCGCGATGGCCTGGTGCTGCTCGAGAACGGCCCGCTGGCCGACGAGGAAGTGAGCCGCCTGGCGGGTCGCATCGGGCCGCTGCGCGCCACCAACTTCGGCGCCCGCTTCGACGTCAAGTCCAAGCCGAACCCGAACAACGCCGCCTATACCGCCATCGGCCTGGCCCTGCACACCGACCTGCCCAACTGGCGCAACCCGCCGGACATCCAGCTGCTCTACTGCCTGGAAAATGATGCCGAGGGCGGCGAGTCCACCTTCTTCGACGGCTTCGCCGCGGCGGAGGCGCTGCGCGTCGAGTCGCCCGAGGCCTTCCGGCGGCTGGCCGAGACGCCGATCGACTTCCGCTTCCAGGACGAGGAGCACGACCTGGTGTGGACCGCGCCGGTGCTCGCCCTGGACGAGCAGGGCCGGGTCGTCGAGGTCCGTCTCAACAACTGGATCCGCGACACCCTGCGCCTGCCCCTCGAGGAGATCGATGCCTGGTACGACGCCTACCGCGCGTTCTGGGCGCTGGCCCAGGATCCCGAGAACCGGCTCGAGTTCTCCCTGGCCCCGGGCGAGATGGTCGCCTTCGACAACCGCCGGGTGATGCACGGCCGCAACGCCTTCGATCCCGGTACCGGCCGGCGCCACCTGCAGGGCACTTATCTGGACCTCGACATGTGCGAATCCCGTCTGCGGGTGCTGGCCCGCGAGGCCTGATCCCCCTGCCGTCCTGGCCGTTGCCCGACACAACATCAATCCGGTAGCGGCCTCCCCCATCACAAGGAGATCCCATGCGTCTTTCGCCGACGACCCCCGCCCTGCCGCTGATCGCGCTGCCCCTGACCCTGGGCCTGGCGAGCCCGGCCCTCGCCGACGACGCGACCCTGGACATCGGCGTGCCCCCCTGGCCCGGGGTCACGGTCAAGAGCGAGATGGCAAGCCAGCTCCTCGCCCCGCTGGGCTACGAGACCCGCACCCACGACGTTGGCCTGCAGGTCGTCTACCAGGGGCTGGAGACCGGCGACATCGATGCCCTGCTCGGCGGCTGGATGCCGGCCCAGCAGAAGATGTTCGCTCCCCGCGAGGAAAGCGGGGTGATCGAGGGCCTGGTCAACAACGTCGAGGGCGCCCAGATGACGCTGGCGGTCCCGGACTACCTCCATGATCAGGGCATCACCAGCTTCGCCGACCTGGATGCCCATCGCGAGGCCTTCGACGGCAAGATCCATAGCTTCGGGGCCGGTTCCGCCGCCAGCGATAGGCTCTACCAGGCCATCGACGACGACGCCTGGGGACTGGGCGACTGGGAGGTGGTGGACACCAGCGTGATCGGCATGCTCGGCGCCGCCAGCAGCGCCATCGACCGCGAGGCGCCCATCGTCTGGGTCGGCTGGACGCCGCACTGGATGAATCTCGCGCTGCCGATGCGCTACCTCGACGATCCCAAGGATCTGTTCGGCGAGGACAACGGCGCGACCGACGTCCTGACCGTGCTGCGCAGCGACTACGGAGACGCCCATCCCAACCTGGAACGCTTCTTCGAGCAGTTCACCTTCGCCGCCGAGGAACAGAGCTGGATGATCCAGCAGTTCGGCGAGGAGGAGCGCGAGGTCGAGGCGGTCGCCCGGCAGTGGCTGCAGGAGCACCCCGAACGCGTTGCGGCCATGCTCGAGGGCGTGACCACCTCGGACGGTGACCCGGCCTGGCCGGCGGTGCAGGCCAGCCTCTGATGGCCCGGTGCAGACCGGCGGCCCGGTCCTTTGGCCGGCGCCGCCTCTGCCGTATGCTAGGGCGCGATATCCTTCAGGAAGCTCGCGCCCCATGTCCCGATCCCTCGGCCTCCTCACCGCCGTCCTGACCCTGCTCATCGCCCTGGGCCTGCTGTGGCAATGGCTGGCCATGCAGGACCTGCTCACCGTCGACAGCCTGCTGGCGCTGGCCAAGGGCTCGGTGGCCTGGCGCGACGCGCCCTGGGCGGTACTGGTGGTGATGGCGGTCTACGCCGGCGCCTCGCTGGTGATGTTCCCGCTGAGCCTGCTGGTGGCGCTGACGGGGCTGCTGTTCGGCCCCTGGTGGGGCTTCGGCTACGCGCTGGCCGGCACGCTCAGTGCCTCGGTGCTGACCTGGTGGGTGGGCCGCAAGCTGGGCCGCGATGCCCTGCTGCGCTACGGCGGACAGCGCCTCAAGGGCCTGTCGCGTTACCTCTCGGGGCGTGGCATCCGCACCATGACGCTGGTGAACCTGCTGCCGCTGGCGCCCTTCACCCTGACCAACATGATGGCCGGGGCCTTCCACCTGCGTTTTCGCGACTACATGATCGGCTCGACCCTGGGCATCCTGCCCGGGCTCGCCGGCGTGACGCTGCTCGGCAGCCAGCTCGGACAGCTGGCCGCCGCCGACAGCCGCCAGGACGTGGTCATGGCCCTCGGCGGGCTGGTGCTGGGCGCGGCGCTGCTCTACGGGCTCAAGCGCTGGGCCGATCGCCGCCGGCGGCGCTGACAGGCGCCGTCCCGGGGCATTGACGAAGGGGCCGCCGAGACGGACATTCCTGGCTCGGAAGGCGGCTTACTTGGAGGGCAGTTCGGGCTCGTCGGAACGGTTGCCGGGCCACCAGGAGGGCCGCTCCTGCTCCCACTCCTCCTGCACCAGGTGGCGCAGGATCCGCCCGCGATAGCGCAGCATCTGCCATTCGGCGCCCAGCCGGCCGCGCACGCGGTCCCAGCCGCCGTCGTCGGCGTGGGTGAAGGGCCCGCCGCTGGCGATCGCCCGCCGGTAGACGGCCAGGCAGCGCTCGGCGCAGAGCCGCTCGTCGTAGTCCGCGGCGGTGGCCAGGGCGCCGTGCTGCAGCGGCAGGCGCCGCACCGGGTCTCCGAGCGCGTCGAGGGCCGCCGCCATGGCCTCGGCGTCGTCCTCGGCCAGCAGCCGGCCGTTTTCCTCGTCCGCCACCACCTCCACCACACCCGGCGCTTCGACCGCCACCACCGGCAGGCCGGCGGCCATGGCCTCGGCCACCACCATGCCCTGGGTCTCGCTGTGGGAGGCGAAGGCGAAGACGTCCATGGCGTGATAGGCGTCGATCAGCGCCTGACCCTGCAGGCGGCCGGTGAAGTGGACGCGCTCGTCGACGCCCCACTCCTCGGCGACCATGGCCATGCCCTCGGCGGCGTCGCCGTCGCCGACCACCAGGAAGCGGGCCTCCGGCCGGGCGTCCAGCGTCCGGCACACGGCCTCGGCCAGGAACACCAGGTTCTTCTCGTGGGCCAGCCGCCCCAGATGGCCGATCACGTAGGCGCCCTCGGGAATGCCCTGCGCTTCCCGGCAGCCGGCCCCGTCGCCGCCGGTGAAGCGCGCCGTGTCCACGCCGCTCGGCACCACGCGGATCTCGGGATTGCCGTCGCGCGCCAGCAGCAGGTCGCGGATGCTCTCGCTGGGCGCGATCACGGCGTCGCACAGCCAGGTGTACTGGGTCGCCAGCGCCACGGCGAAGCGCTGCATGCGCGGCGAGTCGCCCGGCACGTAGTGGGTGTAGTGCTCGTAGAGGGTGTGGTGGGTGAACACCAGCGGCAGGCCGTAGGTCTCGGCGGCCCGGGCCGCGGTGTCGCCGAGCAGGAAGGGGTGATGCGTGTGCACCAGGTCGGGCTCGAAGGCCTCGATGGCGTCATACAGCTGGCCGGGAATCGGCACCGGCAGCGAGAAGTCGCTGCCGTTGAAGTGCTGGACCGCCGCCACCCGCACCACGTCGGCCTCGAAGTCCGGCTGTCCCTCCAGGCGCGGGGCCACCACCAGCACCTTGTGGCCGGTGGCCTGGAGCTGTCGCTTGAGTCGCTGCACGGACTCGCTGACGCCGCCGACGATGGGCAGATAGGTGTTGGTGAACATCAGCACATTCACGGTGGCGACTCTCCTTGCCTGGCTTGCGAAAGCACGTCCTGTGCCGGCACGCGTCCCGGCATCTCCTGCTCAAGATAGGCGATGAAGGCACGAATCCGCAGCGGGACGTGGCGGCGCCGATCATACACGGCATGGAAGTCCGCGCGCACGCCCTGCCACCCGGGCAGCAGTTCGACCAGCCGCCCCGCCGCCAGATCCTCGTGCACGTCCCACCAGGAGCGCAGGGCGATGCCCTGGCCGTCGCGGGCCAGGCCGCGGATCACCTCGCCGTCGTTGCTGGCCATGGGGCCGGTGACCTTCACCGCACGCTCCTCGCCGGGCGCCTCGCGGCGCTCGAAGCGCCACACCGCGTAGTCGCTGGCGATCTCGCGCAGCACCAGGCAGGCATGCCGGACCAGGTCGCCGGGCTCGCGCAGCGGCGGCATCGTCGCCACATAGCCCGGCGCCGCACACAGCACCCGCCGGCTGGCCAGGATGCGACGGGCCACCAGCCGCGAGTCCGGCGGCTCGCCGACCCGGATGCCGATGTCGATGCCCTGGTCGGCCAGCCCGAGCGGGAAGTTGGTCAGCTCGAGGCTCGCCTCCAGGCGCGGGTGCCGGGCGCGGAAGGCCGACAGCAGCGGTGCCACGTGGCGGCGCCCGAAGCCGAAGGTGGCGTTGATGCGCAGCGGCCCGGAGAGCTCGGCGCGATGGTCGCCGAGGGTCTCCTCGAGCTCCGTCAGGTCGTCGAGGATGGCCCCGCCGCGGGCCAGATAGCGCTCGCCCTCGGCGGTCAGCGTCAGGCGCCGGGTGGTGCGCGCCGCCAGCGAGACGCCCAGGCGCGCCTCGAGCCGCTGCAGGCGCTTGCTCACCGCCGACAGCGACAGCCCGAGCTCGCGGGCGGTGGCGGTCAGGCTGCCGGCCCGGGCGAGGCGCTGGAAGAAGGCCAGATCGTCGAGGGGCGTCACCGCATTCTCCACCTGAAATCAACAATGGCTTGAATGTTACCCCGATTATCTCCGCCCTGTCCGCCGCTAGACTGGGTGCAGGCTCATTCCAAGACAGGAGTTCCCATGACCCAGCGCATCGCCGTGCTCGCCGGTGACGGCATCGGCAAGGAAGTCATGCCCGAGGGCCTGCGCGCCCTGGAGGCCGCCGCCCGCCGCTTCGACCTCGACCTGACCTTCGAGGCCTTCGACTTCGCCAGCTGCGACTACTACCTCGAGCACGGCCAGATGCTGCCCGACGACTGGCACTCGACCCTGGTCGCCTTCGACGCCCTCTACTACGGCGCCATCGGCTGGCCCGAGACGGTGCCGGACCACGTCTCGCTGTGGGGCTCGCTGCTCAAGTTCCGCCGCGAGTTCGACCAGTACGTCAACCTGCGGCCGTGCCGCCTGCTGCCGGGCATCGAGAGCCCGCTGGCCGGGCGCAAACCGGGCGACATCGACTTCTACGTGGTACGCGAGAACACCGAGGGCGAGTACTCCAGCGTCGGCGGCACCATGTTCGAGGGCACCGAGCGCGAGGTGGTGATCCAGGAGACGGTGATGACCCGCACCGGGGTCGACCGGGTGCTGAAGTACGCCTTCGACCTGGCCCAGACCCGCCCACGCAAGAAGCTGACCTCGGCCACCAAGTCCAACGGCATCGCCATCACCATGCCCTGGTGGGACAGGCGCGTCGCCGCCATGGGCGAGCGCTACCCGGAGGTGGAGGTCGACCAGTTCCACATCGACATCCTCACCGCCAACTTCGTGCTGCACCCGGACTGGTTCGACGTGGTGGTGGCCAGCAACCTGTTCGGCGACATCCTCTCCGACCTGGGCCCGGCCTGCACCGGCACCATCGGCGTCGCGCCCTCGGCCAACATCAACCCCGAGGGCACCTTCCCGAGCCTGTTCGAGCCGGTCCACGGCAGCGCCCCGGACATCGCCGGGCGCGGCATCGCCAACCCCATCGGCCAGATCTGGTCCGGCGCCATGATGCTCGAGCACCTGGGCCACCCGGAGGCCGGCGCGGCCATCCTCGCCGCCATCGAGGCGGTGCTCGCCGAGGGCGACGCCGCGACGCTGACGCCGGACCTCAAGGGCCGCGGCACCACCGAGGAGCTGGGCCGCGCCATCGCCGAGCGCATCGCCGCCGACGCCTGAACGACGACGCCCCGCATGGAGCGGGGCGCCAGAAGAGCGAGGCGATGGCCGACTAGCCGGCCAGCTTCGCCGCGATGCCGGCCACGTGCTCGCCCTGGAAGCGCGCCAGCTCGAGCTCGGTATCGCTCGGCTGGCGCGAGCCGTCGCCGCCGGCCAGGGTGGCGGCACCATAGGGCGAGCCACCCTTGACCTCGGAGATGTCGAACTGCGCCTCGATGCCATAGCCCAGCGGCACGATCACCATGCCGTGGTGGGCCAGGGTCGGCCACACGCTGAGCACGGTGGACTCGTTGCCGCCGCCGGTGCCGGTGGATGTGAAGACGCTGGCCACCTTGCCGCGCAGCGCCCCCTTGGCCCACAGGCCGCCGGTCTGGTCGAAGAAGGTGCGCATCTGGCCGGACATGTTGCCGAAGCGGGTGGGCGTGCCGACGATCAGCGCATCGTAGTCGGCCAGCTCCTGGGGGCTCGCCTCGGGGGTATCGAAGGTCTGGCCGCCGGCCTTGGCAAACGCCTCGGTGCCCATGGTCTCGGGCACCCGCTTGAGGTCGACCTCGACGCCGTCGACCCGGCCGGCCCCCTCGGCCACGGCCCGGGCCAGGGTGTCGACGTGGCCGTACATCGAGTGATAGAGCACCAGTACCTTGGTCATGAATCTGCCTCCCGCGAAGGAATGTCCTGCGCGTCCAGGGCACGAGGGTGTCGCGAACGCGCCCCCTGCAGTCTAGACATCCCTCGGCGATCTGCGCCTGGTGGCGTCGCCGGATCGCGCTTATGCTGGCCGCAACGCACTCGACACGGAGGTCCCGATGCCCCATCCCACCCGTCACTGCCCCGCGCCCGACGCGCATCCGCTCGCCATGCCCCGCGCCCGGGCGCTGCTCGGCGCCGCCCTGCTGCCGCTCGGGCTCGCCGCCTGCACCGGCGTGCCCCAGGGCACCCAGCCGGTCGACGGCTTCGACGCCGAGCGCTATCTGGGCCGCTGGTACGAGGTCGCCCGCTTCGATCACTCCTTCGAGGAGGGCCTGGACTGCGTCACCGCCGACTACGCCCGCCGCGACGACGGCGGCATCCGGGTGATCAACCGCGGCGTCGACCTGGACGCCGGCGAGGTCGACGTCGCCGAGGGCAAGGCCTATCCGATCGGCGAGCCCGGCCAGGGCCGTCTCAAGGTCAGCTTCTTCGGCCCCTTCTACGCCGGCTACAACGTGCTGGCGCTGGCCGACGACTACGACTGGGCGCTGGTCGCCGGCCCCGACCGCGACTACCTGTGGATGCTCTCGCGCACCCCCGAGCTGGCGTCGGACACCTACCGCGACCTGGTCGAGCGCGCCGAGGCGCTGGACTTCCCGGTGGACGAGCTGATCGAGGTGGAACAGGGCGAGGCCGCCTGCGCGCCCTGGCGCCGCGAGAGCTGATCGCGCGCCACGCGAAAATGTACAACATACGTTTGTCGTAGTTACACATTCACGCACTTCACGTCATCCTCATGGACGCACTCCGAACCCCACACGTGCTTCACATGAGGTGACACATGACGATAGGACGCCGTCAGTTCCTGGCCGGGACCGCCGCCTTGACCGCCGCGGCGGGCTCGCCCTCGCTGTTCGCCCGCGCCGAGCCGCCCGCGCGCTATCCCAACGACTGCTGGCAGGTGCTCGACGAGCGCTTCGAGCGCTACATGCTGTTCAACTCGCCGCTGGAGCGGATCTGGAGCGGCGGGCTGTGGCTCGAGGGGCCGGCCTGGAACGCCGTGGGCCGCTACGCGGTGTTCAGCGACATTCCCCGCGCCCGCCAGATGCGCTGGGACGAGGCCAGCAACACGGTCAGCGTGCTGCGCCACGAGGTCGGCCACTCCAACGGCCACGCCTTCGACGACCGCGGCCGGCTGATGGCCTGCGAGCACTCCCCGGCCCGGGTGGTGCGCTATGAGTGGGACGGCGGCGTGACCGTGCTGGCCGACGGCTGGCAGGGCAAGCGCCTCAACGCGCCCAACGACCTGGTCACCCTGCCCGGCGGCGGCGTCATCTTCACCGACCCCGGGTACGGCGCCCACGTGGACTACGAGGGCCACAAGCGCGAGCTGGAACTCGAGCCAGCGGTCTACTACGTCGACGACACCCTGGACGAGCCACGGCGCCTGACCACCGCACCCTACAAGCCCAACGGCATCGCCCTGAGCCCGGACCGGCGCACGCTCTACGTCACCGACACCGCGCCCTCGCACCATCCCGACCAGCCCGCCGCCATCTTCCGCTTCACGCTCGCCGAGGACGGCACGGCCGTCTCCGAGGGCGAGCGCCTGCTCGAGGGCCAGGGCGAGGGCTACGACGGCATGGCCGTGGACGAGGACGGCAACCTCTGGGTGGGCACCTCCGGCGGCGAGGGCAAGGACGGCGTCAGCATCTTCACCGCCGAGGGCGAGCGCCTCGGCCGCATCCTGCTGCCCGAGGTCTGCGCCAACGTCTGCTTCACCGGCGAGGACCGCAACCGGCTGATGATGACCGCCAGCCGCTCCGTCTACACCCTCTACACCGGCGCCCGCGGCGCCTGATCCCGCCCCGCCACGCGGCTCGAGGCGCGTGCGGCGCGCCATTCATCCGGCGCCCGCCCCCGATGGCCGGGCGCCGGCTTTTCACTCAGGCACCGGCTCTTTCATCAAATCGACAGCCGGCCTTGCGGCGGCCGGCGCGGCACCGGAAGGTAGGGTCAGACTCCGTCTCCACAACGACATAACAAGGATTCTGCCCCATGCCCCGCATCACGCTGCCCGAGGCCTGTCCGGCCGCCGCCGGCCGCCCGCCGATCTCGCGAGGTCGACATGCTGGCTGAGTGGCTGTCCCTCACCCTGGACGGGGCCGCCGCCGCCCCCGAGGGCGAGCTGCCCGGCGGCCGCTACCGCATCCACGGCCCCGGCCTGCTCGAGCTCCTGCCCGCCTCGCCGTCGCCCACGGCTCCGGCGCTGGTGCTCTCCGCCGGCATCCACGGCAACGAGACCGCGCCCATCGAGCTGGTCGGCGACCTGCTGGCACGGCTGGAGGCCGGACGGCTCACGCCGGCCAGCCCGACGCTGGTGATCCTCGGCAACCTCGAGGCCATCCGCGCCGGCAGCCGCTTCGTCGAGACCAACCTCAACCGGCTGTTCCGCCGCGACCTCGGCGCCGAGGGCCATGAAGCGGACCGCGCCCGCGAGCTGATGGCCGCGGTGGACGCCTTCTTCGCGCACCACAGCGGGCGCCGCCGGATCCACCACGACCTGCACACCGCGATCCGCGACAGCCAGTATCCGCGCTTCGCCGTGGAGCCGTTCGCCGAGGCCGCCACGCCCGACGAGCAGTGGCGCTGGCTGGCGGGTGCCGACATCCAGGCGGTGCTCCACCAGCACACCCACAGCTGGACCTTCTCCCACTATTCGAAGCACTACCACGGCGCGGCGGCCTTCACCCTGGAGCTCGGCCGCGCCCTGCCCTTCGGCGAGAACGACCTGGCGCCCCTGGCGCCCATGGGCGCGCTGCTCGCGGCGTTGATCGAGAACCGCCTCCCGGCGGAACGCCCGACGGCCGACATGGCCTTCTTCCGCGTCGAACACGAGCTCAAGCGCCACGCCGAGGACTTCCGGCTGTGCTTCGCCGACGACACGCCCAACTTCACCGAGTTCGCCCCCGGCACCCGGCTGGCCGAGGATGCGATCGACGGCCCCTTCACGGTCGGCGAGGCGCCGCTGCGGGTGGTGTTCCCCAACGCCGCCGTCGAGATCGGTGCTCGCGCCGCCCTGCTGGTCAGCGCGGTCGCAGCGCCGGACGAGAGCGACTGAGCGGCACGGCAGTCTGGCAGGATGCCAGCTGACTATCGGACCAAGGTCGAACGAGCGCAGAGGCAAGAAGGCCTGCCGTTCACGGTCGAGACTGGTAGAATCGCCCCCTTTTTCACGCCGGACCGTCTCGAACGGTCTCTGGGGCCCTGCCCGAAGTCGCGTCGCCGGTGCGATTTCCGGCAGCGCCCAGGTGATCCCTTCGAACTGGAGCCTTTTCCATGGCCGACACCCCGATTCCGCTGGAAGTGCGCAACATCAAGAAGCGCTTCGGCGACAACGACGTCCTCAAGGGGCTCTCCCTGCAGGCCCACAAGGGCGACGTCATCACCCTGATCGGAGCCTCCGGCTCCGGCAAGAGCACCTTCCTGCGCTGCATGAACCTGCTCGAGCAGCCCGACGAGGGCGAGCTGATCGTCCACGGCGGGACGATCCGCTTCAAGGAGACCAAGCACGGCCGCGAGCCGGCGGACTGGAAGCAGGTCGTGGCCATGCGCGCCCGGCTCTCCATGGTGTTCCAGAGCTTCAACCTGTGGGCCCACATGACGCTGCTGGAAAACGTCATCGAGGCCCCGGTGCAGGTGCTCGGCAAGTCGAAGCAGGACGCCATCAAGCACGCCCGCGAGCTGCTCGAGCGGGTCGGCCTGGGCGAGCGCGCCGACTACTATCCGGCCCAACTCTCCGGCGGCCAGCAGCAGCGCGGCGCCATCGCCCGGGCGCTGGCCATGGACCCGGAGGTGATGCTGTTCGACGAGCCGACCTCGGCGCTCGACCCGGAGCTGGTCGGCGACGTGCTCAAGGTCATGCGCGACCTGGCCGAGGAGGGCCGCACCATGATCGTGGTCACCCACGAGATGGCCTTCGCCCGCGACGTCTCCACCCAGGTCGTCTACCTGCACCAGGGCCAGGTCGAGGAAGCCGGACCGCCCGAGCAGGTGCTGGGCAATCCGCGCTCCGAGCGTCTCAAGCAGTTCCTGGCACCCAAGCACTAAGGCGCCCGCACGAGGAGATCACCCATGATCGATCTGCACGGCTACGGCCCGCGCCTGTTCGAAGGCGCCCTGATCACCGTCGAGCTGGCGGTGCTGTCGCTGCTCCTGGCCATCGTGCTGGGGCTCACCACCGCCAGCGCCAAGATGTCCCGCCACTGGGGCCTGCGCCAGCTCGGCACCCTCTATACCACCGTCATCCGCGGCGTGCCGGACCTGGTGCTGATGATGCTGCTGTTCTTCGGCGGCCAGATCGGCATCAACATGGTCACCGACTGGCTCTACTACCAGTTCGACGTCGACATCTTCATCAACGTCAACGAGTTCGTGGCCGGCGTGGTCACCATCGGCCTGATCTTCGGCGCCTACATGGGCGAGACCTTCCGCGGCGCCTTCATGGCCGTGGACAGCGGCCAGATCGAGGCCGGCCGCGCCTACGGCATGCGCCCCTGGCTGGTGTTCCGCCGCATCCGCTTCCCGCAGATGATGCGCCACGCCCTGCCCGGCCTGTCCAACAACTGGATGGTGCTGCTCAAGACCACCGCCCTGGTCTCGGTGATCGGCCTGTCGGACATGGTCCGCGTCGCTTCCGAGGCCTCCAAGGCGACTCGCGAGCCCTTCACCTTCATGATCATCGTCGCGGCCGTCTATCTGCTGATCGCCAGCGTCTCCGAATGGGGCTTCGCCCGCCTGCAGAAGCGCTATGACATCGGCTACGGGGAGGCGAACTGATGGACGCCCTGATGAACTGGCTCGAGGCCCGGCTGGCCGACAACAGCATCTTTACCCTGCAGACGCTCGGCTACTACGGCGACGGCCTGGTCACCACCGTGCAGCTGGTGTTCCTGTCGCTGATCATCGGCGTGGTGCTGGCGGTGCCGCTGGCCATCGGCCGCGGTTCGAAGAAGGCCTGGGTGCGCCTGCCGATCTTCTTCTACTGCTACGTGTTCCGCGGCACCCCGCTGCTGGTGCAGCTCTACCTGATCTACTACGGGGTGGTGTTCGTCGAGGGCATCCAGGAGACCTGGCTGTGGGTGATCCTCGAGAAGCCCTTCGTGCCGGCGCTGATCGCCTTCACCCTGAACACCGGGGCCTACACCACCGAGATCTTCCGCGGCGCGATCAAGTCCACGCCCAGGGGCGAGATCGAGGCGGCCCGGGCCTACGGCATGTCCTGGGGACTGATGATGCGACGCATCGTGCTGCCCAGCGCCTTCCGCCGCGCCCTGCCGGCCTACGGCAACGAGGTGATCTTCATGCTCCACGCCAGCGCCATCGCCAGCGTGGTGACGCTGATGGACCTCACCGGCGCGGCCCGCTTCGTCTACGCCCGCTTCTACGCGCCCTTCGACGCCTTCCTGTTCGTGGCGGCGATCTACCTGTGCCTGACCTTCTCGATCATCTTCTTCTTCCGTCGACTGGAGAATCGGCTGCTCGCGCACCTCAAGCCGGCGGGCCACTGAGACAAGCGTCAAACGAACGTTGGGAACCAACGTTCGTTCCCGAGCTTTCGACCCGCCCGACCTTCCGCTAAGGTGGGCGGGTCATCCCGCAATCGCCGCCCACATGGCGGACCATCAACAACAAGGGGAGTCCCTCCATGAAGTTTCAGAAGATCCTGAGCCTCGGCGTGCTGAGCGCCGCCATGATCGCCGGCACCGCCAGTGCCGACGTCCGCGACATCCGCATCGGCGTCGACGTGCCCTACGAGCCGATGGAATTCCGCACCCCGGACGGCGAGCTGACCGGCTTCGACATCGACCTGGGCAATGCCCTGTGCGCCGAGATCGGCATCCAGTGCGAGTGGGTCGTCCAGGGCTGGGACGGCATCATTCCCGGGCTGAAGGCGCGCAAGTACGACGCCATCATGTCCTCGATGACCATCAACGAGCAGCGTCGCGAGCAGGTGCTGTTTTCCGATCCCTACATCACCCCGCCCTCCGCCTGGTTCGCCCCGGCTGACAGCGAGATCACCACGCCCGACACCGAGTCCCTGGACGGCAAGTCCATCGGCGTGCAGCGCGGCACCCTGCAGGACAACTACGTCACCGACATGTACGGCGACGTGGCCGACGTGAACCGCTACGCCACCGCCGACGACATGGTGCTGGACATGGATGCCGGCCGCCTGGACATCGCCTTCCTCGATTTCCCGATCGGCAAGTCCACCCTGATCGACAGCGAGGCCGGCGACTACAAGACCGTCGGCGAGACGATCAGCGAGCCGGTGGAATACTTCGGCGAAGGCTTCGGCATCGCCTTCCGCCAGCGTGACGGCGAGCTGGCCGAGGCCTTCAACGAGGCGCTCTCCACGCTCAAGGCCAACGGCACCTACGACGAGATCGAGGCCAAGTACTTCAGTGAATAAGGTCTTCAGCGAGTAAGGTCTTCGACGAGCAGGCGCCGGGACACACCGGACGCCAGGCTCCGAAACGCCAGCGGCCCCGACACTGTCGGGGCCGCTGGCGTTTCGGAGGGATATCCTCCCGCACCAACCGTATTCAAAGTCGGGGATGCACCCCCGCCACGTGGTCACCGTCGGCCGAGGCGTTGGCCACGGCGTCTTCCGGCGGGTGCGCCAGGGCATCGAGGATCCCGCACTCGGCGGCGGAATGTTGCCCCTGGCAGCGCGCGCGTAGGGCCTGCAGGGCGCCTTCCAGGGCCTGAAGCTGGGCGATGCGGGCGGCCACGTGATCGAGGTGGGCGTCGATCAGCGCGTCGGCCTCGTGGCAGGGTCGGTCGGGATGATCGTGGCAGTCCAGCAGCGCGCGGATCTCGTCGAGCGTCATGTCCAGCGCCCGGCAGTGGCGGATGAAGGCCAGCCGTTCGACGTGAGCCTCGCCGTAGAGGCGATAGTTGGCCTCGCTGCGGGCGGGTTCGGGCAGCAGCCCCTCGCGCTCGTAGTAGCGGATGGTGACGACGCGGCAGTCGGTGCGCCGCGCCAGCTCGCCGATCTTCATGAACAGGCTCCGATAAGGGCGTGGTCGGTCGTGACACTTCCTATAGTGACTATAGGCATTGCATGAGACAAGCCGACATCAACAGCTTTCACACCGATGCCGGTCGGCGACACCCTGTGCAGAAAATCGACAAGGCACCGCCAAGCCTCGAACTCGCTCGCCTGGCGCCGGTCATCGATAGGGTCACCCACCACAGGAGATCGCGATGTCCCTCGCCGCCAACGCCGATGCCAGCATCGCCCGCCCCTCCTCGGCCTGGACGGGCTGGGGCCAGTGGCTGGCGCTGATCACCATGACCCTCGATCACCTGTCGCGCTACGCGGTGCCCGAGGCCTGGGGGCTGGGCTGGATCGACTCCTCGCTGGGGCGCATCGCCTTCCCGCTGTTCGCCGCCATGGTCGCCTGGCACGGGCTGTTCAACACCCGCGATCCGCTGCGTTACGCCCGGCGCGTGCTGGTGATCGGCCTGGTCGCCCAGCTGCCCTATGCCCTGATGCCCCGCGACATCGACGGCCTGATCCTCAATATCTGCTTCACGCTGTCGCTGGGCCTGATCGGCGGTGCCTGGCTTCTGAGCCTGCCGGCACGGCGGGCGCGCGATCTCGCCGCCTGGCGGCTGACCGCCGAGACGCTGGCCGCCCTGGCGGTGTGGGCGCTGGCGGGCCGGGTCGTGGAGTATGGTCATCTGGGCCTGCTGATGATCCCGCTCTACATGCTGGCCATGCAGCGCCTGCACGCGGCCGGGGGGACGGCGGGCGAGCGCCTGCTCGGGCTCGTGTCGGCGCTGCCGGTGGTGGTCACCGCCGGGCTGATGAACAGCTCCGAGATGGCCAAGGCCTTCACCGTCGCCACCTGCCTGGCGGTCCTGCTGCTGGCCGCCGGCGCCCACCGGCTCTCGCCCCGGGTGCCGTGCTCGATGCCGCGCCGCCTGTGGCTGGCCTGGTATCCCGCCCACTTCGCGGCCATCGCGCTATGGCTGGCTATCGCCACCTGAGCCGGCCTCGCCGGCGATGACGCCGACCGCCTCCAGCACCGCGCCCGGCGAGGGTCCGGCCCGCAGCATTCGACCTCGCGGTGGCAGGCCCCGATGTCTCGACCGGCCTTCAGGGCATGCCAGCCCGCGAAGGCGCGCCGAGGCGGATCAAGCAAGCGGCTCGCGGCTGGTGCCCTCGGCCCGGCACTCGACGAGGAACACCTTGAACGCCTGCCACAGCAGGCTGCGATAGCGGTCGGGGTGCCACACCAGCGAGAAGGTGCGGCGCAGCACCAGGGCACTGTCGAGCGCCACCAGCTCGCCGCGCTCGAGCTCGCCGGCCACGCTCAGCGCCGACAGGCAGCCGAGGCCCAGGCCCGCCAGCACCGCCTGCTTGATCGCCTCGTGCTGACCCAGCGCCATGCGCACCCGGGGCGTCAGGCCCAGGTCGCGCATGGCCTGCTCGAACACCTCGCGGGTGCCGGAGCCTGGCTCGCGCAGGATCCAGCCGGCCTCGGACAGATCGCCGTCCTCGAGGCCGCCGCCGCTCGCCAGCGGGTGGCCGGGCGCGGCCACCACCACCAACCGGTCCTCGCACCAGGGTTCGCTGACCAGCGCCGGCTCGCGGCACTCGCCCTCGATCAGGCCCAGATCCGCCTCCAGCCGCAGCACGTCGCCGACCACCTCGTGGGTGTTGCGCAGCCCCAGGCGCAGCTCGGCGTGTGGATGCGCCTCGCTGAAGCGCCCCACCAGGCCGGGCAACAGGTAGGTGCCCACGGTGGCGCTGGCCGAGATGCCGAGCGTGCCGCGCAGTTCGCCTTCCGGTTCCCTAGCCGCGGCGACGAAGCCGGCCAGGCCGTCGAGCAACTCCTCGGCCCGTGGCAGCAGGCTCCGCCCGAGGTCGTTGAGTACCAGCCGACGGCCCGGGCGCTCGAACAGCGCCATGCCGAGCTGGCGTTCCAGGTCGGAGAGCGCCTGGCTGGTGGCCGACTGGGACAGCGCCAGTTCGGCGGCGGCACCGCTCACCGTGCCGCGCCGGGCCACGGCGGCGAAGACCTGGAGCTGGCGAAAGCTGACCTGTGGCGTCATATCGGTTTTTCCGAAAAGCAGGTTCGTTATTAGCTGATAACCAAAATCGCTATTAGCGCATAGCATGGCCGTCACCCACAACATCCCGGAGCGTGACCCATGTGGCAAGGCCTCGTCCTCTGTACCCTGCTGACCGCCGGCGGTACCGCCCTTTCCCGGCTGCCGATGCTCGCCGAGAGCGGGGTGAGCCCGTTGGTGATGGCCCTGCTGCTGGGCATCGTGGCCGGCAACCTGCCCCTGCCCCGGCGCCTGTCTCGCCACCTGAGCCTGGCCGGCCCGGGGCTCGCCTTCGCCACCCGCCGACTGCTGCGCGGCGGCATCGTGCTGTTCGGCCTCTCGCTGACGCTGCAGCAGGTCATCGGCCTGGGGCCGAAGGTGCTGCTGCTGGACGCGCTGGTCATCGGCGCGGTGCTGGTGACCGGCTACCTGATCGGTACCCGGTGGCTGGGGCTCGACCGCGAGACCACCCTGTTGACCAGCGCCGGTAGCGCGATCTGCGGCGCCGCCGCGGTGCTGGCCACCGAGTCGACCATTCGCTCGCGTCCCGCCGCGACCTCCATGGCGGTGGCCACGGTGGTGCTGTTCGGCTCGCTGGCGATGCTGGTCTACCCCCTGCTCTACCCGCTGCTGGGCATGGATGAACAGCTGTTCGGCATCTATATCGGCGCGACCATCCACGAGGTCGCCCAGGTGGTCGCCGCCGGCGAGGCGGTGGGCACCGATGCCCTGGCCAACGCGGTGATCGTCAAGCTGGTTCGGGTGATGCTGCTGGTGCCCTTCCTGCTGATCGTCGGCCAATGGTGGCTGCGCCGCCACGCGGCCTCAGGCGCCGAGGGCAAGGCCCGCCTGGTGATTCCCTGGTTCGCCTTCGGCTTCATGGCCATGGTGGTCTTCAACAGCGTCGTGCCCCTGCCCGCCGCGCTCCATGTGGCCCTGGTGCAGCTCGGCCAGCTGGCCCTGACCATGGCCATGGCCGCACTGGGCTTTGAGACACGCCTGGAGAAGCTCAAGGCGTTGGGCATCAAGCCCTTCATCCTGGCCCTGATCCTGTTTGCGCTGCTGGTGAGCGGTGGCGGCCTGGCCAGCTGGCTGCTGATGGGCTGACCGGCGGGGACGCTCGACGGCGCTTGACTCATCGCCATCACGCAGAAGGCCGCGCCCGAGGGCGCGGCCTTCTCCTTTCGGCCGATGAGGCGAGGCCTCACTCGAAGCTGAAGCGCGGCGCCGGGGCGTCGGGCAGCAGGGCCGCGCAGGCGCGGACCTTCTCCAGCAGCGCATCAAAGGTCGGCGCCACCAGGTTGACGTGGGCCAGCTTGCGCCCGGGGCGCTCGCCCTTGTCGTAGCGATGCAGGTGGGCGTCGTCGATCTCGAGCAGCTTCGCCGCCTCGCCCTCGCGGCCGATCACGTTGACCATGCAGGTCGGCGCGCGGGCCGCGGTGCTGCCCAGCGGCAGACCCTGGATGGCGCGCAGGTGGTTCTCGAACTGGCTGGTCACCGCGCCGTCCTGGGTCCAGTGGCCGGAGTTGTGCACCCGGGGCGCCATTTCGTTGGCCAGCAGGCCGCCGTCACGGGTCTGGAACAGCTCCAGGGTCAGCACGCCGACATAGTCGAGCTCGTCGAGCAGCGCCCGAATGTAGCCGTCGGCGGTCTGCTGGACGGCGTCGTCCAGGTCCGGCATCGGCGCGACCGAATAGCGCAGGATGCCGTCGACGTGGACGTTCTCGGCCATCGGATAGAACACCACCTCGCCGTCGCGGCCGCGCACGGCGATGATCGACACCTCGCGCACGAAATCGACGAAGGCCTCGACGATCAGCCGCGGGTGGTTGATCGAGCGCCAGGCCTCGGCGGCATCGGCCGGGTCCTTGATCACCGCCTGGCCCTTGCCGTCGTAGCCCTCGGTGACGGACTTGGCGACCACCGGCGTGCCCAGCTCGCGCACCGCGGCCTCCAGCGCCTCGGCGCTGTCCACCAGCCGATAGGCCGGGGTCGGGATGGCCAGCCGATCGAACAGCGCCTTCTCCTCGGCGCGGTGCTGGCAGACGCGGATCGCCTCGCTGCCGGGATAGACCGGCTTGCGCTCCTCGATCGCCTGGACCAGCGGCACCGGCAGGTGCTCGAACTCGTAGGTGACCAGATCGACCTTCTCGAGGAAGCGCTCGAGGTGCTTCTGATCCCCCTCTTTATCGAGGTTCAGCACCATGACGTCACCGATGCCCGCGCTGGGGTTGCCGGTGGTGTCGAGGAAGGTGAAGCGGTTGGCCAGCGGGTAGCCCGCCAGGGCCAGCATCCGGCCGAGCTGGCCGGCTCCGAGTACGCCGATGTTCATCGTGGTTGCCTCGCTCGTCACTCGCGATCAGGGAAGGGGGCGCGGGTCGGGATTGTCCAGCACCGTCTGGGTCTGCTCGGCGCGGAAGGCCTCCACGGCCTCGCGCACCTCGCCGTCCTGCAGGCCGACGATCTGGGACGCCATCAGGCCGGCGTTGGTGGCGCCGGCCTTGCCGATGGCCAGGGTGCCCACGGCGATGCCGCCGGGCATCTGCACGATCGACAGCAGCGAATCCAGCCCCTTGAGGGCCTTGGACTCCACCGGCACGCCGAGCACCGGCAGCGCGGTCTGGGAGGCCACCATGCCGGGCAGGTGGGCCGCCCCGCCGGCACCGGCGATGATGACCTGCAGGCCGCGCTCGGCGGCGGACTTGGCGTAGTCGAACAGCAGGTCCGGGGTGCGGTGGGCCGAGACGACGCGGGTCTCGTAGGGCACGCCGAGGCGCTCGAGCATGGTCACCGCATGCTCCATGACCGGCCAGTCGGACTTCGACCCCATGATCACGCCGACCCGCGGCGTCTCCTTCGATGCTGTCATCCTGGGCTCCTGAAAAACGGGAATGACACCACCTCGCAGCCGATGCCGCGGGCGGATGATGAAAATTGGAAGCCCACTATTCTAACAGAGCCGCGCCTCGCCGACCTCTCCCACAGCGCCGGGAAAGGGGGCGATCGCGGCAGGAGGTCCCGATGCGCATCGTTCCCTTGCGGCACGCCCGTCGCCACCAGGCGACAGCGGGTTTCAACCTTCCTGCAGATTGACTTGTTAGGGTGATGATCGAAGCGGTCGACAGGGACGCGACCACACACCCCCTCACGGCACACGTGTTGAAGGAGACCGAACATGAAGCGTCAACTTTTCATTGCGGCAGCCCTGACCGGCACCCTGGCGCTGGCCGGCTGTGACCAGGCCGACGACAGCGAACAGAACGCGGCCAATACCGCCACCCAGACCGAACAGACGACCGCTGGCGAACAGGTCCAGACCGACCAGCAGCAGGCCAGCAGGACCCTCGAGGGCGTGATGGAGTTCGTCGCCACCGATACGCCGCTGCCGGACGACGCGCAAGTGAAGGTCAGCTTGCTCGACGTGGCCCGGGCCGACGCGCCGGCCACCACCATCAGCGAGACCACGGTCGACGTGACCGGCAACGACCCGGTCGAGTTCAGCCTCGACTACCCGACCGCCCAGGTCGACCCGGGCCATGCCCACGCCGTGCGCGCCGAGATTCGCGACGACGACGGCAACCTGCTGTGGACCAGCCCGCAGCGCCATCAGGTCGAGGTCGGCCCGGACGCCGAGCAGGCGCCGATCACCGTGAGCCTGGAGCCGGTGGCCAGCCAGGGCTCCATCGCCGGCCAGGCGCTGGAGGACACCGAGAACGCCGCGGACCAGGCCGGCGATGCCGTGGCCGACACCACCGGTGATGCCGTCGAGGCTGCCGGCGATGCCGCCGACGCGACTCAGGACGCCGCCGGCGATGCGGTCGACGCCACCCGGGACGCCGCCGGCGATGCCGCCGAGGCGACCGAGGAGACCGCCGAGGACGCCGCCGCCGCGAGCGAAGAGGCCGCCGAGGAGGCCCACGAAGAGGTGGAGGAAATGATGGAGGACGACTCCCAGTCGGCTCAATAAGCCATCGCGCTCCATGACACGGCCCCGCCCGGATCGCCCGGGCGGGGCCGTCTGTCGTCTGGCCGTGTCTCCGGCCGCAGGGGAAGCCCTCAACCGGCCACGGCGGCCTCCCGCCTGCTAGCGACCCAGTTCCCGACCAGCGCCAGCACCATCACCGCCGCGCCGGCGGCCTCGGCGATCAGGCTCGGGTAGAAGACCCCGACGATGGCCGGCAGCAGCACCAGCCGCACCGGCGTCGACATGCGCGTGAACAGGTAGCCCTCCAGCGCCGCGGCGAAGGCGGCCAGGGCCAGGAAGGCCGTCAGCGTGGTCCAGGCCAGCAGCGGCAGCGGGCCGCCCATGATGATCTCCGGATTGAAGACCATGAACAGCGGGATCAGGTAGAGCCCCTTGGCGAACTTCCAGGCCTGGAAACCGGTATCCATCGGCTTGGCCCCGGCGATCGCCGCCCCGGCGAAGCCCGCCAGCGCGATGGGCGGGGTGACGTTGGAATCCTGGGAGTACCAGAACACCACCAGATGGGCGATCAGCAGCGGCACGCCGAACTCCGAGGTCAGCGCCGGCCCCACCAGCACGATCAGCACGATGTAGCTGGCGGTCACCGGCAGCCCCATGCCCAGCACCAGGCTGGCCAGCAGCACCATCACCAGCGCCAGCAGCAGGTTGCCGTCGGAGAACGCCATCATCATGGCCGAGAACTTGAGCCCCAGCCCGGTGAGGCCCACCACCCCGACGATGATGCCGGCCACGGCGCAGGCCATGGACACCGCCACGGCGTTGCGCGCGCCGAGCTCCAGGCCCTCGATCACCTTGAGCCCGCCGAGCTTCAGCGCCTGGACCAGCGCCGCCCCGGTGACCGGCTCGCCGCGCCTGGGCGCGACGAAGCAGAACCACACCGCGAAGCGCAGTGCCGCCACCGCCAGCATGGTAAGGATGGCGTAGTAGCCCACCCGCATCGGCGACATGTTCATCACCAGCAGCCACACCAGCACCGCCAGCGGCAGCAGGAAGTGCCAGCCGGCGCCCATCACGTCGCGCAGCTGCGGCAGCTCGCTTCTGGCCATGCCCTGCATGCCCTGCTTGAGGGCGATGATGTGCACGAACAGGTAGACGGTGCCGAAGTACATGATCGCCGGCAGGATGCTGACCTTGACCACGTCCAGGTAGGGCATCCGGGTGTACTCGGCGATCAGGAAGGCGCCGGCGCCCATCAGCGGCGGCATGATCTGGCCGCCGGTGGAGGCCGCCGCCTCGATGCCGCCGGCCTGGTGGGGCTTGTACCCCAGGCGCTTCATCAGCGGGATGGTGAAGGCGCCGGTGGTCACCACGTTGGCGATGGCGCTGCCGGAGATCGAGCCCATGCCGGCCGAGGCGATCACCGCCGCCTTGGCCGGCCCGCCGCGCTGGCGGCCGGTGGCGGCGTAGGCCAGGTCGATGAAGAACTTGCCGGCGCCGGTGATCTCGAGGAAGGCGCCGAACAGCACGAAGATGAAGATATAGGTGGCGGCCACGCCCATGGGCAGCCCGAAGATGCCCTCCTGCCCCAGGTAGAGCTGGCCGACCAGGCGATCCAGCCCGTAGCCGCGGTGCTCGAGGATGCCGGGCAGCCATTCGCCCAGCCAGGGCAGCTCGCCGCGGGGGCCGGAGAAGGCGTAGAGGATCGCCAGCACGCCGATCACCGTCATGCCGAGCCCCACCGCCCGTCGGCTGGCTTCCAGCACGGTGACGGTGGCGATGATGCCGACCGTGATGTCGGTCTGGCTCCAGAAGCCGGCGCGATTGATGATCTCGTCGAGATACAGCGCCATGTAGCCGCCGGTGATCACCGCCCCGGCGAAGAACGCCAGGTCGATCGCCCCGCCCAGGGGGCCCCGCCCGTGCCGGGCGCCGAACACCGGAAACATCAGGAACGCCAGCATCATGATCAGCGCCAGGTGGATGCTGCGCTGGTAGAACAGCCCCAGCGGCTCGATGCCGGCGGAGTAGAGCTGGAACAGCGACAGCGCCACGGCCACCAGGCTGATCAGCCACAGCACCGGGCGCGAGTGTGGCGCCTGGCTGCCGGGGACAATGGGGGATGCACCCGCTTCGCTCATGGGCGTGTCTCTCTTGTTGCAGTGGGATGGAAGCAAGCCGTTGCTCGACGCTGCGGGTCGTTCCTCATCGGGCGCCCCCGTCGTCGGGCGTCGCGGCCTCCAGGGCCAGCGTCACCCGCTCGTTGGCGGCGAGCCCACTCAGGCTCACGACCATCGGCGACTCGGCCGCCTCGGGATATCCCTCGCCGGCGGCGCAGTCCCGGGCGTTCGCCAGCAGGGTCGCCAGACTCGTGCCCTCGGGACGGCTGACCAGGCGATGATCGACACGCGGCGACCCGACCCGGAGCCGATAGGCATCGCCGGGCACCGGCTCGTCGATGGCCTCGATCCAGTAGCCGCCGTGGCCGTCGGAGACCTGGCGGCCGCGGCCGGGAATGTGGTCGAGGCCGGCGGCGAAGTCCGGCAGGTGGCTGCGCGTGAGCACCATGTGCCCGGCAACGTTGCGATAGCAGTCGAGGACGGTGAAGCCCTCCACCGAATGGTTCCAGGCCAGGCACCAGCCCTCGCCTTCCGGCATCGGCAGGCGAACCAGCGGCCGGTGCTCGGCGTCGCGGACCGTCAGCGCATGGCCGGGGCAGCCGGCCAGCGCCGGCGGCGCCAGCCCGCCGAGCAGCAGCGCCAGCGGCAGGGCCTTTGCCAGGGACCGCCACGACGACGGGGCGAGCCTGACGGCTCGCCCCGGGGTCATCGAACACCTCATCGCGGCGCCCCTCAGGGACGCTGACGGTCGGCGATCTCGGCGCCGACTTCCTCGTAGTAGCGCAGCGCGCCGGGATGGAAGGCGATCGGCGTGGACTCGACGCTGAACTCGACGGTGGTGTCGTTGGCCGCCGGATGGATGGCGATCAGCTGGTCGGTGTGCTCGAACAGCGTCTGGGTGATCCGGTAGGCCAGCTCCTCATCCATCTCGCTGCTCACCGCCAGCACGTTGGGGATGCCGATGGTCTGCACCGCCTCCTCCATGCCCTCATAGAGGCCGGTCTTGAGTTCATAGGCGGCGAACACCGGTTCCTCGGCCTGGGCGTTGGCGATCTCCTCGTCGGAGAGGCCGACCAGGCGGATGTCGCGGGTAGTGGCCAGGTTCATGATCGAGCTGGTGGGCGGCCCCACGCTCCAGAAGCCGGCGTCGATGTCGCCGTCGCGGATGGCGTCGGCGGTCTCGTTGAAGTTGAGGCGGCGGGCGTCGATGTCGTCATAGGTGATGCCGTTGGCCTCCAGCAGGGTGCTGGCGTTGATCTCGGTGCCGCTGCCCGGGGCGCCCACCGAGACGATCTTGCCCTCGAGATCGGAGAGCGACTCGATGCCGGAATCGGCCATGGTCACGATCTGCACGGCGTTGGGGTAGATCGATGCCAGGGCGCGGATGTTCTCGAGCTGGCGGCCCTCGAAGTCGCCGGTGCCGTTGTAGGCCTGGTAGACGGTGTCGGCCAGCGCCAGCGCCAGGTCGGAGTCGCCGCGCCAGACCAGCCCCATGTTCTCCACCGAGGCGCCGGTGACCTCGGCCACGGCGTCATAGCCCTCGACGTGCTCGTTGATCAGCTCGGCGAGGCCGCCGCCGTAGGGATAGTAGGTGCCGCCGGTGCCGCCGGTGGCGATGGACAGCTGCTGCTGGGCCAGGGCCGCGGGGGCCGCCACCAGCAGAGTGGCGGCGAGGGCCGTCTTGAGTGCGCGCATGAAGCCTCCTGCAGACGATGCGAGGGAATTGTTGTGCTTGTTCGAGCGATGCCGGCTCGGTCGATAACTGGCCGGCGCGCCTGGAAAAACGCTAGCAGGCCCCGCGCGTCGGGGCCACACCACCAACGTCGATACGGCGACGACTTTAGCGCTTCCTGCGCGCGGGCCGGGGCCCGCTCTTCAACGCCGTCTTCACTCGCCGACCAGCTCCTTCACCTTGGCGACGATATGCGCACCGATCGGCAGCGCCGAGGTGGCCGCCGGCGACGGCGCGTTGCCCACGTTCACCGTGCGCGGCGTGTTGACGAACAGGAAGTCGTCGATAAGCCGGCCATCCCGCGACACCGCCTGGGCGCGCACCCCGGCCGGATAGGGCTCCAGGTCCTCGAGGGTCAGGCTCGGGCAGTACTTGCGCACCAGCTCGAGATAGCCGCGCTTGTGCAGCGAGTTCTTCATCTCCACGAGCCCCGGGCGCAGGTTCCTGCCCAGCACCCGCAGGATGCCGGGATCGGTGAACATGCGCGCCAGGTCGACCGGCGAGACGTCGCGCCGGCGGTAGCCCTCGCGCTTGAACGCCAGCACGGCGTTGGGCCCCACGGTGACCGAGCCGTCGATCATGCGCGTCAGGTGCACGCCGAGAAACGGCATCGACGGGTCCGGGATCGGGTAGATCAGGTGATTGACGATGGCGTTGTGCCGCTCGGGCAGCCGGTAGTACTCGCCGCGGAAGGGGCAGATGGTGAAGCCCGGATCGCGGCCCAGCATGCGCACCACCCGGTCGGCCATCAGCCCCGAGCAGGTCACGAGATAGCGCCCGCGGAACTCGCCGGCGGCGGTCGTCACTACCACCTCCTGGCGCCGCTCCTCTAGCCCTTCGACCTCGGCGCCGTAGCGGATCTCGCCGCCCAGGCGCTCGAACTCGGCAGCCATGGCGCGGGTCACGGCGCGATAGTCGACGATGCCGCTGGAGGGCACGAAGATGCCGCCGACGCCGGTGATGTTGGGTTCGCGCTCGGCCAGTGCCTCCGGGCCCAGCCACTCGCGCTCCAGGCCATTGGCCTCGGTGCGCTCCCACAGCGCCTGCATGCGCTGCATCTCCAGGTCGTTGGTGGCCACCAGCAGCTTGCCGCAGCTGTCGTAGGGAATCTCGTGGGCGTCGCAGAAGGCCTTGGTGGCGCGGTTGCCCTCCAGGCAGAAGCGCGCCTTGAGGCTGCCCGGGGTGTAGTAGACCCCGGCATGGATCACGCCGCTGTTGTGGCCGGTCTGGTGGCAGGCCGGCTCACTCTCCTTCTCCAGCACCAGCATCCGGCGGTCCGGATAGGCCTGCTGGAGCTGCATGGCGGTGGACATGCCGAGAATGCCGCCGCCGATGATGATGAAATCGTACATGCCGTCCTCGTTCCTGCTGTAGGGGCGTCCATTAGGCGCGTTTTCCGGAGCCCTCGATAGGCCCCGGGAGCGGCCCGTGGCCCGCGGCGTCTTCAACGCTGACGCTAGCGGCGCAGCGTGGCGGCGTGAGTGAAGTAACCGCGCTGGCGCATCAGCTCGCGGCGAAGCTCAGGGTGCGACGTGAAACGATCCCGGCCGTGCAGCCAGAAGTGGTTGTTGATCAAAAGGAAGCTGCCCACCGGATTGGGCACCGAGAGGATCCCCGCGCTGCCCTCCAGCGACGCGGAGAGATCGCACAGCCAGTTGCCCTCCTCGAAGTCCTTCGGCTGCACGAACTGGTCGATGTAGGACATGACCGGCCGCCCCTCGCGATCCACGTCGAACACCGGATGGAAGACATCCGCGGCGACCTTCTTGCTCGGCGGCGCCGCCCAGCGCATCTCGCGGTGCGCCAGCGGATGGCGATAGAAGCGCTCCAGCCCCTCCCAGTCGTCCAGGTGCAGCAGCAGCGAATCGCCGCCCTGCATGTGCTGCTCGTCGATCTTCATCATCAGCACGTAGTCGGTGTCCTGCTCGACGAAGGTGCCGTCGTTGTGCAGCTCCATCACCCGATGCGGCTGGCGCAGGTAGCTGTCGGACTCGTCGACGTTCCTGACCACGAAGCGCGCATAGAACTGGCCGCTCATGGCATCGAAGTTGGAACGCCCCATCAGGTGCGCCACGGCGGTGGCGAACTTGACCATCTCCTCGGCCTGAGCGACGTCGTCCAGGCCCTCGGGCACCACCTGCAGCCCGCCGGTGGCGCGATCCACCAGGGTATTGATCAGCACCGGCTGCAGGGTGTTGCCGCACAGGTCATCGAGGATCTTCGCCACCCGGAAGCGCAGCATCGACTTGTACTCCAGCGCCTGCACCGGCCACTCGGCCACGGCCTCGACGAAGGCCTCGACGACCTCGCGGGAGAAGGTCATCTGCAGCAGGCGCGGCGACTGCGCCGACGGCGTCAGGGTGAAGCCCTGCGGATCGGCGGGCAGCGGCATGGCGAGTGCGGGAATCCGGGTCAGCGCGGTCATCGGGGTCTCCAGGGGGGCGAGGATCGATGAGTCAAAAATATCTACATTTTTATAAAACATCAACAAAATGCCGTCTTCACCCCGTAGCAGCATCGGAGAAGAGCGGCAGCACCAGCAACGAAAAGACCCCGGCCACAGGGCCGGGGTCTCGCTCAGCAGGCGGCGATGTCAGGCCCGTCAGGACGAGGCCTGGGCCAGCTCGCGCTGCATCATCCGATCGCTGTAGTCGACGCCGTAACGCGCCCGCGACCAGCCGTAGAGCGCCAGGCCGACCAGCATCCAGCCGGCGAACAGCGCCCACTCGAAGGGCGACAGGGCCGACGGGCTGCCGGGCAGGTAGAGGCCGATCAGCGCCAGGGAGAGGATCACCGACAGCGCCCCCACGGTCTTGCCACGGCGCACCTTGAAGGGCCGCACCAGTTCCGGCTCGCGGCGACGCAGCAGCACGAAGGACAGCGACACGAAGAGGTAGGCGATGACGATGCCCAGCCCGCCGGCGACCACCAGCCACACCAGGGCCGGGCGCCCCAGCAGCGGAGCGGCGGCGGACAGCGCCCCCATCACCAGCACGGCGTTGGTGGGCGTGCGATGCTCCGGGTGCAGCCGGGCCAGGAAGGCCGGCAGCATGCCGGAGTGCGCCAGGGCATAGATCGCGCGGGAACCGCCGATGAAGAAGGCGTTCCAGCTGGTGATGATGCCGGCGATGCCGGCCAGGATCATCAGGTTCTCCGCCCAGGGCGTCTGGAAGACCGCCTGCATGGCCGCCGGCACCGCCAGCGAGCTCTCGGACAGCGCCGCCGGATCCAGCATCAGCGCGGTGCCGAGGATCATGAGCCCGTACCAGAACACCGCCAGCACCACCGAGATCATCAGCACCCGGCCGATCTCCTTGAACGGCAGGTCGATCTCCTCGGCGGCCTGGGGAATGACGTCGAAGCCGACGAACATGAACGGCACCATGATGATCACCGTCATGATGCCGCCGATCACGCCGCCCTCGACGTTGAACAGCGGTTCCATGGTGGTGGTGCTGCCCTCGAACAGCGACCCGGTGATGAACATCACGCCGACCGCCAGGATCAGCAGGGTCACCACCTTCTGTACCAGCGCGGCGGTGCGCACGCCGAGGTAGTTGATCCAGGTCATCGCCAGCGCGCCGACCACGCCGACGGCCACCCAGGTCGCCTTCACGTCCCAGCCGGCGATGGTCCACATCTGCCCCACCGCATAGTCGGGAAACAGATGCTCGACCACGGTGGGCAGCGCCACCGCCTCGAAGGACACCACGCTGACATAGCCCAGGGTGATGGCCCAGGTGCACAGGAAGGAAGGGAAATGGCCCATGGCACGATAGCTGTAGACGTGCTCGCCGCCGACCTGGGGCATGGCCGAGGCAAGCTCGGCATAGGTCAGCCCCACCAGCACGATCACCGCGCCACCGATCAGGAACGCCGTGATGGCACCCAGGCTGCCCGCCGACTGAATCCAGTTGCCGGTCATCACGATCCAGCCCCAGCCGATCATCGCGCCGAAGGCCAGGGCCAGCACGTCCTTGCGCGCCAGCACACGCGAGAGGTGCGTTGTATCGCTGTTCATTTTACAGTGTCCTTGAGTCGCGACATGAAACGTTGTATTTATCAAACGCTGTTGAAAATAAACAACAATTGCGACGAATTCAAACCCTTTCCCAGGGCAAAGAAGGCCTTACCGTCGCGGTTTTCGCCATCGAGAAATCTCGTGCGCGACGCCGCCCCCTCTGCCGGCCACTCTCCCCCTTTCGGGCACTAGCGAAACGCGTCAAAAGGCTTCATGCTGTAGCGGTCGATTCTGTCCTGTGGAGCATCATGAGCACGGCAAGCTTTTCCAACGCGGAACTCCTCGACCCTCCGCGACGATGCCCTGACCTCGACGTCAGGGACCTGGAACAACGTACGCGCCTCATGCGCATCATCACCCGGCTGATCGCCGTATCGGATCTCGGCAACCGCGAGATCGCCCGCCGCGCGGGCCTGCCCATGCAGAAGATCAGCGACCTCCTCGCCGGCCGCCTGGAGCAGCTCACCCTCGATGAGCTACAGGCACTGCGCAACACCATCGACCACGAACTCACGCCACCCTAGCCGCCCGGCGATCCATTCGCCCCGCGACCAGGGTTCGGGCCGGTCCTGCCGGCCCCTCTGCCTCATGGATTCGAGATCAGGGAGATTCCCGATGCGCCACCTCTTGACCGGCCTGCTGCTGGCCGCCTCGCTGCCCGCCCTGGCCGATGGCCAGGCCACCCTCGAGAGCCGCTCCGACCAGGGCAACGCCACCATGGAAGTCAGCTGGGCGGGCGATGACCTGCGCATGGACTTCCCCCAGCAGGCCCAGGCGGGCTTCATGCTGCTCAAGAACGGCAACGGCTACATGGTGACCCAGATGCAGGGCCAGACCCTGGTCATGGACATGGCCCGCCTCAAAGAGATGGCCGAGAGCATGGGCAACGACCAGGCCATGGCCGGGCTGACCAGCCAGCAGGCCGACTCGATCGAGTCGCTCGAGGCCACCGGCGAGCAGGAAACCATCGCCGGCCTCGAGGGCGAGGTCTACCAGCTGACCTGGACCGACAAGGCGGGCAACGCCCATGACGATACCCTGGTGCTGAGCGACGACGATCAGGTCCGCGAGCTGATGAGCGCCTTCCACGCCTACCAGCGGACCATGACCGGCGAACCCGATCCCATCGCCACGGCGCTGGAGGAAGAAGGACTCGGCATGCTGCGCTTCGGCGACCGCTTCCGGATCGCCTCGCTGTCCGACGAGACGCCGGCCGCCTCGGCCTTCGATCTGCCCGAGAACGCCATGACCTTCGACGACATGATGGGCGACGCCCTCTCGCAGTGAGCGCGGCCGCCACCGGGCTTTGCCTTACCGGCCCGCCACGAACGACGCCGCCCCTCGGGGCGGCGTCGTCGTGTCTGGCATCTGTTACCCGTGGCGACGCTAGTCGGACCGGTCAGTCACCGCCCCGGTCGAGGCGGAGCTGACCGTGCGCGCGTACTTGGCCAGCACCCCGCGGGTGTAGCGCGGCGCCGGCCGCTGCCAGGCCGCGCGGCGCCGTTCGAGCTCCTCGACGGTGAGCGCGACATTGATGGTGTCGGCCTCGGCGTCGAGGGTAATGGTGTCGCCGTCCTCGACCAGCGCCAGGGGGCCGCCATCGAAGGCCTCCGGCGTCACGTGACCGACCACGAAGCCGTGGCTGCCGCCGGAGAAGCGGCCGTCGGTGATCAGGGCCACCTCGCTGCCGAGCCCGCGCCCCATGATCGCCGAGGTCGGGGTGAGCATCTCGCGCATGCCGGGCCCGCCGCGGGGCCCCTCGTAGCGGATCACCACCACGTCGCCGGCCACCACGCTGCCGTCGTTGATGCGCGCCTGGGCCTCCTCCTCGGAGCCGAACACCCGGGCCGTGCCCGAGAAGCGGGTCCCCTCCTTGCCGGTGATCTTGGCCACCGCCCCCTCCGGGGCCAGGTTGCCGTGCAGCACGCGCAGGTGGCTCTGTGCCTTCAGCGGCGCCTCGAGGGGCGCGATGATCGCCTGGTCCTCGGGATAGGGCCCCACCTTGGCCAGGTTCTCGGCCAGCGTGGCGCCGGTCACGGTCAGGCAGTCGCCATGCAAGAGCCCGGCGTCGAGCAGGATCTTCATCAGCGGCTGGATGCCGCCGATCTCGACCAGCTCGCTCATCATGTACTGGCCGCTGGGGCGCAGGTCGGCGAGCACCGGCACCCGCTTGCCGATCGCCGTGAAGTCGTCGAGGGTGATCGATACGCCGATGGCGTCGGCCATGGCGATCAGGTGCAGCACCGCATTGGTCGAGCCGCCCAGGGCGATCACCACGGTGATGGCGTTCTCGAAGGCCTCGCGGGTCATGATGTCCGAGGGCGTGATGTCGCGCTCGAGCAGCGTCAGCACCGCCTCCCCCGCCGCCCGGCTGTCGTCGCGCTTGTTGCGCGACACGGCGTTCTGCGCCGAGCTGCCGGGCAGGCTCATGCCCAGCGCCTCGATGGCCGAGGCCATGGTGTTGGCGGTATACATGCCGCCGCAGGCGCCGGGCCCGGGAATCGCCGTCTCCTCGATCCGCTTGACGTCGATGAGGTCGAGATCGCCGCGGCTGTGGGCGCCCATGGCCTCGAACACCGAGACGATGTCGGTATGCCCCTCGCCGGGCAGGATGGTGCCGCCGTAGACGAAGACACTGGGCCGGTCGAGCCGCGCCAGGCCGATCAGGCAGCCGGGCATGTTCTTGTCGCAGCCGCCGATGGCCACCAGGCCATCGAAGCCCTCGCAGCCGGCCACCGTCTCGATGGAATCGGCGATCACCTCCCGCGACACCAGCGAGTACTTCATGCCCTCGGTGCCGTTGGCGATGCCGTCGGAGATGGTGATGGTGTTGAAGATCACGCCCTTGCCACCGGCCGCATCGGCGCCGGCGCTGGCCTGCTCGGCCAGCTCGCCGATATGGCTGTTGCAGGGCGTGACGCGGCTCCAGGTGGAGGCGATGCCCACCTGGGGCCGGGTGAAGTCGTCGTCATTGAAGCCTACCGCGCGCAGCATGGCGCGGCTGGCCGACTTGCCGACGCCGTCCACCACCGGGGCGGAATGGCGGCGGCGTGGATCCTGTGGTGTATCACTCATGGCACGGCTCCTTCGTCAGGTCGGGATGACCCTCAGAGGGTGGCGGTCATCCGCCGGCCTGGCAACCGTTCAGGCCGTGCACCGCGCCGCCGGACGCCGCCAGGCCACCAGCAGCGCCACCGCACTGGAGGCCAGGAGCGCGCCGAGAAAGGGCGGCAGGGTCGGGACCCCGCCGGGGAAGCTCGCCGCCAGCAGGCCGTCGAGGGCACTGCCCGAGGCGACCCAGCCCGGCAGCACCGCCCCGGCCAGCCCGGCGAGGCCGCCGGCCAGCGCCGCCGCGGCGCTCATCCGCGCCCACAGCCCCAGCAGCACCGGCACCACGATAGCCGCGCACAAGAGATCGGCGATCAAGAACAGCCGCAGCACCGAGAGCCCCTGCAGGGCGATCGCCACCACCGGCACCATCAGCGCCACGGTGACAAGCCGCGCCGCCTTGAGCGACAGGCCACGGTGGCCGCTGCCGGCCACCACCAGCGAGGCGATGCCGTTCTGCAGGGTATCGACGCTGGAGGCCACCAGCGTCACCGCCAGCACCAGCGCCGGCAGCGCCAGCCAGCCCGGCGCCTCGGCGAGCAGCGCGAAGAACGGGATCGGCGGCTCGCCCAGCGACACCCCCGCCATGGCGGCCAGCATGCCGAGGCCGCCGACCACCGCCACCACCAGCACCGTGACGGCCCCGCCCAGCCAGGCGCCGCGTCCCAGCGCCCGGTCGTCCCGGGCCGCCCACACCCGCTGCCAGTAGCCCTGATGAAAGAGGTTGGCCGCGGTCACCGCGATCACCAGCGTCAACGCCACGGACAGGGCGTCGGCGGCGGGAATCGACGGCAGCGCGGCCCCGGCCGGCAGTTCCGGCAGCCGGGCCAGCGCCACGCCGCCCACCAGCACCAGCAGGGCCAGCAGCAGCCAGGCCTGCCAGCGATCGGTGGCCAGGCTCGCGCGCAGCCCGCCCAGCGCGGTGTAGAGCAGGGTCGCCGCCGCCACGCCGACCACTACCAGCGACACCGGGACGTCCGACAGCAGCCCGGTGATGGCGCCGATGGCGGTCAGCTCGGCGGCCAGGAAGCAGCCCATGTACAGCACCGAGACCAGCGCCACCCAGCGGCGGATGCCGGCGCCGAAGCAGGCCTCGGCGTACTCGCCGATGCTACGCCCCTCGGGCAGCCGACGGCGGATGGCCGGGCCGAAGGCGCCGAGCACGATGAACGGCAGCGCCGAGCCGATGGCATAGCCGGCCAGGCCCAGCGGGCCGACGAAGGCGCCGATCTCGGGCGGCGCGAAGAGGATCCAGGCGCCCATGCCGGAGGCCAGGAAGGAGAGCCCCAGGGTCGGGGCCGACTGGGAGTTGCGGGCGGTGACGTAGTCGTCGAGCGGACCGTCCGCCCGACGGGCACGCAGGCCCAGAACGGTGAAACACAAAAGCGCCGCGCCAAGCACGGCTGACGTCAGATAAGGCATGTCGCACTTCCTCCGCCGGCATGAACCGGATCAGGTTCCAGGGTCAGCGACGCACGCTCTCTCAGCCCCGCCGATGCCGGCGAGACTCCCCTGGCGACAGTGAATGGATGGTGGTGGCGATCCTCAAGGCAGGGCCTACATGGCCGATATCAGGATAGCCGCGCCAGCATGACACATCCTTCCCGCCATTCGAACAACCAGCCCGGGCCCCGCCGGCGACGCTTCCGGCGAGAGCCAGCTGCTGCTACACGAGAGTCAGCTGGCGCCGCTGGGTGAGCTGCTGGAGATGGCGCTGGGCTGATTCAGCGCCCTTCCCGGCAGCCAACAGGACGGCCCCGCCTCTCTCGAGACGGGGCCGTCGCTCACCGCCGAGCGGGAGGGGATCAGCTCAGCGAGATGGTGCTGTTGATACCGCCGGAGACGTTCTCGGGCTCGAACCAGCGGGCGGTGACGGTCTTGGTCTGGGTCCAGAAGGCGATGGCCTGCTTGCCGTTGGGGCCCAGGTCGCCGAGCTTGGAGCCCCGCGAACCGGTGAAGCTGAAGTAGGCCACCGGCACCGGGATCGGCACGTTGATGCCCACCTGGCCGACGTCGATCTCGGTCTCGAAGCGCCGCGCCACCCAGCCGGAGTTGGTGAAGATCGAGGTGCCGTTGCCGTTGGGGTTGGCGTTGATGAAGGCGATCGCCTCGTCGAGGGTCTCCACGCTCACCACGCACAGCACCGGACCGAAGATCTCCTCGCGGTAAATGGTCATCTCCGCGGTCACGTCGCTGAACAGGGTCGGACCGACGAAGTTGCCGTCCGGATAGCCCTCGACCTCGCAGCCGCGGCCGTCGATCAGCAACCGGGCGCCTTCCTCCTCGCCGGTGGCGATCAGGTCCTCCACCCGCGCCTGGGCGGCCGGCGAGACCAGCGGGCCGAGGTCGGCGTCGCGCTGGGTGCCGGGGCCGACCTTCATGTGGCGGGCGGCCTCGGCCAGCTCGTCCAGCCACTCGCGGGCCTCGCCCACCAGTACCACCACCGAGTTGGCCATGCAGCGCTGGCCGGCGGCGCCGAAGGCCGAGCCCAGCAGGTTGTTGATGGCCTGGCTGCGGTTGGCGTCGGGCATCACCACGCAGTGGTTCTTGGCCCCCATCATCGCCTGGGCGCGCTTGCCGGCCTCGGAGGCGCGGCGATAGAGCTGGGTGCCGACGTGGGTCGAGCCGATGAACGACATCGCCTTGATGTCCGGGTGATCGCAGAGGCGGTTGGCCACGTCCGGGCCGCCGTGCACCACGTTGAGCACGCCGTCCGGCACGCCGGCCTCGTGGGCCAGCTCGACCAGCCGCATGGTCGAGCTCGGATCCTGCTCGGAGGGCTTGAGCACGAAGGTGTTGCCGGTGGCGATGGCCAGCGGGAACATGAAGCACGGCAGCATGATCGGGAAGTTGAAGGCGGTGATCCCGGCGCCGACGCCCAGCGGCTGGTTGAGGGTGTAGACGTCGACCTCGGTGGCGGCGTTCTCGGCCAGCTCGCCGAGCTGCAGCGAGGTGATCGAGCAGGCGTGTTCCACCACCTCGAGCCCGCGCCCTACCTCGCCGGCGGCGTCGGGCAGGGTCTTGCCGTGCTCCTCGGTGATCAGCGCGGCCAGCTCCTCGGTGTGCTCGCGGATCAGCGCCTGCAGCCGCAGCATGATGCGCTGACGCTTGGCCAGCGGGGTGCGGCGCCATTCGCAGAAGGCGGCCCTGGCGCTGGCCACGGCACGATCGACCTCCTCGAGGGTGCAGAACGGCACCCGGGCGACCACCTCCTGGGTGGCCGGATTGAGCACGTCGCGCCATTCCTGGCTCTGCGAGGTGACGGCCTGGCCATCGATATACAGCGGGATCTCTCTGACGGGCATCTAGCGGCTCCTTGGCGACCCCGGGAGAGGCTTCCTGCCCTCCCCGGGCCCGCGGTTCGTGATTGTTATCCGGGGTCCGGCCCCGTCGAGGCCTCGACGGGGGCGGATCGAGAACGGCGAAACGCTCATGCAGGCTCACGATTTCCAAGCCATCGAGTGTAGGTAGGCCGCAAATCGCCAGGCAACCGGGGGGCGACCAATGGACGAGTCGCCGCCTCGCGGAACGCCTCCGCCCTGTCATCGTCGAAGGACGATAAAGGTTTGCTATCAATGTCTTCGGGAAAGAAAAATGGCGGTCTCTTGTGCCGTCACTAAACTGGTTGAGAAAGGCTGGAACCCGCTCGAAAACGGCGCTGTCGATGATCGATGACGGACCAGCGATGCGACCCCTGCTCGTCAGGAGCAGCACAACACGCGATCGAAGGAGAGCAAGATGGGTGACGCTACGCAGCAAGGCGGAGCAGGCAAGTGCCCGGTCATGCATGGCGGGATGACCGAGACCGGCGACTCGGTCATGGATTGGTGGCCGAATGCCCTGAATCTCGACATCCTGCATCAGCACGATACCAAGACGAACCCGCTGGGTGCCGACTTCGACTACCGTGAAGAACTCAAGAAGCTGGACGTCGAGGCGCTGAAGAACGACCTGCGCCAGCTGATGAACGACAGCCAGGACTGGTGGCCGAGCGACTGGGGGTCCTATGTCGGCATGTTCGCCCGCGTCGCCTGGCACGCCGCCGGCTCCTACCGCCTGGCCGATGGCCGCGGCGGCGGCGGCACCGGCAACCAGCGCTTCGCGCCGCTGAACTCCTGGCCGGACAACGTCAACACCGACAAGGGCCGCCGCCTGCTGTGGCCGATCAAGAAGAAGTACGGCAACAAGATCTCCTGGGCCGACCTCATCATCCTGTCGGGCACCATCGCCTACGAACAGGCCGGCCTGAAGACCTTCGGCTTCGCCTTCGGTCGCGAGGACATCTGGCACCCCGAGAAGGACACCTACTGGGGCGCCGAGAAGGAATGGCTCGCCCCCTCCGACGAGCGCTACGGCGACGTCGACCAGCCAGAGACCATGGAAAACCCGCTGGCCGCCGTGCAGATGGGCCTGATCTACGTGAACCCGGAAGGCGTCAACGGTCAGCCCGACCCGCTGAAGACCGCCGCCCAGGTGCGCGAGACCTTCGCTCGCATGGCGATGAACGACGAGGAGACCGCGGCGCTGACCGCCGGCGGCCACACCATCGGCAAGTGCCACGGCAACGGCAACGCGGACGATCTCTCCGAGGATCCGGAAGCGGCGGACGTCGAATACCAGGGCATCGGCTGGATGAACACCAAGGGCCGCGGCATCGGTCGTGACACCGTGGTGTCCGGCATCGAGGGCGCCTGGACCAGCCACCCGACCCAGTGGGACATGGGCTGGTTCGAGATGCTCTTCGGCTACGAGTGGGAGCTCAAGAAGTCGCCGGCCGGCGCCTGGCAGTGGATGCCCATCGACATCCGCGAGGAGCACATGCCCGCCGACGTGGAAGACCCGTCGATCAAGTGCCTGCCGATCATGACCGACGCCGACATGGCGATGAAGATGGATCCGGCCTACAACGCGATCTGTCAGAAGTTCATGGCCGACCCGGAGTACTTCTCCGAGACCTTCGCCCGCGCCTGGTTCAAGCTGACCCACCGCGACATGGGCCCCAAGGCCTGCTATCTCGGCCCGGACGTGCCGCAGGAAGACCTGATCTGGCAGGACCCCGTGCCGGCCGGCGAGACCCAGTACGACATCGGCCACCTGAAGGCCAAGATCGCGGCCGCAGGCCTGCCGATGGCCGATCTGATCGCCACCGCCTGGGACAGCGCCCGCACCTTCCGCGGTTCCGACAAGCGCGGCGGCGCCAACGGCGCCCGCATCCGCCTGGCGCCGCAGAAGGACTGGGCCGGCAACGAGCCCGAGCGCCTGGCCAAGGTGCTGTCCGTGCTCGAGCCGCTGGCCGAAGAGGCCGGTGCCTCGATCGCCGACACCATCGTGCTGGCCGGTAACGTCGGCGTGGAACAGGCCGCCAAGGCCGCCGGCACCGAGATCTCCGTGCCCTTCTCGCCGGGACGCGGCGATGCCAGCGACGAGATGACCGACGCCGACAGCTTCGAGGCGCTCGAGCCGCTCGCCGACGGTTTCCGCAACTGGCAGAAGCAGGACTATGTCGTCGCCTCCGAGGAGATGCTGCTCGACCGCGCCCAGCTGCTGGGCCTCACCGCGCCGGAAATGACCGTGCTGGTCGGCGGCATGCGGGTCCTCGGCACCAACCACGGCGGCACCCAACACGGCGTGTTGACCGACCGCGTGGGCCAGCTGACCAACGACTTCTTCGTCAACCTGACCGACATGGCCTACAGCTGGAAACCCGCGGGCCAGGGGCTCTACGAGATCCGCGACCGCAAGACCGACCAGGTGAAGTGGACCGCCACCCGCACCGACCTGGTGTTCGGCTCCAACTCCATCCTGCGCGCCTACGCCGAGGTCTACGCCCAGGACGACAGCCAGGCCAAGTTCGTCGAGGACTTCGTGGCCGCCTGGACCAAGGTGATGAACGCCGATCGCTTCGATCTGGCCTGATCGCCTCTCGCCGCCGCGCCCGCGGCGGCCCATGAAGACATCGCGCCGGCCCTCGTGGCCGGCGCGCTTCGTTGGTCCGCCCCTTTCCCCTCACCCTTCGCCCGCGGGCGCCTGGGCCGCCTCGGGCGGGCGACCCCTCGACCACCGGACCAAAGGACATTAGACGGTAGTACCAGATCCGCCTAGGCTGACCCCTTCATCGTGTCATCGCCCAGGAGCCGCCCCGTCATGTCGTCCGTTCTCGGTGTCGTTTTGCCCATCTTCGGCCTGATCCTGGCGGGCTACCTGTGCCGCCGCACCGGCCGGCTGGGCGAGACCGCCGCCGCCGAACTCAACCGCTTCGTGGTCTGGCTGTGCCTGCCGGCGCTGCTGTTCCGCACCACGGCCAGCGCCCGCTGGGAAGAGATCTGGCATCCGGGCTTCATCGCCGCCGTGACCCTGCCGACGCTGCTGCTGTTCGCGGTCACCGTGGGCTATCGCCTGCGCGGCCGGCGTCGGCTGGTCGACGCCAGCATCGACGGCCTCGGCGCCGCCTACGCCAACACCGGCTACGTGGGCATCCCGCTGAGCCTGCTGGTACTGGGCGAGGCGGGCCTGGCACCGGCGCTGGTCGCCACCCTGATCGTGGTCTGCGTGCTGTTCGCCATCGCCGTCGTCTGCATCGAGGTCGGCCTGCAGGACGAGCCCTCCTTCGCCCGAGCACTCGGCAAGGTGTTCAAGGCCCTGTCCAGGAACCCGCTGGTGGTGTCGCCGCTGCTGGGCGCGCTGTGGGCGCTCGGCGGCCCGTCGCTGGCCGGCCCCTTCGACGACTTCCTGCGCCTGCTGGGCGATGCCACCACGCCCTGCGCGCTGGTCTCGCTGGGCCTGTTCCTGGCCCAGAAGCAGAGCGGCTCCGCCGAGGGCGCCTGGGGGCTGGTCGGCCTCAAGCTGCTGGTGCATCCGCTGCTCACCTGGGTGCTGGCGTTCCACGTCTTTGCGCTGCCGCCGCTGTGGGCCAAGTCGGCGCTGCTGATGAGCGCGCTGCCCACCGGCACCGGGCCCTACATGCTGGCGGAGTTCTACGGCCGCGAGGCGGCGGTCGTCTCGCGCACCGTGCTGCTCTCGACGCTGGGCTCGGTGTTAACGCTGTCGCTGTGCCTCTATTGGATCTAGCGGCAGGCTCGAGGCGATGTGATCCGTGTTGGCGATATCACCCGGGGGCGGGAGGCCGGCGCTGCCGGTGATAGAGGCACGTCGATGCCTCGAGCGTCAAAGACGCCCGGCGAACATTCATTCAATTGCTGCAAGTATCAGGTTGGATGAATTTCAATCATCTTGAAGCCGGAAAACCTTCATTGGTGACGGGGCCTGTACGACTGCCAGAATGCGGCCTGACTCAAGACACCTGCCACCGCGGAGGCATGCATCCATGGCACACGACCTGATCACCCAACGACTCGACCGGGGCCCCCTCATCTGTGCCGAGGGCTTCCTGTTCGAGCTTGAACGGCGCGGTTATCTCTCCGCCGGCGAGTTCGTACCCGAAGTGGCGTTGCTGCGCCCGGACGCGCTGGAAGCGCTGCACCGGGACTTCCAGCATGCGGGGTCGGACGTTGTTCAGGCCTTCACCTACAACGGCCACCGCGAAAAAATGAAGGTCATCGGCAAGGAAGATTTGCTGGAACCGCTGAATCGGGCCGCGTTGAAGATTGCTCGCAAGGTGGCCGATGAAAAGGCCGGTAACCTGATGGCCGGCAACATTTCCAACAGCAACGTCTGGGACCCCGAGGATCCGGCCTCCCAGCAGAGCGTGCGCGACATGTTCGACGAGATGGTGCAGTGGGCCGACGAGGAAGGCGCCGACTTCATCATCGCGGAAACCTTCTACTATGCCGGAGAAGCCGAGGCGGCCCTGGAGGCGATCAAGGCCAAGGGGCTGCCCGCCGTCGTCACCCTGGCGCCGATGGCCGAGGATCGCATGATCGATGGCCCCGGCATCGTGGAAACCTGCCTCGCCCTGGAGCAGAAGGGCGCCAGCGTGGTCGGCCTGAACTGTTTCAGAGGGCCGGATACCATGCGGCCCTGGATCCAGCGGATTCGCGATGCCGTGGCCTGCCATGTGGCGGCGCTGCCGGTCACCTATCGCACCACCGAGCAGGAGCCGACCTTCTTCAACCTCTCCGACCCGCAGGGATGCGGCTGCCCGGCGCCCCATGGACGACCGTTCCCGACCGCCCTGGACCCGATGTTCTGCAACCGCTACGAACTCGGCGCCTTTGCTCGCGACGTTCATGCCCAGGGGGTCAACTACCTCGGCGTCTGCTGCGGCGCATCGCCGATGCACGTGCGTGAGGTCGCCATGGCGGTGGGACGCGAACCGGAAGCCGCCCAGTTTGCGGAGCGCATGGAGAACCACTTCATGTACGGCTCCCATGATCGCCTGCCGGACCACATCGCCGCCCTGGGGGATAAGGCCTGAAGGGACCGTTACCCTGAACCAGCGTACGGCAGCCAAGGAACCCGCATGGAATTCTCGCAAGGCGCCCAGGGGCGCGATCAGGCACTCGTCGAACTGTTCACGGCGACCTTCACCGCCGCCGAGGGAGCGTCGGAAGGCACGCTGATCGGCGACCTGGTGGGTAACCTGCTGTCTCGCACACCCGCGCCGGATCGGCATGTCTTCACCGCCGCGTCCGATGGTGCGGTCATCGGCGCGGCGATCTTCTCGAGGCTGACCTACGACCAGGATGAGCGAAGCGTGCTGGTGCTCGGCCCGGTAGCGGTGGCGACCGAGTGGCAAGGCCAGGGGTCGGACGGCAGCTGCTGACCCATGCCCTGCAGGCGCTGCGTGAGGCGGGCATCGACATCGCCGTGACCTATGGTGACCCGAACTACTACTCGCGAGTCGGCTTTGCGCCGGTCACCACGACCATCATCCCGGCGCCGTTCGCGCTGCAATACCCCGAGGGCTAGCTCGCACAACCCCTCACCGAGGCCGAGATGACGCCGCTGAGGGGCAGGGCCCGCTGTGTCGAGGCGTTCAACGACCCGGCCTTCTGGTGACAGACGCGCCGGGCGAGGCGTGACATGCCGACGGCCCCTGTCGCGGTGACGATGCGCTCGCGTCAGGTGCCGCAGAAGGTCCGCAGCACCCTCTCGTCGTTCTGCGGCGGGCGGGTGTAGTCGACCTCGCCGGTCGGCGCCTCGAAGGGCCGGGTGATCGCCGCCAGCAGCGCCTCGAAGGGGCCGAAGTCGTCGTTCTCGGCCGCCGCGATGGCCTCCGCCACGCGATGGTTGCGCGGGATCACCGCCGGATTCACGCCGCGCAGGCGCCGCGCCAGCTCGGCGGCATCGGCGTCCTCCCGGGACAGCCTCTCGCGCCAGCGTGACAGCCACGCCTCCGGCGCCTCACGGTCGCCGAACAGCTCGGCCGCCAGGCGCGCCTCGCCCTCGGGGCCTTCCAGGGCATCGGCCAGGCGGCGGAAGCTCAGGGTGAAGTCGGCGCGAGCGGCCTGCATCGCCGCGAGCCAGTCCTCGACCAGGGCGGCGTCGCCCTCCTCCTCCGTCACGAGGCCCAGCTTGGCCCGCATCACCCGCATCCGGCTGGCCTCGAAATGATCCTCGAAGGCCTTCAGCACCTCGGTGGCGCGCTCGATGGCCCGCTCGCGATCCTCGTCGATCAGCGCCAGCAGCGTCTCGGCGAAGCGCGCCAGGTTCCACTGGGCGATCGGTGGCTGATTGACGAAGGCGTAGCGGCCGCGCTCGTCGATGGAGCTGAACACGGTGCGCGGGTCGTAGGCGTCCATGAAGGCGCAGGGGCCATAGTCGATGGTCTCCCCGGAGATCGCCGCGTTGTCGGTGTTCATCACCCCATGGATGAAGCCGACTCCCATCCAGCGGGCGACCAGCTCGGCCTGGCGCTCCACCGTCGCCTCGAGCAGGCCCAGATAGCGCTCGCCCTCGTCCCGGTCGGCGAGATGAGGATAGTGGCGCTCGATCGCCTCGTCGGCCAGCAGCCGCACGGCCTCCTGGTCATCGCGGGCGGCGAAGTACTGGAAGGTGCCCACCCGCAGGTGGCTGACGGCGACGCGGGTCAGCACCGCGCCGGGCTCCGGCACGCGACGATAGACCGTTTCGCCGGTGGTCACCGCGGCCAGCGCCCGGGTGGTCGGCACGCCCAGGGCATGCATGGCCTCGCTGACCAGGTACTCGCGCAGCACCGGGCCCAGCGGCGCCCGGCCGTCGCCGCCGCGGGAGAACGGCGTGCGCCCGCTGCCCTTGAGCTGGAGGTCGCGCACCCGGCCGGCGCGGTCGGTCACCTCGCCCAGCAGCACCGCCCGGCCGTCGCCGAGCTGGGGCACGAAATTGCCGAACTGGTGGCCGGCGTAGGCCAACGCCACGGGCTCGGCGCCCTCGGGCAGGGCGTTGCCGGACAACAGCTCGGCGGCCCGTTCGGGGTCGAAGGCGTCCAGATCGAAGCCCAGCGACTCGGCCAGTGGCCGATTGAAGGCCACCAGCTCGGGGCGCTCGACGGGCGCCGGCTGGGCGGGCGCCCGCAGCCGGTCGGGGAAGCGCGCATAGCGCAGCGTGAAGGGGGGAAACATGGCGCCTCCTGAATGCGAATTGCCCCCAGCCTACAGCGACCGGGGGCCTGCACCCAAGGCGTATCGGCGCGATTCAGAACGGCGCTGAACGTGGAACACGCCGGGGACGGGGGGGCCTACGCCAGGGAAGGCGTCGGTAGCGCCCAGGGAGGGGTTCATAGCGCCCCTCGCAGCCCCGTCGACGGCGAACACATCGGTTCCCGTTTACAGAGAATCGACGAAGGTGGCGTGATCCCGGGCCACGCAGTCGGCGTAGCCGAAGGCCAGCGTCGAGATCATGTCCACGAAGTGCTCCTGGCCGCCCTCGACCCGGTCGGTCACCGCCCGGGCGAAGACGCCGGGAGCGTCGGGATTCAGCGCCTGGGCGCCGCGCAGGTGCTCGCGGGCCAGGATCCGGCCCCACTGCTTGGCCAGCTTGCGATAGGGCTTGTCGCCGTCGATCTTGTGGGTCGGGAAGTCCTCCTTGAACGGCGAGCGCTCGCGCACCGAGAACACCGTGTCGCCCAGATGCAGCCAGCCCAGGTAGAGGTCCGGGTGCTCGGCGATGGCGGTGAAGGCGGCGGCGTGGCGGGCGCCCTCGTGGGCGAAGGCCCGGCGCCAGTCGCGCTTCTCGGCGGCGTTCATCATCCGCCAGCCCTCGGGCGCGGTCTGCTGCTTCACGTCGAGGATCACGTCGTCGTGAACGTGGTCGCGCCCGCCCTCGATCAGCACGTAGTAGCGCTCGAGCCCCAGCGAGCCGGTGCCGGCGTCCAGGCGCCGCGCCATGTCCTTGACCCGGAAGTGATCCTCCTCGGCCTCGGCGCGGGCGCCGCGCAGCGTCTCGCGGTATTCCTCCTCCACGGCCTTGCGCAGCTGGCTGGCCAGGTGGGCCGGCAGCCGGGCCAGCTTCTCCGGGCGCTCGTCGACGGCGAAGCGCCGGCCGTCGTCGCCGAGCACGGTCCACTTGTCGAGCATCTTGGCCCGGCTCTCCTTGCGCGCCACCTTCTCCAGGAAGGGCTCCAGCGGCCCCTTGGCGGTCTCCAGGGTCACCGCCCCCGGCACCTCGCCCTCGGCGTGGTCGTCGAGCTCGTCCAGGTAGGCCTCGATGAGCGTCTCGAGCGACTTGTCGATGCCCTTGCGCGAGAGCCCGGCGTTCTCCCGCGCGTCCAGCACCAGGCTGATCGCCAGCCGCCAGAGGTCGTACTGGTAGTCGCCGACCATGGCGTCGTCGAAGTCGTCCATGCCGTAGCGCACGGCATCGTCGTGGTGGCCGTAGGCGCCGAAGTTGTAGACGTGAGCATCGCCCTGCAGCCAGGTCTGGGTCTCGGGCAGGCCGCCGTAGAGGGCGAAGCGCCAGTCGTGCCAGACGTCGCTCCAGTACAGGTGGTTGGTGCCGCGGAAGAAGCGATACGGCGACTCGGCCAGCTTGGCGTACTTGGCCTCGCGGTCGTCGTCGTCAAGCGAGGCATTGGCGGCGGTGATGGCGTCGAGCACCTGGCGGGGGCGATTGTGGCGGGTCAGCGGTGGCGTCATGAAGCTTCCTTTTCCGACATGGACGGTGCGACGAACGCCGGCGGGCGCAGCGTTCAGTCAAGCAAGCCCCGGCGTCGACGGCAAGGGTTACAAATGATCGAGCACGTCGAAGTGATCGCAGCCGGCCAGATCGGTCAGCTCGACCACGCCACCGGCGGCCTCGAGCGCGACCGCGAAGTCGCGGCCCTGGGAGCGAAACGCCGGCGGATCGCGCTCGGCGATCACCACCCGGCACGGCGGCAGCCCGGCGAGATCGCCGAAGCGCGGGCTCAGCGCCCGGGCCCGCGTCCGATCGAGGCCCAGCGGCGCGTTGATGTAGGTATCCACCAGCGGCGTGAGATCATAGACGCCGCTGACCAGCAGCAGCTCATCGACCTCTCCCTTCGCCTCGGCGGCTACCCGACACGCCAGCTGGGCGCCGGCGCTGTGGCCGCCGAGGATCACCCGCCCCGCGCCGCCGCGTGCTTCCAGCGCCTCCCGCGCCATGGCGAGCCCGCGGGCGCACTGGGCGATCATGGTCTCGATCGCGGTCCCCGGCGCCAGCCCGTAGCCCAGCGAGGCGAAGGCCATGCCCCGGGCCAGATAGCGCTCGGCGAGGAAGTCGCTGGCGGTGTGATCGAGCTCCTGCCAGTAGCCGCCGTGGATGAAGGCCATCAGCGGCCAGGAACCCCCACCCTCGCTTTCAGACATGCGTCCGCTTACGCCCTCGGGAAGGAACAGGTCCAGCCGGGCGTCGGCATCGTCACCGTCGACCAGTTCGAGCGGCCGATGGCGGGCCGCCAGCGCGCGGCCGGCGTGCGCCTGGCGCGCCAGCGTCGCCTCGACGCCACGGGCGAAGCGACTCGGCGAATAGGCATGATCCCGCGCCGCCTGCACGTCGCGACCGGCCATCAGGTCACCGCCCCGCGCACGTGGAAGCGAGGCTCGCGATACTCGCCGCCCTCGACCACCTCGCGGAAGTGCCGCGCCGCCTGCCAGACATCCTCGAAGCTCAGGTAGAGCGGCGCGAAGCCGAAGCGCATCAGCCCCGGCTCGCGGTAGTCGCCGATTACCCCGCGACCGATCAGCGCCTGGACGATGGCGTAGCCGTTGTCGGCATCCACCAGCGACACCTGGCTGCCGCGCTCGGCGGCCGGCGGGGTGATGTCCTCGATGCCGTGCGCCTCGAACAGGTCGGCCAGGCCGTCGCGGAACAGCGTGCCCAGCGCCAGGCTCTTCTCCCGCAGCGCCGCCATGTCGACATCGCCCCACATCGAAAGCGAGGCCTCCAGGGCGCTGTAGGCCAGCGCGGAGTGGGTGCCGGTACGAAAGCGGGTGATGTCGCCGGCCGGGGCATAGTCGGCGTCGAAGGCGAAGGGCGCGGCATGACCGTGCCAGCCCGAGAGCGGCTGCCAGCCCCCGTCCTGATGGTCGCGATGCACGTAGAGGAAGCCCGGCGCGCCGGGGCCACCGTTGAGATACTTGTAGGTGCAGCCCACCGCGTAGCGGGCGCCGCTGCCGGCGAGGTCCACCGGCAGCGCGCCGGCCGAGTGGGCCAGGTCCCAGATCACCTCGCCGCCGGCCTCGTGCACCCGCCGCGTGGTGGCCGCCATGTCGCGCAGCCGGCCGGTGCGATAGTTGACCTGGCTGAGCACCACCACGGCCACGCCGTCCAGGTGCTCGGCGAGCTCGGCGCCCTCGGGCAGCACGCGATGCTCGACGCCGCCGAGCCGGCAGAAGCCCTGGGCGATGTAGCCGTCGGTGGGGAAGTTGCCGCCCTCGCTGAGCACCGCGCCACGGTTGCCATCGCCGCGCCGCTCGAGGATATAGCCCAGCAGCTTGAACAGGTTGAGGGTGATGTTGTCGGTGACCACCACCTCGCCGTCGCGGGCGCCGATCACCGGCGCCAGCCGGTTGCCGAGGCGCTCCGGGGCGTCGAACCAGCCCCGGTTCCAGCCGCCGATCAGCTCGTCGCGCCACTGATCCAGGGTCGCGGCGACGGCCTCCCGGGCGGCCGTCGGCTGGGCACCGAGGGAGTTGCCGTCGAGGTAGATCACCCCGTCGGGCAGGGCAAACAGGGGCTTGAAGCCCGCCAGGGGATCGTGGCGGTCGAGCTCGCGAACGCGGTCCAGGCTGACGCTCATGTCGGGTCTCCGCAGGGTCAAGGGAAAGGCCTGCGATCATTCTAGGCGAGGACGGGCGACACCCGCCCGACCCTCGGCGCCCTCTCCGAGGCCGTCACTGCTCCCCCTCATCCCAGACGTTTCTTCTCTATTTTCGAGACACTAGCGTCCGTTGCCCGCCATCTTGATGACGATTGGACATCTTGTCGTCGAGTCAGTAGGGTAATGGCGCCTCGGCCGGTAACATCGACACCGCGCCCGAGGCGGTCACCCTTCGTGACCGACTGGTCTCGCTTCACCGCAGACTGGATCACCCCGCTTTCGACTGTCCGTCGTCGACGTCATCGATAGAGAAGGAATCCATGTCGCCCCACTACAGTGAACAGGGCCGCTGCATGCCGCGCCGCCCACCCCCAGCCTCTCCCTTCCCCGGGTAACGCCACGCGGCGCCGCCTCGAGCGGCCCGAGCGTCATTCCATCGTCGCCTCATCGGCTCACGCCCCGATGACGTCATCGCGTGCGCGATCAACACGACCCAACCGACCATCGCGTCCGGCCGGCACCCCTGCGTGGCCGTTTCGTGACGCGCCCCTTCCACTCACCGAGGGATTGCTTTTGAACAGCGCATCGCTTCATCAATTCTCGACCCCGACCATCCTCCTGTTGATGCTCGCCTTCTACGGCGGCACCTACCTGCTCACGCTCGGCATCCGCAAGAAGAAGGAAGACGCCGACGCCTTCATGGTCTCCAACCACCGCATCGGCTTCGGCATCGGCGCGGCCAGCATGACCGCCACCTGGATCTGGGCCGCCTCCTTCTACGCCGCCGCCACCTCCGGCTACACCTACGGCGTCTCCGGCCCCATCCACTACGGGCTCTGGGGCGCGCTGATGATCCTGTTCATCTACCCGTTCGGGCGCCGCTTCCGCAAGCTCGCCCCCAACGCCCACACCCTGGGCGAGCTGATCCACGCCCGCCACGGCAGCTCCAGCCAGCTGATCCTGGCGTTCTCCAACGTGCTGGGCAGCGTGATCAGCCTGATGGTCAACTTCACCGCCGCCGGCGCCCTGGTCTCGGTGCTCTCGCCGCTCTCCTTCCAGGCCGGGGTCATCATCGCCGGCGTCGGCGTGCTGCTCTACACCCTGTGGTCGGGCTTCCGCGCCTCGGTGCTGACCGACTTCGCCCAGCTGGTGGCCCTGATGGCCATCGCCGTGGTGATCATCCCCGCGGTGTTCTTCGCCATGGGCGGCCCCGGCGAGCTGGTCGCCGGCCTCGACAACCTGACCGCTGAGCAGGCCGACTTCTTCTCGATGGACGCCATCCTCAACCAGGGCGCGCCCTTCTTCGTCGCCGTGCTGGCCTACGCCATCGGCAACCAGACCATCTCCCAGCGCCTGTTCGCGGTGAACGAAGAGCACATCAAGCCGACCTTCCTCACCGCCACCGTCGGCTATGGCGCCATCGTCATCGGCCTCGGCATGATCGGCCTGATGGCCCTGACGCTGGGCATCGAGCCGCTCAATGGCGACATGAACAACCTGATCCCGCAGATGGTGTCGAGCTACCTGCCGCCGGTGTTCATCGCGCTGTTCTTCATCCTGGTGATCGGCTCGCTCTCCTCCACCGCCGACTCCGACCTCTCGGCGCTGTCGGCGATCATGATGGCCGACGTCTACGGCAAGAACCTGGCCCGCGGCAAGGCCGACCCCCAGCGCATGCTGCTGGTGGGCCGCCTGACCATGATCATCGCCACCGCGGCGGGCATCGTCTTCGCCAGCTTCTCGCTGGATATCCTGGTGATGCTGGTGTTCGTCGGCGCGCTGTGGGGCGCCATCGTCTTCCCGGTGATCGCCAGCTGCTTCTGGGACCGCATCACCAATGCGGCCTTCACCACCTCGGTGCTGGTGGCCATGGTGATGTTCTGCCTGGCCCGCTTCGAGTGGCTGCCGCTGGCGGGCGCCACCGGCCTGCTCTTCGAACTGCTGGCGAGCATCGGCGGCGGCGTGATCATCGGCCTGATGGTGTTCGGCTTCCTGGGCCGCACGATGGGCTTCCTCGCCGGCATCCTGGCACTCGCGGCCATGCTGGTCTTCGCCACCGGCTTCCTGCGCGAATACACCGTGCTGCTGGCCTCGCTGACCGCCTACGGCACCAGCACCCTGGTGTGCGTGGTGATGAGCCTCGCGAGCCGTCAGGAGCGCTTCGACTTCGCCACCATCGGCGAACGGGTCGGCGACTATGACCATATCCAGGGCGCGCCCGCGGAGGCATCGCGCCACCAGCCGACCCCGCCCAAGGACGCCGCCCCCCTGGCCGGCCAACGCTGAGCCGGGGCCCATCCACCATGGCGCCGGGTGCCGGCGCCGCCACGAGGAGAACCGCCATGAACTTGCTCTATGGCTTCTATGTGCTCGTATGGCCCGCCCTGACCCTGGGCGTGCTGGTACTGATCTGCCGCGCGGTGCTGCGCGACCGCCGCGACGCCAGGCGCGAGCAGCGCGAGCTCGTCTGACGCGGAGGTTGGCGATCCCCTGATCGCCGCCCTGCCAAGGACCCCGCCGGCCACTGCCGGCGGGGTCCTTTTCGTTCAATCCAACGACACGGGAGGCTAGACTGAGACACCGGCACCACGCGACGCCTCCGGGTCGCCTCAACGGGGGGCCAAGCCGATGACCGACGATGCCCTGGACGACTTCCGCCCGCCGGAGGCCGAGGCCCTCGGCCAGCGCCCAATGGAAGGCCACCGGGCGCGGCTGCGCTAACGGTCGACGCGCACTCGACGCACAATCAAGCAAAGACGCCGCATGACCTGCACGAAGCGTCCGGCTTGACGTCCGTTTCCGGCGAGTCTCGCCGCGCTGGCGCGTTACACTGCGATCAGGAACCGAGACCGAGGAACGCCGCCATGCTGGATGCCGCTCAGTGCCGCCAGGCGCGCCTGGCCCGGGATGCGCGCTTCGACGGCCGCTTCGTGGTCGGCGTGACCAGCACCGGCATCTACTGCCGACCGATCTGCCCGGCCATTCCGTCGAAAGACACCCGGGTGCGCTACTTCGATACGCCCCTGGCCGCCGCCGAGGCCGGCTTCCGTCCCTGCCTGCGCTGCCGGCCGGACAGCGCCCCCGACTCCCCCGCCTGGCGCGGCACCCGCACCACGCTCGAGCGAGCGCTGCGGCTGATCGACGACGGCGCCCTGGGCGACGGCTCGCTGAGCGACCTGTGCCAGCGACTCGGCGTCGGCGAGCGTCACCTGAGGCGGCTGTTCCACGACGGACTCGGCGTCTCGCCCAAGGCCTACGCCCAGTATCGCCAGTGCCTGTTCGCCAAGCAGCTGCTGCACCAGACCACGCTGCCGATCACCGACATCGCCTACGCCAGCGGCTTTCGCAGCCTGCGACGCTTCAACGATGCCTTCGTGACCCGCATCGGCCTGGCGCCGCGGGAACTGCGCCGAAGCGCCGCCGATAGCGTCAACGGCGGCCAGAACGGCGGCCAGAACGGCGAGCCGCTGACGCTGTGGCTGGCCTATCGCCCGCCCTACGCCTGGCCGGCGCTGCGCGACTTCCACGCCGGCCGTGCCATTGCCGGCCTGGAGTGGGTCGGCGAGGCATATTACGGCCGGCATATCCGCTGGGGCGGCGCGCGCGGCTCGTTCACCGCCGAACACGTCCCGCAGCGCCACGCCTTCCGGGTCCGCCTCGTGCTCGACGACCTGCGCGCACTGTCGCCGGTGGTGCGGCGCATCCGCCGGGTGCTGGACCTGGACGCCGACACCACCACCATCGAGACCCATCTGGCCGGCGCCTTCCCCGGCCTTGCACTGGTCGAGGGGCTGCGGCTGCCCGGCATCTGGTCGCCCTTCGAGGCCGGCATCCGCGCCATCCTCGGCCAGCAGGTCTCCACCGACGCCGCCCGCGGCCTGGTCACGCGACTGGTGGAGGCGCGGGGCGAGCCGACCGAGCACGGCCATCACTTCCCCGTGCCCGAGGCCATCGCCGACAGCGAACTCGACGAGCTGCGCATGCCCGGCGCCCGCAAGGCGACGCTCAGGCGCTTCGCGAGCTGGTACGCTGAAGGCGAAGCCGACGACGATCCGCAGGCCTGGACGACGCTGAAAGGCATCGGGCCCTGGACGGCGAACTACGCGGCGCTGCGCGGCACCGGCGCCCCCGATATCTGGCTTGCCGGCGATGCCGGCGTGCGCCGCGCCCTGCCCCGCCTGGCGGGCGCCGAGCCGGCCCGGGGAGCGCCCTGGCGCAGCTACCTGACCCTGCAGCTCTGGTCTTCCACCCCCTGAGGTTCATCCCCCTGAACAACAAGGAGCCAAGCCGATGACCGACGATGCCCTGGACTACTTCCGCCCGCCGGAGACCGAGGCCCTCGGCCTGATCCGCCTCGGCGCCTCCGACGCCGGGCTGACCGAGATCGCCTTCGTCATAGAAGAGGACGAGCCGGCCCGCCCCAACGCCCACACCGAGCGGGCCCGCGCCCAGCTGGCCGAATACTTCGACGGCCTCCGCCAGGCCTTCGACCTGCCGCTGGCGCCGCAGGGCACCGACTTCCAGCGCCGGGTCTGGCAGGCGCTCTCGACCATTCCCTTCGGCGAGACCCGCTGCTACGCCGAGATCGCCGAGCAGCTCGGCTGCAAGGGCGGCCAGCGCGCGGTGGGCGCGGCCAATGGCCGTAACCCGCTGGCCATCGTGGTGCCCTGCCACCGGGTGATCGGCAGCGACGGCCGTCTCACCGGCTACGCCGGCGGCATCGGCCGCAAGCAGTGGCTGCTGGCGCATGAGGCCGGCGAGATTCCCTTTTCCTTGAACTGAGCCGCGCTGAACCGAGCCCCCGGCACCGGGCTTCTCTGAACCAGGCTTCCCTGCACCGAGCCGGGCCCCGGATCGTTTCGCCGTCGCGATGCCCCGCCTCGTGCGGGCCTCGTGGCGGGCTTGCCCACGATTTTCTTCCATCCCGCCCGATCGCCCGCCACGAGCGCCTTCCGGCGTCTTTGCTGCATCGCAGCTGATGCCTTTGTCTAAGCCGCCCGGTTTGACAGTAGTATTTCACTTCGCCTATTGAAATATATATCAGCACCGCTGATAGACACTTCACACAAGAAAGCTTCGTACCACAGCCGCTCTCGCGCTGTTGCTGTAAAGAGAAGTCGCTCCCAACCAACGGCCCATAACAACAACGCCAATCTGGAGACGCCATGAAACGCTCAATGCTCCCCCTCGTCGCGGGCACCGCCCTCGCCGCCTCTCTCGCCGGCACCGCCGCCTCGGCCGACACCGTGCTGCGCGCCTCCCACCAGTTCCCCGGTGGCCAGGGCGACGTGCGCGACGAGATGGTCCAGCTGATGGCCGACAAGGTCGCCGAGGCCGACGTCGGCCTGGAGATCGAGGTCTATCCCGGCCAGTCGCTGTTCAAGGCTCGCGAGCAGTGGGCCGCGCTGTCCCGCGGGCGCCTGGACATCACCGCCCTGCCGCTCGACTACGCCAGCGGCCGCCACCCGGAGTTCTCCGCCACCCTGATGCCCGGCGTGGTGCGCAACCACGAGCACGCCCGCCGCCTCAACGACTCCGAGTTCATGGACATGATCAAGCACGTCATCCAGGAAGGCGGCGCCCGGGTGCTGGCCGATGCCTGGCTGGCCGGCGGCTTCGCCTCCAGCCAGCAGTGCATCACCTCGCCGGACACCGTCGAGGGCCAGACCTTCCGCGCCGCCGGCCCGGCCTTCGAGGAAATGCTGGCCGGCGCCGGCGCCTCGATCTCCTCCATGCCGTCGTCCGAGATCTACACCGCCCTGCAGACCGGAGTGCTGGACGCCGCCAACACCTCCTCGATGTCCTTCGTCTCGTATCGCATCTACGAGCAGGTGAGCTGCATGACCGCGCCGGGCGAGCACGCCCTGTGGTTCATGTACGAGCCGATCCTGATCTCCGAGCGCAGCTGGCAGGGCCTCAGCGAGGAACAGCAGCAGGCGCTGACCGCCGCCGGCCAGGCCGCCGAGGACTTCTTCGCCGAGGAGGCCGCCGGGCTCGACCAGAAGATGGTCGACGCCTACGAGGAGAACGGCGTCGAGGTGGTGACCATGAGCCAGGAGGACTATGACGCCTGGCTGGAGATCGCCAAGCAGACCTCCTACCAGAACTTCGCCGAGAACGTCCCCAACGGACAGGCCCTGATCGACGCCGCCCTGGCCGTCGAGTAACCGGGTTTTTGCCCCACGACACCGGCCCCGGGCCGGTGTCTCTGACTCCGGGAGGACGACATGGCCATGGCCAATACCTCACCCCTCGCCCGACGCCTGCCGCTGGTCGGCGGCTACATCCGCCTGATGGACGGCGTCTCCCGCGGCGCCGCCTACGTCGCCTGCGCGCTGTTCCTGGCCGGCGTCGGCGCCATCTGCCACATGGTCTTCGTGCGCTACGCGCTGGGCATGAGCACCAGCTGGCAGACCGAATTCACCATCTTCTCGGTCACCGGCGCCATGCTGATGGGCAGCGCCTACGTGCTGATGACCGGCGGCCACGTCGCCATCACCCTGCTGCCCGACCTGGTCGGCGGGCTCGGCCGCAGGCTCATGCTGCTGCTCGGCTCGCTGGTCGGCCTGGCCTTCTGCGCCGCGCTGGCCTACGGCAGCTGGGTCTACGTCGCCGAGGCGTATCACGGCCAGTGGACCACCGGCACGGTGTGGAACCCGCCGCTGTGGCCGGCCCTGCTGCCGGTGGCACTCGGCGCCACCCTGCTGACGCTGCAGTACGTCGCCGAACTGCTGCGCGGCGAGGAGAACTGACATGGATCCGATCACGCTGGGCATCATCGTCGCCGTCGGTCTCATCGTACTGATGGCCATCGGCACCCCCATCGCCTTCGCCCTGGGCGGCGTCTCGCTGATGGCGCTGCTCTACGACCGCGGCATGCCGGAGCTGACCTACTTCGGCGAGACCTTCTTCGAGCGCATCGCCGAGTTCGGCTTCGTCGCCATCCCGATGTTCATCCTGATGGGCGCCGCCGTGGCCTCCTCGCCCACCGGCCGCGACCTCTACCGCTCGCTGGACCTGTGGATGGGCCGCCTGCCGGCCGGGCTCGCCGTCTCCAACATCGGCGCCTGCTCGATCTTCGCCGCCCTCTCCGGCTCGTCGCCGGCCACCTGCGCGGCGATCGGCAAGATGGGCATCCCCGAGATGCGCACCCGCGGCTATCCCGACGGCGTGGCCGCCGGCTGCATCGCCGCCGGCGGCACCCTGGGCATCCTGATTCCGCCCTCGGTGACCATGATCATCTACGGCATCGCCAGCGAGACCTCCATCGGCCGCCTGTTCATCGCCGGGGTGGTGCCGGGCTTCATGCTCGCCGGGCTGTTCATGGTCTGGACGATCATCGCCTGCAAGCTGGCCGGGGGCTATCAGAACCCCGCGGCCGAGGCCGCCGGCCGGCTCAAGGAGACGGTCAAGGCCAACGTCGACTCCAACCTCAAGGCGGTGGTGCGGGTGCTGCCCTTCCTCGCCGTGGTGGCGGGCATTCTGTTCGCGCTCTACGGCGGCGTGGCCACGCCCTCCGAGGCGGCCGGCGTCGGCGCCTTCCTGTGCCTGGCACTGGCGATCCTGATCTACCGCATGTGGCAGGCCGGGCCGATCAAGCTGATCATGCGCGACTCGCTGCGCGAGAGCGTGATGATCATGCTGGTCATCGCCTGCGCCGAGGTCTTCGCCTACGCCCTGTCGTCGCTGTTCATCACCCAGACCGTGGCCGGCGCCATCGCCGATCTGGAGGTCAACCGCTGGGTGCTGATGGGCGTCATCAACGTCTTCCTGCTGGTGGCCGGCTTCTTCCTGCCGCCGGTGGCGGTGATCGTGATGACCGCGCCGATCCTGCTGCCGATCATCCTGGCCGCCGACTTCGACCCCTACTGGTTCGCGGTGGTGCTGACCATCAACCTGGAGATCGGCCTGATCACCCCGCCGGTGGGCCTCAACCTGTTCATCATCAAGGGCATCGCGCCGGACATCTCGCTGCGCAGCATCCTGACCGGCAGCCTGCCCTACGCCCTGTGCATGGTGCTGGCGATCGTGCTGCTGTGCCTGTTCCCGGGCATCGCCCTGTGGCTCCCCGACCTGATCATGGGCTGAAGGAGACGCCGCCATGAACATGACCTTCCTTCAGGAACTGCTCAACAACATCACCCAGCGCGACGCCCTGCGCTGGCGGCGTTCGGACGGCGACGACGCCCCCAACCCGGACGCGCTGGTCGAGGCCTGCCGCGCCCTGCTCGAGAGCGACGGCGAGGCCTCGAGCATCACCCTGGCCAGCCGCGCCCTGGCCATGTACGCCCGGCTCGACGCCGACCCGCGCAGGCACTTCTTCATGCGCCTGGCCGAGGAGTTCGCCGCCGACCCCGAGCGCATCGACGAAAGCTACGCCGCCTATCGCGAGACCCGCGACAACGCCTCGCTGGAGGCGCTGTTCGAGGCCTGCGAGCCGAAGCGCCAGGAGCTGTTCCGGCGCCTCAACCTGGCCCCCGAGGGCACCTACCAGCTGGTGCGCATGCGCGAGCAGCTGCTGGCCCTGCGCCGCGAGCATCCCGAGCTCGCGGCCATCGACGCCGACTTCGCCCACCTGTTCGGCTCCTGGTTCAACCGCGGTTTCCTGATGCTCAAGCGCATCGACTGGAACACCCCGGCCTCGATCCTGGAGAAGATCATCCGCTACGAGGCGGTGCACGAGATCCAGGACTGGAACGACCTGCGCCGCCGGCTCGACGCCCGCGACCGGCGCTGCTTCGCCTTCTTCCATCCGGCCACCGGCGACGAGCCGCTGATCTTCGTCGAGGTGGCGCTGTGCAAGGGGCTGCCGGAGCGCATCCAGCCGATCCTGGCCGGCGATCACGACGACAAGGGCCACGTGGAGGAACCCGAGGACGCCGACAGCGCCGCCTTCTTCGGCATCAGCAACTGCCAGGTGGGGCTGCGCGGCATCTCGTTCGGCAACTTCCTGATCAAGCAGGTGGTGCAGGAGCTCAAGCAGGAACTGCCGCAGCTCAAGCACTTCGTCACGCTCTCGCCGGTGCCGGGCTTCGCCCAGTGGCTGGCCGAGCGCCAGGACGACACCACCCTGCCGGAATCCACCCGCGAGGCGCTGGCCGAGCTCCAGGCGCCCGGCTGGCACGAAGACGCCGAGCGGGCCGAGGCGCTCAGGGCCATCGTGCGCCCGCTGGCCGCCCGCTACCTGGCCGAGGAGAAGAACCCCAGGGGCCTGCCGCTCAACCCGGTGGCCCGCTTCCACCTGGGCAACGGCGCCGAGCTGCATCGCATCAACTGGCTCGGCGATACCTCGGCCAAGGGCCTCGAGCAGGCCGCCGGGCTGATGGTCAACTACCTCTACGTGCTCAACGACATCGAGCGCAATCACGAGAACTACACCGCCAACGCCACCGTGGCGCGTTCCGGCGAGGTCAAGGACCTCGTGCGCAAGGCCCGCAAGGCGCAAGGCAAGGGAGACACCGCCAGATGACCGATAACAACAACCTGTTCAAGACCTTCGCCGCCCGCATGCAGGCCCGCGGCGACGCCGACTTCATCACCACCCGCGACGGCCGCCGCTACTCCCACGCCGACGCCCTGGCCGAGAGCGCCAGGCTGGCCGGCGCCCTGGTCGCGCTCGGCGTCTCGCCCGGCGACCGGGTCGCGGTGCAGGTCGAAAAGAGCCCCGAGGCGATCCTGCTCTACCTGGCCACGCTGCGCGCCGGGGCGGTCTACCTGCCGCTCAACACCGGCTACACCGGGGACGAGATCCGCTACTTCCTGAGCGACGCCGAACCGGCGCTGTTCGTGTGCCGCCCGGCAGTGCTCGAGGAAGCCCGCGCGCTGGCCGCCGAGACCGGCTGCCCGGCGGTCGAGACCCTCGGCACCGCCGCCGACGGTTCGCTGATGGAGCGCGCCGCGGCAGCCACGGCCTTCGACGACGCCGTGCCGCGCACGGACGACGACCTGGCGGCGATCCTCTACACCTCCGGCACCACCGGGCGCTCCAAGGGCGCGATGCTCACCCACCGCAACCTCGGCTCCAACGCCGCGGCGCTGGTCGAGGCCTGGCGCTTCACCCCCGAGGACCGGCTGATCCACGCGCTGCCGATCTTCCACACCCACGGCCTGTTCGTGGCCTGCAACGTCACCCTGATGGCCGGCTCAAGCCTGCTGTTCCTGCCGAAGTTCGACGCCGACGTGATCTTCGAGGAGCTGCCCCGCGGCACCGTGATGATGGGCGTGCCGACCTTCTACACCCGGCTGGTAGCCGACGATCGCCTCACCCCCGAGGTCACCGCCAACATGCGCCTGTTCGTCTCCGGCTCGGCGCCGCTGACCGCCGAGACCCACGAGCTGTTCGCCGAGAAGACCGGCCACGCCATCCTCGAGCGCTACGGCATGACCGAGACCAACATGAACCTCTCCAACCCCTACGACGGCGACCGCCGCGCCGGCACCGTGGGCATGCCGCTGCCCGGGGTGGAGATCCGCATCGTCGACCGTGACGGCGGCAAGGAGGTCGCCGACGGCGAGATCGGCATCCTCCAGGTGCGCGGCCCCAACGTCTTCCTCGGCTACTGGCGCAAGCCCGAAAAAACGAAGGAAGAGCTGCTCGAGGACGGCTTCTTCATCACCGGCGACCTGGTCACCCGCGACGCGCGCGGCTACGTGCAGATCGTCGGCCGCGACAAGGACCTGGTGATCTCCGGCGGCTACAACGTCTACCCCAAGGAGGTGGAGCAGGTCATCGACGAGATGGACGAGGTGCTGGAATCCGCCGTGATCGGCCTGCCCCATCCGGACTTCGGCGAAGGCGTCACCGCGACGGTGGTGTGCCAGCCCGGCGCCCGGCTCGAGGAGGCCCAGGTGATCGCCCACCTGCAGGGCCGGCTGGCCAAGTACAAGCAGCCCAAGCGGGTGTTCTTCATCGACGCCCTGCCGCGCAACACCATGGGCAAGGTGCAGAAGAACGCGCTGCGCCAGCGCTTCGACGCCACCTATCGCTAGGCCTGCGAGGCGGGCGACACCCCGCCAACACGCACACGACGGCACCGCCATGGCGGTGCCGTCGTCGTGGTGGCGGATGAGGCACCGTCGCGGTCGCGGGTCCGTGCAACCCTGCCGACGACTCAGCTGTCAGGATACAAGTCAACACGAAAGGGCTACTCCCGACGAACCGAGCCTATTACCCCATGAAAGGCGCATCCTTTCATTTCGGACTTCCCAAACGCGGCTCTTGTTATCCAGCCATGCTGAATCAAATCATTAGCAGCATCTCACTCGGCGAAAAAGACGTTGAGCACATGATCAAGATGTATTTCCATCGCTCTGCGCGCCAAAACCGGGTCGCGCTCTTCAATGGCGCGCACGATCCTCTCGTGATCTCCCTGCGAATGCTGGGCCATGTCGGTCTCCATAAACAGATCCTGTAGGCGACGGAACATGACGCCGTAGTGATGCCCCAATAGATGTTTGATCAACAACGCATAAGCAGAATTACCCGAGGCCTCGGCAATTCGGATGTGTAATAACCGATCACCGGCAATATTTCCGCCACCATGTTTATTGTCTTCGATATTGCGCGCCAATGCCTGGCGAATGGCCGCGAGGTCATCCTCATTGGCATTTTTCGCCGCAAGTGCAGCAGTTTCCGGCTCAAGGTAGCGTCGGGCCTGAAGAAGTGAAAAGGGTGGAATCTCCTCTTCAAGATTGATTTGAATCTCACTAGCAAAATCGGGGTCCAGGGCCCAGGGCTCCTTACGTGCCGCCGCCTGCATGACCGAGCCCGACGGCATAGCATCGACTTCCTTGACCAGTACCCCATGCCCCACACGCACCTCGACGAGGCCCACAACTTCCAGGGCGATCAGCGCCTCACGCACCGATGCTCGACTGACGCCCATCTGCTGGGCTAGATCTCGCTCTGGGGGTAACAGTGTCCCCGGGGGGAACTCACCGTCACTGATAAGTTGTTGCAACTGATCGGCTATTTGCCGGTACAGACGCTGTGAACGAATGGTTTGAATCGGCATCGCGTCGTCTCTCCGCACCGCGTTGCGACTAAAGTTGATGGCAATTGACTTGCCGCCGAGACATAGCCCAGTAGATGATGGCCTGACCATTGGTCAGGCCTCTGGATCTTCGAATAGCTAACCGAGGTATGTTCCCACGTTCAGCAGGGATTCGCCACACTATGAGCCTTCAACACAAGACCGCACTGGTCACAGCGGCCGGACAGGGCATCGGCCGAGCCACGGCGGAACGCTTTCTCGCCGAAGGAGCCAATGTCATCGCTACCGACATTGACCCCGGCTTGCTCGACGATCTCGAAGGTGCCTGGGTACATCGGCTAGACGTCAACCAGCACACTGACATCGCGACGCTGGCCGGTAAGTACGGCGGTATCGATATCCTGTTCAACTGCGCCGGTATGGTGCCAGGCGGCTCGATACTGGAGTGCAACGATGCCACCTGGGAGCGCAGCTTCGCCCTCAACGTGACAGCCATATTCCATATGATTCAGGAATTTCTCCCGGGCATGCTGGCGCGCGGTGGCGGCAGCATCATCAACATGGCCTCACTGGCATCGAGCATCAAGGGCGTGCCCAACCGCTTCGCCTACGGCACCACCAAGGCCGCTGTCATTGGCTTGACCAAGTCGGTAGCTGCCGACTACATGACGCAAGGCATTCGCTGCAACGCTATCTGCCCTGGCACCGTCGAATCGCCCTCTCTGCATCAACGCATCGAGGCCCAGGCCCGGCAGCAGGGGCGCGACAAGGCAGAGGTATTCCAAGACTTCATCGACCGCCAACCGATGGCTCGACTGGGGCGTCCAGAGGAAGTCGCCGCGCTTGCAACCTTCCTGGCCTCAGACGAGGCGGCGTTTATCACCGGTACTGCGCAGCTAATCGACGGTGGCTGGGCCAATTGAGCTCGTAGCCATATTCGACTCACCCACGGACCTCACAAAGGACATCGCATGAAACTGCTACGCTTCGGCCCCCCGGGCCAGGAAAAACCCGGTCTGCTGGACGCCAACGGAAAAATTCGCGACCTCTCGTCGCTGATCAAGGATGTCGCCGGCGAGTCCCTCGACGACGTCACACTGGCCAGCGTCGCGCAAGCGGATCACGAGAGCCTGCCAGAAGTTCCCGAGGGAACGCGCTTGGGGCCGTGCGTGGGTCAGGTCGGCAAGTTCATCTGCATCGGCCTCAACTACTCCGACCATGCAGCAGAGACCGGTGCCGAGGTCCCACTAGAACCCGTGGTCTTCAACAAGTGGACCAGCGCCATCTGTGGCCCCAACGATGACGTGGAAATACCACGCGACTCACAAAAGACCGATTGGGAAGTCGAGCTGGGCGTCATCATCGGTAAGGGTGGGCGCTACATCAACGAGGCCAATGCATTGGATCACGTCGCCGGCTATTGCGTGGTCAACGATGTCTCCGAGCGGGAATTCCAGCTCGAGCGCAGCGGAAGCTGGGACAAGGGCAAGGGGTGCGACACTTTCGGCCCGCTTGGCCCCTGGCTGGTCACCCGCGACGAGATCGCCGACCCCCAATCACTCGACATGTGGCTGGACGTCGACGGCAAGCGCTATCAGAGCGGTAACAGTCGCACCATGGTCTATCAGATTTCCTACTTGGTCGCGTATCTGAGCCGCTTCATGAGCCTGCAACCCGGCGATGTCATTTCCACCGGCACGCCACCGGGCGTAGGCGCGGGTCAGAGTCCGCAGGTCTTCCTCAAACCAGGCCAACGCATGCGCCTCGGAATCGAGGGGCTGGGCGAACAACACCAGCTTGTCGTGCAGGCCTGACCTCTCACAGAAACAGATAGAACGTCGTCTTTACGACCTATGTCTATGGGCGATAAGCCGCTCACAACTTGAGCCCACAGCCCCGCTGGGGCATGTTAAATGCCAATTGGCCTGACCTCTGGACTAAATGACCTTTTCTATTGGTCGGTCCATTTAACCGATAAAGGATATAATCATGCGTGCGCTTGTCTGCACTCAGCCCCACTCTCTGGAACTGCGCGAGATCCCCGAGCCCCGGTGCGCCCCGGGCGAGGCCATGATCAGAGTGCGGCGCGTCGGTATCTGTGGCACTGATATTCACGCCTATGGTGGCAACCAACCCTATTTCGAGTACCCCCGAGTACTGGGCCATGAGCTGTCAGGCGATATCGTGGCGACAGGTGAGGGAGTCGACAGCGAGCTAATCGGCCAGAGTGCATATGTCATTCCCTACCTACATTGCGGGGAATGTCGCGCCTGCCGCCAGGGCAAAACCAATTGCTGCCAGAACATGCAGGTAGTCGGAGTGCACCGCGATGGCGGCATGGCCGAATACCTCAGTGTACCCGCCGATCACTTGGTGACCTCTGACACCCTCGAGCCCGAATCCCTGGCACTGATCGAGTGTCTGGCGATCGGCGCACACGCCGTGCGCCGGGCAGCTGTCGAGGCCGAAGAGCTGGCAGTAGTGGTTGGCGCCGGCCCGATCGGAATGGGCATCCTTCAGATTGCCAAAAGCCGGGGCGCACGCACCGTGGTAGTCGACACCAACCATGAACGCCTGGCCTTCTGCCGCGACACCCTCGGTGCCGATTGCGTTCTTCATGCCCTAGACGACAACGTGGAAGAACAGCTTCTGGCACTCAACAGCGGTGCGCTGGCCGATGTGGTCTTCGACGCTACTGGCAATCCCAAGGCGATGAATCGTGGATTCGACTTCGCAGGTCACGGCGCCCGCTACGTGCTGGTCAGCGTGGTCAAGGCCGACATCGCCTTCCATGATCCGGATTTCCACAAGAAGGAACTGAGCCTGCTGGGCAGTCGCAATGCCACAAGAGAGGACTTCGAGACAGTGGCACGCCTCATGGCCGAAGGCAGACTGCAATCCACGGCCATGATCACCCACACAGGCGCCTTCGACGCACTGCCCGAGCTGATGCCCGCCTGGTGCCAGCCTGAAAGCGGTGTGATCAAGGCCATGGTGGAGCTAGATACCACGTCGCGGAAGGGGCACTCATGAACCGGACCATCGTGTCGGATACCACCCAACGCCCTTGTCTGCGCGTGCACGCCGACGACAACGTGCTGGTCGCACTGCGTGACCTGGCGGCCGGCATGGATATCGAAGACAGTGGGCAGAGCGTCACACTCTCCGAGACCGTGCGGCACAAGCACAAGTTTACGCTTCACGCCATGCGGCCCGGCGATCTCGTCGTGATGTATGGCGTAACCGTAGGACGCGTCGTCCAACCCATCGCCGAGGGGAGCGCCATCACCACGGCCAACGTCGAACACTCCACCGCCGACGCCGCCCCCCAAGATCACCGCGAGCACTGGGACGCTCCAGACGTCAGCGCGTTCACCGGGCAGACCTTCGATGGCTACCATCGCCCAGATGGTCGTGTGGGCACCGCCAACCATTGGCTGGTCGTCCCCCTGGTGTTCTGCGAGAACCGCAACATCGAAGTCCTGCGCCAATGTGTCGAGGATGCCATCGGCGACGATCCCTATCGGGACTACAAGCACATGGCCCGCAGCATGCTTCACGGCAACACGCAGGCGGCACCGGAACCGACAACCGACGCCCCCCTATTCCCGAATGTCGATGGCGTGCGCTTTTTGACCCACACGCTTGGCTGCGGCGGCACCGACGACGATGCCCAGGCGCTGTGCCAGCTACTTGCCGGCTACATCTGTCATCCAAACGTGGCCGGCGCCACAGTCCTCAGCCTGGGATGCCAGAAGGCCCAGATCGAGATGCTCAAGGAGGCGGTGGCCCAGCGCGACCCCGAGAACCTGCGCCCTGTGCACTACTTCGAGCAGCAGGCCACTGACACAGAACCCGAGCTGATTCGTCAGGCGCTGGGCAGCATTTTCGACGGCCTAAAAGCCGCCAATGCCGTCGAAAGGGGCCCAGCTCCACTTTCTGAACTTACCATCGGCGTGGAATGCGGCGGCTCCGACGGTTTCTCCGGCCTCTCGGCCAACCCGCTGGTCGGCGCTGTCATCGACCGCATGGCGGCGCTAGGTGGCAGCGGCATCCTCAGCGAGTTCCCAGAGCTGTGCGGTGTTGAGCACGAACTGGTGGCGCGTTGCCGCGATGAAGCCACAGCGTTGCGCTTTCAGCAGCTCATGGAGGCCTACCAGCGCCACGCCGCCTCGGTGGGCGCACACTTTTCCATGAACCCCTCGCCAGGCAACATTCGTGACGGTCTGATCACTGACGCCATGAAGTCTGCCGGCGCGGCCAAGAAAGGTGGCGACAGCCCCATCGTCGACGTGCTGGACTACACCGAGCCCCAGGTGCGCAAGGGCCTCAACCTGCTCTGCTCGCCGGGTAACGACGTCGAGTCAACGACCGCCCTCGTTGGATCCGGCGCCAACTTGGTGATGTTCACCACCGGCCTAGGTACCCCCACCGGCAACCCCATCACGCCGGTCTTGAAGCTCGCCAGCAACAGCGAGCTAGCAACGCGCATGAACGATGTCATCGACTTCGACGCAGGCCCCATCATTCGTGGCGAGGCAGATATCGCCGAACTCGCCGACGAACTTCTGCGCCTTTGTATCGACACTGCCTCGGGGCGTTATCGCACCAAGGCCATGCGTCTCTCGCAGCTCGATTTCATACCCTGGAAGCGCGGAGTTTCCCTGTGACAACGCCAACGCTAGCCAAGGCCGGTATCGTGCAATTCGGCACCAGCCGCTTTCTGCTGGGCCACGTGGCCGCTTTCGTGCATACCTCGCTGGAGGCCGGACATACACTTGATGACATCCTCGTGGTACAGACTTCCTCGCGCGAGGCCGGCAAGCAAAAAGCTCGCGATCTAGACACGCACCGGCAGTATCCGCTGGCGATTCGCGGTCGTCGCGGAGGTCGCGACATCGACGTCCGTGAGACCATCACCAGTGTTACCGGCTGCTGGATCGCCGACGAACAGTGGGAAGCGCTGGAAAGGCATGTCGTCGAGCACGCCCGCTTCATAGTGTCCAACACCGGTGACAGCGGCTACCGCGTCGATGACGACAGCGCCTTGGCAGACGTGCCAACAAGCTTTCCCGGCAAGCTTGCCAAGCTGCTGCATGCACGCTACTCCGCGGGGCGCAAGGGGCTGACCGTGCTGCCCTGCGAGCTGGTCAGCCGCAATGGCGAGCAGCTCCTGACCCTGGTCCGGGAACTGGCGCAGCGCGACTACTCCGATGTCGGCTTCGATACCTGGCTGACGACAAGCTGTCTTTGGGTCAACACCCTCGTCGACCGCATCGTCTCGGCGGCGTTGGAACCAGTTGGAGCTGTCGCCGAACCATATGCGCTCTGGGCCATCGAGGACCAGGCCGGCCTAGAACTGCCCTGCCAGCACCCTGATGTACAGCGCGTGACGTCCCTGGCCCCCTACGAGATGCGCAAGCTGCACATCCTGAACCTGGCACACACTTATCTCGTTCATCGCTGGCAATGTGAGCCGCAATCGAGTATTCGCTTCGTGCGGGAAGCCATGGACGTCCCTGCATGGGTAGCAGAACTACGCCAAGTACTCGACGAAGAAGTACTACCTACCCTCGCAGAACACATCAGCCTGTTCTCTCTAGAGGCCTATCGCGACGACACGCTAGAACGGTTCGCCAACCCTTATCTCGACCACGCCCTGCAGGACATCGCTCAACACCATGCCACGAAGTGCCAGCGACGTCTGCAACCCGTGGTCGAATCAGCGCGCCGACAAGGCATCGCCACGCCGCGACTCGATGAAGCCATATCGAGCGCACAATCCACGACGCATTCCCGATAACCCTACCTCAAGATCGACAATAACTAAGGAGCACGACAATGCGTTTCAAGAAACTCAATCTTATTGCCACCAGCCTATCCATCGCCGGCCTCAGCGGCTTGAACTTCGCCCAGGCTGCCACAGAAATCCGTGTCGCCTACGGCAACCAGCCGGGCGAGCCGGTCGATGTCGCCGTCAAGGAATGGGCCGAAAACGTCGAACAGGCCAGCGATGGCGAACTCACTCTCAGCACCTTCCCTGCCAGCCAGCTCGGCTCCGAGACAGATGTCATGGAACAAGCTCGTTTCGGCTCACCAATCATCACGATCACGGCCTACAGTAACTTCATGAGCTCGATTCCCGATCTGTCGGTACTGGACGCTCCCTACCTCGCTGACAGCTTCGACGACAAGCTTCAAGTCTTCGACTCCGAGTGGTTCGCCGAGCAGAGTCAGAAGGTCGAAGAAGCCGGTTATCACATCGTCATTCCCAATGCTGTATATGGCACGCGTCACCTGCTCTCTCGCGAGCCCGCCACCACACCCGAGGAACTCGAGGGTGTAAAGATCCGCGTTCAGAACTCGCCAATGTACGTCGAGGCAATGCGGTCCATGGGCGCCACGCCAACTCCCATGTCCTTGGGCGACGTCTACCCGGCACTGGCCCAGGGCATGGTCGACGGGGTCGAGAATCCGACTCCAGTCCTGTTCGGCGGTAAGTTTCAAGAAGTCGTCCAGCATCTCAATCTGACCGGCCACATGAATACCGTCGCGCCGTTCGTCACAGGCAAGTCTTTCTGGGAACAGCTCAGCGAGGAAGAGCGGAACATCCTGTCCGAAACGGGGCAAGACATGGCAGTGCATCTGCGTGAACTTGTCGAACAGGAAAGTGAAGTCGCCCTAGAGAAACTCCAAGATGCCGGCGTCGAGATCCACGAAGTAGATACACAGCCGTTTCGCGAACGCGCCGCGGAGCAAGTGCCCGCCGCTTTCCCGCAGTGGAGCGATGACCTGTACGGGAAGATTCGTCAGATTATCAACGGGTAACCATTGAACTATCACCGGCACCAAACGGTGGTGTCGGTACTCGTATCACGCACGGCAACGCCTGCGTTGCCGTGCCCGAGGAGCCTCAAATGAAACGCGTATTCCATTGGATCGACCGCATCATGCGTCTCGATGAAGTACTGGCCAGCGCGGCGCTCTTCGCGATATTTCTCGTCGCCATCGGCAACATATTCATGCGTTATCTCTTCGATACACCACTGGCCTGGACCGAGGAGGTCCTGCAACTACTCATGGTATGGGCTACCTTCCTTGGCGCCAGCGCCCTGGTAAGACGCAACGGGCATGTGGTCATCGGCATGCTATCTGACAACCTTCCTGCGTCTCTCGCCCTCTGGAACGACCGCCTCTTCAACGTTGGCATGATCTTGATCGCTGCCATAGTGCTCGGTTATTGGGGGCTTCAACTTCTGCCCTATTCCAATTTTCGCAGCACCCCTATGCTGCAGATTCCGTACATGTGGATCCACGTCGCAATCCCGGTCAGTGCTGTTGTCATGGCCTACCACTGCATCGTCCGCCTGACGCGCACTACTTAAAGGATACTCACAATGGCAGTAGGTATAGCACTCGCAGCACTGTTGCTTTTTTTTGTGCTGGGCACCCCCGTCGCCTTCGCACTTTTCCTGTCGACATTTCTGTATTTCCTGGTCGGCGCTGACCAACCCACCATGCTTCTCATTCAGCGCCTAGCCGGGGGGCTGGAGTCCATTTCTCTGCTGGCGATCCCATTTTTCATCATGGCGGGAGTGTTCATGAACTACTCCGGCATCACCGACCGGCTGCTGAAACTGGCCGAGCTCATGACCCGGCGCTTGCATGGCGGACTGGCTCAGGCCAACGTGCTGCTAAGCACCTTCATGGGCGGGCTCTCCGGCTCCAACATCGCCGATGCCGCCATGAATGCCAAGCTGATCGTGCCCAGCATGACGGCGAGCGGCTATCCCAAGCCTTTTTCAAGCTCCATAACCGCCGCCTCCTCACTCGTGACCTCAACCATTCCTCCAGGGATCGCGCTGATCGTCTACGGCTACGTCAACAACGTGTCGATCGGCCGCTTGTTCCTGGCCGGAGTGGTGCCCGGAATTCTGATGGCGGCATGCATGATGCTTCTGGTATCACGCCAATGCATTCGGCGGGGCTACCAGCCGCCACGTAAGGAACGTGTCTCACGGCGTGAATGGATCAGCGTGACACGTGCAGGCATTATCGCCTTACTCTTGCCGGTCGTGGTCATCGGTGGCATTCGCGTCGGCGTATTCACGCCAACCGAAGCCGGCGCCATGGCCGTGCTATACGCTCTGATCGTGGGGATGTTCGTCTACAAGGAAATGAACGTGGGCAACGTCGCCATGGCTACGCGAGAATCGCTATTTGCCTCGGTTAATGTACTGTTCATCATCGCCGTGGCATCGGGATTCGCTCGCTTTCTAACCTGGGAGCACATCCCCCAGGACATCGCCATGCTGCTCTCGTCCCAAGTAGGCAGCGCGGTAGCTTTCCTGCTACTCGCCAATATCATCCTGCTAGCGTTGGGAATGTTCCTGGAAGGCAACGCCATTCTCATCGTGCTATCTCCCCTGCTTGCCCCCGTGGCGGCCCAGTTCGGCATTGACCCGGTACATTTCGGCATCATCTTCATCCTCAACGCATCCATTGGCACGATCACTCCCCCCTTAGGTACAGTAATGTTCACCACCTGCAGCATTACTGGCGTCAAGGTGCCCGACTTCATACGTGCCATCATGCCCTACTGGCTATTACTGGTCGGCCTGCTCCTAGTCGTAACCTTCGTGCCGGCCGTTACCCTCGCGCTTCCCAACTCGGTCTTTTAAGCTCAAGGAAGCACACGTGGTACCTCTCGACTGCACACACTATTTATCAGCAGACCTGACAGGGAAGTTCCGTTGAGCCATATCTGGTGAGGTGCATGATCCATAGCCTGAACACTTCTTCCAGGACGTGATGGTCTGGCAGAGCTCAACCACCTGGAAACAGCCTGGCATCACTCGCCAGTGATATCTCACCCTCCCGACACACGACGGCACCGCCATGGCGGTGCCGTCATGTGTCGGGAGGGTGACAGCGCCTACACCGGCAGATGCAGGATGGCGCCGCGCAGGGCCGAGGCGTCGGCCCACAGCTTGCCGAGGGTCAGCGGCAGGGTGAAGCGCCGCCGGCCGGCGCCGCCGGGATTGAACAGCAGCCGGCCGTCGCGCCATGCGTTCCGGGCCTTGTGGGAGTGGCCGTGGAGCACGGCGGCGCAGGGCGTCTCGACAGCGAAGTCGGCGATGTCGTGCACCAGGTGCAGGCGCCAGCCGTTGACCGTGAGATCGCGATGCCAGGGCAGCCGCTCGGCCCAGCCCGCGGTGTCGACGTTGCCGCGCACGGCGAGCACCGGGGCCAGCTCGCCCAGCCGCGCGAGGATCGCCGCATCGCGGTCCCGGCTGCCCACGTCACCGAGATGCAGGATCAGCCCGCAGCCCTCGAGCATCGTCAGCGCCTCGTCGCGCAGCGTGCCGTGGGTGTCGGCGATCACACCGATCGGGGCGTCGAGCACGAAGCGCTCGTGATCCATGGAGAGCCTCCCTTCAGGTCGTTTCCAGCGCGGCATACCAGTCCGAATAGGGCGTGTTCTCGACCTTGCACTGGGTGTAGTCCGGCGCGCCGTCTTGCCACCACACCGGCCCGCGTTCGCCCAGCGCCCGCTTGGCCTCGTCGACCCGAGCGCGAGCCTCGCGCTCGGCCTGCGGGTCGTGGGCACGCTTCGCCTGGGCCACGCCGCGTCGGGCCCGCATCAGTTGCCGCACCCACGCCTCACGCTGCGCCTCGGGCAGTTCGGGATTCGTGCAGCGCCACAGGCGGCCGCGGACCACGATATAGCGTCCGTCCGGCGTGGTCAGCGGCGTCGATGAGCTCATGGTGTAAGGTGCCTCCCGGCCAGATGCGTGTTCGGGACTTGCCAGGCAAGGCCGGCATGCCTTCTCGACTCGTGCCCGCCGCGGAGGTTCATCCGGCCCTCGGCCCGCTTCATGCTCCCGGCGTTTTGCGGCACCATTGAACCCCGTTTCATCGCCGCGAAGGATTCGCCATGCGCGCCACCGCCAAGACCGAACTGACGCCCGGCTTTATGGTGATCCACGGCAATCGCCTGGAGGCGCTGCGCGACCTGGCGGTGGAATGGCTGCGCAATCACCCGCTGGGGCCGCTCGAGGACGAGGTGATCCTGGTGCAGAGCAACGGCATCAGCCAGTGGCTGAAGCTGGCGCTGGCCGCCGATCCGCCCGCCGGCGCCGGCATCGCCGCGGCAATGGACGTCACCCTGCCGGCGCGTTACCTGTGGCAGGCCTACCGCGCGGTGCTGGGTGCAGACGCTGTGCCGCCGGCCTCGCCGCTGGACAAGCCGCGCCTGATCTGGCGGCTGATGCGCCTGCTGCCGGAGCTCACGGATGACGAGACCTTCGCCCCGCTGGCGCGCTTTTTGGCCGACGACGAGGACCGCCGCAAGCGCCACCAGCTGGCCGAGCGCCTGGCCGACCTGTTCGACCAGTATCAGGTCTACCGCGCCGACTGGCTGGCCGCCTGGGCCGAGGGCCGCGACGAGCTGATCGACGCCCGCGGCCAGGCCCGGCCGCTCGCCGAGGACCAGCGCTGGCAGCCGGCCCTGTGGCGGCGCCTGCGCGACGACATCGGCGAGGACGGCCTCGCCACCAGCCGCGCCTGGGTGCATACCCGCTTCCTCGAGGCGTGCCGCACGCTCACCCCCGAAACGAGACCACAGGGCCTGCCACGCCGGGTGGTGGTATTCGGCATCTCCTCGCTGCCCCGCCAGACGCTGGAGGCGCTGGCCGCGGTGTCGAAGGTCACTCAGGTGCTGCTCTGCGTGCATAACCCCTGCCGCCACTTCTGGGCCGACATCATCGAGCACAAGGACCTGCTGCGCGCCGCCCGCCGGCGCCAGCGCCACCGCCCCGGCATGCCGCTCGCGCTCGACGACACCCAGCTGCACCTGCACGCCCAGCCGCTGCTGGCCGCCTGGGGCAAGCAGGGCCGCGACTACCTGCGCCTGCTCGACGAGTTCGACGACCAGGACGCCTACCGGGCGCTGTTCGACGCCGAGGCGATGCGCATCGACCTGTTCGACTCGCCCGCCGACGGCGAGGCGCCGGGCCTGCTGCAGCAGCTGCAGGACGACGTGCTGGAGCTGCGCCCGCCCCAGGAGACCCGCGAGGCCTGGCCGGCGGTGGACCCGGCCGTTGATCGCAGCCTGCGCTTCCACGTCGCCCACAGCGCCCTGCGCGAGGTGGAGATCCTCCACGACCAGCTGCTGGCCGCCTTCGACGCCGACCCCACGCTGCGCCCGCGGGACGTGCTGGTGATGGTGCCGGACATCGACACCTACGCCGCCGCCGTGCAGGCGGTGTTCGGCCGCCTGCCGCCGGAGGACCCGCGCCACATTCCGTTCACGCTCTCCGACCAGACCAGCCGCCATCGCCAGCCGCTGCTGGTGGCGCTGGAGGCGCTGCTGCACCTGCCGGAGGCGCGGCTGACGGTCAGCGACCTGCTGGACCTATTGGAAGTGCCCGCCCTGCGCGCCCGCTTCGGCCTGGACGCCGACGCCCTGCCGGTGCTGCGGCGCTGGATCGAAGGCGCCGGCATCCGCTGGGGGCTCGACGCCGAGCAGCGCGCCCGGCTCGACCTGCCCGGCGGGCTCACCGCCAACACCTGGGCCTTCGGCCTGCGCCGGCTGCTGCTCGGCTACGCGGTGGGCGACACCGCCGACGGCCCCTGGCATGACATCGAGCCCTATGGCGACATCGGCGGCCTGGAGGCGGCGCTGGCCGGCCCGCTGATGGACCTGCTCGACGCCCTCGAGGCCCAGTGGCGCGCGCTCACAGAGCCCGCCGACGTGCCCACCTGGTGCCGCCGCCTGCGCGGGCTGCTCGCCGCCTGCTTCGCCGCCGAGGACGAGGCCGACCTCGCCACCCTGAGCCGCCTGGAGGAGGGCCTGGAGACCTGGCAGGAAACCAGCGAGGACGCCGGCCTCACCGAGGCGCTGCCGCTCTCGGTGGTGCGCGAGCACTGGCTCGGCCAGCTCGACGAGGCCAACCTCTCCCAGCGCTTCCTGGCCGGCGCGGTGAACGTCGCCACCCTGATGCCGATGCGCGCCATCCCCTTCCGCCACGTCTGCCTCCTGGGCATGAACGACGGCGAGTACCCGCGGGTGCAGCGCCCGCTGGACATCGACCTGATGGGCCACGACTACCGTCCCGGCGACCGCTCACGCCGCGAGGACGACCGCTACCTGTTCCTCGAGGCGCTGCTCTCGGCCCGCGACAGCCTGATGGTCAGCTGGGTCGGCCGCAGCATCCACGACAACGAGCCGCGCCCGCCCTCGGTGCTGCTCGGCCAGCTGCGCGACCATCTCGCCGCCGGCTGGACACTCGCCGGCCACGAACACGAGGACGACGCCGGCCAGGCCCTGGTCGACGCCCTGACCACCGAGCACCCGCTGCAGCCGTTCAGCAGAAAATACTTCCGTGCGGGGTCGGGCACGATAGGAAGCCGCGCGGGGTCGGGCGCGGTAGAAGGCTTTTCAGATAACCCGGGCCTGTTTACCTACGCCCGCGAGTGGCGGGCGGTGCACGCCGGCCGGCCGACGCCGGAGGCCGCCACCGACGGCGAGCTGCCGCCGATCGAGCTCGACACGGCGCTGACGCTGTCGCGCCTCAGCGGCTTCCTCAAGGACCCGGTGAAGGCCTTCTTCACCACCCGGCTCGGCGTCTATCTCGAGCGCGAGGCGCTGGAGAGCCCCGACCACGAGCCCTTCGCCCTGGACGGCCTGGACCACTGGCAGCTGCAGCAGGCGCTGATCGAGGCCGGGCGCCGCGCCGTCGATGCCGCCGAGCCGCCGATGCCCGCCGTGCACGACACCCTGGCGCGGCTGGAGCGCGAGGGGCGCCTGGCCATGGGCGGCTTCGCCGAGCTGATGCGCGAGCATCTGGTCGAGCCGCTGGACGGCCTGCTCGGCGACTACGCCGACCAGCTCGAGGCCTGGCCCCACGCCTGGGAGACGCCGGCCGCCGTGTCGCTGGAGCTCGCCACCGATACCGTTCCCCTTCGCATCGAGGACTGGCTGGACGGCCTGCGCGAGAACGCCGCCGGCGAGCGCTGCCGGCTGGTGCTGATGACCAGCAGCCTGGTCAACAAGGGCAAATACCACTGGAAGCACTGGCTGGCCCCCTGGGTCGCTCACCTGGCCGGCCAGCTCGCCCTCGGCCCCATGACCACGGTGCTGCTCTCCCGCGCCGGCGGCGGCACCCTGGCGCCGTTAGAGGCGGCGGACGCTCGCGCGCATCTGGAGGCCATCGCCCGCGCCTGGCGCGCCGGCATGGCCGCGCCGCTGCCGCTGGCGCGGGACACCGCCTTCGCCTGGCACGAGAAGGGCGGCGATCCCGGCGCCCTGGCCCGCGTCTTCGGCGACGAGGCGAAAGCGGAAGAAGCCGATCACAAGGCCTGGAAGGCCGCCGTCACCGCCTTCCATGGCACCGGCTTCAACGGCGACCATGGCGAGCTTGGCCGCGATCCGTACCTCGCCCGCCAGTGGCGCGACCTCGAAGGTCTGGTGCGCCATGAGGCCGCCGGCCGGCGCTTCACCGAGCTGACCGCGGCGCTTTACGCGCCCCTTCACGATGCGGTGAAAACCAGGAAGAACGGGAGCAAGGGCCAGGGAGGCAAGGCATGAGCACAGTAGACACCCTGCACACAACCGAGACGCCTCGGCTCGATCCCGTGGCGTTGCCGCTCACCGGCAGCCGGCTGATCGAGGCCAGCGCCGGCACCGGCAAGACCTTCACCATCGCCCTGCTCTACCTGCGGCTGGTGCTCGGCCCCCGGAACGAGGACGACGCGGCCAGCTTCCCGCGGCCGCTGACGCCGCCGGAGATCCTGGTGGTCACCTTCACCAACGCCGCCACCCAGGAGCTGCGCGACCGCATCCGCGCCCGGCTGGTGGAGGCGGCGGACGCCTTTTCGCTCTCTACGTCGCCCGATGCCGCGACCGAGACGCTACTTCCGCCGGCCGACGCCGCGCCCGAGCTGTTTCCCAACGAGACCGGCGACCTGTTCGCCGAACCGGAACCGGAATTGGGGACAGACCCCGATTTCGGAGAAATCGGGGTCTGTCCCCAATTCCCCTCCAGCAGCGACCCGCTTCTGGCCCTGCGCGACAGCTACCCCCGCGAGAGCTGGCCGACCTGCGCCCGCCGGCTGCGGCTGGCCGCCGAGTGGATGGACGAGGCCGCGGTCTCCACCATCCACGCCTGGTGCCACCGCATGCTGCGCGAGCACGCCTTCGACAGCGGCAGCCTGTTCGCCCTGGAGATGGCGCTGGATCAGTCGGAGATGGACCTGGAGATCGCCCGGGACTACTGGCGCAGCTTCTACTACGACCTCGACCCCGAGGCGCTGGCCATCGTCGCCCGCTACTGGACCACGCCGGACGCCCTGAACGACACCGCCGCCCGGCTGCGCACCCACGCCGCCGCCCTGCCCGTGGCGCCGCCACCGTTTGAGGCGCTCTCGAACTACCGCGAGCAGCGCGCCGCGGCGCTGGCCGAGCTGAAGGCGCCCTGGCCGGCCTGGCTCGACGAGCTGGAAGAACTGCTCGAGGCCGCCGCCCAGCGCAAGGCCTTCAACGGCCAGAAGCTCAACGCCAGGAGCCGCGCCAACTGGCTCGCCGCCCTGCGCGACTGGGCCAATGACGCGGAGCTCGCGAGCCCCGACCTCACCCCGGCCGCCTGGAAGCGACTGACGCCGGACGGCATCGCCGAGATCTGGAAAGAAGATCCCGTGCCCAACCTGCCGGCGCTGGAGGCCCTGGCCGAGCTGCCGGAGCGGCTCGCCGAGCTGCCCGACCCCTTCGCCGACCTGCTCGCCCACGCCGTGCACTGGATGGCCGCCCGCCGCGAGACCGTGCAGCGCCGCCGCGCCGAGCTCGGCCCCGACGACCTGCTGCACCGGCTGGACGCCGCCTTCGCGGGCGAGGCCGGCGAGACGCTTTCCGCGCGCATCCGCGAGCAGTTCCCGGTGGCGCTGGTCGACGAGTTCCAGGACACCGACCCGGTGCAGTACCGGCTGTTCGACCGGGTCTATAAGATGGCGGCGAATCGAGGCGATAGCGCGGCGTCGGGCGCTGAAAATAGCGCGGCGTCGGGCGCTGAAAATAGCGCGGCTTCGGGCGCTGACAAGAGCGCGGTGCTGCTGATCGGCGACCCCAAGCAGGCGATCTACGCCTTCCGCGGCGCCGATATCCACACCTACCTCCAGGCCCGGCGCGACACTGCCGGCCGCCACGTCACGCTGGGCACCAACTTCCGCTCCGCCACGCCCATGGTCGAGGCGGTGAACCGGGTGTTCGCCCACGCCGAGCAGAGCGAATCCGGCGCCTTCCTGTTCCGCCGCGGGAACGATAACCCGGTCCCCTTCGCCCCCGTCGACGCCAACGGTCGCAAGGACTCACTCACCCGGCACGGCGCCGCACAGCCGGCGCTGACGCTCTGGCATCTGGCCAGCGACGACACCCTGCCCAAGGGCGCCTACCTGGCCGAGCTGGCCGGGCGCTGCGCCACCGAGATGGCGAGCCTGCTGCGCGAGGGCCAGGCCGGGCAGACGGGCTTTACCAAAGACGGAAAGCTCAAGCCCCTGGCGCCCTCGGACCTCGCCGTGCTGGTCAACAACGCCAGCGAGGCCCGCGCCATCCGTGCCGCCCTGCTGGCCCGCGGCATCCGCAGCGTCTATCTCTCCGACAAGGAGGGCGTGTTCGAGACCGAGGCCGCCGCCGAGCTGGAGGGGTGGCTCGCCGCCTGCGCCGCGCCGGACGACGAGCGCTGCCTGCGCGCCGCGCTGGCCACGCCGAGCCTGGGGCTCTCGCTTGCCGAGCTCGACGCCCTGAACGGCGGCCCCCAGCAGGACGAGCTGGCCTGGGAGGCGCGGGTGATGCAGTTCCGCGACTACCACCGCCAGTGGCAGCGCCGCGGCGTGCTGCCCATGCTGCACCGGCTGCTGGCCGACTTCGCCGTGCCCGGCCGGCTGCTGGCGGTGCCCGAGGGCGAGCGACGGCTCACCGACCTGCTGCACCTCGGCGAGCTGCTGCAGGAGGCCAGCACCGAGATCGACGGCGAGCACGCCCTGCTGCGCTTTCTCGCCGAGTCCCGCGCGCATCCGCACGCGCAGTCCGACACCCACCGCCTGCGCCTGGAGAGCGACGCCGACCTGGTGCAGGTGGTCACCATCCACAAGTCCAAGGGCCTGGAATACCCGCTGGTGTTCCTGCCCTTCATCGCCGCCTTCCGCCCGGTGAAGCAGGGCGACCTGCCGCTGCGCTGGCACGACGACGACGGCCACCTGCGCCTGACGCTCTCCGCCGACGAGGCCATCCTCGCCCGCGCCGACCACGAGCGCCTGGGCGAGGATCTGCGCAAGCTCTACGTCGCCCTGACCCGCGCCCGCCACGCCACCTGGCTCGGCCTGGCGCCGCTGGAGGCCATGGAGCGCAGCGCCGTCGGCCACCTGCTCAAGGGGGGCGAGGCGCTCTCGCCCGACAACCTGCGCCCGGCCCTCGAGGCGCTGGCCGATGGCGAGGGTCGGGTCGCGGTGCAGGACGCCCCCGAGGCCGATGCCACGCCGGTCGAACTCGCCGGCGACGACGCACCGCTGGGTGAGGCCCGCGCGCCCACCCGGGCGATCCGCGAGCACTGGTGGATCGCCAGCTACTCGGCGCTGCGCACCGGCGCCACGCCGGATGACGAGGGAACGGACGACGCCGCCGCCGAGGCCGAGCCGTCGCCCGAGCCCACCACCGCCGACGAGGCCACGGCAATGGAGGTGATTCACGAGCCCTTCGATGCCAGTGCCGCCACGGTGAGCGAGGGCTCGCTTCACCGCTTCCCCCGCGGGCCCTCGGCGGGCACCTTCCTGCACGGCCTGCTGGAATGGGCCGGCGAGGAGGGCTTCGCCCGGGTCGCCGAGGACGACGCGCTGCGCGCCGACACCCTGGCCCGGCGCGCCAACCGCCGCGGCTGGGAGGGCCAGATCGCCGCCCTTTCGCAGTGGCTGCCGGAGCTACTGACCACGCCGCTGCCGGTGCCGAAGCCGGGCGATGGCGAGGCCGCACCGTTGCGCCTCGATGCGCTTGCCGGCTACCGGGTCGAGCTGGAGTTCTGGTTCGCCGCGCACAGGGTCAACACCCGCAGGATGGACGCCCTCGTGAGCGCTCACACACTCGGCGGGCGGCCTCGGCCGGCGCTCGAGCCCGACACCTTGAACGGCATGCTCAAGGGCTTCATCGACCTGGTGGTGGAACACGAGGGGCGCTTCTACGTGCTCGACTGGAAGTCCAACCACCTGGGCGCGGACGATGCCGCCTACACCGAGGCGGCGATGGCGGAGGCCGTGCTCGAGAAGCGCTACGACGTGCAGTACTGCCTCTACCTGCTGGCCCTGCACCGGCTGCTCGAGGCCCGGCTGCCGGACTACGACATCGAGCGCCACCTGGGCGGGGCGCTCTACGTCTTCCTGCGCGGCACCCGCGCGCCCTCCCGCGGCGTGCACGCCGAACGCCCGCCGAGCGAGCTGATCCTCGCGCTCGATGCCCTGTTCCGCGCCGCCGAGGAGGCCAACCCATGACCCCGGATACCCCGAATCACGCTACCGATCAGGCGCCGGAATCCGCCGCCTCTGAGCGCGCGCTAATTCAAGCGCCCGAACATGCGCTGAGCGATCACGCGGCGCTGTTCGCCCTGCTCGACCGCTGGGTGGATCGCGGCTGGCTGCGCTCGCTGGACCGCGCCTTCGCCGCCTTCCTGCATCGCGAGGCGACGGCGGCCAACGGGGTAAGTGAGGCCTCACCCCTGCTGTTGCTGGCGGCGGCACTCGCCAGCCACCAGCTCGGCCGCGGCCACGTGTGCCTGGACCTGGCCCAGACGCTGGCCAACCCGGACCTGGCGCTCTCGCTGCCGCCGGAGGGAGACAGCCTGGACGACCCGCCCCCGCTGCCCAGCCGGGTGATGGCCGCGCTGGAGCTCGACGCCTGGCGCGCCGCGCTGGCCCAGCCGGAGCTCGTCGCCGAGGGCCCCGGCAGCACCCCACTGGTGCTCGCCGGCACCGATGCGCGCCCGCGGCTCTACCTGCGCCGCTATTGGCAGCACGAGCAGGATATCCACAGCCGGATCTTCGCCCGGCTCGCCGCGCCCTCCCCCGATGGTGACGGCGCAGAGGCCTTCGAGGCGCCGGACGCGGCCCGCCTGCGCCCGATCCTCGATGCGCTCTTTCCCGAGCGGGGCGATGCGCCGCCAGCCATCGACTGGCAGAAGGCCGCCTGCGCCCTGGCCGGCCGCTCGCGCTTCTCGGTAATCACCGGCGGCCCCGGCACCGGCAAGACCACCACCGTGGTGCGCCTGCTCGCCCTGCTCCAGGCGCTGGCCATGGGCAATAACGAAGACGAGGAAAGCGAAGCGGACGGCGCACCGCCCCTGCGCATCCGCCTGGCCGCGCCCACCGGCAAGGCCGCGGCGCGGCTCAACGAGTCCATCGCCGGCCAGGTGGCGCGGCTGGACCTCGACGGCCTGGCCGACGATCCCGAGCGGCTGCGCGAGGTGATTCCGAAGGACGTCAGCACGCTGCACCGGCTGCTGGGCTCGCGGCCGGACACCCGACGCTTCCGCCACGACCGCCACAACCCGCTGCCGCTGGACGTGCTGGTGGTGGACGAGGCCTCGATGGTGGACGTGGGCATGATGGCCGCGATGCTCGAGGCGCTGCCGCCCCGGGCGCGGCTGGTGCTGCTGGGCGACAAGGACCAGCTCGCCTCGGTGGAGGCCGGCTCGGTGCTCGGCGACCTGTGCGCCCGGGCCGAGAGCGGCCACTACACGCCGGCCACCGCCGAGTGGCTGAGTGAGGCCACCGGCCAGCCGCTGCCCATGGAGACGCGGGACGCCGACGGCCAGCCCCTCGACCAGGCCATCGCCATGCTGCGCGTTAGCCACCGCTTCACCGCCGACAGCGGCATCGGCCAGCTGGCCGCAGCGATCAACCTGGAAGCCGAACCCGCCGCCAAGCGCCGCGCCATCGGCGACGCCCTGAGCGCCGGCTTCGCGGACCTCTCGCACCACAAGCTTGCCGCCGACGACGAGCGCGGCCTGGCTCGCCTGGCGGTGACCGGCTGCCCCGAGCGCTTCGCTCGCCATCAGCCCGGCGCCCGCGCCGCCATCGCGCCGCCGATGGGCTACCGCCACTTCCTGAGCGTGATAGCCGAGGGCCGCCCGGGGGACGACGCGGATCAGGACGCCTTCGATGACTGGGCCCGCGCCGTTCTGGCGGCCCACGGCGACTTCCAGCTGCTGTGCGCGCTGCGCCGCGGCCCCTGGGGCGTGGAAGGCCTGAACGAGCGGGTGCGCCAGGCGCTGGAGCGGGAGAAACTGATCGACAGCCAGGACGGCCGCCAGCGCTGGTACCCCGGCCGCCCGGTGCTGGTGACCAAGAACGACTACGGCCTGGGGCTGATGAACGGCGATATCGGCATCACCCTGGATATGCCGCGCCCGGATGCAAAGCACTCTTCACAGCGCCCGAACAATGCGCCTGCCGACAACCGCCGCCTGCTGCGGGTGGCCTTCCCCGCCGGCGACGGCACCGACCGCATCAAGTGGGTGTTGCCCTCGCGCCTGCAGGCGGTGGAGACGGTGTTCGCGATGACGGTGCACAAGTCCCAGGGCTCGGAGTTCACCCACGCCGCCCTGGTGCTGCCCGACGCGCCGAACCCCATCCTCACTCGGGAGCTGGTCTACACCGGCATCACCCGCGCCCGCCACTGGCTGACGCTGGTGGAAACCGGCCGCGGCCAGCTGATGGACGCGGCGCAGCGGCGGGTAATGCGGGTGAGTGGGCTGGGAGCGTCCGGGAAGGCATGAGCATCAGTCGGAATCTGGCACCTGACGCTCACTGCCCTGGTGACCATAAATCACCACGCTCACTCTTTCTTCATGGTTTTCCGAGGAAAGGGTGAATTTATTACCAAAGAAAAGCGTCGCTTCCCCCACTTCATTCGCCGACATGTGGCAGACCTCCCCACCAAACACGACACCGGGCTCTCGAAACGGCGTCATGCTTCTTGATGGCTTGCACTCGACGCTTGCCACGTTGGGTGCCGATGTCTTGACCCCAGGATAGTAACCCCACCACCCGGGAAATCCGTTCCCGACCGACAAGATCTCAACCACCTCCCCCTTCTCGACCCGAAGCAAGGGGGCGTCGCTCGACGCGTCTAACTGGGTGACATAGCTGTTCCTTACCCCTGCACATCCTTGTAGAAAAGACACAGCGGTAGCAACAAGGATCATGGTTTTTATATTTCTTTTCATTCATTTTCCCTTATAAAAAGAATAGCAGAAATACTGACGTCGCGAGCTTCATGTTAAAGCGAGAAATACCCCCCCACATTGCAGGAGACCTGACGACTCGATACTAGCACGCGGCCTGCTGCAGGCAGCCTTTTCTACCAGCGATAGCACCGAGCCCATCAAGTGGGTGCTGCCCAACGCGCCGAACTCCATCCTCACCCGGGAGCTGGTCTACACCGGCATCACCCGCGCCCGCCACTGGCTAACGCTGGTGGAAACCGGCCGCGGCCAGTTGATGGACGTGGCGCAGCGGCGAGTGATGCGCGTTAGTGGGCTGGGGAGTTGATAACCATAAGCTCCCTTATTAAAGCCGACTTGTAGGTCAGCTTTCGGCCAGAAGCGATATTTAAAAGCAACTTGAAGAAAAGCTCGCTTCGATTGCTCGCTTTTATGTCAAGCCACAGAAACTTTAATTAAAAAAATAAAAAACCACTAAAAACCATCAACCAAGGCCATTCCCCCTCAGAAAATCCACGTTGGTTTTCCGCATATAAAATTGCACACCCTCGTACATCCCATTTACCCTTTATAGCAATAGTCGATGACTTCTTTGAACCCCACTTCTTCACGCGCCAGCCTAACTTCCAACTCATTCAGGCGTTCAACGCTGGACAATTCATCACTTGACGAAATCTTAACCGAGAAATCAGATTTGTAACCTTTCCCAACCCTCGACAGCTCAATACTTAGCTGTTTCAAAATTTCGTCTCTTAGCAATAGTTGGTTTCGGCGAAAGCGGATGAGCCTGTGACAATCGAAGAAATCTGATCGCTTTGACGAGTCATGTTTCCTACCGTTCCATCCGGTGCTTTGCGTGGCACGATACAAAGCACGATCTTGTATTTCCCTCCAAACTCGAAAATCGAAATAGGTAGTCGGATTCGGATTCTCATACGTCGCCTGAGGGTGAAAATTGGTTGCCTCAAACTCGTGCTTATCAATGACGGCCAAGGTTTTATTCTGTGCGTTTAGCATGCGCTTGAATGATATGGGCATATCAAAGCGCATGAGTTTGGCTCCATCCAAGATCCGCACTTCCCTTGGCAGTTGTTCATCATCTCGGCCCCAGTGTCTTTCTCTAAATTTTGGCAACCACTGAATATGCGTACCAAAGAGACGCACAACACCGGCTGATCTAAACGAAACTACGTGAACTTTTTCATCACCTTCATCTTTGTAAAGAAAATAAAATGCTCTACCGAACCAAATTAGCGACTGACCTATCTCTTCCACTAATTCACGTATTTTTTTGTCAATCGAATGTGATGCGTATCTCGTCCTAGCATTGGAAAGTAGTTTTTCCACAACTTCCTCGGAATTCGAAACAATCTCAAAAAAATCACCATCCCGATAGTTTGATGGATAAAAAATTCTCGCAAAGTCCTCATCAAACATACGGCGATTGAAATTTGAGCTTTTTGTATCAGAATTAACAAACAGGCGATCAATCAAGCCAACCTCATCTTCACAATAGTGATTTCGGCGCGAAGGCTCAGATCTAAAAATTTTCACAACATTACTCCTCGCCATCTTTACTAAAACGATCAGCAAGGGCGGTTATTTGATCATCAACCTCAAAGTCCATAATTTCTATTTCTGGAATAACGTGTAACGCAAAAAATAGATGGGAAGCATCAGAAAGTGACATTAGAAACTCTCTCACAATTTCATTCGGGTGCTGGCTCCCTCTCCCCATACTCATTTGGTCCCCATACCCATCATTTCTCACGCGATTTTCGAACGACATTTTCCAATTAGTCCTGATTAGACTCCGCGGAGACGCCCTCATACTAAACCTGAACGGATTTGACAACAGCAACATCCGCTTAAGGTATTTTTGCTTATCAGAAGAACGCTTAACCCAAGAATCAAATTGTGCAAGGGCACTCTCCGACAATTTATCATTCTCAAAATAAGCACCATAGAGAATTGCAAACCCCAAGACAGACGCCAAGTCATTAATAACTGTAGAAATGAGATGAAGTCTAAATTCGTCATTTACATCAAAATCTGGATCCACAAACTTCGAATCCGCTGCTAGAAACGCTAACCCAAGAAACATCGGGACAACCTTTCCTAGCTTACTTTCTTCATTATGTTCAATCGCGCTTATGCAAGACTCGGCCAATTCGAAATAGATTTGCCCAAAGTGATCGGGGACTTCGTCGTTATGTTTTGGTTCAAATATATGCCCCACCATACTTCCATTGCTGAGCCTAGATATTGCACCATCTCTCGCAAAAGAAAACTGATCGGTCATCTCAGCGAAATTGATTTCGCATAACGCGTATTGCTCTTCACTGTAATGTCTATAACTCTGATATCGATCCACAAGGTGTTCAAGCTCATCAAACCAAGCCGGCAACTTCCAATGGCTATGCAAGCTTGCAAGGACAACCTGCGTTGCAGCCTCTGACATTTCCAAGCTTGCCATCAAATCCACAAAATCGGGGATCATATTTTGATAGAAATCGCATACAGCAGGCAGTACGTTTGAGTAGTGCAGTAAAAGCTTTTGGACAGCCAACTGTTGGACATATTTTGGCTTGGACAGTCGCTGTCCTTCGACATCTTTTTCAAATTCAATGCGTTCAACTATAAAATCGAGCTCAGCTTGAAGAAAGGCGGGCAAACGGCGTAGAGATTTCTTACTCCACTCATCCGCCTCAAAAAACTGCTTTAGCTCTTTTTCAAAGGTAATCATTCTGCGTAAAGTTTCTAAACAGAGATTATTCCCCAGCGCAGCCCATGTGTCTGCCAACCCAATTTTAAGCTTTGCTGTTTCAGCATCCGCCACATTGACCGATGAACGAAAAGCTTGCTCAATGACACTCTTGAACCTTTTAACCTCCTGCATTCCAACATCAAAATGAAACCATACTGCATAGTCTGATAGGCGGGTTGAGAAACGGCCAATTAGTTGCAATGAAAGATCGAAGTCACCAACTTCTAATGCTAGCTCAATGTGACTTGCCAACCTATTAACGATCTCGTTTTCAAGCCACCGATGATCTGGCTTTTCTTCCATCAGCATTTCCTGGCTGCTCGTTTTCAGCGCCCTAGAAGTCGTACTATCACCAGCTAAAAACCATTGCTTGTGCTTATTTCTCCGCGGAAACCAGTAGCTCTCTTGATCAATAGCGTGTTTCTGACGAAGGTAGTGCAAAAGCAAGGCTGTGTAAGCATCACTAAGTGCAGGAAGATTGTCTTGCAAGCTCTCCTTTTCTGCCTTAATACGATCATCAATATAGGAAAGCTGCTCAAGTGCTTGTCGCGCAGCCCTAGAATGATGATTGGCCAAAAAAATTGAATTTCGGTGGCTTGCAGCACCTTCAATGTGGCGAACAAGACTGGGAATAATTTCGCTTTGAACCAGCACTTTTAGATCAAAAAAGTTAAACAACCTCTGACCCAATGGAAACAACGCCAAAGCGCTCAATAAAGTCAAAATTGTACCGAAGCAATAAACTAAGAAACCAGGTTCTAAACCAAACGAATTCAAGCCAGTCGCTACTAAACAGAAAATCGTCGTAAGCACTAAAAGCCGAGAATATAAACTTCCTACCTGCTCATTGGTGAGCATTCGTATGATATCACGGCGAAGCCTAGTGTATCCGGCGCTTAGAATAATGCCAATTGTAGCGAAATATATCGAAAATATTGCGGTAAGCAGCTGAGAATACAGCCTAAGCTGATCGATATTAAAACCTTTATCATCATCACTTAGTTCTGGGATCCAAGACAGGTTGTCACTAATATAACTCTCGATAAAACTTAGAACAACCAAAACCAAAACGACCCAAAACAGACTTTTCAAGCCGACCCATGCAATAGAGAATAAAATACCGAAATTTGTCTTTGCTTCGGTGGCTGAGACGCTTCCCTTATGCGCACTTCGCTCGAACAAAAAACCTATCTTCACCAACCATGTTCTGAAATACCAAAACCAAGGCTTAGAGCTTAAAAAAACCTTTATCCGATCAATCAAAATTCACTCACCCTCAATGCTCACTACTCACATATGGCTGACAAAAAACCAATTGAAAAAAATTGGCAAAATATCCCGGCCAACGCTTAGGCACCCAAAACTATTTCCACGCCCTCCACTTAACAATACCAACATAGAAGTGAGCAATGACGCTAATTTTTTATCATTTTTAACCAGTGCTCACACTTATTTCCAAAAAGTTTAACCCCAATAAAACCCAATAAACCAAACAGATTTCTTCAGTATTGTGGCTGCAATAAGCAGCAACATATTTTTCAACATAAAACTCAGCAGCAGGCATATCATTGAGGGTCATAGATATCTCCACTTTATTCAAAACTATTTCGCCGAAGTATCAACGGCTCGTCAGAAATATCTGCTTGGAAGAGCACATATAGTTGGTACCAGCCCGGCTTTCATAAGCTTTAGCCAGATATTGACGATGTTGATAGCTACGCTTGCGCAATTCGATAGCTTTACGGGTATCAGCAATCAGGGGGTCGCCACCACGTATGCACACCCGCAGAGACTGCGGATGCCGTAGAGTGCAAGATTCAGTGATTTGATCGGCCATCGGCAGTTCCCTTGCTATTGGCTGATCCATCAGCGTAGGGCGATAGAGACAGAATGTCAGCGCTTGAGGACAATTTTTCTTAGGTCAATTGGTCTAGGTTCGTCCTACCCTGACCACGCCTCGCTCGCTCACAACAGACAACCACGCGCTTGGCGCGAAGGTCCCCGTCCGCCATGATGGTGGCCTTTATCAGCTGCGGGAGACTTCGGGATGAACCAGACACCACGCGCGCCGGCGCCGCTGACGGAGATCGGCGGCCGCTCCGTGCTGTTCGTGATGGCGGCGGACGCGGAATACGGCCCGCATCTGAAGGAGCGGTTCGTTGCCTTCATGACCGGCGTGGGGCCGGTGGAGGCGGCGGTGGAGCTCACCGCGGCGCTGGCGGAGCTTGCGGCGCGCGGGCAACGGCCGGACCTGGTGGTGTCGCTGGGCTCGGCGGGCAGCCGGGCGCTCGAGCAGACCGAGGTCTATCAGGCCACCTCGGTGGCCTACCGCGACATGGACGCCTCGCCGCTGGGCTTCCAGAAGGGCGTCACGCCCTTCCTCGACCTGCCGGACATCCTGCCCCTGCCGCTGCGCATTCCGGGGATTCACGAGGCGTCGCTCTCCACCGGCGCCAACATCGTCTCGGGCGCGGCCTATGCGGCCATCGCCGCCGACATGGTGGACATGGAGAGCTACGCCTGCCTGCGCGCCTGCACCCGCTTCGGCGTGCCGCTGGTGGTGCTGCGCGGCATCTCGGACGGCAAGGCGGAGCTCAACCACGTCGACGACTGGACGGAGTATCTCCATGTGATCGACGAGAGGCTGGCCGCCGCGGTGGATAGGCTGGGCGAGGCGCTCGGCGAGGGCTTGTTACCGGGCTGAGGCGCCACCGTCGAGGCCAGGGCGCGGCGCGTCACGGCGTGGGCACCAGCGCCATGTGCAGCAGCGGATAGGGCTTGCCCAAGCCGTCGAGCGGCGAGCGGTCGGTGACGGAAAAACCCTTGTGGCGGTAGAAGCCCAGCGCCTGCGGGTTCTGTTCGTTGACGTCCACCCGGGAGGCGTTCTGGGCGGTCACCGCGTCATCCAGCAGCAAGGCGCCGATGCCGGCGCCGCGCGCCTGGGGCGCGACGAACAGCATCTCGATCTTGCCGCCTTGCACGCCGCAGAAGCCCAGGATGTCACCGCCCTCGCCCTTGACGCAGGTCAGGTCGACGGCGCCGAAATACTGCTCGTAGATGAGCGGCTTCAGCTCCAGCAGGTCGTCTTCCCGCAGGAAGTCGTGCGTTGCCCTGACCGAGGCCTCCCAGACCTCCAGCAGCTCGCGGTAGTCTTCCTTTTCCACACTCTCGACGTACATCCCACACTCCCCTGTTTCTTATTCCCTATCCGCCATGGCGTCGTGCGCCGCCTCGTGGCGGCCGGGTCGAGACAAGGGCCCGGCGCTCGGGCGACGTCGCAGCGGCTGGCGCGCCGATAAAAGACGCCATGCCGCCCACTGCTGTCAACCGACGCCACCGTATCCCGCACTCGTGGAGGCCATTCCCATGACATCGCCGAATCCCCTGACCGACCGGCTGGGCATCCAGCCAATCATCCAGGCGCCCATGGCCGGCGTGGCCACGCCGGCGCTGGCGGCGGCCGTGTCGAATGCCGGCGGCCTGGGCTCGCTGGGCATCGGCGCCAGCGGCGTCGACAAGGCTAGGGCGATGATCGAGCGCACCCGGGCGCTGACGCCCCGCCCGTTCAACGTCAACGTCTTCTGCCATGCGCCCGCGCAGCGCGACCCGGCCCGGGAGGCGGCCTGGCTGTCGCACCTGGCGCCGCTGTTCCGGGAATATGACCGCGAGCCGCCGGCGGGGCTCGACGAGATCTACCGCAGCTTCGTGGAGGACGAGGCGGCCTTCGAGATGCTGCTCGAGACGCGCCCCGCCGTGGTCAGCTTTCACTTCGGCTTGCCGCCCGAGGAGTGGATACGCGCGCTGCGGGAGGCCGGCATCTACACGCTGGCGACGGCGACCAACCTGCGGGAGGCGCGCGAGATCCAGGCGCGAGGCGTCGACGCCATCGTGGCCCAGGGCGATGAGGCGGGCGGGCACCGCGGCTGCTTCGACCCGGCGGCGGACGATGAGCGGCTGAGCACCGCCGTGCTCGTTCGCCGGTTGGTCAGGGAGATGGACCTGCCGATCGTCGCGGCCGGCGGCATCATGGATGGCCAGGGCATTCGCTCGGCCCTGGCGCTGGGCGCCTGCGCCGCCCAGCTGGGAACGGCCTTTATCCTGTGCCCGGAATCGGCGGCCAACGAGGGCTATCGCGCGGCCCTCAAGAGCGAGCGCGCCGAGACGACCCGCATGACCACGGCGCTGTCCGGGCGCCCGGCGCGCGGCATCCTCAATCGCCTGATGCGCCATGCCGAGGCCACGCCCGGGGCCACGCACAGGGCCATGCCCAGAGTCAGGCCGCCCGCCTATCCAGTGGCGTACGACGCGGCCAAGCGGCTCAACGCGGCGGCGGCCGAGCGCGGCGATCATGACTTCGCGGCCCACTGGGCCGGACAGGGCGCGCCGCTGGCGCGCGAACTCCCCGCCGGCGAGCTGGTGAGCCGGCTGCTTCGGGAGTGGCGAGGCGGCGCCTGACGGCACGGGCACGGCCGTTCCGGAGTGCCCGGCGGCGGCGCCGTCGTTGAGCACGCCCGGGGTGTCGGCGGCTGGCCGAGGCTTTAGGATGAGAGGCGACCCTTCGGCATCGAGCTCAAGGAGGCGCCATGCCTGCCACGCGCACGACCTCGCCCGCCCTGGAACGGGCCCACCTGGTGTGGGACCTGTTCATCATCGCGCTGGTGATCGCCAACCTGGGGCTGCTGCTGTTCGACAGCCTGTTCCTGCTGCCGCCGCTGAACGCCGCCTTCGAGGCCGTGGCCCCCGGGCTGTACGGCGCCTACGAACGGCACATCCACGCCAACTTCCTCACCATCGACCTGGCGTTCGTCGGCATCTTCCTGATCGACGTGATGCTGGGCTGGGCGGTGGCCATCGCCGAGCGCCACTATCACCGCTGGTTCTTCTACCCCTTCGTGCACTGGTACGACGTGCTCGGCTGCATCCCGCTGGGCGGCTTCCGGCTGCTGCGCATCCTGCGCGTGATCTCGCTGCTGCATCGCCTGCAGCGCATGGGCCTGATCGACGTGCGCCGCTGGTACCTCTACGGCGTGGCCGCCAAGTACTACGACATCCTGCTGGAGGAGCTCACCGACCGCATCGCCATCCGCATGCTGGACAACGTGCAGCAGGAGATCCGCGCCGGCGACGGGCTCTCGGCGCCGGTGATCGAACGCGTGGTGCAGCCGCGCAAGCAGGCGCTGATCCGCGAGATCAGCCAGCGGCTGGAGGCCATGGCCGGCGACGCCTACGACCGCAACCGCGACGACACCCTGCGCTACGTGCGCGGGCTGGTCGGCCGCACCCTGGCCGAGAGCCCGGAGCTCAGGCGGCTCGCGCGCCTGCCGATGGGCGGCCCGCTGACCCGCGGGCTCGAGGCCTCGCTCTCCGACCTGGCCTGCCACCTGGTCGACGAGGCGCTGGCGGGCCTCACGTCGTCGGAGTTCTCCGCCCTGGTGGAACACCTGGCCGAGAGCGGCTTCGATGCCTGGCTGCGCACCGACCCCGAGACCGAACGGATCACCGAGCAGGTGCTGGTGGACATGCTGGACCTGCTCAAGGAGCAGATCGCGGTGAAGGGCTGGCAGCACAAGTACCAGTGAGGCGGCGCCGCGTCGGTGCGCGGCGCCGGCAAGGAAGGCGGTGGCCCGCGCCCTCGGACGCGGCCCCGGGAAAGCGCGGGGCCGCGTGGCCCCGCGGTCACGCCAGCCGCTTGAGCAGGGCCCGGGCCACGGCCTCGGAGCTGGCGGGGTTCTGGCCGGTGATCAGGCGGCCGTCCTCGACGCAGTAGGACTGCCAGTCCTCGCCCTTCTCGTAGCGGGCGCCCAGGCGCTGGAACTCGTCCTCGATCAGGAACGGCACCACCTCGGTCAGGCCGACGCCGGCTTCCTCGCCGTTGGTGAAGCCGGTGACCCGGCGATCCCGGATCAGCGGGGCGCCATCGGCGGCCTTCACGTGACGCAGCACGCCCGGGGCGTGGCAGACGAAGCTGATCGGCTTGCCGGCGCGCTCGAAGGCTTCGATCAGCTCGATCGACGTGCGCGACTCGGCCAGGTCCCACAGCGGGCCATGGCCGCCCGGGTAGAACACCGCATCGAAGTCGGCCTCGTTCACCTCGTCCAGGCGCACGGTGCCGGCCAGGGCATGCTGGGCCTGCGCGTCCTCGCGGAAGCGTTCGGTGGCCGGGGTCTGGAAGTCCGGCAGTTCGCTGTTGGGGTCCAGCGGCGGCTGGCCGCCCTCGGGCGAGGCCAGCACCAGCTCGGCGCCGGCGTCACGGAAGGCATAGTACGGGGCGGCGAATTCCTCGAGCCAGAAGCCGGTCTTGTGGCCGGTGTCGCCCAGCGCGTCGTGGGATGTCAGCACCATCAGGATCTTCATCGGTCACCTCTCGGTCGTGTCATTCGGCGGTCGGGCGGCAGGCTCAGCCCTCGAGCAGGGCCTTGAGCTCGGCGTACTTGTCATCATAGGGCGCGCGCAGCCGCAGGTTGCCAAGGCCTTCCTCGCTCTGCACCACCAGCGGCTTGGCGTGGGAGAAGCGGCGGAAGCCATGCACGCCATGGTAGGCGCCGATGCCGGAGGGGCCGACGCCACCGAACGGCAGCGAATCGATGGACACGTGGGCCATCACGTCGTTGACCACCAGCGCGCCGGAGATGGTGCTCTCGGCGAAGGCCCGCTGCGCCTCGGTGTCCTCGCTGAAGTAGTAGGCCGCCAGGGGGCGCGGGTTGCCGGTGATATAGGCCACCGCCTCACGCTCCTGGTCGTAGGTGCGGATCGGCAGCAGCGGCCCGAAGATCTCCTCCTGCATGATGGCCATGTCGTCGGTCGCGCCGATCACCAGGTGCGGGGCGATCTTGCGGCTGTCTTCCCGGTAGGCCGGCTCGTCCTCGGGCCCCAGGTTGACGATCTCGGCGCCCTTCTCGCGGGCATCCTCCAGCAGCGAGATCAGCCGCTGGTAGTGCCGGTCGCTGACGATGGCGGTGTAGTCGTCGTTGTGCTGGACGCTCGGGTAGCTGCGGGCGAGGAAGTCCCGGGCCAGGGCGGTGAAGTCCCGCGTCTGCTCTTCCGGCAGCAGCACGTAATCGGGCGCGATGCAGATCTGGCCGGCGTTGAAGGTCTTGCCGGTCAGGGTGCGCTCCACGGCCTTGGTCAGGTCGGCCTCGCGGGACACCAGCACCGGCGACTTGCCGCCGAGCTCCAGCGTCACGGGCACCAGGTTGTCGGCGGCGGCGCGCATCACGTGGCGACCCACCGCGGTGCTGCCGGTGAACACCAGGTGATCGAACGGCAGCGTGCTGAAGGCCTGGGCCACGTCGGCCTCGCCCAGCACCACGGCCAGCTCCTCGGGACCGTAGTAGCGCCCGATCAGCTCGGCCAGCAGATCGGAGGTCCTCGGCGTCAGTTCGGAGGGCTTGAGCATGGCGGTGTTGCCGGCGGCGAACACCCCGGCCAGCGGGCCGAAGGCCAGATTGATCGGGAAGTTCCAGGGACTGATGACGCCGACCACGCCCAGCGGCTGATAGTGGATCTCGGTGGTCATGCCGGGGTCGGGGGCTTCCGCGGTCTCGGCCTGCATCCACTCGTCGACGTGGTCGATGGCGTGCTGCAGCATCTTGATGCTGCCGGCCAGGTCGGAGGAGCCGGCCTGGAAGTGGCTGCGATGGCCGAAGTCGTCGCTCATCGCCTGGATCAGCGCCTCGTGGTGGTCACGGATCAGGCGGATGCCGCGCTGCAGGCGGTCCTTGCGCAGGGCCGCGTCGGCGGTGCCGGCCGCGGCCTGGCGCTGCTTCATGCTGTTCAGGACCTTGAGCAGATCGTGGCGCGTGTTCTCGCTGGACATGATTCCTCCTGCCGTCGGGGCGTGGATGACGTTCGATGTCGGCATCCTAGGCCTGACGGGTGTCGGAGGGGTAACAATGCTAGGCTGCCGGGGTCATAAGAAAATTTATGGATCGGCCATGTCCCTGACCCGCATGCGCACCTTCATCGAGGTGTATCGCCAGTGCTCCATCAGCGGCGCGGCGCGAGCGCTGAATCTCACTCAGCCCGCCGTCTCGCAGCACATCGCCGGGCTCGAGGTCGCCGTCGGCCGGCCGCTGTTCGAGCGCTCGCCGACCGGCGTGACGCCGACCGCCGCCGCCGAGGCGCTGGCCATGGACATCGGCGACAAGCTGGACGCCGCCGAGGCCGCCCTGGCCTCGGCGCGGGCCCGGTCGATGGATATCTCGGGGGTGCTGCAGCTGGTCGGGCATGCCGATGTGATGGCCGAGATTCTCGGCCAGCGGCTGCTGCCGCTGCTCGAGGCGGGCGTGAGGGTGCGCCTGCATAGCGGTGGCGGCGACATGGTGACCAGCATGCTGCTGGAAGGCCACTGCGACCTGGGCATCTCGGCTCACCCGGTGGTCGACGGCCGCCTGAAGAGCGAGCCGCTCTTCACCAGCCGGGTACTGCCCGTGGCCGCGCCAGCGGTGGCGGCACGGCTGGCGGCGTCCGACGACTTCGCCGGCGACATCCGCGAGACCCCGCTGCTGGCCTACGACCTGGAACTGTCGATGATCGAGCGCTGGCTGCAAAAGAACCGGATCGGCGCCGACGACCTGGTGCCCTACGTGGTCAACCAGGACCTGAGGGCCCAGCGTCAGCTGCTCATGCAGGGCTTCGGCTGGTCGGTGATGCCGGAGTACCTCTGCCGCCAGCAGATGGCCCGGGGCGAGCTGGCCGAGATCGCCTCCCCCGTGGGCACCCACGAGATCCACTACTACCTGGTATGGAGGCCGCAGGCCCTGCGCCAGGCGCGGGTCGCCCACGCCCGCCAGACCCTGCTGCAGCAACTGCGCCTGCCCGAGTGAGGCGCACGGGCCGGCCCGGCCGGCCGTTGTCGTCAGCCGCCCCCCGGCGGCTGACGCGACCTCTCTCGAGCCCCGAGGCCGCGCGGATCGCCAGAGGCGTTACCGGGCACTCTGGCGGGAGTGCTCCGCCGGGCCTTCTTCGGAAGCGGTATCGGCGGACGCCTCGGCAAGCGCCTCCTGCTCTTGCGACTCTTGCGACTCTTGCGACTCTTGCGACTCTTGCGACTCTTGCGACTCTTGCGATTCTTGCGGCTCTTCCGGATCCTCCAGCGGCTCGCCCTCCTCGTTCTGCAGCTGTTGGTCGTAGGCCGCCTGCAGGCCGGTATCCTCCTCGGCTTCCGCGTCCTCGTCCGCTTGCTCGATATGGCCCGGATAGAAGGGCGACAGGATGGCCACCAGGATGCCCAGCGCGGCGAACATGGAGAACGCCGTCGCATAGCCGAAGGCATTGACCAGCCCGCCGACCACCGGCGAGCCGGTGGCCTGCCCCAGCGACACCGCCATGAAGGGCAGCACCGGCCCCACCGACAGCCGGCCCGGCAGCAGGCGGATGCCGGTCATCAGATACAGCCCCGTCAGGCTCATGTAGGCCAGGCCGAAGACCAGCGCGGAGAACGCCGCCAGCGGCGTCTGGGCGGGGCTGGCCGCGAGCAGCGCCAGGCTGGCGGCCAGCATCATCAGCATCAGCGCGTGAGTGATCGGCGGGTTGTTGCGGTCGGCCAGGTCGGCCACCACGGCGCCGCCGAGGCCGGCGATGCCCACCGCCAGCCACAGCCAACCGGTGGAGGCCGGCGGCAGGCCGCCGAGGGTGACGACCAGGTCGGGCGCGAAGATCCAGTAGGCGGACGAGACGAAGCCCATCACGAAGGAGAACAGCGACAGCCGCACCAGCCGCGACCAGGGCAGCTCGGGGAGCGGCGGTGGCGGCGCGGCGTTCGAGGGCACGATGCGCGACACCGAGGGCAGCAACCACCAGGCGGCGATCACGCCGATGGCGGTGCAGATCGCGAACGAGAGATAGGCCAGCCGCCAGGCGCCGACCATGAACAGCACCGTGGGCACGGCGACGATCACGCCGATGCTGGTGCCGGCGTTCATCACCGAGCTGACCCGCCCGTGCAGCGAGCGCCTCACCATCGCCTGCATGGCGGCCGAGAGGGCCGGCATCATCAGGCCGGTGCAGATGCCGCAGGCGAACACGCCGCTGCCCAGCATCAGCGCGTCGGAGGCCTGGCTGATCAGCCCCAGGCCGACGACGCCGAACAGGCCGGACAGCACCGCCGTGTTGCGGGCGCCGAGATGGTCGGTGATGAAGGGCGCGACCACCGTGGACAGCAGGAAGCTGATCAGCGGCAGCGCGCCGATGATGCCGATGGCGTAGGGCGTGAGCTCCAGCGCGTCGCGGATCTGCGGCACGAACAGGCCGAAGGCGAAGCGCGCCAGGCCGTAGCTGATCGCGACCAGCGCCGCCCCGAGAATTGCGAACCTCGTGCTCGTAAGAGACTTCATGGTACCTCCGCCAGGCTCGCCGGGCTGATGATCAGTGGAGGGTCGGCGCCGCACGGCACCGACGAGACATATGCCGATACGCGCGACCTTGCCAGTTCCCGGGGGGGATATGCCACCCTGTAACGACCACATCGTGTTGCCCCGCGACGGGCACGAGCGAATCGTGATTCACGCGCCCACGGAAAGGAGTCTTCCCATGAGCGACCGGAATGCCTACGAACAGAAGCTGCGCGCCAAGCTGGACGAGCTGCAGGCCGAGGTGGACAAGCTGAAGGCCCGTGCCAGGGGCGCCGAGGCCGACCAGCGCATCGAGCACGAGAAGGAAGTCGACGAGCTCGAGGCCAGGCGTGACGAGATGCGCCAGAAGCTCGACGAACTGCGCGACTCCAGCGACGACGCCTGGGACGACCTCAAGGCCGGCGCGGAAAGCGCCTGGAGCTCGCTGAGCGATTCCCTCGAGAAGGCTCGCTCACGCTTCAAGTGATGCGCCGTGCCTCCACCGGCTAGCCCCACGCCCCGGCCCTTCCTGGTCGGGGCGTTGTCGTGTCGCCTTCCGCCGCGGCGCCGGGCGTGGTGGAATGCTCTTCCTTCCGCCACTGCGATGACGGGGCCGCGAGCCGCCGATGAAACGCTACGAGACATTCGCCGACCGGATCGCCGAGCTGATCCGCGAGGGCGTGCTGGCCCCGGGCGAGCGGGTGCCCTCGGTGCGCCAGGCCAGTCGCCAGTACGGCATCAGCCACTCCACCGTCTTCCAGGCCTACTATCTGCTGGAGGATCGCGGGCTGATCGTGGCCAGGTCGCGCTCCGGCTATTACGTGCGCGAGCAGGCCCGGCGGGTGCTGCACGAGCCGCGCATGACGCCGAGCCGGCAGGAGAGCGCCGACGTGGCCGTCAGCGAGCTGGTGTTCTCGGTGCTCGACTCGCTCCAGGACCCCGACACCGTGCCGTTCGGCTCGGCCTTCCCCAGCCCGGAGCTGTTCCCGCTCGCCCGGCTGGCCCGCAGCATGGCCAAGGGCCTGCGCGGGATGAGCGGCGGCGACGTGCTGCGCGACATGACGACGGGCGACGCCGACCTGCGCCGCCAGATCGTGCTGCGCTACACGCTGAAGGGGATGCCGCTGCCGCCCGAGGAGCTGGTGATCACCAGCGGCGCCATGGAGGCGCTGAACCTGGGCTTGCAGTGCGTGACCGAGCCCGGGGACCTGGTCGCCATCGAGTCACCGGCCTTCTACGCCAGCCTGCAGATCCTCGAGCGCCTGAAGCTCAGGGCGGTGGAGATTCCCGTGCACCCGCGCGAGGGCGTCGACCTGGACGTGCTGGCGGACAGCCTGGCGCGGCTGCCGATCAAGGCCTGCTGGTTCATGAGCCATCTGCAGAACCCGCTGGGCGCGAGCCTGGACGACGACAAGAAACGCGCGCTCTACGCGCTGATCAAGCGCCACCAGGTGCCGCTGATCGAGGACGACGCCTACGCGGAGCTGCACTTCGCCACCACGCCGCCGAAGCCGGTGAAGCAGTTCGACGACGAGGGCCTGGTCATCCACTGCGGCTCGTTCTCGAAGAGCCTGGCGCCGGGGTATCGGGTCGGCTGGGTGGCGGCCGGGCGCTTCGCGGAGGCGATCTCGCGGCTCAAGCTGATGACGACCATCTCGCCCTCGGTGCCGGCCCAGACGGCCATCGCCGACTATCTTCAGCATGGCGGCTATGACCGCCACCTGCGCCAGCTTCGCCATGCCCTGGAGACCCAGCAGGGCCGGATGCTGGCCGCGGCCGCGCATCACTTCCCGGCCGAGACCCGGGCCACCCGCCCGGCCGGCGGCTACTTCCTGTGGTTCGAACTGCCCGAACGGGTGGACTCGCTGCGCCTGTTCCATCTGGCCCGGGAGCGTGGCATCAGCCTGGCACCGGGGCCGATCTTCTCCGCCACCCAGGGCTTTCGCCACTGCCTGCGCCTGAGCTACGGCCATCCCTGGACGCCGCGCAGCGAGGCGGCCATGGCGACGCTGGGCGAGCTGATCGACGCCTTCTGAACTCAGGCGCGCGGCGCCTCGTGCAGGCGCCGGTGCAGCCGGCCGATCTGCTGGAGATCATGCAGGTAGAGGTCGAGCTTCGAGACGGCGAAGGCCAGCAGCGCCGAGGCATAGACCAGCGACGTCAGCACGGCCAGGTTGTTGGCCCAGGCCAGCGCCGGCACCGCCACCGGATAGGCCGCGGTGAAGATGCTCATCCCGCCCCAGAACAGCGCCATCAGGCTGCAGGCCATGACCAGCACCAGCATCGGCCCGCGCCGATAGCGCCGCGGCGGGCGGGTCTTCCAGCCCGGCAGGTGCGCCACGGTCAGCTCGCCGCGGGTGTCGATGCGCCCGCGCCGGCGCAGCAGCGGCTCGGCGAAGGCCTTCCGCCGGCCCGGCGCCAGCGCCGCCAGCACCAGCCGCGGATCGACGCCGCCGCCGAAGATACGGGCCACCGCCTGCTCGAACCCTGCCGAGGGCCGGCCGTCGCGGCACTCCTCGGCCGCGGCGCAAAGCGTCGTCAGCGCCTGGTTGACCCGCTCCGGGCGCTCCTCCTCGTCCTCGAAGTTGATCGCGTAGTGCACGCTGTACACCTGATGCAGCGCGAACGTCACACCGACGAAGATCAGGAAGAACGCGACGTAGATCATCATGACACCCCTCAAACCCTGGAAACCGGCCCGCGTCCCGCGGCCCCTGTCGTGGGCGGTCAAGATGACAGAACGGCCGGGGCCATAACAGGGGCAGAAGGTCACGAAAAAAGGGGATCAGTTCAGGCAAGGCCAAGCATCAAGGCCCGAGGGCCTGCAAGAACACTGCGACATGGCCGTGCCCCCTTCGGCGATCCATCGCCGGCCGCGGCAGCGTCAGACGCTAAGCCTGGAGGTGTCTACGAAACCCGAGGCGATCCAGTTACACCGCGCCGCGCAGGCGCCAATTCAGTCGCCCGATCTGCTTGCGATCCTGCCGATAGAGATCGAGCGTCGAGGCCAGCAGCACCGAAGCAGCGACCGGCCGTTTCGCATTGATGATAGTAAGAGAAAAGTAGTGACTTCACCCCGAGTTCTTTAGCCGAAAGTTGACTGGCGGAAGGACAAACATGTGGAAAGGCTCATCCCGCCCACAGATAGAGCGCCCCGTCTCGAATCGCAATTTCCACCATCTCGAGTCGCCGTCCCGGACATGGCCCTGCCACGCAGAGCCCATCCTCGAGCCGAAACAACGCGCCATGGGCGAAACAGGTGATATGGCGACCGTCGCTGCTCAGAAACCGGTCCTTCTTCCACGCCATGCGCGCACCCGCCACATGCGGGCAGGCATTACGATAGGCCACCACGCTCGCCTGCCCCGTCCTCACCACGAAAAGGCTGTCTCTCCCCTGGCCTTGCGGGTCGAACCCTCTCGACTCGCCAATCGGGATAACGTCCAGCGTGGCCAGGAAGACCCACCGCAGCGGCATCGGTTACTTGCCCTTCCCCGGAGGGGGGCCACCCATCGGGGCCCACTTGGGTGTGCTCTGGAACAGAAACAGCTGGGAATTTTCGGCATTGGAAATCGCCTCACGCGGCGTCCAGTGCTCGTCATGCTTGTCCATGTCGGCGTCATACTCGACATGCACGCCCATCGGTGAATTGAAATACCAGAACCAATTGGAGCCGAACTTATGCTTGCCTGGGCCCCAGAAGCTCTCATAGCCCTTGTTGACCATGCGCGTGCCCGCCAGCATCAACTCGGTGGGCCCCTGCATGTGGAACGCCACATGCTCGAGCCCCTGCATGTAATCCGGAGTCTGGATCAGGAAAAGGACATGGTGATCGTCATTGGCCCGGGGGCGCAGGAAAGGACCGGTGTTGGTGAAGTGATCGGTGACCATGAAGCCCAGCCGCTCGATGTAGAAGCGCTGCATGCGCTGCATATCCGGCGTGAAGAACACCACGTGGGAGAGGGTCCTTGGGAGCGCCGAGGCGTTCTCATCGGCACCGATTTGATTGGCTCCACGTGCCGGATTCGCTCCCGGGGAGTTTATCCGTTCGGCCGCCAGATCGAGCGGGCGACGTACCGTGACCTGGAAAGCAATCTCGAAACCCACATCGTCCTGGCAGGTGATTCTACCATCCGGCGCGACCTGGACGTCACGGTCCCGGGACAGCTCTTCGGCAATGGCCTCCAACGCCTGCTGATCCTCCACTCCCCATACGGTCTGACGCAGACTGTTGGCGGTCGGCAAGGGCGCCGGCAATGCCTTCGCATCACGTCGATGAATGCAAATGGCCGTGCCATCCAGGGCCTCGAATCGCAGGCTGCCATCTGCCTGCTGGCGCTCCTTGAGACCGAAGTCTAACAGAAACGTCCTCGACGCCTCGACATCGTCGACGCCAAACACGACCTCATCAGGTCCAATGATCCGCATAACTTCCTCGTTAACTGAATTATTGGTGTTAGGAGAAGTAACTCTACTGCTCCGATGAGGCAAAGCTATGAGGAACGCTTGAGGGTGAAAAATTGTTTTGCGTGATCCAACCAATGGATCATTTCAATGAATGACCAAAGTCTTATTTATTTATGTCGCCCATGGCTATATTCATAATATCAATTTCACAGCTTTATGCCATCCAAGGCATAAATTCCCGCACAACTACGACAACCATTTTGTGACACGCTATGCACTTCAATAAGCTGGATCTCAACCTGCTAGTGGCACTCGACCACATGCTGACGCTCAAGTCCGTGAGCCGTGCGTCAGAGCGTATGAGCCTGACCCAGTCGGCCATGTCGAACGCTCTCACTCGTCTCAGGACCTATTTCGATGACCCGCTGCTGGTTCAGGTAGGGCGGCGAATGGAGCTCACGCCACGAGCGCAAGCCATGCAACATTCGGTGAGAGATATCCTGGTGCGTATCGAGGCCACCGTCGCCACAGACCTGACCTTCGATCCGAGCCAGTCGACCCGAGACTTTCGCATCATCCTGTCGGACTTCACCATGTCGACCCTGATGCCCAGGGTACTGGAGCTGGCGGACAGGGTGTCGTCGAGCATCCGCTTTCAGTTTCTTCCTCAGGTCGAGTCTCCCTATCAGGCCATCGAGAAGGGGGACGCGGACGTACTGGTGGCTCCCGCACCGCTGACCTCGCCCGAACACCCCAGCGAGTACCTGTTCAGCGAAGAATACGTCTGTATCACCTGCGCCAGCAGTCGCCACCATGGCGAGCCCATGACCATGGAGCGCTACGCCGGAGCGCGTCATGTGAAGATGGAGCCCACTACCGGCGCAGCGACCTTCGAGCAGCAATGGCTGGAAAAAAAAGGCATCCATCGTGATATCTCGCTGACCAGCTACACCTTCGCATCGCTGCCTCAGCTCATCCTGGGAAGCGATCGGATAGCGACCGTGCACAAGCACATGGCCCTGCAATATCAATCCCTGATCGGCGTCGATATCCACCCGCTCCCCTTCGACATGCCGTTGCTGGAAGAACGCATCCAGTGGCATGCCTATCGCGACCAGGACCCCGGCATCCGCTGGCTGACTGACCTGATGCAAAGCGCTGCGTCATCGATGTCATCCAGCCACCTATCATCGCCCTAACCCCCAACGATGGGTCCCTCGATTCTTATCACGATGACTCACTGAATAATTTCGTAACGGGAGGTAATTGACATGACAAACGACAAGATCCTCGTGACAGGCGGCGGCATAGGCGGCCTGACCGCTGCCATCGCTCTTCGACGCAAGGATTTCTCGGTCACGCTGGTCGAAAAATCGCCCGAATGGCCAGCCAGTGGCGTGGGTATCATCCAACAGTTCAATGTCCTTAGGGCCATGCAGGAGCTGGACATTCTCGATGATTACCTGGCGCAGTCCTATGGCTTTGATACCACCATGGGCTTCGGGCCGAGAGGGGACTCTCTCTTTTCCTTCAAGGCACCCCGACTGGCCGGGGAGCACTTGCCTTCCAATGTCGGCATTCAACGTACGTCACTGCAGAACATTCTCGCCGGCAAGGCACGGGAACTCGGTACCGACATTCGCCTGGGTACCATCGTGGAAAAATGGACGGATACCGGGGCCGGCGTCGAAGCCACCTTGAGTGATGGCACCAGCGACACCTTTCATGTGCTGGTGGGGGCCGATGGCATCTTTTCGCAAACCCGCCAAGCGCTTTTCCCGCAGGCACCACAGCCTCGCTATACCGGCCAATGGGTGTGGCGCTACAACATTCCGCGCCCGGCGGAAGTCACGGGAATCCAGCTTTATTACGGTCGAGTCAATGCCGGCCTCACCCCGCTTTCCGCCGACCTCATGTATCTGTTCATGCTCAGCGAAGAGCCGGTTGGTTTCCAGTTCGAACGCGATAATGCCTGCACCATGATGCATAAGCGAGCCTTACATGCAGCACCGCAGATTCAAAGGCTGATGGACAACGTGACCGAAAACGCCGGCGTTGTCGCCAAGCCGCTTGAAGCGATCTTCCTGGAAGAGGCATGGCATAAAGGACGCGTTGCACTGCTAGGCGATGCCGTCCATGCGTCGACCCCCCATCTCGCCCAGGGTGCCGGCATGGCCATCGAAGATGCCGTCGTCCTGGCCGACGAACTGGCGACCGGAGACGCCCCGGATCTGGCGCTGACCCGTTACCGTAACCGGCGCATCGAGCGCTGTCGTTTCGTCAACTTTAACTCGCTGGCGATCGGAGACATGCAGATGGGTAAACGCCAGGACGTCGACCCTGCGGAGATCAACCGCCAGTGCATGACTCTCATGGCCGAGCCGATTTGACACCATTCCCCATCCAGCAAGGAGCGAAGCCGAATGGCATTGTTCAACTATTTTCCCAACTATGTATGGAACCTTTCCGTTGCCATCGCCATGGAAAGCGGCGCCAAGCTTGGCGACATCATGGACATGTGCCAGCCCCTTCTCGAGGCTTCCACGGAAGGCGAGGACGTGGGCACGCAGGAGTTCATGCGAGAATGGGTTCGCAAGGCTGACCAGCTGGTTTCTCTGGCCAACGAGGACACCGCCAGGAACCACGGCTTCTCCGCCAGCGACAAGTTACACCGTGCATCACTGTATTACCTGATCGCCGAACGCATGCAGACCCAGGGTTCCAGGGACCGGCTTGAGACCTTTCTCAAGGGGCGAAAAGCGTTCGACGAGGGGGCGCGCCTGGGCAGCCTCAACGTCACCCGCCATGAGATCCCCTACGGTGACAAGCATATCGCCGTACTCTTGAGTCATGCCCAAGGGGTGGAAGGGCCAGCGCCAGCCGTCGTGTTCCTCAACGGCCTGGATAGCTGCAAGGAACTGCTGTGGTGGTCACGCTTGCCCGAAGAACTGGCTCGTCGAGGCATCAGCTGTCTTTGCGTGGATCAGCCCGGGACCGGCGAGAGTCTGCGCCTGCAGGATCTTCCTGCCACCTGGCAGGCCGAACAATGGGGGACCCCCGTGTACGAATGGCTCGCCGACCAGCCCGGGATCGACCCCGACCGAATCGGGATTACCGGGATTTCGCTGGGCGGCTATTACGCACCGCGGGTATGCGCCATGGAACCTCGCTTTGCCTCCGGGGCAGTATGGGGGGCAAATCACAACTGGGCTGAAGTGCAACATAAACGCCTTCAGCGCGAAGGCGAAAACCCTGTCCCCCATTACTGGAACCATGTGCAATGGGTCTTTGGCACCAACGACCGAGATGAGTTCTTACGGCGTGCCGAAGGCATGACCCTGAATGGCGTCATGGAGCGTATCAAGGTGCCGTTCCTGGTCACGCACGGCGCCAAGGATCGCCAGATCAGTCTCGACTACGCGCATCAATCCTACGAGCAGCTGACCAATTCACCGCGCCGTGAGTTGAAGATATTCACCGAAAGAGAGGGTGGTGTGGAGCATGTCGGTGCCGACAACATGAACTTCGGAAGACACTATATTGCCGACTGGTTCGCCAAAACACTGGGTGGAAAGACAGCCTGATCAAGGAGAAACCTTGCGACTTTAGGCGCAAGGTTTTTATTTATTCGCGCATTTACGCCATCAATATTTGATATGCAATAAAGTGGTTTTTAACCACTCCCCGTGAGAATTAATGTGGATAAAGACCCTGCATTCACGCCGTGCACAGGTCACTTGTTTGCCATGCAAACAAATTCAAAAAGCTGAATTCAATATTCATCAGCACAATAATGACAGAGAGCTCACGATGATAAAGCATGCCCTGATAGTGGGAGCATCTGCGGTAACCCTACTTTCCGCACATCAGACACTTGCTCAGCAACCACAGGCCACTTCCCCGACAACCGGCGAGTCTCGCCCCCCTCAGCTCTCCCAGGGGGCCCGCTCGCTGATCAACCTCGGAAACGCTGGACTTCTTTCCCCTTTCTTTTCCAATGAAAAATTTGGGACTGCCCAATCGCGCATGGGATCAGCGCGTTTCGCGTACGGCGCCAAAAACAGTAATCCGAACCTCGATGATTTTCGTGAAGGAAACAATATTCTAATTACACCTGTTAACCTTATGCTAGAACTCCCTTCCTCGTCAGGATCCAGCTATTTACGGATCAACGGAGCACGTACGGAAGGAGATGCCGACCCACACTCACTGAACCTTGGCAGCGAACTCTATCATGCCGAACTTGAGCTTCTGCACCTGCCTAACGAGAATGTCATGTGGGGGATCGGATTAGTCGCCAATAATTTCGAAAGTGAAGACCAGAACAGTGGCACTGAGGTTATTCGCGACAGCCGGGGCCTGCGCCTTGACTATTTACATAAGTTTACCGACCACTGGGGCATCACTACCCGTGGCATGTATCTCTGGGGCGAAACAGAGAATCGTGCCTACAACATTCCAACTCCCCACGGTCCAGCGGACCTGCAAAAGAAACAGGATGACGACCGCTATTATTTACAGGCTGACGTCGTGGGCTCGTGGCTGGGAGACAACACCCGCTGGCTTCCCGATGGCACCCTCGCCCACCCACGCTTCGGCGCTCTCTACCATCACAGTGATCTCGGCCGGACCACGCCCCGTCTGGGCCACATGGAACTGCCGGAGACCACCGGTGTCGACGGTGCCGACGAGGACTTTGGCTTGGCTTGGGCGCATTTCAAGCTTCAGCGCGCTCCGCAAGCAACGCCGAAGTTTCAGTGGCTCCCCAGCGTCATGGTCGGCGTCGAGCACGAATACGAGAACTCCCTGGACAACATCAACGACGAGGCCACCTATGCCGTGGTCGGCGCCGGCATCACCGCGACGATTCACGGGCAAGGGCTTTTCGCTCACTACAGGCGCCACCAGGGCATCAATGATGACAGAAAAAGCAATGTTTTCGTCACTGGAATAACATTGTCGTTCTGACCAAACCACATATCCCTAGTTACAAGGACACCCTTATGAAAAACCTGCTTAACTCATGCCTAGTCTTGCTCGCTTTTTTTTGTGTTTCTGACACTATTATAGCACAACAAAAAGAGCATGACTCAAATAGTAACGTGAGCTTCGTCACCCTGGGAACCGGCGGCGGACCAATCATTCGTGAGCAGCGTTCCGAGTCAGCCAATGCTATTCTAGTTAATGGACAAACTTACCTCTTTGACACGGGGTCTGGCACTGAACGTCAAATGGTGAAATCAGGAATCCCGATGGAATCGGTCCAGGCCATCTTCCTCTCTCATCACCACGTTGACCATAATGCAGATCTTGGACAACTGATCACCAGCCGTTGGGTTTTCAATCACACCACCTCTCTTCCTATCATCGGGCCTCCCGGAACCGTCAACATGGTGGAAAACTTGACTAAAGCCTTTTATGCCACGGAAATGGCCCCAATTGGAACTTCAAACTCAGTACACAAGCCCCCCCTGGCAGATACCGTAAATCCGCAAGACCTTGCTTCAAACATGACCGAGCCCACTGAAGTCTATCGTGATTCCAATATCCGCGTACTTGCCATTACAAACCAACACTATCACTTCCCTCAGAATAGTGCCGAAGCTAAGTACTCACGCTCCTATGCCTACCGTATTGAGACGCCTCAACGCAGCTATGTCTACACCGGCGATACCGGCCCTTCCGAAAATGTGATCGAGCTCGCCCATGGCGCTGACGTGTTGGTCAGTGAGGTAATCGACCTAAACCGCATGAGCAGGGTGCTCCGGCACGCTAAGGATATTCCCGAAGAGGCTCTCCAGCCCATGATCCAGCACATGCAAGAAAATCATCTGACTCCGGAAGAAGTAGGCAAGATGGCTGCTGAGGCCGGTGTCGGACAGGTAGTACTCACCCATATCGCTCCAGGACTTGATGGTGAAACGGGGTTGAGCAGTTATACACGCGGAGTCAGTGAGCTATTTGAAGGCCCCGTGACGCTGGCCGAAGACCTTGATCGCTACTGAGTTTATTTCATCGGGCAACTCCAACATAACCGGGAGATCACCATGCTCACACGAGGAAAGACCCTGATCGACCTGGCGGTAAGCCTAACCGACGGCATTGCCTCGGACCCGCCGGGACTGGGACCGCAGATCGACTACATCGACCATGATCAGGGCGCCAGGGATTTCAAGGACATCTTCGGCATCCCTGTCGACCAGCAACTGGACGGCAAGGGCGCTGCCGTCGAGCGTTGCGTGATAAGCACGCACAACGGGACTCATATGGATGCTCCCTGGCACTACCACCCCACTATGGACGGCGGCAAACCAGCGATGACCATCGACGAGGTGCCACTGGAGTGGTGTATTGGTCCCGGCATCAAACTCGACTTTCGGCACCTCCCGGACGGCCACTTGGTGAGTGCCGCCGAGGTCGCCGCCGAACTGGAACGTATCGATCACGAACTGAGCCCCGGTGATATCGTGCTCGTCAACACCCGGGCCGGAGAGCGCTACGGCGAGGACGACTACGTGGCCTCGGGTTGCGGCATGGGCCGAGAAGCCACGCTGTATCTGACACGACGCGGCGTGAAAATTGCCGGCACGGATGCCTGGAGCTGGGACCCGCCTCTAGCCAGTCAGGTGGCACGCGTACGCGAAACCGGCGATGCCTCGCTGTTCTGGGAAGGCCACAAGGTGGGTGCGGAAACCGTGTTCTGCCACATGGAAAAGCTGGCCAACCTCCATCAACTGCCGTCTACCGGTTTCGACGTCATGTGCCTGCCAGTAAAGATTGCCCGCGCTTCGGCTGGCTGGTGCCGGCCAGTGGCGTTGGTGACCACGCAAGAAGGGAGTGAGTGATGCGATTTGCGACTCTTGCCAATGGCCATCCCGATGGTCGCCTGCACCTGGTTTGCCGCCACAACGCCATGATGGTGCCCGCGGAAGCGGCCTCGACGCTACAGCAAGCGCTGGAACGGTGGGATGAACTGGCGCCACGCCTGGAACATCAATATCAGCAGCTTAACGAAGGCCGCGCAGAGGGCATGGGGCCATTCGACCCCGACCAGGCGTTGGCCCCTCTCCCGCGCGCGTGGCAATGGCTGGATGGCTCGGCCTTCGATAGTCACGGCGAACTGATGGAGCGGGTCTTCAAGCTGGAGGCGCGCCATGCCTTGGGACGGCCGTTGATGTACCAGGGGATCTCCGATCGCTTCCTGTCACCCGCCGAACCAAGCGTCTTCCCCTCGGAGCAGGACAACATCGATTTCGAAGGCGAGTTTGCCGTCATCACCGGAGCGGTGGAGATGTCCGCCGATGCCGATACCGGCATGAACGCGATACGCCTGCTCGTTCAGGTCAATGACTGGAGCCTGCGCTATTTGGGGCCGATCGAGATGAAGACCGGCTTCGGCATGGTCCAGTGCAAGCCTCGCTGTTCCATGGCCCCGATCGCCGTGACCCCCGATGAACTGGGGCCAAGCTGGCGAGAGGGACGTGTCGCCCTGGATCTGCGGATTGCCCTCAACGGCGAGCCGTTTGGTCATCCCAACGGCCACGCCATGTCGGTCGGCTTCCATGAACTGGTCGCCCATGCGGCCTATTCCCGAGACCTACCCGCCGGCACGGTAATTGGCTCGGGCACCGTGTCCAACCCCGATTACCGTGAGGTCGGCTCCGCCTGCATCGCCGAGCGTCGCGCCATCGAGATCGACGATTCGGGGGAGGCCCGCGCCCCCTTCCTCCGCTTTGGTGACGAGGTGCACATGGAGGCCCGCCAGGCAGACGGCAGCCCCCTATTCGGCGCCATCAGCCAGCGTGTCGCCGCTCGGTAGCCAGACTGCAGGGCGGGACACCGCCCTCTCCCCGATACGCTCGGTGCCTCGATTTTCCACGGTGGGTACCGGGCCTGTGTACCATCCCCACAACAACAAGCCGGTGACGAGCCATGCCAACTGAACTGAAACGCACTATCAGACGGGAAACCCTGGTCGCGACCGTGATCAGCGCCCTGATCAGCGCCGCCTTCGTCTTTGCCCTCTTCGGCGGCCGCGACCCGGCTCCCTTGTGGGGCGCCCGCGGGGCCGCCATCGATTTTTTGCCGCAGACGTTCATGCTGTCGCTGATGAGCGCCCTAATCCCGGCCCTGGTCATGCAGCGCAAAGTGGCACGGGGCCAACTTGAAGCCTTGCCCGGCCGCACCCGGGGGCTGCCTCGCCAGCCGATCGTCCGCAGCTTGTTGCTCGCGCTCCTGGCCACCCTGGTCGGCGGTCTCTGCGGGACCGCGGTGACCTGGATGATCGCCGGGCCCTCCATCGCCTTCGCGACACTGCTGGAGATCAAAGTGATCTACGGCGGCCTGATCGCCGCGGCAGTGGCGAGGACCAGCATGGGCATTACCCTCGCTCATGCATGGCGCCTTGATAGCCGCCGACCCCGATCTCGCTCTGCCGAAGCTTCTAACCCTGAGAATGCACAAGGCCCGCACCTCCGCTGATAATTGCCTAGGATGATGATCATGCTCATCGTATTGCGACAGCCTCGGGGCTGACCTGTCTCGACCTGAATAAACGCCCGGCGTGCCCTGGCACTGCTGATGATCGATAAAATTGTGTAGCAACTCGGCGCAGGCCTTCTCTAGGCCTATCGCCACAAAGATGCACGATCTGGATGACAGATGCGCCGAGGTCTTAACAGACTCTTAACTCGATAAAAAAAGGGATCAGTTTAGTCTACCGCCGACCATCAAGATCCGGTCATTCCGTCAGCCGACGATCTGGCGATCCTGCGTCCTGGAAAGCAGCACGACGGCGCAGATGGCCCCGAGCAAGGCCAGCGCCATGTCCGACTGGGTATCCCAGACGTAGCCTTGAGTGCCCAGGAAGGCGTCGGCCGCTTCGCGGGACGCCAGCGCCACCCACCATTCGATGAGCTCGTAGAAGGCGCTGATGGCCAGCACCACGGAAACCACGAACAGCCTGAGCCACCATCGCCCGTTGACCACGCGTTTTCTGATGAGGAGCTCCCTGGCGATCAGCGCCGGCACGAAGCCCTGAAAGAAGTGGCCCAACTTCATCGTTGTTGCGCTCGACCCCGCCATCGAAGAAAGGCACCTCGGCGTAAGTGTAATGCCCGCCGATAATCAGCAGATGCAGTGCACCAAGATCAGCGAGTACACCAAGGACATCCGCCGGAAGATGCAGCAGGTGCCCCACAGGGCGGCGGCGCCGAGACCGGCCGGGAGCACCTCTAGCCACCAGGTGGCAATATCCGCGGGATGGATGCCCGACCAGACCAGCACCGCGGCAAAGACACCTGCCCAGATGTACTTGATCGCGGTCTTCTCGCTGGACGACGGGCCCCGGCCGACGCCAGCCGCTGGGCGACGATGCGCCGCCGTTGACAGCGCCTGCGGACAGGGTCACGGCATGGTGTGCGACACCGGCTCCCGCCGATCGGCCGCATGATTCACTCTTAGCCGAGCACCCTGCTCCCGACAAGTCAGCGTAACAAGGAGGGCTGACCGCCTGGCACTTACTTCATCTCGAAGCCGCGCTTGACCAGGAAGTCGCGCATGTGGGGACGCAGCTTGGTGTCGAACAGCGGCTCGAGGCTCTTCGACCAGTTGGTGTCCTTGGTGCCGCCGGTGCGCTCGCCGTAGTAGCGGTGCATCTCGTCGTCGTAGGCGTCGACCTGTTCGCGATCGTCGGTGTAGCGGTCTTCCTTGAGGATCGCCTCGACCGGCAGGCGCGGCTTCACGTCCGGGTCGTGGGCGGGGTAGCCGATGCACATGCCGAACACCGGATAGACATGCTCCGGCAGCTCGAGCAGCTCGCTGACGGCCTGCGGGTTGTTGCGGATGCCGCCGATGTAGCAGATGCCGAGCCCCTCGGACTCGGCGGCCACGGCCACGTTCTGCGCCATCAGCGCGGTGTCGACGCTGGCCACCAGCAGCTGCTCGGTCATGCCGCGCACGACGTTGGCGCCGGTGCGCTCGGAGGCGTCGGTGGGCCGCTTCATGTCGGCGCAGAACACCAGGAAGTCGGAGGCGCTGGCGACGTAGCCCTGGCCGCCGGCCAGCTCGGCGATCTGCTCGCGCTTGGCCGGGGTGGTCACGTGGATGACGCTGTAGGCCTGCACGTGGTTGGAGGACGCGGCGGCCTGGCCGGCGCTGACCAGCTCCCGCAGCAGCTCGGGCGGCAGCTTCTGGTCGGTGAACTTGCGCACCGAGCGGTGGGACTTCAGCAGTTCGATGGTCGGATTCATGGGGCCTCGCGGAATGCGTGTTCGGATGGTTCGGGGTCGGGCGGATCGCCGAGCCCGCCAAGACCCGTCCAAGATACTTAACATGCTCACGACATGCCAACATGGGCGCCATCGCCTCGGCCTATCGGCGACCGGCGCCTACCGGCAGGATCGGCACGAGCGTCCTCGGGCACTATAGTAGGGGCCATGCCGCAACGAAGGGAGGAAGCCACGCCATGTCGTTGACCTTCAAGCCCCGACCGCGCGGCGGCCGCTGGCCGGCCGCCCTGGCCTGGCTGGCCGTGCTGCTGCTGGCGATGGCCGCGGCGCTGATGGCCGGCGCGGGGCCGGCCTATCGCCTGGAATGGCTGTCGCTCGGGCAGTCGTTCTCGCTATTGCATCGCGCCGCCCTGCTGGCCGTGGGCGCGGCGCTCGTCGCCGTGGCGGCCTTGCTGGTCGCCGTGGTCTGTCGGCGCGCCAGGCCGGTGCTGGCGAGCCTGCTGGTGATCGGGGCGGGGGTGGCGATCGTCGCGCAGCCGCTGCAGATGCGCGAGCTGGCCCGCAGCGTGCCGCCGATCCACGACATCACCACCGACCTCGCCGACCCGCCGGCCTTCGAGGCGCTGGCAGAGGCGCGCCGGGCGGCGCCCAACGCGCTCGACTATCCCCCCGCCTTTGCCGAGGCCCAGCGTGAGGGCTATCCGAATCTGGGGCCGGTGGAGATCCCGCGGCCGCTGCCGGCGGTGCGCGACGCCGCCGAGGCCCTGGCCCGGGAACGCGGCTGGTCGATTGCGGCCGTGAGCGAGCGCCGGCTCGAGGCGATGGCGACCACCCGCTGGTTCGGCTTCGAGGACGATATCGTGATCCGGCTGACGCCGAGTGCGGCGGGTACCACGGTGGACATGCGCTCGGCCTCGCGCCTCGGCCAGAGCGACCTGGGCACCAATGCCGCACGCATCCAGACCATCCTCGAGGCGCTGACGGCCCGGCTCGCGCCCTGATCCTTCTGCGGGCCGATTCGTCACCGATTCTTGAACACGCTACCATCATGCCCCCGCGAGACGCCGGTCTCGCGGGCCGCTGCAGCGGTCCACCATCATTCACAGGGAGCATCCTTCATGGCGGCCACGTACCGCGCCCCGGGTCAGATCATCACCTCGTTGCTGGATACCGACTGGTACAAGCTCACCATGATGCAGGGGGTTCACCACAACTACCCCAATGCCAGCGTGACCTGGGAATTCCGCTGCCGCGACGCCGAGGACCTGCGCCCCTATCTCGACGAGATCCGCGCCCAGATCGACGGCCTGGCCTCGCTGTCGCTGAGCGAGGCGGAATCCGCCTACCTGAGCGACTTCGCCTACATGTCGCCGGACTTCGTGCGCTTCCTGGAGCTGTACCGCTTCCGCCCCGAGTACGTGGACCTGCACATGGAGGGCAGCGAGCTGTGCATCCTCATCGACGGCCCCTGGACGCACAGCATCCTGTTCGAGATCGTGATCCTCGCCATCATCAGCGAGGTGCGCAATCACACCCTGAACCCCGCGGCCAGCGTCGATCAGGCCGTGTCGCAGCTGCGCACGAAGATGGATCGGCTGCGCCGCGACTACACGCCGGCCCAGCTGGCGGACTTCCGGCTGGCCGACTTCGGCACCCGGCGGCGGCTCTCCCAGCCGGTGCAGGAGGCCATCGTCGAGGTGCTGACCGAGGAGTTCCCCGGCCAGTTCGTCGGCACCAGCAACGTCGACATCGCCCGGCGCCACGGCCTGGCGCCGATGGGCACCATGGCCCACGAGTGGGTGATGGCCCACCAGCAGCTCGGCAGCCGGCTGGTGGACAGCCAGCGCACCGCGCTGGAGGCCTGGGTGCAGGAATACCGCGGCCACCTGGGCGTGGCGCTGACCGACACCATCAACCTCGACGCCTTCCTGGCCGACTTCGATCTGTACTTCGCCAAGCTGTTCGACGGCCTGCGGCACGACAGCGGCGATCCCATGGTGTTCGCCGAGAAGTGCATCCGCCACTATGAGACGCTCGGCATCGACCCGCGCGGCAAGACGCTGATCTTCAGCGACGCCCTGACCTTCGACTCGGCGATGGGCATCAAGACCGCGCTGGACGGGCGCATCCGCACCAGTTTCGGCATCGGCACCAGCCTCACCTGCGACCTGCCGGACGTGAAGCCGATGAACATGGTGATCAAGATGGTGGCCTGCAACGGCCAGCCGGTGGCCAAGATCTCCGATGCCCCGGGCAAGATGCTGTCCCGGGACGAGGCCTATGTGCGCTACCTGAAGAGCGTCTTCGGGGTGACCGCCTGAACCGCCTCGCCCAACCGGGAGAAGCGGGCAGGAGGCGAGACGCGAAACCTGGACCGAATGCGAATCGCACGCGAAGGCAATCTCAAGCCATTGATATGCAGAGAAAAATTGACCAATCCCGCGCCCCGGACTAGGATGCGCAGCTGATACGTCACGTCGACAGGGAAGAACGCTCATGCAAGGCCATCAAGAGATCATCGACGCCCTGAACGGCCTGCTCGCCGCCGAGCTCGCCGCCATGGATCAGTACTTCGTGCACGCCGAGATGTATGCCGACATGGGGCTGACCAAGCTCCACGAGCGCATCGACCACGAGTTCTACGACGAGAAGGGCCACGCCCAGAAGCTGATCGAGCGCATCCTGATGCTCGAAGGCAAGCCGGACATCCACACCCGCACCCAAGTGCGCATCGGCAAGGACGTGGAAGAGATGCTCGGCTACGACCTGCAGCTCGAGTACGAGGTCGGCGACGCCCTCAAGGCCGCCATCGCCCTGTGCGAGCGCGAGCGCGACTTCAACACCCGCGCCATCCTGCTGCCGCTGCTCTCCGACACCGAGGAAGATCACGCCCACTGGCTGGAACAGCAGCTGCGCCTGATCAAACTAGTCGGCCGCGAGAACTACCTCGTCGCCCAGATGTAGGCCGCTCGGGCCGGCTCCCTCGGCCCGGCCGCCTTCGCTCAGGGGCTCAGGCCATAGCGCCGGGCGGCGCGTCGCAGGCGCCAGATGGTGATCAGGTTGGTGACGAGGATCAGCGTCTCGGCGAGGGTGCCGCCGATGGAGCCGGCCAGCAGATTGCTGATCACCCAGCAGAAGGCCGCCGCGGCCAGCACCCCGCGCATGGCGACGCCGCGCAGCATGAACATGCCCCAGCTGCCGAGCAGTCCGGCCAGCAGCGCCGGCAGGTCGCTCGGGCCACTCCAGGTCAGCAGCGCGACCGCCAGGGTCGCGACGAGCACCCCGGCCATCACCGCCACGTTGCCCGGGTAGCGACGCACCAGGGCGATGCGCAGCACGATCAGCGCCGAGATGCCCGCCGCCACCCAGCTCTGGAACAGCGCGAACTGGGCGGCGAAGGCCACGTTGGCGAACAGCAGCAGCACAAACAGCCGATCGTCGCGCCGGCTGGCGAAGCCGGCCACGCACAGCGCCAGGGCCACCAGGCTGACGCCCTGCCCCAGCCACTCCCTCGTCGCCAGCCCGCTCAGGCCGAATGCTTCCATGCGTGCCTCCCTTCACCGCGATGTCCTCTGGCATCGCGTCAGGCTAGCATGCCGCGCCGGCGCTCAGGGCTCACCCGCGTCACCGCGCCGAAACGCGGCCTCCCCGGCGACAGCCGCCTCGCCCTCTGGCCAAGCCGGCTGCGGCGCGGTAGAATTGTTAGGTAGCGAACTATGATCTGGCTAGCACCGGCGCATGGTTTGCTGTTTCCTTCGATATTGGGCCGGCCTCCACCAGGGGGCCGGCCCTCTTTTTGTCTGTCATGCCGGGCCCTCGCCGCGCTTCCGCTCACACGAGCCCCGACGTTCGCCTTTCGGCGGGCACCGTCGTTGTCAGGCCGGGTCGTGGTGGTGGCCGTCGCGTTCGTCGACGGCGCGCCGGAACTCCTCCCGCCAGGCCTCGGCCTGGAGCGCCGGGTCCTGCGGCAAGCGCCCCAGCTCGACGGCCAGCGCGAAGAAGCCCTCGCGCGGCAGGCCCTCGCCCTGCCGGCTGACCACCAGCGCGGCGATGAAGGGACGGCCGGCGGCGGCGTCCTCCCGCATCAGCTGTTCCAGGGCCAGCGCCACGCGGCGGATGGTCCGCGGCGGGGTGAGCGCCAGGGCCTCGGCGAGCCGCTGGTAGGTCAGCGGCAGCTCGACCTCGGGGACGGTCTCGAGCAGCCGGCGGGCGCGGGCCGGCAGGGAAGCATCGGCATCGTGCATGGGCATGAATCCTTTCCTTCGGGGGACGACAGGGAAAACGGACGATGGTGCGTCGGGATGATGGCGCCCGCAACGCCCCGCGTCGAAGCGTTGAGGCCCCATCTTGTACAACGCCGAGCCATCATGAAAAATAAGCAAATTATTCTTTCATCATCGACGAATCGGCGTGTCGGCTCAGGGTGCACGGGAAGACATCGGCACCCTGAGCGCCCAAGGCGTGCCCCCCATGGCGGCAGGGCGACCCGTTCGCTCGCCCAACCGAGGATGACCGCATGCCGCTGACCCTGACCCGCTCCGACAACGTGCCCCGGCTGATCCGTGCCGCCCCGATCGGCATCTGCATCACCAACGAGGCGGGCATCCTCGAGATGGTCAACCCGGCCTTCTGCGAGTTCTACGGCTACGCGGAGGAGGAGCTGCTGGGCCGCTCCTTTGCCCTGGTGGTGCCCGAGGCCGAGCGCGAGACCATGCTCAGGCGGCATCGATGCTTCATGCAGGGCGACGAGGAGCATGATGAGCGTCAGGAATGGGAGGTGGTCGGTCGCGACGGCGAGACGCACAGCATCATCGCCGAGTCGTCGCGCCTGAAGGACGATGCCGGGCGGCTCAAGCGCGTCATCTTCATCACCGACATCACCGAGCGCAAGGCCCTGGAGCGGCGCCTCGACTTCCTGGCCCGCCACGACGAGCTGACCGGCCTGCTCAACCGCCGCGCCGGCATGGCGCGGCTGGGCGAGGAGATCGCGCGCGCCCACCGGCAGGGTAGCCCGCTGTGCGTGGCCATCATCGATCTGGACAACTTCAAGCAGATCAACGACCGCCACGGCCACGCCACCGGCGACGAGGTACTGTGCGACGTGGCCGCGAGGCTGGGCGGCGAGCTGCGCGACTATGACGTGCTGGCCCGGCTGGGCGGCGAGGAATTTCTGGTGATCCTGCCCGGCGCCACCCAGGAGCAGGCCCATGAGAGCCTCGAACGCCTGCGCACGCGGATCGCGAGTGCGTCACCGGGCCGATCGGACCTCTCCGTCACGCTCTCCGCCGGCATCGCCGCGCTGCGCGCCGACGAGGCCTGCCATGTGCTGCTGGAGCGCGCCGACCGGGCGCTCTATCGCGCCAAGCAGGACGGCCGCAACCGGACCCAGGCGGGCTGAGCGGCCTCAGGCCAGCACCGCCTCGAGCTCGCGCTCGCCGTCCAGCAGCGGGTACTCGCGGCCGTTCGCCGCCTTGCCCTGCACCAGATGCAGCAGCGCATGGGCAACGTTGGCCCGGGAGACCTCGTTGTTGCCGCCGGTTTCCTCCAGCGAGGCGGCGACGCGCCGGGTGGCCGGCTCATCGGTGAGACGGCCCGGCTTGAGGATCGCCCAGGGCACCTCGGCGGCCTTGAGATAGGCATCGGCGGCGCGCTTGGCGGCGAGATAGGGGCGCAGCGCCTCCGGCCCGGCCAGCGGGTCGTCGACGCGCAGGGCGCTGACCATCACGAAGCGCTCGAGCCCCAGCTCGGCGGCCAGATCCACCACGCGCATGGCACCGTTGAGGTCGATCAGCAGCGTCTTGTCGGGGCCGGTGTGCGGCCCGGAGCCGGCGGTGAACACCACCCGGTCGCAGCCCTCGAAGGCGTGACGCAGCTCGCCCTCCAGGTCGCCGATCACGCTCTCGATGCCCCGCGCCTCGAACCAGGCACGCTGGTCGTCATTGCGCACCATCGCCCGAACGGGCTCGCCGGCCTGCCGGGCCAGCTCGCAGAACAGGCGGCCGATCTGGCCGTTGGCGCCAATCACCAGTGTGGTCATGGAAGGTCCCTCGTGTGCCATGGATGTCAGACAGCAATGCGGGCCGGCCCGCCGCGATTCAAGGGCGGAGCGGGAAATCCGCCGTCGACTGGCCGCCCGGCCCCCGGTGACGTACCCTGCGGCCTCGTTTTCACCGCTTTCCATCCCCGTTTTCATTCACCCGACTTTGCGGACAACACCTAGAGGAGCGGCGCCTTGCAACCCGAGGACCTGCAACGCCTGGTCACCCAGCGCATGCCCTTCGGCAAGTACGAAGGCACCCTGATCGCCGATCTTCCCGGCCCCTATCTCGCCTGGTTCGCCCGCGAGGGCTTCCCGGCGGGACAGATCGGCCAGCTGCTGCAGCTGATGCACGAGATCGACCACAACGGCCTCGGCGAGCTGCTCGAACCGCTGCGCCAGCGCGGCTGAACGGCCGCTCCATCCGCCGATTTCCCGATTCATCTCCCTCTTCATCCAGTCACCGCGAGGACACCATGCTGCGTATCTCCAATACCGTGGAAGTACCCGAACACGAGATCGAGATTCACCAGATCCGCGCCCAGGGCGCGGGCGGGCAGAACGTCAACAAGGTCGCCTCGGCGGTGCATCTGCGCTTCGACATCCCCGCCTCCAGCCTGCCGGAGTTCTACAAGGAACGCCTGCTGGCGCTGTCCGACCAGCGCATCAGCAAGGACGGGGTGATCGTGATCAAGGCCCAGGAGCACCGCACCCTGGAGCTCAACAAGGAAGATGCCCTGAACCGGCTGCGCGAGCTGATCCGCCAGGCCATCCAGCAGCGCAAGGCGCGCAAGCCGACCAAGCCGACCAAGGGCTCACAGCGCCGCCGGGTCGACAAGAAGGTCAAGAAGGGCCAGACCAAGGCGCTGCGCGGCAAGGTGAAGCTCTGAGCGACACGGAGCCGGCCGGCCCGGGGCACCGGCCATGAGGGCCAAGCTCGCTCAGCGGAAGGTGTCGCAGACGGCACTCTGCGCCGACGGGTCGTGATGCTCGGTATGCGTCACCGGCCCGTCGCCGGGCGCGATGGGCACGCTCCACTGGTGATCGTGCTGCATGGGATCGCAGTTGCCGGCGGTGCCGCCGCCGAAGTTGGCATCGATCCAGTAGTGCACGGCGTACTGGCCGTCGGCCACCAGCGCGCGCTGGAAGGTGACGGAGAAGCTCGGGTCGTCCTCGCCGGACACCTTGCCGGTCTCCACCGCGATGGTCTCGTCGAGGGCCGTGTCGACCAGCGCCGCCTGGATCGCCTGGCCGCCGTGGGGCCCCTGGAAGCTGGCATCGCCCTGGAAGACCAGGTCCCGCCCCTCGCTGGCGAGCGCCGTGCCGGCGAACAGCGGCAGCGTCAGCAGCAGGCCGCGGCCGAGCCGGGCGGCGAAGGATGTGGTGGGCATGGCGTGAACCTCCCTATGCAGTCTTCAGGGCAAGCACAATGGCCCCTTCAGCATAGTGCCCCGCCCCGCCGCCTGCCGACGGCGAGCTTTTCCATGCGCCATGACTTATATTCTATGCGCCGCCGGGTGCCGCGAGCCCCCCGCTCCACCGTGCCGGCGCGCGCCTGACGCCCCCTCGTCTCGGTCGGATTGAAACAACCGTTTGCATCCTGGCGGCGATCGACTAGACTCGTTTTCGAACAGTGTTTTTAAACACCGGATCCCTCCATGGAAAGGAGCCCCTCCTCGTGTCACCCATCGTCTTCCGCCGTCGCCGCGAGGTCATGCCATGACCACCGATGCACTGCTGATCCAGGTCCTGCTCTACGTCTTCCTGCCGCTCTGGGGCATCGCCGGCTTCGTCGACTGGTGCTGCCATCGTGCCACCCGTATCGAGGCCACCTCGGGGCTCAAGGAATCGCTGGTCCACTCGCTGATGGGCCTCCAGGTCGGCGCGCCGATCCTTCTGTGCCTGCTCTTTGAAGTCAACGTGCTGGTGCTGCTGATCTGCCTGGCGGCCTGGGTGCTGCACGAGCTGGTGGCGCACTGGGACGTCCACTACGCCGCCCCGCGCCGCCACATCAGCATCTGGGAGATGCACGCCCACAACTACCTGGCCAGCCTACCGCTCTACATGCTGGCGCTGATCGCGGTGCTCAACGGCCCGGTGGTGGCGGACCTGCTGACGCTGGACTGGGCCGGCCAGCTGTCGCTGGTCCCCTTGACCGTGCCCCACGGCGGCGCCGGCTACCTGCCGTTCTATCTCACCTTCATGGCGGTGCTGGCGATCTTCCCCTACGCCGAGGAGAACCTGCGCTGCCTGGTCTACACCCTGAAGCACCGGGGGTCGGCATGAGCGTCTACATCACCAGCACCGGCCATCACCTGCCCGGCGAGCCGGTGGACAACGACCGCATCGAGGAGGTGCTGGGTCGGGTCCACGGCAAGCCCAGCCGGCTCAAGCGGCGCATCCTCGAGGCCAACGGCATCCAGACTCGCCACTATGCGATCGATGCCGAGCATCGCACCACGATCAGCAACGGCGAGATGGCCGCCCTGGCCGGCCGCGACTGCCTGGACCGGGGCTATGTGCCCGACGCCCGCCTCGACATGCTCAGCGTGGCCACCAGCCAGGGGGACCTGGTGCTGCCGGGCTTCGGCAGCATGGTGCAGGCGGAGCTGGGCCTGCCGAGCCTGGAGCTGCACACCAGCCACGGCATCTGTTCGAGCAGCATGATGGCGCTGAAGGCCGCCTGGACGGCGATCCGCGCCGGCGAGCACGGCAATGCGCTGGTGGTCGCCAGCGAGCTGGCCTCGCGGCTGTTCAAGGCCAGCCGCTTCGAGGCCGCCGGGGCGACGCCGGACTTCAACGCCGAGTTCCTGCGCTGGATGCTCTCCGACGGCGCCGGCGCCCTGCTGCTGGAGGATCGCCCGCGCGGCCTCAGCTTCCGCATCGACTGGATCCGCGGCGTGTCCCACGCCGACGCCTTCCCGGTGTGCATGAGCGTGGGCCGACCCAACGGCCAGGGGCGCCACCCGAGCTGGCAGGACTACCCCACCTACGCCGAGGCAGAGGCCGACGGCGCGCTGCTGATCCGCCAGGACGTGCGGCTGCTCGACCACCTGGTGAAGCTCGGCGTCGACGGCCTGCTACGGCTGATCGACGAGGGCCGAGTGAGGGTCGACGAGGTCGACCATCTGCTGTGTCACTACTCCTCGCATCACTTCCGCGGCCAGATCTTCGACATGCTGACCCAGGCCGGCGCCGCCATTCCCGAGGAGAAGTGGTACACCAACCTCTACACCCGCGGTAACACCGGCTGCGCCTCGCTGTTCATCATGCTCGACGAGTTCCGCCGCACCCGCCAGCTCGCCGAGGGCGAGACCCTGCTGTGCTTCGTGCCCGAGAGCGGGCGCTTCAACAACGTCTACATGCACCTCACCGTGGTCAGGGAGGCCACCTCATGAGCGACAAGGTCACCACCTCCGAGGGCCAGGCCTGCCTGCAGGGCCTGATGCGCGTCTGGTTCGACTTCGAGCGCCAGCTCGGCCGGGTGCCGATCCTCCAGCGCCTGGAGCGCGACCGCTTCACCGACGAGGACTACCGCCGGCTGCTGTGCCACCTGCGCCAGCAGGTGATCGAGGGCGCGCGCTGGATCACCCGCGGCGCCTCGAGCTTCGAGCGCGACTTCGCCGACGTGCGCTCGATGGTGATCGAGCACGCCCGGGAGGAGCACCGCGACTACGAGATGCTGGAGGCCGACTACGTGGAGGCCGGCGGCGAGCGCGAGACGATCGTTCACGCCGAGCGCAACGCCGGCAGCGAGGCGCTGCATGCCTTCATGATGCATCGCGCCAGCCAGCCCAATCCCGTCGACCTGATCGGCGCCATGTGGATCATCGAGGGGCTCGGCCACAAGATGGCCGACGACTGGGCCCGACGCATCGACGCGGCCCTCGGCGGCGACGGCGGCGCCACCCGCTTCATGCGCTATCACGGTGCCAACGACGACGCCCACCTGGACAAGCTCTACGCGCTGCTCGACCGGGTCTGCCGCGACGAGGCCCAGCGCCGGGCGATCCTGCGCACCGCCCGGGTGGTGGCGCGGCTCTATGCCCTGCAGCTCGAGGAGATCGACCATGAGCCGGCGTAGCCCCTTCCTGCGCGCCCTGGAGGCCGACGACACCCTGCCCATCGAGCGCGAGGCGCTGCGGCTCTGGCTCGACGACATGGAGCGCCCCACCCGCTGGTCGCTGCGCCCGCTGCTGCAGCTGGTGCTGGGCGCGCTGCTGCACCTGACCTGGTTCCTCAAGCGGCTGCCGCTGCCCCAGTTCCGCGCCCACGGCCTGCTGCAGCGGCTGATCTGCTGGTTCTGCCGCCACGTGGTCAGCCCCGAGGCCAACCTGCTGATCCTGCGCCACTACGCCACCGAATCGAACGTCATCAACTTCCTGATCGACAACGGCGCCGCCGGCGAGGTCGAGCCGCTGGCGCTGTATCCGCGGCGCATCGAGGACATGCTCACGGCGAGCTTCGTCGACCACGACCAGGAGCTGTTCCGGGCCATCGCCGAGCTCGGCGAGCGCGGCCAGGACAGCGCGCCGCGCCCGCCCGAGGCGCTGCGCTGGGAACACTGGCGGCCGCTGGACATGACCGAGTTCACGGTCGAGCGCCGGCGCACCCAGGTGCTCGACTTCGAGAGCGCCCACGTGCTGTTCATGTGCCTGTTCTGCCTGCTGCTGACCCGCGAGGAGTACCGCGACGCCATCAACGGCTTCAACCTCGACCAGTCCATCGCGCTGCGCATCGGCCGCATGATCGGCGATCCGACCCTGGCCGAGCTGGCCTACAACAAGTACCCGCACTACCTGGTCGGGCCCTGGAATCTCAGCCAGCGCTTCCTGATGCACGGCTTCTTCACCGAGCACCTCTACGCCCGCCTGGAGACGCTCCGCCGGGAGCAGGGCCTCGGCCAGAAGGAGGAGACGGCGTGACTTTCCCCGGCGGCGCAGTACTATGAATCCGGTGCATCGCGCACCCGGACTCAAAAAGAACGCAAGGGAACTGGACTATGCTGTCATCAACTCATCGCAAGGCTGCACTCGTGGCCCTTCCGCTGCTGTGTCTCAGCGCCGGCGTCCAGGCGCTGGACTGGCAGGCCACCCCGACCTACGGCACCGTGAACCTCAACTCCGGCTTCCAGCCCGACCCGCACGTGACCTCGCTCACCGCCGGCGGCAGCCGCTCGGCGAGCGAGGCGGGGCCCAACTGCAGCGGTTACGTCAGCGGCGACCCCGACCTGGACCTGAACTACCAGGCCGGCCAGTACACCCTGAGCATCTACGCCGAAGCCCAGCAAGACATCACCCTGGTGGTCTACGATGCCGCCGGCAACTGGCACTGCAACGATGACTACTCCACCGCCGCCGGCACCAACCCCGGCATCAAGTGGAACGACCCGCCCTCCGGCAACTACAACATTTGGGTCGGCACCTACGCGTCCGGCGACCTGCCCCAGGCCAACCTCTACGTCTCCGAGGCCAGCCCGTCCTGGAGCGGCGCCGGCGTCTCCAGTGGTTCGAGCCGTTCGAGCAACGGCATCGAATGGGGCGACAACACCAGCCGCTGGGCCAACGACGGCGAATGCGACGACCCGCGTTTCGCCGGCCCGGGCGTGCACTCGCTCAACATCGACGAGGATCGCTACCACGACGCCAACGACTGCCGCTCGCTCTACGAGCAGGGCCAGGTCTACCTGAAGTGATGCCTGCCGGGCGCCGGCAGCCGTCGGCGCCCGACCGTCCCACCGGCGGCCTCAGGGGTTCTTGACCCGCCATATCCGCCGCCCCGGCAACACCAGCAGGGTAGGTATCATCGCTCGGTCATCCTTCGACGGGACAATGTCGGCATCTTGCGGCATGGGCCGGCGTTTGCCCCCCGGCCGCGGCCGTCTGCCAGCTCGTCTTGCCACATCCTGTCCGGAGCGATCATGTCCCCTGCCTCCCGCGTCGCCGACGTCTTCCGCGCCTTCCTGCTACTGGGCCTGACCGCCTTCGGCGGCCCCGTCGCCCACCTGGGCTATTTCCGCCAGGAGTTCGTGGTGCGACGCCGCTGGCTCGACGAGCACGCCTACGCCGATCTGGTGGCGCTGTGCCAGTTCCTGCCGGGCCCGGCCAGCAGCCAGGTCGGCTTCGCCCTGGGCCTCTTGCGCGGCGGCCCGCTGGGCGCCCTGGCCGCCTGGGCGGCCTTCACCCTGCCCTCGGCGCTGCTGCTGATGGCCTTCGCGCTGGGCGCGGCAAGCCTGTCCGGCCCGATGGGCGACGGCCTGCTGCATGGCCTGAAGGTGGTCGCGGTGGCCATCGTCGCCCATGCCGTCTGGGGCATGGCGATCCGCCTGTGTCCCGACCGGCGCCGCGCCACCATCGCCGTGGCCGCGACGCTGCTGGTGCTGGCGGTGAACGGCCCCGCGGGCCAGCTGCTGGCCATCGTGCTCGGCGGCCTGGCCGGCGGGCTGATCTGCCGCGAGGCCGCCCAGGCCACACCGGCGGTGTTGAACGTGGGCCTGAGTCAGCGCACCGGCGCACTCTGCCTGCTGGCCTTCGCCGGCCTGCTGGTCGGACTGCCGCTGCTGGCCCAGGCGGGCGTCGGTCAGGGCATCGCCCTGGTGGACGCCTTCTATCGCTCGGGGGCGCTGGTTTTCGGCGGCGGCCACGTGGTGCTGCCGCTGCTTCAGGCCGAGGTGGTGCCACCGGGCTGGGTGTCGCCGGACGACTTCCTGACCGGCTACGGCGCGGCCCAGGCGGTGCCGGGGCCGCTGTTCACCTTCTCGGCCTATCTGGGCATGGTCACCGGCGGGGTGCCCGGCGCGCTTCTGGCCCTGGGGGCGATCTTCCTGCCGGGCATGCTGCTGCTCGCGGGGGCGATACCGTTCTGGAGCGCCCTGCGCGCCCGGCCGGGGCTGCAGGCGGCGATGCGCGGCGCCAACGCCGCGGTGGTGGGCCTGCTGGCGGCGACGCTGTATCGGCCGGTATGGACGAGCGCCGTCCTGGGGCCGGCGGAGTTCGCGCTGGCCCTGGTGGGCTTTCTGCTGCTGACGGTATGGCAGCGCCCGGCCTGGTGGGTGGTGCTGCTGTGCGGCCTGGGCGGCATGCTGCTGGGACTGCCGTCGTCGCCCTGACCGTGCGAGGCCAGACGCGTGGCCCCAGACGCAAGGACCGCCCCGAAGGGCGGTCCTGTCGCATGCGGTGAGGCGAGTGCGATGCGGCGATGCGAACGAGGCTCAGGCCTCGGCGTCGTGGGCCGCCTTGAGGCGATAGAACTCCTCGACCACGGCGTCCATGGTGCAGGCGTCATAGTCGCACAGGCCGCTGACTACCAGCTTCTTGGAGCCGGTGCCGACCTCCTCGCCGCCGGCCATGATGCGAAACTCGAGCAGCGCATCGCCACGCTTGCCGATGACTTCCAGCGAGGCGTCGGCCAGTTCCAGGCCGGGCTCGATGCCATCCAGGCGCTCCAGCGAGAACCCCATGCTGTCGTAGATCACCAGCGGGCGCTTGGGATTGAACATCACCCCGCGGTCTTCCATCAGCGGCTTCAGATAGTGCGGGAAGTTCTTGCCGGAGAAGGCCACGTAGCAGCGGGTGAAGGCCTCGACCACGGCCTCGTCGTGGGTGATGTCGCCGCTGCGCTCCACCTCGAGATAGCACTTGCCGCCGTCGTCGCGCACGCGGATCCGGCCGTCGTCGTCTTCGTCGAAGGCCAGCGGCACCTCGGCGCCGACCATGCTCAGGAAACGGAAGGTCATGTGCTGGGAGAGGCCGAAGCGAGCCAGCACCAGGGCAAAGAGCAGGTCGCCGGGCACGCAGAAACGACGCGCGTCCGGGTTGTGAATGGGGTTGAAGTCACCGGCGACGCGCTTGGCGAAACGGCTGGCCTGCTCGGCGGTGATGCAGAGCCGCGAGTCCGTGCGCGAGTGGTAATCATCGAGAAACATGCGTCGAGAGCCTGCCCTGAAGTCGTTAGCGATGCGGTTCCGGTCAGCGCCGGAGGAGGCAGATGATGCCACAAAATTTCCCTCTTCGGGCGCTCAATGCCGACATCCGGTGTCGACCTTAGCGTTGATACGCAGCGCCACCCCCTACCAAAGGGGCAATCCCGTCGACGGCGCGCCTCAGTAGTCTGTAGGAGACACCTCATTTTCCGGATGCTTCACACACTCTTCGCTACGGGATGCTCGTCGCCATGCAGACACTCCACCGTTCGCCTCCTGCTCGATTCCCTGCCCCTCGCTGGCTGGCCCTCGCGCCGCTGCCGTTTCTCGCCTCTCCCGCCACTGCCGCCACCGGCTCGATGGACCTGACGCAGTCGTTCGTCGGCGGCCTGGCGGTGATGATCTTCGTGCTGGCCTACTCGCTGGTCATGGCCGAGGAAAAGATCCACATGCGCAAGTCGAAACCGGTGCTGGTGGCGGCCGGCCTGATATGGGGGCTGATCGGCTGGGTCTACGTGCAGTCCGGCATGTCGAGCGAGTCCGAGCACGCCTTCCGCATGACCCTGCTCGAGTTCACCGAACTGATGCTGTTCCTGCTGGTGGCGATGACCTACATCAACGCCATGGACGAACGCGGCGTCTTCGACGCCCTGCGCGCCTGGATGGTGCGCAAGGGCTTCAGCTACCGCACCCTGTTCTGGATGACCGGCCTGCTGTCGTTCGTGATCTCGCCGGTGGCCGACAACCTGACCACGGCGCTGCTGATGTGCGCCGTGGTCACCAAGGTCGCCGAGGGCGACAAGGCCTTCATCAACCTGGCCTGCATCAACATCGTGGTGGCGGCCAACGCCGGCGGCGCCTTCAGCCCCTTCGGCGACATCACCACCCTGATGGTGTGGCAGGCCGGCATCGTGCACTTCCAGGAGTTCTTCGCCCTGCTGGTACCGTCGCTGGTGAACTTCCTGATTCCCGCCACGGTGATGAGTCTGTTCATCGAGAATCGCGTACCGGCCAGCCTCGAGGAAGACGTGTTCCTCAAGCGCGGGGCGCGACGTATCATCGTGCTGTTCTTGCTCACCGTGAGCACCGCCGTGGCCTGCCACACCCTGCTGCATCTGCCGCCGGTGCTGGGCATGATGACCGGGCTCGGCTACCTGCAGTTCTTCGGCTATTACCTGCGACAGACCCTGCCGCGCTCGATCGAGCGCAAGCGCACCCTCTACACCCAGCGCGGCGACTGGAAGATGCTCGAGCAGCTGGGCAGCGTGGTACCCTTCGACGTCTACAAGCGGGTGGCGCGGGCCGAGTGGGACACCCTGCTGTTCTTCTACGGCGTGGTGATGTGCGTGGGCGGCCTGGGCTTCATGGGCTATCTGGCGCTGCTGTCCGATGCCCTCTACACCGGCTGGAACGCCACCGGTGCCAACATCGTGCTCGGCGTGATCTCGGCGGTGGTCGACAACATCCCGGTGATGTTCGCGGTGCTGACCATGGAGCCGGACATGTCCCACGGCCACTGGCTGCTGATCACGCTGACCGCCGGGGTCGGCGGCAGCCTGCTGTCGGTGGGCTCCGCGGCCGGGGTCGCGCTGATGGGCCAGGCGCGAGGTAACTACACTTTTATGGGCCACCTGCGCTGGACGCCCGTGATCGCCCTGGGCTACGCCGCCAGCGTGGCCACGCACCTGTGGATCAACGCCGGCAGCTTCGGCGTCTATGGCTGAGGCCAGGCCCGTCGTCGGGGCCGCCGGGGCGCCTCCGGGAGGCCGCCGCACCGTGAGTGCATTATCTTTTCGTCATGCACTGAATGACGGTAAGCTGTGCGCAACGCTCATCGCGCCCCAGGCCGGCCCACTCGCCCGGCCGAGGGTCGCCGCGAGCGACATAACGACAACGCCCGACGAGTCGCCAGGGAGATAGCGCCATCGTCCTCATCCCGCATTCCTTCAGCGCCAGTGTCCCGATGGCGCCCGATCCTGACCGGCCGGCGTTGCGGCGTGAGTCGCCGTGTCCGCTGCGACGCTCCTCCAGCGCGAGCCCGGCTCACGTCATCATGGGGAGGGGCTGAATGCTCGGACGTCTGATACAGGCCCTCGGACTATGGCTGCTGCTGGGGCTCGCGCCCTCGGCGGCGGCTCAGGATAACGGCGAGGATCCGCAGGCGGTGCTGCTGGTCGCCCACCCGGGCGTCACCACGCATCGTCTGCCCCGCGACGCCGCCCGGGCGCTGTTCGCCATGCGCCAGCGCACCTGGCCCAACGGCCAGGCCACCCGCATCTTCGTGCTGCCCAATCGCCACCCCGTGCACGCCCGTTTCGTCAAGCAGCGCCTGTCGGTCTATCCCCACCAGCTGCAGCTGGCCTGGGACCGCGCGGTGTTTTCCGGAACGGGGCAGGCACCCGAGCGGGTGAGCACTCAGGCCGAGATGCTCGAACAGATCGCCAGCACCCCAGGCGCCCTGGGCTATCTGGAAAGGGAGAAGCTGGATGAGCGTGTCCAAGTCATTACCATGGAATAAGCCATGCACCGCAGGGGCTCTCGGTGCGGTGCTGCTGGCCGCCGTCGCTCCGGCACACGCCAGAGAGGGCGAGGTGCTGGACACGCTGCAGCTGCACGGCTTCTTGAGCCAGGCGCTGGTGATCACCGACGACAACAACTTCTTCGGCCCCAGCAGCAAACACGGCGGCAGCCTGGAGTTCACCGAGCTTGGGGCCAACGTCTCGCTGCGTCCCCACGAGGACGTGCTGATCGCGGCCCAGGTGCTCAGCCGCCGGGCCGGCGGCGAGAGCAGCGACGCCGAACCGAAGCTGGACTACGGCCTGATCGATTATCAGCTGCTGTCCAACCGGCAGCGCAACGTCGGCGTGCAACTGGGCCGCTTCAAGAACCCCTTCGGCTTCTACAACCAGACCCGGGACGTGGCCTTCACGCGCCCCGGCATCCTGCTGCCGCAGTCGATCTACTTCGATCGCACCCGCTCGCTGGCCCTTTCCGCGGACGGGGTGCTGAGCTACTACGAGGAACGTCTGCCTCAGGGCACCTTGAGCTTCCAGGCGGGCGTCGGCCGCGTCCAGGCCGGCGACGACCTGCTCGAGACCCTTCGCCTGGACCGCTTCCCCGGCGATCTTGAGCCGCACACCTCCGCCATCGGCCAGGTCCGCTACGAGCACGACGGGGGACGCATCGTCGCGGCCCTGAGCACGGCCGACGTCGGCGCCCATTTCGACTCGCGCCAGCCCGGGCTCAGCGATGGCGACTTCTACTTCCGGCCCTGGGTGCTGTCACTGCAGTACAACGCCGAGCTCTGGAGCCTCACCGCCGAGTACGCGCTGCGCAACTCCGGCCTGGAAGGCTTCAACGACCCGCGCTTCAACTTCGATACCACCGGCGAGAGCTGGTACCTGCAGTACCAGCGGCGCTTCCTCGACGACTGGCAGTGGCTGGTACGCTACGACCATCTCCTGGCCAACCGCGACGATCCCTCCGGTGACGATTTCGCCGCCAGCGGCGCCGGCCCGGACCACTCGCAGTTCGCCCGGGACTGGACCTTCGGCCTGCAATGGACGCCCACACCGCGGATCATGCTGGCCGGCGAATATCACTACATCGACGGCACCGGCTGGCTGCCGGCCCAGGACAACCCCGAACCATCGGACACGGACCGCTACTGGAACATGCTGCTGTTCCAGGTCGCGTTCCGCTTCTAGCGCTCTCCGGACGCCTCCTTCATGACAGCCAAGGAACCGGCGCAATGACCCTGCCCTCGCTGTTTCGCCAGCGCCGACCGCTGAGCCTGACCTGGCGCGTGATCGCGCTCAGCAGCCTGCTGCTGCTGGTACTGGTCTCGCTGTTCACCTGGCTGGGCCATACCACGCTGACCCGCCAGTTCCAGGAAGGTCGCCTGCAGCAGCATGCGCTCCATCACCGCGAGGTGCGCCTGATCCTGCAGCGCTCGGAGGAAGAACTGCGCCAACTGGCCGGCCTGGCCGCGGCGTCCTCGGGCTTGGGCGAGGCCCTGGAAGCCGATGATCACGCCGCCGTACGTGCCTCGCTGGCGGCCCAATGGCCGAGCCTGCAGCTGGACGCGGGCATCGACGAGATCCGGATCTTCGACGACCGGGGCGAGGCGATGGCGAGCTGGGGGAATTCGCCGGAGCACGGCAGACCCCTCCAGAGCTGGATCGCACAGGTGTTCCGCACAGAGACACCGTTGACGACCCTGCGCTGTGACGTCGACTGCCGCCAGTATGCCGCCGTGCCGGTGCTGATCGACGGGCGCAGCGTGGGCCTGGTCATCCTGTCCCGCACGCTCGCCGACGTGATTCTCCAGGTCAAGTCGGTCTCGAACAGCGAGGTAGCGCTGCTGGGCGCGTCTTCTGGCTCCAGCAACGACGCCGTGCCGGCGCGTCGGCTGTCCGGCTGGCAAGGCCAGCTGCTGGCCCTGACCAAGGAGCAGCCGGGCCTGTCGCTGCTGCGACGGGCCGCCCAGCGGGTGTCGCTGGACACCCTCGCCGACGGCCCGTTACAGCTGCCCCACGAGCAGCGTCTGAAGGAACTGTCGGCCATCCCCGTGACCCGGATTCGATCCGCTGACGATGCCGGCTATCTGCTGCTGATCTCGGATATCACCGCCCAGGTGAATTCCATCAACCAAGACACGCGGATCCTGCTGGGTGCCGGGGTCGCCGGCTGGCTCGCCGCCGAGCTGCTGCTGCTGGCCATCCTGCTGGGCCCCATGGCGCGGCTGCGGCGGGTCGCCGGCGTGCTGCCGGCCCTGGCCCGGGGCGGCTTCGCCGAGGCGCGCCGCACCATCCCCGCCGCGCCCGGACGCTGGCCCGACGAGATCGACGTGCTGGAGGGCACCACCGTCGAGCTCTCCCACCAGCTCGAGCGACTCGAGGGCGAGGTTCAGGCCCGGGGCGAACAGCTCGCCGAGCGCGTCGACGAACTGGCCAGGGAGCGCGACTTCGTCGGCGGCCTGCTCGATACCGCCCGGGTGTTCATCATCGCCCAGGACGCCGCCAGGCGGATCAGCCTGGTCAATGCCTATACCCTGTCGATCCTCGACGTCGAGGAGGCGACGCTGATCGGGCGTCACTTCGACGACCTCTTCCCGCTCCCCGGACATTCGCCGATCGCGGATGCCGGCAGCACCGAGGAGGAGGAGCGCACCCTGCTCACCGTCGATGGCCAGGTGCATACCATCATCTGGTATCACGCGCCCCTGACCAGCGGCGGCGACACGGGCATGGCGCGCCTCTCGGTGGGGCTCGACATCACCGAGCGCAAGGCCGCCGAGGGCCACCTGACCTGGCTGGCCGAGCGCGACCCGCTCACCGAACTCTACAATCGTCGCCACTTCCAGGAGACCGTCCAGACGGCCCTCGAACGCGGCGGCCACGGCGCCTTGCTGCTGCTCGACCTGGACCAGTTCAAGGTGGTCAACGAGCTGAGCGGCCACCACGCCGGCGACCGGCTGCTGCGCGAGGTCGCCGACGCGCTGCAGTTCCATCTCGGCCGGCGCGGCAGCCTGGCGCGGCTGGGCGGCGACGAGTTTGCCCTGCTGCTCGAAGGCGCCGATGCCGAGCAGGCGATCGGCGTGGCACAGCAGTGCAACCAGCTCCTCGAGGGCATGCACTTCCGGGCCGGCGGGCGGCGTCACCGGGCCATCGCCAGCATCGGTGTCGTCCAGTATCCCGCCCACGGCGATACCCCCGCCGACCTGCTGGCCAGCGCCGACGTCGCCATGTACAAGGCCAAGGAACACGGCCACCAGCGCTGGCACCTGCTGTCCACGCTGGAGAATGCCAAGAGCGAGCTGAAGGAGCGCGTCTACTGGGTCGAGCGGCTGCGCAAGGCCCTGCAGGAAGACGATTTCGTGCTGATGGTGCAGCCGATCATGCGGCTCGCGGATCGCGACGTGAAGCACTACGAGGTGCTGATCCGAATGCGCGAGGAGGACGGCAGCCTGATCTCGCCCGCCCACTTCATCCCGGTCGCCGAGCGCAACGGCATGATCGTCCAGCTGGACCGCTGGGTGCTGCGCCACAGCCTGCAGGCCCTTCAACGGCTTCAAGCGAAGGGCATCAGCCTGGCGGTCAATCTCTCCGGACAGTCACTGCACGACAAGGGAATCGAGCATTTCCTCGCCGAGGAGCTGGCCAGCAGCGGCGCCGACCCGCATCATCTGATTCTCGAGGTCACGGAGACCGCGGCGGTCACCGACTTCTCCACGGCCCGAGGCGTGCTGCAGGCGATGCGCGACCTGGGCTGCCGCAGTGCCCTCGACGACTTCGGCGTCGGCTTCAGCAGCTTCCACTACCTGGGCCAGCTGCCGGTCGATTACATCAAGATCGACGGTTCCTTCATCCGCCACCTGACCGATAGCCCCGACAATCGCGTCATCGTCCGGGCCATCGCCGATCTCGCGGCAGGCTTCGGCAAGCAGACCATCGCCGAATTCGTCGATAACGACGAGGTGCTGCCGCTGCTGGATGCCTACGGCATCACCTACGGGCAAGGCTTTCATCTCGGGCGGCCGCGACCGCTGGAGACCCTGCTCGACGACGGCACCTGATCGGGGCCACGCTCCGCCAACCAGAACTCAACGACACAGGGATGCCATGCCATGTCCTCGACCACCGCGAAGGAGACGCCACGCCGCACACGGATCTCCCCTCACCTCTTCGAGCGGTTCCAGCAGACCTTCGCCTTCCGGCTCGCCGATGACGACGAGACGCGACGCCGCCTCTTCCGACTGCGTCACGATGTCTACTGTGAGGAGCTGGGGTACGAGGCACCGGCGGATCCGGTGCATCACCTGGAATTCGATGCCCACGACGAGCACGCCATCCTGTGCCTGATCGAACATCGCGAGACCGGCCTCTCGGCGGGCTGCATGCGTCTGGTGCTGCCGAGGGCCACCCGGCATGACGGCGTCCCCCGCCTGCCGCTCGAGGACTATGCCGGCGACAGCCTGGACCACCCGACGCTTCACCCCCAGCGCTTCACCCACCACTCGGTCTGCGAGGTATCGCGACTGGCGGTCTCGCCGCTGTTTCGCCGGCACTCGACCCAGGAGGAGATCGAGGGCCTGCTGCATGACCAGCACGTCTTCACCCCCGAGCAGCGCGAGACCTTTCCGCTGATCGTGATCGGCCTCTTCCTCGCCACCTACGCCTTGCTGGGCCTGTCCGGTCGCCCGCATGCCTTCGCCATGATGGAGCCACGACTGCCGCGGTTGCTGTCGATGTCGGGCTTCCTGTTCACCCCGGTCGGCCGGGTCATCGATTTCCATGGCAATCGCGGCGCCTTCTACATCGACCAGCGCCGGGTCGAGGGGGACATGAACCGCGACCTGCTGCCGCTCTATCGCGACATCAAGCGCACGCTGGCCTCGCAGCTGGAAGGCGCCCTGCCCCGGCAGGCCCTCGGCGCCCCGTCCTGACGGCCGGACGACAGGATCGGCCCCGGATAGAGCCGCTCCGGCCAATCCAGCAGCATGATCGCCAGCACGTTGCGATGCTCGCCGTACTCGAGATCGGTGCCGCCCCACTCCGAGGGCACCATCCCGGCGACGGGATCATAGGCCGCCACCAGCGCCTCGCGCAGGCGCGTCACGGCCGGCGCCTGCTCCCGACCGGCCAGCAGGAAACTGATGCCCACCTCGGTATAGATATCCGCCTTGGTATCGGCCAGGATTCGCGCCAGATCGTCGGCGAAGCCGTCGAGGACCCAGGCGAACTCCTCCGCCGAGACCGGTCGCTGATAGTAGTCGCTGGCGGCGATCACGAAGTGGGTCATGCCGTAGATCTTGTTGCGGAACAGCCCCCGGTCGAGCGAGGCGTCCCGGGACGGCGGGAAACGCTGCCGAAAGGCGGCGATGGCCTCACCACGCAGATCCGCCACGCCCAGATTCTCCAGGTAGTAGACCAGGTTGGCGACCTGGGCGGCGTAGACATCGAGCACCTCCGGATCGGTCACGAAGGCCTGGAAGTCGACGCCCGAGAGGTACGCCAGCGCCCGACGGTAGCCCGGCAGGTCTCGCTCGTTGAGCAGCTCGTGGAAGTGCGCCTGGGTCAGGTCGAAGGCCAGCCCCTTGGCGTAGTGGATCTCGCCCCAATCGGCCAGCATGCGCTTGCGCCGGCGCTGCTTGGCGGTGCGTTCGGGGTAGCCCTCGATGCCCTCGCGGCTGCGACGCGCCACATAGCCGGGCTCATCCAGCCTGGCGATCTCCTCGCGCAGCGACGCCACCAGCCGCTCACCGTAGGCTCGATTGAGGGGCAACCAGCGCTCGTCGCCGGTGATGCGATACAGCCGCTGGGCATAGTGGCGCTGCTTGCCTGCCGAAAGGCTCGGCAGGGCCCGTTCGTAGGTGGCGCGAATCTCGGCGGCCACCGTCTCGTCGCTGGGTCTCGGGGCGGGGTCGAGGGCGCAGCCGGCCAGCAGCAGTGCCAGCCCCCAGCCGACCAGCCAGCGCCATGAGGCGTGCCGGTTCATGACGACCTCCTGCGGCGGCGTGACCGCTCCGGGGGAATCAGCTTGACCCGTGCCTTGGGCCGGCGCGGCGGCTCGAGCGGCGGTGCGACGTCGTCCGTCTCGCTCGGCGCGGGCGGCGGCGCCACCGTCACCCAGGCGAAGACCGGCAGGGCGAGATGCCAGTGGATGGCCGACAGCCGCAGGCCCAGCGTGGTGGCAAGCGAAGCCACCACGTTCAGCGCGAAGGGCGTGCCCAGCGCTTCCAGGACCACCAGCACAACGCCGCCGGCAATGGCAGCGGTGGCATAGATCTCCTGGCGCAGCACCATGGGCACGCGGCGCGCCAGCACGTCACGCATCATGCCGCCGGCCACCCCGGTCAGCAGCCCCATCAGCACCGCCACCACGCCGGGCGCCTCCAGCGTCAGGGCCTTGTGGGTACCGATCACGGTAAACAGCGCCAGGCCGAAGGCATCGGCCACCGGCAGGAAGCCCCGCGACAGGCGATGGATGTAGTGGAAGCCGAGCACCGACAGCCCCACCGTGGCCAGGATCACCCACAGGTAGGCGGGATCGCCGACCCAGAACACCGGCCGCACCCCGAGCACCAGGTCGCGCAGGGTGCCGCCGCCGATCCCGGTCACCGCCGCCAGCACCAGCATGCCGAAGGGATCCATGCGCGAACGGCAGGCGAGGATCACCCCCGAGAGGGCGAAGACGATCACCCCCGCCATGTCCAGCCAGTAGACCAGCCCCGTCACGTCGTCGCTCCTTGCTCTCGTGCCTCGTCTGGACTCAGGATACGCGATATGCGGTGGCGCGGCGTAGCATCGCCGCCAGGCGTGGTATTGAGCCCTAGTGGCGTGCGTCGGCCAGCGGCGCTCCCCACTCCGGCACCGTCGCCTCGGCGTGCCCCTGCTCGATGGCGTCGGCCTCCGCCGCCGCATGGCGGGCGCCCACCCCCTAGGCCGGGCGCGGCCGGGTCACCCTGGGGATGTCACCGAGATGAGGCCGGGGGTATGCTTCATGCATTATGCTTAAATCATGTCATCGTTCGCCAAGGCCCCATTCCCGATGCCGTTTTCGTTGCCGCCTCCTGTCTGCCGTCCTCTCGCCGCTGCCGGCTTCCTGCTGACCGGTCTCGGGCTCGTGCTGCTGCTCGCCGGCTGCACCCTCAACACCTACCCGGACGGTCACCGCGAGACCGTGCTCGGCGTGCCGAGCGAGGAAGGCCCGACGCGGTATTCCCCGGGGGTGATCGTCGATGAGCAGGGCGAGTCGCGGGCGATCACCGATGCCCCGGACTGACGCCCGCCGCGCCAGCGACCGGAGCGCCCCTTGAACACGCACTGTCGGAGGCCTCGCCGGCCCCACGAGGAACCGCCATGGAATGGACCCCCGCCACGCTGTGGCTCGCCGCCGCCCTGGTGCTCGGCCTGGCCGAGCTGACCTCCGGCGCCCTGTTGCTGCTGGCGCTGGCCCTCGCCGCCGCCCTGACCGCGGCCGCCACCGCCCTGTTCGGGCTGCCCGTCAGCGGCCAGCTGCTGGCCATGGGCATCCTCGCCGGAGTGCTGGTGCCGCTGACCATCAAGGTGATCCGCCCGCGCTTCTCGCCCCGAGGGGTGGCCTACGGCACCACCGGCAGCGGCGTGGAGAGGGGCAAGCGCTACCTGACCCTCGAGCGCGACTTCGACGGCGCCTCGGGGCTCAAGATCAACGGCGACTTCTACCGCCTGCGCGTCGACGGCAGCACCACCACTCGCCTGCCGCCCGGCACCGCGGTCATCTTCAAGGAATTCGATGGCACCACCGCCATCGTCACGCCGGTCGAGACCGGCGCCTCATCACAGGAGCAGTGAACATGGAGCTTCCGTTGAGCCCGGGGCTGATACTCAGCCTGATTTTCGTCGTCATGGGCATCGTGATCATCGCCAAGGGGCTGGTGATCGTGCGCCAGTCCGAGGTCATGGTGATCGAGCGGCTGGGGTCGTTCAGCCGGGTGCTGGAGAGCGGCATCAACATCATCATTCCCTTCATCGAGCAGCCCCGCGCCATCACCATGATCCGTTACAAGAAGATGGGCGAGGAGTACCTACCGCTGACCAGCGACGAGGTGCGCATCGATCGCCGCGAGACGGTGATGGACTTCCCCGGCCAGCCGGTGGTCACCACCGACAACGTCACCGTGACCATCAACGGCGCCCTCTACTACCAGATCATCGACCCCAAGCGAGCGGTCTACGAGGTCGAGAACATGAGTCAAGCGGTGGAGGTGCTGGCCAAGACCACCCTGCGCTCGGTGGTCGGCAAGATGGAGCTCGACAAGCTGTTCGAGTCCCGGGCCGAGGTCAACAACGAGATCCAGGCCTCGATGGAGGAACCGGCCTCCAAGTGGGGGGTGAAGATCTCGCGGGTCGAGGTGCAGGACATCGCCATGCCCGAGGAGGTCGAGTCCGCCATGCGCCTGCAGATGGCCGCCGAGCGCAAGCGCCGCGCCACCGTCACCGAGGCCGAGGGCGAGAAGTCCGCGGCCATCGCCATGGCCCAGGGCCAGCGTGAATCGGCGATCCTCAACGCCCAGGGCGACAAGGAATCCGCCATCCTGCGCGCCCAGGGCGAGCAGGAGTCGATCCGACTGGTGCTCAACGCCATCGGCGAGAACGAGGAGAACAAGCGCACCGTGGTCGGCTACCTGCTCGGCCAGAGCTACATCAAGGCATTGCCGACCATGGCCAAGGACGGCGAGCGGGTCTTCGTGCCCTACGAGTCCACCGCGCTGCTGGGCTCGATGGGCATGTTCCGCGAGCTGGCCGGCTCCCCGGAGGACGCCGTGCGCCAGCATCTCGACGCAAACACCGACCAGACAGGCCTGCGCAGCGGCATGCTGGGCGGGGCAGGCAGCGCCGGCTGACGATGTTCGACTTCAAGGAACTCGAAGCCTTCGTGTGGATCGTGCGCCTCGGCTCCTTCCGGCTGGCGGCGCATCACCTGCACCTGACCCAGCCGTCGGTGTCCGACCGCATCGGCAAGCTCGAGGCGCTGATCGGCGAGCGTCTGCTGGAGCGCTCCCAGCGCCCGGTCAAGCCCACCGCCAAGGGCCGCCAGTTCTACCGCCATGCCGAGCAGCTGCTCGAGGCACGCCAGCAGGCGCTCACGATGCTGGAGCTGGAGACGCCCTTCCAGGGCACCCTGCGCCTGGGGGTGGTGGAAACCGTGGCCCACAGCTGGCTACCCGATTTCCTGGCCGAGCTGGCCAGACGCTTCCCCGAGATGACGCTCGAGCTCGAGGTGGACAGGTCGCCGGGGCTCGCCGACAAGCTCGCCCAGCACGACATCGACCTGGCCTTCCTGATGGGCCCGGTGAATATCGAGAACGTGCTCAACCGCTACCTGTGCCATTACACCATGGGCCTGGTGGCGAGCCCCGCCCTGGGCTTCGACCCGGCCTTCTTCTCGCTGCCGCGCCTGGGCCAGACCCCGCTGATCACCTTCGCCCGTCACACCCGCCCCTACCACGAGCTGGGCTCGCTGCTGCACCAGCAGGGGATCGATGACGTCAAGCTGCACTGCTCGAGCTCGCTGTGGACCATCGTGCGCATGACCCTCGACGGGCTCGGCATCGGCGCCATTCCGCCACGCATCGTGAAGGAGGAACTGGCCAGCGGCGCGTTGGTCCAGCTGCCCTGCCAACTGCCCGCCCTGACCTTCACCGCCTGTTGGCCCCAGCACCTCGACGGCACCCTGGCGGAGGGCGTCACCGAGCTTGCCATCGAGATCGCCCAGCGCGATCAGGCGGCCCACGAGGACGGCTGATCCGGCGGCATGAAAGGTTTTGCCGATCAAAAAGTATCGTAAGAATCGATTTGATTTATCAAAGGCGGATTCCTATCGTGAAGGCATAATCACAAACAGAAGATATCGCCATGCCTTCTTCTTCCTCGATGGCCTCGGCAAGCCCCGCCGAATGCCGCCAGGCGATTCGCCGCGGAGAGTGGACGCGTCACACCAGCGGCCTGGCCGCCGGCTACGCCCAGGCCAACCTGGTGATCCTGCCGGCGCAGTATGCCGACGACTTCATGCGCTTCTGCCTGATGAATCCCAAGCCCTGCCCGCTGCTGGACGTGACCCGTCCCGGCGACCCGGTGCCCCACGGCCTGGGCGAGGGGATCGACCTGCGCCACGACCTGCCCCGCTACCGGCTCTATCGCCACGGCGCCCTGGACGGCGAGTGCAGCGACATCGCCGAGCTGTGGCAGGACGACTTCGTCGGCTTCTCGATCGGCTGTTCCTTCTCGTTCGAGGAGGCGCTGATCAATGATGGCCTCGACGTGCGCCACGTCACCCATGACCGCAACGTGCCGATGTATCGCACCAACCGCGCCCTGACCCCGAGCGGCGCCTTTCGCGGCGAGCTGGTGGTGTCGATGCGCCCCTTCCCGGCCGCCCAGGCGATCCGTGCCATCCAGCTCACCACCGACATGCCGCGGGTCCATGGCGCCCCGATCCATCTCGGCCACCCGGAGCTGCTCGGCATCGAGGATCTGGCCGCCCCGGACTTCGGCGAGCCGCCGGTGCTGCACGACGACGACCTGCCGGTGTTCTGGGCCTGCGGCGTGACCCCGCAGCTCGCCATCGAACAGGCGAAACTGCCGCTGGTGATCACCCACAGCCCGGGCCACATGCTGATCACCGACCTGCCCAACCAGCAGCTGAAGTTCGGCTGAGGCGGGCCGCTCGTTCTCGGGGCCGGCTCGACCCCGCATCCTCGGGCATCGCGATCCGCCGCTTTACAACGGCAACCGTCCACCACGACAACACGACATAACAGCAACAAGAGGGAAGCTCCCATGACCGCATTCCGTCGTCCCGACTCTGCCTGTCGCCCGACCCGCCTGGCCTCCCGCCTGGTCGGCCTCGGCCTGATCGGCCTCGCCGCCTCGGCCAGCGCCGAGACCTCCCTCAACGTGGTCGGCAGCTGGAGCAGCCTCGAGCTGCACCGCCAGTTCGAGAAGCCCTTCTGGAGCGAGACCCTGCCCGCGCAGAGCAACGGCGAGATCGCCACCCAGGTCACCACCCACGACCAGATGGGCATCACCGGCGGCGACGTCTTCCGCTACCTGGGCGATGGCCTCTTCGATGTGGGCATGACGGTGGCCGACTACACCGTGGGCGACGCCCCGGCCCTCGAGGGCCTGGACCTGCCGATGATGGCCAGCGACATCGACTCCGCCCAGCGGGTCGCCGACGCCTTCCGCCCGCTGGCCGAGTCGACCATGAACGAGCGCTTCAACAGCCACGTGCTGGCCATCGTGCCCTACCCGGCCCAGGTGCTGTTCTGCAACACCCCGATCGAGGGCGTCGAGAGCCTGACCGACAAGAAGGTCCGCGCCAGCGGCCGCTCGACCGGCGAGTTCATCGAGGCGCTGGGCGCCCAGAGCCTCAACATCGCCTTCAACGAGGTGCCGGGCTCGCTGGAGCGCGGCGTGATCGACTGCGCGGTGACCGGCTCCCTGTCCGGCTACAGCGCCGGCTGGCACGAGGTCTCGAGCCACCTGCTGGCGCTGCCGATGGGCGGCTGGGACTACGTGATCACCGCCATCAACCTCGACAAGTGGAACGGCCTCGACGAGACCACCCAGGAACAGATCCAGTCGAGCCTCGACAGCGAGTTCGTCGCCCCGGTATGGGACAACGCCCGCACCGAGACCGCGCGCGGCATCGCCTGCCTGACCGGCCAGGGCGAGTGCCCGCTGGGCGACCCCGCCGGCATGACCCTGGTGAACGCCACCGAGGATGACCTGGCCGCCGCCCGCCAGGCCCTCGAGAACACCGTGCTGCCCGCCTGGGCCGCCCGTGTCGATGCCGACACCCTTGAGGCCTGGAACTCAAGCGTGGGCCAGGTCGTCGACCTGACCGCCACCGCGCCCTGAATGGCCGTTCGCCGCCCCGCGCTGGCGGGGCGGCCAACCCTCGAGGTACTCCCATGACGACGCTCCTTTCCGCGCTCGATGCCGTGGTCGCCGCCACGCGCCTCGTGTCCCGATTCGCCGCCCGCCTGATGGGCCTCGCCCTGCTGGCGGTGGTGCTGTTCATCGGCGCCGAGATCCTGATGCGCCAGCTGTTCGGCCACGCCCTCTCCGGGGTCCACGAGTATTCCGGCTATGTGCTGGCGGTGCTCTCCGCCTGGGGGCTCTCGCACACCCTGCTGGAACGCGCCCATATCCGCATCGACGTGGTCCACGGCCAGCTCTCGCCGCGCTCGCGCCAGGCGCTCGACATCATCGCCCTGCTGGCCCTGAACCTGGTCGCCTGGACCATCGCTCTCAACGCCTATCCGGTGCTGGCCAAGTCGCTGGCCAACGGCACCACCGCCAACACCCCGCTGGCCACTCCGCTGTGGATTCCGCAGCTGGTCTGGCTGGCCGGCTATGCGTGGTTCGCGATCACCACCAGCGTGCTCGGCGTGCGCGTGCTGGCCGCGCTGTTCACCCGTGACGCCGCCACCATCGAGGCCCTGGCCGGTCCGGACAAGGGCGACACCGCCCGGGAGGCCACCTGATGCTTGCCTTTCTCTCCATCGGTATCCTGAGCCTGCTGCTGGCCGGGATTCCGGTCGCCGTGACGCTGTTCCTGCTGGCCTTCGGCGTCGATCAGTTCTTCTCGATCTTCCCGCTGACCAAGGCGCTGGGGCAGAACCTGTGGTCCGCCGCCGACTCCTTCCTGCTGATCGCGATCCCGCTGTTCGTGCTGATGGGCGAGATCATCGTGCGCGCCGGCATCGCCGAGAAGGCCTACCGGGCCATGGATCACTGGCTGTCCTGGCTGCCGGGCGGCCTGCTGCACGCCAACATCACCACCTCGGCGCTGTTCTCGGCCACCTCCGGGTCCTCGGTGGCCACCGCCGCCACCGTCTCCACCGTGGCCCTGCCCCAGGGCAAGACGCTGGGCTACGATGCCAAGCTGTTCTGCGGCAGCATCGCCGCCGGCGGCACCCTGGGCATCCTGATCCCGCCCTCGATCAACCTGATCGTCTACGGCTTTCTCACCGAGACCTCGATCCCGCAGCTGTTCATGGCCGGCCTGGTGCCGGGGCTGGGGCTGGCGCTCCTGTTCATGATCGCCTCGCTGCTGCTGTGCCTGTGGAAGCCTGCGCTTGGCGGCCCCAGCAACGTGGTCTCCTGGGCCACCCGCCTCAACAGCCTCAAGTTCCTGCTGCCGCTGCTGGCGCTGTTCCTGGTGATCGTCGGCTCGATCTACCTGGGCTGGGCGACCCCCACCGAGGCCGCCGCCATCGGCGTGATCGCCTCGATGGGGCTGGCCGCCCTCAACCGCACCCTGGATCGCAGGATGCTGATGGCCGCCCTCGACGGCACCATCAAGACCAGCTCGATGATCCTGTTCATCATCCTGGCCGCCTCCTTCCTCAACTTCGCGCTGGCCTCCTCGGGCATGGTGCAGCAGCTCACCGGCCTGCTGAACGCCTACGACCTGTCGCCCTTCGCGCTGCTGATGGCGGTGATCGTGCTGTTCATCGTGCTGGGCTTCTTCATCGAGACCCTGTCGCTGATGGTGATCACCATCCCCATCGTCACCCCGCTGATCATCGCCGCCGGCTTCGACAAGGTGTGGTTCGGCATCGTGATGATCCTGTTCGTGGAGCTGGCGCTGATCACCCCCCCGGTGGGCCTCAACCTCTACATCGTCCAGGCCTCGCGCCGCGGCGAGGCCTTCTCCGAGGTGATCATCGGCACCCTGCCGTATCTCGCCGCCATGCTGGTGATGGCCGTGCTGCTGGTGAGCTTCCCGTCCATCGCTCTGTGGCTGCCCCAGACCCTGAGCCAGTAGCCCCGACGCGATCGCCCCGAATCGATCGTCCCGATCCCGGGCGCCGGCCCACCGGCCGGCGCTCCCGACAACAAGACCGGAGTCCTTCATGCTGAGTTTCACCCATGCCGACGGCACCCTCACCCTGACCCCCGAGCGCCTGGCGATTGCCGGCTGGGCCGGCCGCGACCAGGCCGGCGTGCAGCACCACATCGACGAACTGGCGGAGCTCGGCGTCAAGCCGCCCTCCACCACCCCGCTGTTCTACCGGGGCGGGGTCGAGCTGCTGACCCAGCAGGAGAAGGTACAGATGCTCGGTACCCATGGATCCGGCGAGGTCGAGGCCTGCCTGATCAGCGACGCCGAGGGCACCCTGTGGGTGACCCTGGCCTCTGACCACACCGACCGCCAGCTGGAGGCCGTCGGCGTCGCCGAATCCAAGCAGCTGTGCGCCAAGCCGATCGGCCGCGAGGTGTGGCGCTACGAGGAGGTACGCGACCACTGGGACCGCCTGGAGCTTTCCAGCGAGATCGAGGAGGACGGCCGCACCGTCACCTATCAGCAGGGCACCCTGGCCGAGCTGCTCGATGTGCCGGACCTGCTGGAGAAGCTGCCCCCGGCGCTGGCGGCGAACGGCGGCCTAGCCCCCAACAGCGTGCTGCTGTGCGGGACCGTGCCGGCCATCGGCGGCATCCGTCCCAGCAAGCCCTTCACCATGCACCTGACCGACCCGGTACTCGGCCGCACCCTCAGCCACCATTATCGGGTCGAGGCCCTGGAGGTGGCGCAATGAACGAGCCTTCCCTCACGACCTCCCAGGCGATGGCGGATGCCTTCTGGGCCCGCCCGCCGGCAAAGCGTCGGCTGTCCGATCTCGCCGTCGCCTTCGAGGCCGGCGACTTCGGCTACCGCGAGGCCGGCGAGGCGCTGAACCGGCGCGCCGCGGCTCTCGATGAGATCGCCCGCGAGACCTTCGTCGAGCACGCACCCGAGCGCCTCACGGCCCAGGGCGAGGCCCAGCAGGCCCTGCAGGCGGCCGGCGAGGCGCCGCGCGCCCTGTCCGGCGTGCCGGTCAGCATCAAGGATCTGTTCGACGTGCGCGGCGAGGTGACCCGCGCCGGGTCGCGGGTGCTCGAGGCGAATCCCCCGGCGACCCAGGACGCCCCCGCCGTGGCCCGCCTGCGCCAGGCCGGCGCCCTGCTCGCCGGACGCACCACCATGAGCGAGTTCGCCTTCTCCGGCCTGGGGCTCAACCCCCACGTCGGCACCCCGCCCAACCCCCATGACGCCGCCCGCATCACCGGGGGCTCGACCTCGGGCGGGGCCGCCTCGGTGGCCTTCGGCCTGGCGGCGGCGGCGCTCGGCAGCGATACCGGCGGCTCCCTGCGTATCCCGGCGGCCTTCTGCGGGCTGGTGGGCTTCAAGCCGAGCCAGGCGAGCGTGCCCGGCGAAGGGGCCTACCCGCTGTCGCCGAGCCTCGACTGCGTGGGCCCCATCGCCCCGAGTGTCGCCTGCTGCGCCACCCTGTGGCAGGCCCTGAGCGGCCAGGCGCCGCGGCTGGACCCCACACCCCGCCCGCTGCGCCTGGCGATACCCGACGGCGCCCTGCTCCAGGGGCTCGACGACGCCGTCGCCGTCGCCTTCGAGGAGGCCGTGGCCAGCCTGCATCGCCTCGGCTGGCACCTCGAGCGCCTGCCGCTGGCCGCGGTGGAGGATGCCCACGCCATCAACCAGCAGGGCGGGCTGGTGGTGCCGGAGGCCGCCGCCCTGCACCGCGAGCAGCTGGGCGACCGAGAGGCCGACTACGACCCCTTCATCGCCGAGCGACTGCGCGGCGGCCGCGAGGTGCTGGCGAGCGACTACCTGGACCGGCTCTGGCAGCGCCCCGGCCTGCAGGCCCGCTTCGCCGCGGAACTGACAGGCTTCGACGCGGTGCTGCTGCCCACCGTGGCCATGCTGCCCCCCGAGCGCCGAGCGCTGGAAACCGACGCCGAGGCCTTCCAGGCCGCCAATCGCCGCGCCCTGCGCAACACCAGCGTCTTCAACTACCTGGACGCCAGCGCCATCTCGCTGCCCTACACCGCGGCCGACGCCGAGCTGCCGATCGGCCTGATGCTGGCCCGCCCCCGGGGCGAGGACGCCGCGCTGCTGCAGGCCGCCAGCGTCGTGGAGACCGTGTTGCAAGGTCACGACTGATCCCCTCGAGGAAGGACATGACCACCATGATGCTGCCGATTGCGCCACTCTCCCCGAGTGCGTTCTCCCCTTACGGCAAGGTACTGGGCTGGCCGGAGGATCTCGCACGACGCGAGCCGAGACACAGCTCCCCCAGCAGCGATTTCGTCCACCAGCTCAGCTTCGATACCGGCGCCGATGGAGGGCCCGCCGAGGTACTCTGGGTGAATTATCGCGATGGCGCGTCGCGCATCGACCGGCTGGAGATGCACCGATTGACCCACCAGGCCGTGGTGCCGATCCACGGCGGCGATCTCGTGCAGATCGTATGTCTCGATCGGGACGATGCACCGGACATCGATTCGCTGAGGGCCTTTCACCTGCCTCAGGGCCTGGGCATTGCCATGTCTCCGGGCTGCTGGCACACCACCAGGCTGCTCGACAGGGAGGCGCCGGTGACGGCACTGATGCTGACCCGTCATTCCACCACTCGGGATCTGGTCGCCATGCTGAACGAGCAAACCACCGGCCGTGAGAGCCTGCTGCGGCCGCTATCGATCACGGTCGAGCTGGAGGCATGACGATAGGGCCGTCAACGCGAGGCGCGAAAAACGACAGGCCGGGTCGGCTCGACGCCTCCCCGGCCTTGTCGTGTCTGGCGGCGCGCGATCCCCTCAGCCGAGCTGGAAGGGGTAGACGCTGCCGAGACGTAGGATGCCGGTGAGCTCGTCCAGGGCGGCGAGGGTCTCGCTGGCGAGCGCCGGGTCGGCCAGGTCGGCCGGGGCCAGGCGGTCGCGATAGTGACGCTCGACCCAGGCGACGAGCTCGCCGTGCAGGGCGTCGTCCAGCAGCACCCGGCCGGAGAGCGCGGCGCGCTCGGCCGCGGAGAGCGCCACCCGCAGCCGCAGGCAGGCGGGGCCGCCGCCGTTGCGCATCGACTGCTTGACGTCCTTCACCACCACCTCGGAGATCGGGTTGTGGCCCGCCAGCAGGTGATCCTGCAGGCAGCGCCACACCGCCTCGCGCTCCTGGCATTCGCCGGGCACCACCAGCGTCATGGTGCCGTCCGGGTTGCTGAGCAGCTGGGAGTTGAACAGGTACGAGGCCACGGCGTCGTCCAGGCTCACCGCCTCCACCGGCACCCGCACCGGAATCAGCGGCGAGGCCATGCGCTCGCGCAGCGCGTCCAGGGTGCCCTGCTCGTCGCGGAAGGCAACCTCGTGATAGAGCAGCACCGGGCCGTTGCCCACCGCGATGACGTCGTTGTGGAAGACGCCGGCGTCGATGGCCTCGGGATGCTGCTGGGCGAACACCGTCTGCGCATCGCTTAGGCCGTGCTGACGGGCCACCGCCTGGCTGGCCTCGAGGGTCTGGCGGGCCGGATAGCGCCGCGGCGCAATGCCGTCGCCGCCGAACGCCTGACGGCCATAGACGTAGAGGTGCACGCCCGGCTCCCCGTGCTCGCCGGCCAGCCGGGTGTGGTTGGCCGCACCCTCGTCGGAGAAGGCCGGCGTCGCCGGCAGCACCGGATGGTGGGCGAAGCGGGCCTCGTCGGCGAAGATCGACGCCAGCACCCGGCCGGTGGTGGCCGGCTCCAGGTAGCGGTGGAAGCTCGACTGCAGGTTGGCCGGCGTGAAGTGCGCCCGCCCGTCCGGCGCGTCGACGCTCGGCGTCACCGTGGCGGCGTTGGCGGTCCACATGCTGGAGGCCGAACACACCGCACGCAGCAGCTGGGGCGCCTCGTCGGCGGCCCGGGACAGCACCCGGGCATCGCTGCCGGCGAAGCCGAGCTCGCGCAGCGCGCCCAGGTCCGGGCGCTGCTGGGGCGGCAGCACGCCCTGGGCGTAGCCTGAGTCCATCAGCGACTTCATCTTCTCGAGGCCCTGCAGCGCGGCCTCGCGGGGGTTGGCCACCAGACCCTCGTGGCTCATCGAGGCCACGTTGCCGTGGGCCAGGCCCGAGTAGTTGTGGGTCGGGCCCACCAGGCCATCGAAGTTGATCTCGCGCATGCTCATATCGGGTTCCCGGTTCACAGCGTCACCCCCGGCGGCAGCTTGTCGGGCAGGCTCAGCGCCTCACTCTCCATGGAGGCCACCGGATAGGCGCAGTAATCGGCCGTGGTCTTGTAAGAGCGCGCTGGGAGCGCCTGCGGAGCGATGGGCATCAGTATCCGAGTCACAGCGTCACCCCCGGCGGCAGCTTGTCGGGCAGGCTCAGCGCCTCACTCTCCATGGAGGCCACCGGATAGGCGCAGTAGTCGGCCGCGTAGTAGGCGCTGGGGCGATGGTTGCCGCTGTCGCCCACGCCGCCGAAGGGGGCATCGCCGGAGGCGCCGGTGGTCTGGCGGTTCCAGTTGACGATGCCGGCGCGGATGCGCAGCAGGAAGTCGTCCCAGTCCTCGCGCTCGCCGCCGATCAGCCCGGCGGAGAGGCCGTAACGGGTGTCGTTGGCCAGTGCCATCGCCTCGTCCCAGTCGCGGTAGCGGTGGACCTTGAGCAGCGGGCCGAAGTGCTCCTCGTCGGGCACCTCGAGGCCGGTGACGTCGATCAGCGCAGGCGTGAGCAGGCTGGTGTTCTCCTCCAGGCGCTGCATGCGCGCGAGCACGCTGCCGCCGCGGGCCTCGAGGTCGTCCTGGGCCGCCAGCAGGCCGTCGGCGGCGGCCACGCTGACCAGGCCGCCATAGAACGGCGCCTGCTCGCTGAACTGGCCGGCCACGCGCAGCCGCGAGATGGCATCGGACAGGGCGTCCAGCAGGCGGTCGCCCACCTGCCCCTGCGGCACGATCAGCCGGCGGGCGCAGGTGCAGCGCTGGCCGCCGGACAGGAAGGCCGACTGCAGGATGGTCAGCACGGCGGCGTCCTGATCGGGCACGTCCTTGATCACCAGCGGGTTGTTGCCGCCGAGCTCGAGGGCCAGGATCTTGTCCATCTGGCCGGCTAACTGCCGGTGCAGCAGGCCGCCGACCTTGGCGCTGCCGGTGAACAGCAGGCCGTCGATGCCGCCATGGGAGGACAGCGCCTGCCCCACCGGGGCCGCGCCCTGCACCAGGTTGATCACGCCCTCGGGCAGGCCGGCCTCGCGCCAGCACTGCAGCGTCAGGTCGGCGGTCAGCGGGGTCTGCTCGCTGGGCTTGAAGACCACGGTGTTGCCGGCCAGCAGCGCCGGCACCATGTGGCCGTTGGGCAGGTGGCCGGGGAAGTTGTAGGGGCCGAACACCGCCATCACGCCGTGGGGCCGATGGCGCAGCACCGCCCGGGCCTCGCCCAGGTCGCGCTCGCGCTCGCCGGTGCGCTCCTGGTAGGCACGGATCGAGATCGCCACCTTGCCGATCATCGCGCCGACCTCGGTGCGCGCCTCCCACAGCGGCTTGCCGGTCTCGCCGGCGATCGCCGTGGCCAGGTCCTCGCGGTGGCTCTCCAGCACCTCACGGAAGCGCTCGACCAGCGCCTGGCGCTGCCCGAACGTGCGCCGCGCCCAGGCCGGGAAGGCGGCGCGGGCGGCCTCGACGGCGGCGCCCACCTGGGCCTCGGAGGCGGCGTGGCCCTGCCACAGCGCCTCGCCCGAGACCGGGTCCTGCTTGGCGAAGCCCTCGGCCTCGCCGTCCTGCCACTCGCCGCCGATCAGCAGCCGTTGCGTCGCCTTCATCACGCCTCCTCGTCGCTATCCAGAATGCGCAGGGTGTCGCCGGCGCCGACCTCGAGGCGTGCCGCCTCGGCCTCGCTCAGCGTCACCACGCCGTCGTCGTCGGGTCCGCGGCCCAGCCAGGCCGCGCGGAAGCCGGCCATGGAGGTGGTCGCGGCCAGCCAGCGCGGCCGTTCGGCCCGCTCGGGCTCGCCGGCCTTGATCTCCACGCGGCAGGTCCGCGACAGGCGCACGCCGCGCACGTCGTCGATATAGGCCTCCACGGTGGGGCCGCCATCGAAGATGTCGATGAACCCTTCCCAGCGCAGGCCCTCCTTCCTGAGCATCGCCAGCGCCGGGCGGGTGTGCTCGTGGACCTCGCCGATGCAGGCCCGGGCCTCCTCGGAGAGGAAGGGGGTGTAGATCGGGAACTTGGGCATCAGCTCGCCGATGAAGCTCTTCTGGCCCAGCCCGGTGAGCCGGTCGGCCTCGTTGAAGTCCATGGGGAAGAAGTTGCTGCCCAGGCACTCCCAGAACGGGCTCCTGCCCTCGGCGTCGAACCTGCCGCGCATCTCGGCCAGCACCTTGTCGGGGAAGCTGTCGCGGAACTGGGCCATGAACAGCCAGCGCACCATCGACAGCAGCGCGCCGTTGCGCTCGTGCCGGCGGTCGCCGCCGCGGTACTCGGGACGCAGGAACAGCGACGCCACCTCGGCGTCGCCGGTGTGATCCGAGCTCAGGAACAGGGTGTCGATGGTACGGTGAAGGTCGAGCTGCACCGAGGAGTGCGCCAGGGTACCCAGACGGTAGTGATAGAAGGGCACCTCGCGGCCCACCTGGCCCTCGATGGCGCAGCAGCCGGCCAGCTTGCCGCTGGCCTCGTCCTCGAGCACGAAGAAGTAGAGGCGCTGGTCCACCGGCGTCTGCTGGGCGAAGGCGCTGACCGCGGTGTCGATCTTGGCGGCCAGGAAGTCGCGGTTGTCGGGCAGCGAGGTGAAGCCCACCCCGGTCTCCCGGGCCACCGCCTGCAGCTCGTCCAAGTCGGACGGGGCGATCGGTCGAATGCGCATCACAGCTCTCCCTCGTCGTAGCCCGGGTCGTGGGCGTCACCCGGCAGACCCAGCGGCGCGGCCAGCACGGCGCGGCCCTCCTCCACGCCGAGCCGCTCGGCGTGCTCCGGCGACAGCATCAACTGGCCGGTGGGCGACAGCGCATAGCGCGCCACCACGCAGCGGAAGTCGCCGAGGCGCTGGTTGGCGACCATCGCCGGCTCGGCGTCGGGCAGCGAGTGGGCCGGGCGGATGCGCACCGGGTGCCAGGCGGCGCGGCGGAAGCTCTCGAGCCGCTCGCGCTCGGCCTTGATCACCGGGCCGGCGTCGAAGATGTCGACGTGGCGCGAGCGCAGGAAGCCCTCGGCCAGCATCTCGTCGAGCGCCGCCTCGTGGTCCGGGTGCTCACGGCCGATGGCGGCCCGCGCCTGGGGCGTCAGCAGCGCCAGATAGAGCGGGAACTGGGGCATCACCTCGGCGATGAAGCTCTTCGAGCGCACCCCGGCCACGTAGTTGATGTCCTGGTAGTCGCGCTGGAAGAAGTGGCGCCCCACGCTGTTCCAGAACGGCGACTGCTGGTCGTCGTCCAGGAAGCCGGGGAAGGCCATGGCCAGGATCTCGGCGAAGCGCTCCGGGTACTGGGCGATGAACATCAGCCGCGCCCGGCGCAGCAGGCTCTCGGCGCTGGTGCCGCGGTAGCGCGGGTCCAGCGAGTAGGCGCACAGCAGGCTGGCCTCGGAGACCTCGTGAGACAGCGACAGGGTCTGCACCTCGCGGCGCACGTCGAGCTGCTGCGAGGCGTGGATCAGGGTTTCCTGGCGATAGGTGTAGTAGGCCTCCCGGGCGCCGGCCTGGGCTCGCACGGTGGCGGTGCCCACCACCTCGCCGCGCTCCAGGTCCTCGAGCACGAAGGTGTAGTGCTCGTCGCCGGGGAATTCCACCTCGGCCTCGAAGGCCCGCTGGGAGCGCATGATGCGCTCCTCGAGGCGGTCTCGATGGGCCGGCAGGTTGGTCAGGCGCGGCGTGGCGTTGCCCGCCAGCCGCTCCAGGGCCGGCAGATCCGCCGGCCGGGTGGGACGTACGACCAGCATGGCTTGGCCTCCCGCGGATGATTCCGATGCGTCCATGGCGTGGCCGCGGCTCACTCGGACGCCACCAGCCGGGCGATGGCCCGCTCCAGGCGCGCCATGCCCTCGGCGATGTCGGCCTCGGGGATCACCAGCGACGGCGCCATGCGCAGCACGTTGGGGCCGGCGACCAGCGCCATCAGGCCCTCCTCGATGGCCAGCGGCAGGATGTCCTTGGCGCGGCCCTCGTAGGCGTCGGTCATCTCGGCGCCGATCAGCAGGCCCATGCCGCGAACTTCCTTGAACACGCCGTGCTTGCGGTTGATGGTCTCGAGATGCTCGCGGAACAGGTCGTGGCGGCGCTTGACGCCCTCCAGCACCTCGGGGGTGTCGATGTGCTCCACGGCGGCCAGGGCCACGGCGGAGGCCAGGGCATTGCCGCCGTAGGTGGAGCCGTGGGTGCCGATGGCCATGGCCGGGGCGATGCGGTCGGTGGTCAGCATGGCGCCCACCGGGAAGCCGCCGCCCAGCGACTTGGCGCTGGTCAGGATGTCCGGCGTCACGCCGTACTCCATGTAGGCGAACAGCGAGCCGGTGCGGCCGACGCCGGTCTGCACCTCGTCGAAGATCAGCAGCGCATCGTGCCGGTCGCACAGCTCGCGCAGGCCCTGCAGGAAGTCCGGCGTGGCGGGCAGGATGCCGCCCTCGCCCTGCATCGGCTCGACCATCACCGCGCAGGTGTCGTCGCCCATCAGCTCGCGCACCGCCTCGAGATCGTTGAACTCGGCGTGGACGATGCCGCCCGGCACCGGGCCGAAGCCCTGGGAGTACTTGGGCTGGCCGCCGACGCTGACGGTGAAGAAGGTGCGGCCGTGGAATGACTGGCGGAAGGAGATGATCTTGTCCTTCTGCTCGCCGTGGGTGTTGTAGGCCCAGCGGCGCGCCAGCTTCAGCGCGGCCTCGTTGGCCTCGCCGCCGGAGGAACACAGGTAGACCTTGTCGGCGAAGGTGCGCTCGACCAGCGAACCCGCCAGCTTCAGCGCCGGCTCGTTGGTGTAGACGTTGGACAGGTGCCAGACCTTGTCGGCCTGTTCCTTGAGCGCATTGACCAGCACCGGGTGGCAGTGGCCCAGGGAGTTCACCGCGATGCCGCCGGCGAAGTCGATGTACTCACGGCCCTCCTGATCCCACAGTCGGCTGCCCTCGCCACGCACCGGAATGGCTTTCTGCGGCGAGTAGTTGGGCACCATGTACTGGTCGAAATCGCTGCGGGTCGGGGTGTGGGTCATGACGTTCTCCGTGGTCTCGAGCCGAACTCGTTCAGGATGAATCGGGGATCATTCGAGTATAGGGAGCCCCCTGGCGAGGGGCTTTCAGCAATGGGACGACGACTTGTGAAAAAGGCAGCAACGCCGGACCGGGGGAATCGGCTAAGGTAGGAAGCGTCGACAGCAGGCGACTGCGAGGAGAAACGCCCCATGCTCAACACCACCGCCTGGAATCGGCGACGCTACGACGCCTATGCGCCGATCTACGACGCCGTGGCCGAGCGTGCCTTCCGCCGCGCCCGGCAGGCCGCGCTGACACAGGTGCACTGGCGCCCCGGCCTGCGCGTGCTGCTGGTGGGCGCCGGCACCGGGCTCGACCTGCCCTGGCTGCCGCGGGACATCGAGCTGCACGCCACCGATCTCAGCCCGGCCATGGTCCGGCGCCTCGAACGGCGCGCCGAGGCGCTGCGCCGCGACGTCCAGGCCGAGGTGATGGACGCCGAGGCCCTCGACTATCCCGATGGCCACTTCGACGTGGTGGTGATGCACCTGATCCTGGCGGTGATGCCCGACCCGGCCCGCGGCCTCGCCGAGGCGTACCGGGTGCTGGCCGATGACGGCCAGCTGTGTGTGATGGACAAGTTCCAGGCCGACGCGCGTCCGGCCGGGCTCGGCCGTCGCGCGCTGAACCTCCTCACCTCGGCCATCGCCACCGACATCACCCGCCAGGCCGGCCGCTGCTGGAAGGGGCCGGCTTCGCCATCGAGGCCGACCGGCCGGTGATGATGGGGTCGCTGTTCCGTGCCCTGCTGGCGCGCAAAGGCGCCGCCCCCGACCTCAGCCCAGGCGCTCCTCCCGGGGCGTGATGCCGAAGTGGTTGCGGTAGGCGGTGGAGAAGTGGGCCGCCGAGGAGAAGCCGGTCTGCAGGGCGATCTCGCCGGCCGGCCGGTCGCTCTCGCGCAGATGCTTGCGGGCCTGCTGCAGGCGCAGGTTGAGGTAGTAGCGGCTGGGCACCGCCTGCAGGTGCTTCTTGAACAGCCGCTCTAGCTGGCGCCGCGAGATGCCGAGATGCTCGGCCAGCTCGTGGGTGGTCAGCGGCTCCTCGATGTTGGACTCCATCAGCGCCACCGCGTCGATCAGGCTCTGCGGGGCATTGCCCAGCCGGGTGCGCAGCGGCACCTGCTGGGGCTCGTCGCCCATGCGGATGCGCTCGAGCACGAAATGCTCGGAGATGCGCTCGGCCAGCTCTGCCCCCTGCTGGGCGCCGATCAGCGTCATCATCATGTCCATGGCGGCGGTGCCGCCGCCGCAGGTCAGGCGATCGCGGTCGATCTCGAACAGCTGCTGGGAGAGCCGCACCCGGGGATGGTCATGGGCGAAGGCCTCAAAGCGCGTCCATGGCAGGGTCGCCCGGTAGCCTTCGAGCACGCCGGCCCGGGCCAGCACCTCGGTGCCGCCGCCGATGCCGCCCAGCACCACCCGGGCGGCGGCCAGGCGACGCAACCACTCGAGCAGCCCCTCGGGCACGCTGCCGGCGAGCGGCCCGGGGGCGCAGACCAGCAGCATGTCGAGGGCCTGGTCCGGCTCGCCGGCCGACGCCTCGGGCACCAGCGCCTGGCCGGCGGCACTGGGCACCGGACGCTCGTCGATCGCATAGGTAGAGAGCCGATAGAGGCTGCGCTCCGCCAGGCGGTTGGCCACCACCAGCGGCTCGGTGGCACAGGCCTGGGCGAGCAGCGAGAAGCCGGGCAGCACCACCACGCCCACGTGCCGGGACAGCGGCACGGCGGATGCAACGGGCGGGGCATCGGGCATGGGGCACTCTCGAGAACGGGAAAAGCCCCATTCTAGGCCGAAGGCGTCGGGCGTAACAGCCGTGCGGACACGCCGACGCCGGGCACAGGGCCCGGCGTCGTGCACGATGGCGGCTCAGTCGGCCAGGCCGATCACCAGCAGGCCGACGATCACCACGGCCACCACCACGATCAGCGCGGGAAGCAGCCAGGCCATGCCGCTGTCGGGCTCGCGGGCCTCGGGCTGCTCCACGTCCGGCTCGGGGTGGTCGTAGTCCTCGGGCTGGCTGACCTCGTGCAGGTGTGTCAGCTCCTCGTCCGGCGTCTTGCTTTCCCGTGACTCCATGGGCACCTCCCGGGCGCGTGGGTCGGAAAACGGGACGCCGGCGCGCCGGCCCCCGTTACAGGTTCACGACATCGAAGTCCCGCTCGGTCGCCACGTCGGCGTCGTAGTCGACGTCGTCGCGCTCGAAGCCGAACAGCTTCAGGAACTCGTGCTTGTAGCCAGCATAGTCGGTGATGTCGAACAGGTTGTCGGTGGTCACCTGCGGCCACAGGTCCTTGCAGGCCTGCTGGACGTCGTCGCGCAGCTCCCAGTCGTCCAGGCGCAGGCGGCCGGCCTCGTCGGTGTCGGCGCTGCCCTGACCTTCACCAAGATACAGGCGCTCGCCGAACAGGCGGTTGAGCTGGTCGATGGTGCCCTCGTGCAGGCCCTGCTCCTTCATCACCTTGTAGACCATGGCGATGTAGAGCGGCATGACCGGGATGGCCGCGCTGGCCTGGGTGACCACGGACTTGAGCACCGCCACGTTGGCGCTGCCGCCCTGCTTGGCCAGGCGCTTGTTGATCTCGCCGGCGGCGCGATCCAGATCTTCCTTGGCCTTGCCCAGGGCGCCATGCCAGTAGATCGGCCAGGTGATCTCGGTGCCGATGTAGCTGAAGGCCACCGACTTGGCGCCTTCGGCCAGCACGCCGGCCTTGTCCAGGGCGTCGATCCACAGCTCCCAGTCCTCGCCGCCCATCACCGCGGTGGTGTCGTCGATCTCCTGCTGGGTCGCCGGCTCCACCTCGGCCTCGATGATGGCGTCCTTGTTGGTGTCGATGGCGGTGGCGCGGTAGGTCTCGCCGATCGGCTTGAGGCTGGAGCGCTTCATCTCACCGCTGTCCGGCAGCTTGCGCACCGGCGAGGCCAGCGAGTAGACCACCAGGTCGACCTGACCCATGTCCTTCTTGATCAGCTCGATGGCCTGCTCGCGGGCCTCGTGGGAGAAGGCGTCGCCGTTGATGGACTTGCTGTACAGCCCTTCCTGCTTGGCGAACTTGTCGAAGGCGGCGGCGTTGTACCAGCCGGCGGTGCCCGGCTTCTTCTCGGTGCCCGGCTTCTCGAAGAACACGCCCAGGGTGTCGGCACCGTAGCCGAAGGCCGCGGTGATGCGCGCGGAGAGGCCATAGCCGCTGGAGGCCCCGATCACCAGGACCTTCTTCGGCCCGGCGCTCTTGTCCAGGTTGCGGGCGCGGGTCGCCTCGATCTGCTCGAGCACGTTCTGCTCGCAGCCGACGGGGTGGGTGGTGGTGCAGATGAAACCGCGGACCTTGGGCTTGATGATCACGTTAGACCTCTTGGCGTTCGCAGCGGGGCGGCGGACAACCGCCGCCCCGGTGAAAGGAAATTCGTTCGTGGCGACATTCTAGCGGCCTCGTCCGGCGCTGTCCGCCCTTGAGCGCGGCCGCCGGCTGGGGCAGGATGCTGGCCATCCCCCACCCTCAGGAGATCCCATGGACGCACAGACCCTCGTCGACACGCGCGGCGACCTCTGGCTGGCGCTGGCGCCGCTGTGGCTGGAGCGCGAACCGCGGGAGACCGACTACGCGCGCATGATCGAGGAGATCGAGCGCCACGGCCTGAGCGAGCGCGAGCTGGAATGGGTGTTCCGCCTGGAGCTGGCCCCGGTGCTGACCCGCCAGCAGATGTCGGTGGCCGGCGAATGGCGCGAGTTCGACGACTACCGGCTGATGAAGCGCCTGGTGGCCCACAACCTGCGGCTGACCGGCTGGCGCCGCCGGACCTGGGCGCTGTTCTCGGGGCTGACCACCATGATGGCCCGCCATCGCTTCAACGAGCTGATGGAGCGACTGATGATCGCCCGCGGCCAGGACGTGCCTTCCTGACGCCCCCGAAACGCTGTCGCCCCATCCGCCGCTGTGCCAGTCTGTGACAGGCGAGCCGGCGCCGCCGGCATGACGTCCCGACACGGAGGTAGCGCCCCATGGACACCCGCCTCATGGATCACCGCCACGGCTACGGCCTGGTCACCCGCACGTTTCACTGGCTGATGGCCCTGCTGCTGCTGTGGCAGGCCGTCTCGGTGGTGCTGCGGGTGACGGTCGACGACACGCCGCTGGCCGACTTCTTCTTCGGCTACCACTTCTCCAACGGCGTGCTGATCCTCGCCCTGGCGGTGCTGCGCGGCGCCTGGGGGCTGCTCAACCTGTCGCGCCGGCCGCCGCACGACCGCCCCATCGAACGCCTGGCCGCCCTCGCCCACGTGGCGATGTACGCGCTGCTGATCGTGGTGCCCGGCGTGGCCCTGATCCGCGCCTTCGGCTCCGACCGGGCCTTCTCGGCCCTGGGCCTGTCGATCTTCGAGGGGCACGAGACCGAGATCGAATGGATGACCGGCCTCGGCAGCCAGTGGCACGGGCTGCTGGGCTGGACGCTGCTCGCCCTGATCGTCGGCCACATCGTCATGGCCTGGGTGCATACCCGCGTGTGGAAGGAGCCGCTGATCCGCCGCATGACCCGCGGCAGCGACCAGGAATAGTCCGCCGGGCGGCTCAGGTCTCGTCGAGGGCCCGCTCCAGCGCCTCGACCAGCACCGCCTCGCCGTCCCGCGGCGAGAAGCGACGGATCACCCGGCCGTCGCGGCCGACCAGGAACTTGGTGAAGTTCCACTTGATCATCCCCGTGCCCAATATTCCGGGCGCCTGGCGCTTGAGCTCGACGAACAGCGGATGCGTGCCGCCGCCGTTGACCCGCACCTTCTCCATCAGCGGGAAGGTCACGCCGTATTCCCGCTCGCCGAAGGCACAGAAGGCCTGGGCCGACTCCGGCGACTGGCGGGCGAACTGGTTACAGGGAAAGGCCAGCACGGTGAAACCGCGGTCGCGGTAGCGACGATAGAGCCGCTCGAGGTCGCGCAGCTGGGGCGTGAAACCACACTGGCTCGCCACGTTGACGACCAGCAGCACCTGGCCGCGCAGGGCGCGCAGGTTGAAGGGCTCGCCACGGGAGGTGTGGCAGTCGTGATCATGGATGCTCATGGCGCGTGCTCGCAGTCTGTGCTTTCACGATGACACGCCGTGTGGCGCGGCGCCAGTCCCGGCGCGCCCGCCCGAGAGCGGCGTGCAGGCGGTGCGCGGCCTCGCGCCGTTCGGACGCGTCGAGCGGTGCGTAGAGCCACTGTTCCAGGGCCTCGGCGGCCGTCTCCAGCGCCGGCCCGGCGGCGTCCCTGTCCCGCGCGACCCGCCGGAGATGCGCCGCCGGCGACTCGCCGGGACGCAGCGGATAGCCGCGCCGCCCGAGCCAGGCCTGGAAGGCCGCGAGGCGGCGGGTCTCGTCCCGCCGCCCGCGCCACCCTCGCCGCCAGCCGTGCCACCCGAGTGCGCCCCCCGCCACGGCGAGCAGCGCCAGCGCGGCGAGGCCCACGACACGCCAGGGGCCGAGCGCGACCAGGGCCCTGCCCAGCTGCGCCAGCGTCTCGGTCAGCTCCGCCATCAGCCGCTCCCGGGCCGCGCCCCGATAGTCGATCACCCCGCGCTGCCACTGGTACTCCAGGCGCTCCCATTCGAGGCGCATCCCGTTGAGCCAGCCGACGCCGCGATAGCGCAGCGGCGAGAAGGGCGAATCGGCCAGGAAGGCCTCGCGCCCGTCGCTCACCGCCGCCGCGCCCTGCTCGATGCGCTCCGGGGCGATGGCCGCGGTGGGATCGAGGCGCTGCCAGGCGCCGTCCTGCCACACCTCCACCCAGGCGTGGGCGTCGTAGTCGCGCACCATGAAGTGGCCGTCGGGATGGCGCTCGCCGCCCAGGAACCCCGCCACCAGCCGGGCCGGGATGCCGGCCATGCGCGCCATCACGGCGGTGGCCGAGGCGTAGTGGGAGCAGTAGCCGGCCCGGGCCTCGAACAGGAAATCGTCGACCCGATGCGGGCCGGTGAGCCGCGGCGGCGACAGCGTATAGCGATACGGCGCCTGGCCGAAGCGCGCCAGCACGGCGTCGAGGTAGCGCCGCGGGTCGCCGTCGCTCTGGCGCCACAGCCGCCGCGCCAGTGCGCGGGTGCGCGGGTTGGTGTCGGTCGGCAGCAGCCGGAACCAGCGGGTGTCGGCGGGATCGGCGTAGGCCGGCGCCGCACCGCTGCTCTCGAGGTCCAGCAGCGCGCGGCTACGCAGCGCCTCGCGACCGGCCAGGGTGCCGTCGGCCAGGAAGCGCTGGGGCTCGCCGGCGCGCAGCGGCGTGCCCAGGCTCGGCCGCCAGGGGCGGCTGTCGGGCTCCAGCAGCAGCGCGTAGTCGTAGCGTGGCGGATCCTGCCCTGCCCAGGCGCTGGCCCGACCCTCGCGCACGAAGCGCGACAGCGGTCGCTCCAGGGTCGCGGCCTGCTGCGACGGCGAGACCCGGCTCCAGCTGATGCCGTCGAAGTGCGACAGCGTGTAGACGCGCCAGTAGCGCTCGCCGGGCGGCGGCGCCTGGCCGCGGAACTCGGCGCGGAAGGCCCGGGCGTCGCTGCGCGACAGCTCGGCGATGTCGCCGGGCGAGACGCTGTCGGAGAGCCCGGTGGCGGCCCGCGGGGTCTCCGGCATGTGCCACAGCGGCGGCAGCCGCGGCACGACCAGAAACAGCGCCACCATCAGCGGCGCCGAGAGGCCCAGCAGCCAGCCGACCTCGCTCCAGGCCCGGCGGCGGCTGCGCGCTCCGGACAGCCACATCAGCGACTGCAGTTGCCAGGCCAGGGCGACGAACGCCGCCAGCGCCAGCGGCAGGCCCTGGCCGTGGAGGAAGGCCACGCCGGTGGCCACCAGGCCGATCGCCACCACCACCCGGGCGTCGCGCCGGTCGTGGGTCTCCAGCAGCTTGAGCAGGTAGACGCCCAGCAGCAGGCCGATCAGCGCCCGCATCTCGCCGAGGCTGCCGTACTGGCCCCACAGCGCCGCCACCAGCGCGCCCACCGCGGCCAGCCGCAGCAAGAGCCCGGCCCGCGGGGCGTCGCGGCGCAGCTGGCGGTAGCGGTAGCCGGCCACCACCACCGCCACGCCGGCGAACCAGGCCGGCATCCAGGCCAGATGCAGCGCCAGCACCAGGCACTGGCCGACGAACAGCCGCCACAGCATGGCGCCGCTCAGCCCGCGCCCGTCGGCCAGCACCGCCGGGGCCTCGGCAGAACGAGGCCGTGACGCCCGGCTCATGGCGAGGCCTCCCCGTCCGCCGCGGGCCGGCAGCGGGCCAGGGCGTCGAGCGCCGCGCGGCGATGGGCCTCGCCCTGCCCCGGCGCCAGCGTCCGGTCCGGCAGGCGCAGGCCGAAGCGCTCGCCGGCGCGATGATGGGCCAGCACCCGGGCGCACAGCCAGGACAGCCGGCGTTCCGGGTCGCCGCTGCCGTCGGCGTAGTCGAGCCACACAGCGTCCCGCGGGGGCGCCTCGAAGGCCTTGCTGGCCAATGTGCCGGTGCGGCTCCACTGCTTCCAGGCCAGCCGCGCCGGCCCGTCGCCGGGCGCCGCGCGTCGCAGGCCGGCGAAGTCCTCCTCCTCGCGGCCGGGGCCGCCGTCGGCGCGGTACGTCTCGGCCTCGCCCAGCGGCTGCGGCCAGATCACCAGCTCGTGCTCATGGGCCTGCCAGGCCAGGGCGCGCACCAGCCCCAGCGGCCAGCGGCTCTCGAGGCTCAGCGTGGGCACGCGCCACACCCCGCGCGTCGGCGTGGGCACACACAGCTCGCCCTCGCCGCGGCCGTCCTCGACGTCGAACCGGGCCCGCTCGCGGTTGCAGCGCACCTGCAGCGCGGTGCGCGGCCGGCGGGACTCGGCGATCACGCCCAGCCGCGCCGCGCCGCCGGCGAAGGCCTCGGCGGGCAGGCGCAGGCTCAGGCGCACGCCGAGCAGGTTGCGCCAGGCGCGCAGCAGCACCGCCACGCCCAGGGCGAACAGCCAGAAGGCCAGCGCATGGATCAGGCTGTTCTGGTAGTTGATGCCGAGCAGCATCAGCAGCACGATGAGCACCGCCCAGCCCAGCCCGAAGCGAGTCGGCAGCAGGAACAGCCGCCGCTGGGGCAGCGGCGCGCCGAGCGGGGCGGCCAGGCGATGCCACCCGTTCCGCGGCCAGGCGCGGCGCCGCCAACTCATCCCAGCACCGGCACCCGGCCCAGCAGCCGATGGGCCAGCGCCTCGCCCTCGTTACGCCGGCCGCCGAGGCGGTGGGCCACCACCGGCGCCCACACCGCCTGGACGTCCTCGGGCAGCACGTGGTCGCGCCCGGCGAGCATCGCCCAGGCCCGGGCGGCCCGCAGCAGCGCCAGGGCGCCGCGCGGCGACAGCCCCCAGCCGGCCTCGGGATGCTCGCGACTGGCGGCGGTCAGCGCCTGCACGTAGTCGAGCAGCGGCTCGGCCACGTGCAGCCGCTCGCAGCGCGCCTGCCAGTGGCGCAGGGTCTCGGCGTCGAGCAGCGCCGGCAGCTCGCCCAGGGTCGAACGCCCGGCCTGGCCGCGCAGGATTTCGCGCTCGGCGCGGGCATCGGGGTAGCCCAGCGACAGCCGCATCAGGAAGCGGTCGAGCTGGGACTCGGGCAGCGGGAAGGTGCCGGCCTGCTCCTGGGGATTCTGGGTGGCGATGACGAAGAAGGGATCGGGCAGCGTCCGGGTCTCGCCCTCCACGGTGACGCGGCCCTCCTCCATGGCCTCGAGCAGCGCGCTCTGGGTCTTGGGCGTGGCGCGGTTGATCTCGTCGGCCAGCACCAGGCCGTGGAACACCGGCCCGGGATGGAAGCGGAAGCTGGCCTCGCGGGGATCGAACACCGAGACGCCGAGCACGTCGGCGGGCAGCAGGTCGCTGGTGAACTGCAGGCGCTGCATGTCGAGCCCGGTGACCCGCGCCAGCGCCTGGGCCAGGGTGGTCTTGCCGAGCCCGGGCAGATCCTCGATCAGCAGGTGGCCGCGGGCCAGCAGGGCGCACAGCGCCAGGCGCACCTCGCGCGGCTTGCCCAGCACCACGCCCTCCAGGGCGGCCAGCACCGCCGCCAGCCGTTCGCCGTCGACGGGGCGGTTCACGCGCCCGCCTCCAGCCAGCCGCGCTGCCACAGGGCCTCCACCGCCTGGCGGGTGTCCGGGGTCACGTCGTCCAGCGCCAGCGCCTCCTCGGGCGGGCACCAGAAGGCGTCGGCGACCTCCTCGGCCTGGAGCGTGAGCGGGCCGTCGTAGTCGACCAGGTAGGCGCTGCCGAAGATGTGATGGCCGTCGGCGTCGTAGACGAACTCCAGCACGTGGCGCAGCGGCTCGCCGACGATGCCCAGCTCCTCGGCCAGCTCGCGGCGGGCGGCCAGATGCACCGGCTCGCCGGCCCCGACCACGCCGCCGGCGGCCAGGTCCAGCCCGCCGGGGAACACCTCCTTGGTCAGGGTGCGACGCTGCACGCACAGCTCGCCGGCGGCGTTGCGCACCACGATGTAGGTGGCGCGATGCCAGTAGCGATAGCGGCGCATGGTGGCCCGGGACGCGCTGCCGCAGGGCCGGTTGCGGGCGTCCACCAGCTGGATGCTCTCGTCGGCGATGCGGGGGGCGGGCAGCGGCGCGGGCGCCAGGGCGTCGTCGGTCATCACGGCTCTCCGGGGAAATGTCTTCAGCCTACTCAGTCAGGCCCGGAGCGTCACGCGTCATCGGCTCACGCCGGCCCCGTGTCCAGGGTGCACTATCCTCATCCACGCAGGCGCGGCGTTAGAGTCGAGGCGACGCCGCCATCCGCACTCTCTCCCGGAGCCCGCCATGACCGACTCGCATCAGCATCGCCCCCGCGTCGACCTCGACAACGAGGCCATCCACTGGGACCAGGACTTGAGCTACGGCCAGTACCTGGGCCTGGAGACCCTGCTCGACTGCCAGCATCCTCGCTCCCGCCAGCACGACGAGATGCTGTTCATCGTCATCCACCAGGCCTCGGAGCTGTGGATGAAGCTGTGCCTGCACGAGACCCACGGCGCCGCCGACTGCATCCGCCACGACGAGCTGCGCCCGGCGTTCAAGATGCTGACCCGGGTCGCCCGCATCCAGGAGCAGCTGATCAAGGCCTGGGAGGTGCTGGTGACCATGACGCCGGCGGACTACTCGAGCTTTCGCGACGAGCTGGGCCAGAGCTCGGGCTTCCAGTCCTTCCAGTACCGCGAACTCGAGTTCCTGCTCGGCAACAAGAACGCCAGGATGGTCGAGGCCCACCGCGCTCACCCCGGCCACCACGCCCACCTGACCGCGGTGCTGCAGGCGCCGAGCCTCTACGACATCGTGCTGCAGCGCCTCGCCGCGCGCGGCTTCGCCATTCCCGACGGCCACCTGGCGCGCGACTGGGCCGAGCCCTATGCCGCCTCGCCCGAGGTCGAGGCCGCCTGGGCGGCGGTCTACCGCGACACCGCCACCCACTGGGACCTCTACGAGCTGGCCGAGAAGCTGGTCGACCTGGAGTACAACTTCCAGAAGTGGCGCTTCAGCCACATGAAGACGGTGGAGCGCATCATCGGCTATCGCCGCGGCACCGGCGGCACCGCCGGGGTCAACTACCTGGTCAAGGCGCTGGATCTGCAGTTCTTCCCCGAACTGTGGTCGGTGCGCACCTCGCTCTAGGGAGAGGCCGGGCGGCTTTGACCGGCTCGCCGCCAGCCGCCATGCTCAGGGGAGTCCGCCTGCCGGAGGTCCGTCATGCACGATCACGCGCCCCGCGACCGGCTGGCCACCCATGCGGTGACCAATCAGCCGCCCCCGCCCGAAGACCGCGACGCCCTCGCCGACGACATCCCGCTGCGGGAGACGCTCGCGCGGGAGGCGCCGGACTGGGTCGCCCGCCGCCTGGCCTCGCTGGGCCGCGAGGTGGGCAGCCGGCGGGTGCAGGCGCTGGGCGAGGCGGCGAATCGCCACCCGCCCGAGCTCAGGCTGTTCGACCGCCACGGCCGGCGCCTCGACGAGGTCGCCTACCACCCCGCCTATCACGAGCTGATGCACCTGGCGCTGGATCACGGCTGGCACGCCGTGGCCTGGCAGGAGGAAGGCCGCGGCGGCCATCAGGCCCACGTCGCCGCCCTCTACCTGCTGACCCAGGCCGAACCGGGCTTCTGCTGCCCGGTGACCATGACCCACGCCGCCCTGCCGGCGCTGCGCGCCTCGCCCGAGGCCATGACCGAGTGGGCGCCGAAGCTGCTGGCCTGGGACTACGACCCGCGCCCGCTGCCCGCGGCGCACAAGAGCGCCCTGACCCTCGGCATGGCGATGACCGAGAAGCAGGGCGGCAGCGACGTGCGCGCCAACACCACCCGGGCGCAAGCCACCGTCGACGGCTGGCGGCTGACCGGCCACAAGTGGTTCTGCAGCGCGCCCATGTCCGACGCCTTCATTACCCTGGCGCAGACCGACGACGGCCTCGGCTGCTTCCTGGTGCCGCGCTTCGCCCCGGACGGCACGCGCAACCCGATCGAGCTGCAGCGCCTCAAGGACAAGTGCGGCAACCGCGCCAACGCCTCGGCGGAGATCGAGTACCGCGACGCCTGGGCCCGGCCGCTGGGCGAGCCCGGCCGCGGCGTGGCGACCATCCTGGCGATGGTGCAGCAGACCCGGCTGGACGCCGCCACCGCGCCGGTGGCGATGATGCGCCAGGGGCTGGTCGAGGCCTGGCGCTTCGCCCGGCATCGCCGGGCCTTCGGCCGGCGGCTGGCCGAGCAGCCGCTGATGCGCACGCTGATCGCCGACATGGGCCTGGAGGTGGAAGCCGGCGTGGCGCTGACGCTGCGCACCGCCCGGGCCTTCGACGGCGCCGCGCGAGGCGACGACCACGAACGCGCCCTGGCCCGGCTGCTGCCGGCGCTGGCCAAGTACTGGCACAACAAGCGCGCGCCGGGCTTCCTGGCCGAGGCCATGGAGTGCCTCGGCGGCATCGGCTACGTGGAGGAAACGCCGCTGGCGCGGCTCTACCGCGAGGCCCCGGTCAACTCGATCTGGGAGGGCTCGGGTAACGTGATCTGCCTGGACGTGCTGCGCGTGCTCGGCCGCCATCCCGAGTCGCTGGCCGCGCTGCGCGAGGAGTTCGATGCGGTGCAGGGCGAGTCCGCCGAGCTCGACGCCGCCCTGGCCGAGCTCGAAGGCCTGATCGGCGAGTCGCCCGAGACGCTCGAGCCCCGCGCCCGCTGGCTGACCCAGCGCCTGGCCCAGTGCCTGCAGGCCGCGCTGCTGCTGCGCCACGCCCCGCCGGCGGTGGGCCACGGCTTCTGCCGCGGCCGGCTGGGCGAGCGGGTCGGCGGCGCCTACGGGGTGCTGCCGGCCGAGGCGCGCGTGGACGAGATCCTGGCCCGCCTGCCGAGCTGACGGAGCCGGACCGCTCCCCATCGATCGGCTGGCCGGCGTGACGACGGTAGCGGGGCTCCATGCCCCGTGTCCGAGGCGTTACCGCTAGGGCGTCACGACCGCGCTACACGATCGGCCCCGCCACCACGCGCAGCGCCAGCCCCAGCAGCAGCACGCCGGTGATGCGATTGATCCAGTGCGCCCGGGCCTGCAGCCAGGGCAGCACCCGCGAGTGGGAGAGTCCGACGGCCACCAGCACGTACCAGCCGCCGTCGATGACCACCGCCGTCAGCACGATGATCGCCCGGGCGGCCAGGCTCATGTCCGGCGTCACGAACTGGCTGAGCAGGGCCACGAAGAACAGGATCAGCTTGGGATTGCCGAGTGCCACCAGCATGCCGTCGCGGGCCGCCTGGCGCCGGGTGGTGGCCATCGCCTGGGCGTCCAGCGCCCCGCCGCGGCCGGCCCGCAGCGCCTTGAAGCCGAGCCACGCCAGATAGGCCGCCCCGCCCCAGGTGATGGCCTGGAACAGCGTCGGGAAGCGCACGATCAGCGCCCCCAGGCCCCACACGGTCAGCAGCGCATAGAGGCCCACCCCCAGCGCGTGGGTGAGCGCCGCCATGATCCCCTGCACGCGACCGCCGCCCAGGGTATGGCGCAGCACCAGCGCCAGGCTCGGCCCGGGCGACATCGCCCCCATGGCACAGATCGCGGCCAGCGACATCCATAGCGAAAACGGCATGACGGACTCCTCGACTCGCTCAGAAGGTGGTCAGTGGTGCGGCGTAGCGTCCCGCTCGTCCTCTGCCTGGCCATGGCGCGGCAGCACGGTGAGGGCTTTGGCGACCTCGTCCATGTCGAGATCGGCGAGATGCTGGCCGGTGACGATCATTGCGCTGTGCTCCGCCAGAGGCCGCCAGCGTCGCTGTGGCCTCGCAAAGAGCCCCAGCGTCGGGCGATTCCAGGCGCTGGCCATGTGCAGCACCGCCGTATCGGGCGTGATCACCAGGGCGGCATGCTTCACGATCGCCGCGCTGTGCGGCAGGCTGACGGCCATCGGCAGAATCCTGGCCACGGGCGTTGCGGCCGCCAGCTGTCGCGCCTTCTTCTCGCCATCGGGGCCGAAGACCATCAGCACCGGCAAACCATGAACCTGCCACAGTAGCTCACAGAGGCACTGCCCCTGAGACACGGACAGCTGACGAGCCGGATGACTGCCATCCAGGTTCAGCGCCACATAAGGCCCCAAGGCCTCCACGCTACGCCTGACCCGGCGCTCGTCATCGGCGGCAAGCGGAAACTCGTAGCCGCCCGGCACGTCGGCAATGCCCGCCTCTCGCATGAGGGCCGCCCAGCAGTGAGGCCGCGCACCGCCCTGCTCATGCAGGGACCTGGCGCCCCCAGCTAACGGCGCGTAGCAGCGCAGCACTGGTCCCGCCAGCTGCAGGTTGCAGCGCGCCCGCAGGGTACCGACGAACCGACTCGCCGCGGCGCTGTCGCGCATGGTGCCCTCCACGCACAGATCGGTGGAGCCGTGGCGGGAAACGAGGTCACGCGCTACCTCCCGAGCCAGCCGCGGGCTCTCGCCATCGGCGAGGGTCACCACCTCGACGCGTGGGTCGTTCAACCAGCGAAACACGATCTCGTTATAGACCGAGGCCACGATCACGATGCGAGGCACGTCTCGCGCCTGCAGGGCCCGAATGACCGGGAACACGGCCATGCCATCACCGATGCGCTTGGGGACGAAAAGTACCGCGGTATTCAGCGTCTCCGGTACGCAAGGTGCCGACGCGTAGTCGTAACGGCATCGCCGATAGTACCGTCGCACCGTTCGAAGGGGGTGGCGCCATAGCTGACGAGCAATATTCATGAGAAAACCATAAATTAAAGTAGCTGATCAGTCGTGATGGAGGAAATAAGCAGACGTTTTCCGTACCCCTTTCTTCGGCACCGAACGTTGGCCCTGCTAGGGTTCGCGAACCGCGAGGCGTGATCGCCGATCGGAGGCCTGCGACAGCGCAAGGAATTGATCCTCAAGCCCCGCATTCCAGAGAATGTGCGGCGAGTACCATACAATATCGCCGCACCCGGTGACAGGATCGTGCGAAGTATACATCGACCTTGGGAACGGAATGCGGCTGAATCCTTGCACTACTCTTGCTGGAGACAGGATTCTTCCCCTTCCCTGCCCTCCTTAAAGAATTAGGAAACGCATGACCGACGACGCCCAGCAAGTACCTCCCCAGGAAGGCCCCGGCAGCCTGACGAGGCTGATCACCCAGGTGCAGCAGGCCGGTGAACAGCGCGACGACGTGAGCCTGGAGGCGATCCTCGATACGGTCGGCCGGCGCAGCTTCGCGCCCTTCCTGCTGGTCGCCGGGCTCGTCACCCTGGCGCCGGTGATCGGCGACATTCCCGGCGTGCCTACCCTGATGGCCACGCTGGTGGTGCTGGTGGCCGCCCAGTTGCTGGTGGGGCGCGAGCACTTCTGGCTGCCGCGCTTCCTGCTCGAGCGCCGGGTCTCCCGGTCGCGGTTCGTGCGGGTCACCGACTGGATGGCGCGCCCCGCCCGCTGGGTCGATCGCTACCTGCGCACGCGACTGGTCTGGCTCACCCGCGCCCCGGCCCACCTGCCGGTGGCCCTGACCTGCCTGCTGATCGGCCTGGCCATGCCACCGATGGAGCTGGTGCCCTTCTCCGCCAACGGCGGCGGCCTGGCGCTGACGCTCTTCGGCCTGGCGCTGCTCGCCGAGGACGGCCTGATGGCACTGGTGGCCTACCTGCTGACCGGCACCACCCTGGCGCTGGTGGTCATCGGCCTCGCCTGACACTTCGACCGTGGAGCCCACGATGCCAAGATCCGATTCCCGACTGACGCGGGGCGTGGCCCTCGCGGCCGGTGCCGGCTATGCCGCCAAGGGCATCGTCTACCTGCTGGTGGGCGGCCTGGCCTTCCTGGCGGCGGTCGGCCTGGGCGGCGACAACGTCGGCACCAAGGAGGCCCTTTTCGGCCTGGCCCGCCAGCCCTTGGGCGACCTGATGATCATCGCGCTGGGGGCGGGGCTCGCCGCCTATGCCGCCTGGCGCCTGCTCCAGGCTGTGCTGGACACCGAGGACGCCGGGCACGGCCCCAAGGGGCTGGTCACCCGGCTGGGCTTTGTGATCAGCAGCCTCATCCATGCCAGCCTCAGCGTCTACTGCCTCGACCTACTGCGCGACGTCGCCGATGCCTCGGGCAGCAATACGGCCAGCGACCGCACTGCCCTGGTGATGAGCCACCAGGGCGGGCTCTATGTGATCTTCGCCGTCGGCCTGGTGTTCATCGCCATCGGCCTGCGCCAGCTGTGGCGGGCCCTCCGTCAGACCTACCTCAAGAACTGGTACCGCCAGGATCTGGGGCCGCTACAGCAGCGGCTGGCCGACATCATCACCTGCTGGGGACTCTCCGCCCGCGGCCTGGTGTTCCAGGTGATCGGCCTGTTCCTGTGTCTCGCGGCCTGGCGCACCGACCCGAGCGAGGCCCAGGGCCTAGGCGGCGCGCTCAACGTGCTGGCCGCCCAGCCCTTCGGCCCCTGGCTGCTCGGCGCGGTGGCCCTCGGCCTGGCCAGCTATGGTCTCTACTGCCTGATCAACGCCGTCATTCGCGACACCAGCCTCGACTGAAACGACTCCACCGAGGCGGCGAACACTCACTGCGCCACCCCTGCGATAGGCGACATGAAAAAACAGCGGCCCGATACAGGGCCGCCGTTCAACAGGGATGGGTGTCGTACGGCCATCGCCAATGCTCGGTGACGATGACGATCCGGCAGGCACCGCACAGGGAAGAAAAAAGCCGCCCTGAGGGGGCGGCGAGAGACCGTGACTAACAATGAGGAGGAGCTGGCAGCCGCTGACCCTAGCGGCCGTCAGCCGTGGCGGTTCATCAACGCCACGTCCTCAACGTAAATCCTCCTCGCCGCCCCGTCAATGAAAATGCGAATGTTTTTTATTTATTGCACGAGCTCGGCGACGCGCTCCCCGGCCGGGAAGCGGGCCTAAGAAAAGCGGCCGGAGAAGGCCGTCAAGGGATACGAGGATGTGCCGAACCGGAGAGGAAACGACATCCTTCCGATATTCACACGTCGCGGGAGCCGCAGTAATTCAATAAAGACTGATGAGTAAACTTGGCCTGGGCTTTCGATAGCGCACGTTCACCGGGGGCTCGGCACGAAGAGGGGCAGGACGATAAGCGCAGCGCGGCGATGACCTGCGTTGACACCTTGCCGATACGGGAAGGCGACCAGACACCCGGACTCCATTACCGCGCACGGACGTCTATCGCGTAGGGCAGCGAGCTTTTTAATAGCGCATTTCCAGCACGAGAGCTGCGCCTATCAGTTCGCGTCAAACGTAAAGCGTTTCAGGTCACCATCCTGAAACCTATGGCTGGATCAGACGAGATTTCCCATCTTCCAGGGCAAGCACCTGACTCCTTGACCGAGTAGATCAAGACCTAGTGAAGCGCTCTCGTGATACAGTCAAGTGTTTATCGAGCTCTCGCTCGGCCATGAAGGCATTTCGTTTGAGTGCGTTGGCGATATCGTAGTGACCGGCATTAGACTGGCCGAAAGTCCGAGTCATGTTATTGCGAGCCAGGCGGATCTTGTCAGCCACCAGCCGATAGGAATCGATCAGGTACTGGTTGCCCGACGACTGTATCAAGGTCATGTGATACTGATAGTCGAAAGCCTCATAACGCATCCAGTCCTCGTCCTCCATCGCCTCATCCATGTGGTGACACAGCTTCAGCAAGTCGTCGGAGAGCTTGAACACATCTCTAGCCATTCTCAGTGCTCCGACCTCCATCATCTTGCGAAAGGCCATCAACTGCTCGAGCTCGGCGAGAGTCGGATTCCAGATGCGATTGCCGCTCTTGGGCGAGATGGTAATCAGCCCTTCGTGCTCTAGCCGCTTCAACGCCTCACCCACCGGGCTGCGACCGATCCCCAGTCCCTCGGTCAACTCTTTAATCGAGATCTTCTGATCCAGGGCGTAGGTGCCGTTGAGCACACGATCCTTGATGATGCTGTATGCCTGCTGCGACATCGTCTCGGCGGTGCCACTCATCTTCCATCTCCTCGTCATCATTCTCCCGAGCAACCAGCGATCACGCTAACGGGCTCGGTGCCACTGGCACCGAGCCCGTTCGATCAGCGATCGATTGCGACCCTCAGCCGAGCTCGGCCCGAGTGACAGGTCCATCATCCGGCGACCCGATCCCCTCGGTGACCGGGGTCAAATACTTCCTGCCGTCGATATCCCTGACTGCCGTCTCGTTAAACAGGTCTCGATCCAGCATCAGCATGAAACTGCGTCCCACGATCGCGATAACAAAGCACAGCGGAAAGCCAGTCAGGATCGAGATCGTCTGCAGCGGCGTCAAGCTCTCAGGGTTGAGAAAGTACAACGCCATGGAGACCAGCCCGACCAGCACCAGCCAGAACGACGCATTATAGCGGGATGCCTCCTGTTCGGGGAGCAGTGTCTTCTGGGTAGCCGAAGCCAGCGAGTACCCCACGGCACATTGACCGCTAACGTAGGACAGAAGAGCCACCAGTCCGAACACCACGATGAAAAGCCCCGCGGCCGGTAGCTGTTCAAGCATGACCTTGACCACTTCGCCACGCCCGGCATCGTTCATCACGCCGATAAGATCTAGTTGGCCGCTGGTCTGGAGATGAATACCAAAGGCCGGAAACACCATATAGAAGACCATGCAGCCCAGCGACCCTGCCGCCAGGCCAGCGAAGACGATGCCGCGAATGGTGCGCCCCCGGGAGATCTTGGCGATGAACAGCCCATAAGGCAGGGCATACACCACCCACCAGGAGAAGTAGAAGATCGTCCAGGCCTGAGGGAAGCCGGTATCGCGGATCACGTCCGTAGCGAAGCTCATATAGACGAAGTTCTGCAGCATCAGGCCGAGACCATCCACCGACTGATTGAGGGTGAAAGACAGCGGGCCGCACACTAGCACGCCCAGCAGCAGGGCAATATCCAGTCGGACGTTGAAGTTGGATAGACGTGCCACGCCCCTCTGCAGACCGAGTATCAGCGCCATCATGGGAATGAAGGTCCACAGAAAGATCACGAAGACATCCAATATGGCGCTGCCCGCTTCCATGCCGAAGGCGTAGGCGAAGGTGCTCGAGATCAGCGGCGTACCCAGCGCGATCGAAGTCATGACACCACCGATGATGCCGAACATGTAGAGGAAGTTGATGGCATGCCCGATCAGGCCATCGGTCCAGCGCCCCAAGACCGGACGGGTCAGCTCGCTGAGCTTCAAGTTGCGCTGCTTGCGCACGTACATGGCGTAACCGATCGGCACCGCGCAGGCGATGTACCAGGCCCAGGCAGATGGCCCCCAGTGGAACATACCGAATGCGCTGGCCCAACGCGCCGCCTCGGCGCTGCCGGGCTCGGCACCGAAGGGTGGCGACTGCATGATCCATATCCACTCCGCGGCGCTGAGGTACAAGAGGCTGCCCCCGGTACCGGAGGTGAATATCATTCCCAGCCAGGTCAGCGTCGAGAATTCGGGACGTGTGTCTCGATCTCCGAGCACTACCTTGCCATAGCGGGACATGGCCAGGTACAGGCAGAAGCTCATCGCACCGACGGTCGCCAGCAGAAAGAACCAGCCGAGCTCGTTGGTGGTGAAGGCATGAATTTCGTGGAGCAGCTCGCCGCTTCTCTCGGGCCAGACGGAGAAGACGACGGCCAGCACCAGAGTGAGCACAAGGGCCGGCATGAACACCGCCAGATCAATGCCGGCGATTTCCTTTCTTATTTTCTGTTGAAGCATGGGCATAGCCTTTCAGGTTGAAATGAAAGCCCCGCGGGACGGGATCAAAATCTCGCAATCTAACATGCTAGATAAAACCTCGGCTTTCAACATGAAACTCTCCAAACCCTTCTCGCTCGCACGGGAAACAGGACGCCAATTCGTATATTTTTCATAATTTTCAATTAGTTATTTTTTCACTGCCAAGCGGAAAGCACCCCGAAATGCGACCAAGGTCGAATAACAGTTTCGACAGCACAGCAAATTCCCGCCTTCACACCCCTCAATCTAAAATGCTAGATTTGCCGCATCGTTGCCTTACCTGACTGGAGCAAGCACATGGTTTCCGAGGCCGACATCATCATCATTGGCGCGGGCTCCGCCGGCTGCGTGCTAGCCGAGCGGCTGTCACAGGATCCTGACAAGCGGGTGCTGGTGATCGAGGCGGGCTCTCGTGGCAATAGCCCGACGATCTCGGTACCGGCGGGATTCGTCTACCACTTCAACGGCTCGCGCTATAACTACTGCTATCGCTCGGAGCCGGAACCGGAGCTGGGCCACCAGCAGGTCTATCAGCCCAGGGGCAAGGGGGTCGGGGGTTCCGGAGCGATCAACGCCATGATCTATGTGCGCGGTGAACCCCAGGACTTCGATGACTGGGCCGAGGTCAGTTCGCCACGCTGGTCCTACGAGGCGGTACTGCCCTATTTTCAGCGCCTGGAGCGCCATTACAGCGCGGATGTCAGCCAGCATGGTCGCGATGGCCGTATCGGCATTCGCTCCACCCGTGATAGCGCCCCGGACCTGTGCCATGCCTTCTTCGGCGCCTGTGACGCCATAGGCCTACCCTACAACCCTGACTTCAACGGCGAGCGACTCGACGGATACGGCTTCTACGACATGAACGTGCGCGGCGGCCTGCGCTCCTCCAGTGCCCGGGAGTATCTGGTGCCGGCACTCAAACGCTCCAACCTGTCACTGATGACGGGAACCCAGGCAAGGCGTCTGGTATTCGAAGGACAGCGCGCGGTCGGCCTCGAGATCCAGCGGGCCGGCGTACGCCGCATCATCAAGGCCCGCCAGGAAATCATCCTGTGCGCCGGAGCCGTGGATTCCCCCAAGCTGCTTCAGCTGTCGGGAGTGGGCGACGCCGATGCCCTGGCCGCATTGGGCATCGCCAGCATTATCGACAATCCAAACGTGGGTCAGAATCTCCAGGACCACCTGTGTGGAAGCCTGTTCTATCACAGTCGCGAACCGACCCTGAACATCACGCTCAATAGCCCCATGGGCAAGCTCGCCGCGGGCTGGAGCTACCTCACCAGGCGCCAGGGACCGCTGGCCTTCGGGGTCAAGCACGCCGGCGCCTTCGTCCCTATGGATGAAGCCCCCCTCCAGGAGCACGTCCAGCAACCCTCCCATGGCAGCGCCAAGGCACAGGTATTCTTCAACCCCATTTCCTATGCACTGCCGGAAGCCTCGGGAGGCAAGCTCAAGCTCCACAAGCACGCGGAAGTCTCGCTGTTCTACAACGTCTGCCGCCCGCATAGCCGAGGATCCATCACCCTGAAAAGCGCGGATCCCGATGAGGCCCCGGCGATTCGCAACCGCTATCTGTCCGATCCGCGGGACAGGACGGAGCTGCTCGAGGCCTTTCGCCAGGTACGCAGGCTGGCCAGCGCGGGACCTCTCGAGGACATCCTGATCGATCATCGCGGCTACGCGGACATGCACAGCGACGAGGCCATCCTCGCCGACTTCGCGGCCTCCTGCGGTTCCATCTACCACCTCTGCGGCAGCTGCGCCATGGGCACCAGCATCGACAACTCGGTGGTCGATCCTTCGCTGCAAGTACACGGCGCCGAGGGCCTGCGGGTCGTCGACGCCTCCGTTTTTCCCAATATCACCTCCGGCAACACCCAGGCCCCCACCCTGATGGTGGCCGAGGTGGCCGCCGACATCATCCGCCAGTCCTGGAATACATGAATGAAGATCATCAAGGTAGAGTCCTTCCACACCGAGGACGTGGGCATCGTCCGGGTCACCATGGCCGACGGCAGCCAGGGCCTGGGGCAGGTATCCACCTATAATGCCGATATCAGCGTCGAGGTCATGCACCGCCAGGTAGTACCCTGGTTCGAAGGCCGCGAGATCAACGGCATCGATGATATCGCCGACGGCGTGGCGTTGGTGCTGGAGCGCCAGCACAAGTTTCTCGGTTCCTATCTCTACCGCGCCCTGTGCGGTGTCGAGACCGCACTGTGGGACTGGCTAGGCAAGTCGCAAGGCAAGAGCGTGTGCGAGCTGCTCGGCGGCACGCCTCGCCCCCTGCGGGTCTACGCCTCCAGCATGAAGCGCGATATCACCCCCGAGCAGGAAGCCGAACGCTTCCTGCGACTGCAGGATCGCCACGGCTACGACGCCTTCAAGTTCCGTGTCGGCGCCGAATGCGGACGCAACCTGGACGAATGGCCAGGCCGCACCGAGGCCATCATCCCGACCATTCGTCGCGCCCTGGGCCCCGACGTGGACCTGCTGGCCGATGCCAACAGCGGCTTCCGTCCCGAGCGCGCCATCGAGGTCGGTCGCCTGCTCCAGGACAACGGCATCCAGCACTTCGAAGAGCCCTGCCCCTACTGGGAGATGGACTGGACCCGCCGGGTCACCGCGGCGCTATCACTGGACGTGACCGGCGGCGAGCAGGATCACTATCTGCCGGCCTGGCAGAAGATGATCGATGACCGCGTGGTCGACGTGTTGCAGCCCGACATCTGCTACATGGGCGGCATCACCCGCACCCTGCAAGTGGTGGAGATGGCGCGCAAGGCCGGACGCGTCGTCACCCCCCACACCGCCAACCTGAGCCTGGTGACCATCTTCACCCTGCACCTGCAGGGCGCCATCGACAATGCTGGCCCCTATCTCGAGTTTTCCATCGAGGAAGACGACTACTACCCGTGGCAGTACGGCATCTACGACAACTTCCCGGTGGCCAAGGATGGCAAGGTCGCCATCCCCGACGAGCCGGGCTGGGGCATTCGCGTGCGCCAGGACTGGCTGCAATCCGCCCACTACCGAGCGAGCGAACTCTCATGACTGCACTCAAGACTCTCTGCGATCAGGCCGGCGTGGTTGATCCGACGCCGCACCTGACACCGCGTCACTTCATCGACGGCCAGTGGCAGGCGTCCACTGCCGGCGAGACCATCGAGGTCACGGATCCGGGCAGCGAGAGCGTGATCGCCCACATCGCCCGGGGCACCCCCGAGGACGTCGAGGCCGCCATCGCCGGCAGCCAGCGCGCCTTTGACCAGTGGCGGCGCCTGGCACCGGCGGCGCGGGCCGAGCACCTGTTTCGCCTGGCCGACACGGTCCGCCACCACAGCGAACTGCTGTCGGTGATCGAATGCCTGGATTCAGGCAAGCCCTACGCCGAGGCCGAGGCCGACATTCAAGGCGCCGCCTCTCAACTGGCCTACTACGCGGGGCTCGCCGACAAGATCGAAGGCACCACCACCCCGCTGGGCGAGGGCTTCGTCTCGATCAATCGGCGCGAACCGGTGGGCGTGACCGCCCACGTCGCACCGTGGAACTTCCCCTTGCTGACCGCGGTACGCGGCCTTGCCCCGGCCCTGGCGGCGGGCTGCACCGCGGTGATCAAGCCCTCCGAGCTGACCTCCCTGTCCACCCTGACCCTGGCATCCCTGTTCAGCGAGGCCGGCCTGCCCGACGGCGTGGTCAACGTGGTCACCGGCTACGGCCAGGAAATCGGCGACGCTCTCACCGCCCACCGACTGGTCCAGCACGTGACCTTCACCGGCTCGGTCGCCACCGGCAAGCACGTGATGAAGTCCGCCGCGGACAACGTCTCGAGCGTGCTGCTGGAACTCGGCGGCAAGTCGCCCGCAGTGGTACTGGAAGATGCCGATATCGACAAGGTCGCCGAGGACATGGTCTGGGCCATCTACTACAACGCCGGCCAGGTCTGCACCGCCGGCTCGCGACTGGTGATTCACGAGTCGCAGCACGAGGCCTTCATGCAGGCCTTCCTGCCACGGGTGAAAGACCTAACACTGGGACATGGTCTCAAGGGACGGGACATCGGCGCCATCAACTCCGCCGACCACCTGGCCAAGATCGCGTCCTATGTCGATGATGCCAAGGCCCGCGGCCTGACCCTCCGCTGCGGCGGCAAGGTGACCCGTGATCCCGAGAGCGGCAAGGGCCTGTTCTTCGAGCCCACCGTGATCGATCGTCTGGAGCGAGATGACCGACTGGTGCAGGAAGAGATCTTCGGCCCGGTGCTGGCGGTACAGGTGGTCGGCAGCGACGAGGAAGCCCTCTCGATTGCCAATGGCACCGACTACGGCCTTGCCGCCTGCGTCTACAGCCGCGACGTCTCCCGGGCACTGCGCCTGGCCGCCGAGATCGATGCCGGCCAGGTCACCATCAACCAGTACTTTGCCGGCGGCATATACGCCCCGGTGGGCGGGACCAAGCACTCAGGCTTCGGTCGCGAGAAAGGGCCGCTGGCACTGGACAACTACCTGCGCAACAAGAACGTGACCGTCAAGCTTTAAACAAGAAGTTATTTTCTTCCGAGACCACAGCATGAAATACAAAGCAATACTTGGCGAAAGTGAAGTAAAGAGAATTCTCGACACCACCCAGCAGGAAGCTCTTGAAAATGGCTGGGCTGTAACCATAGCCATAACAGATGACGGTGGTCATCTTTTGGGACTCCTGCGCATGGATGGCGCGGCGCCCATGTCTTCTCATGTAGCAGAAGAGAAAGCACGCTCCGCCGCTCTAGGCAGGAAGGAAACGCATGTTTTCGAGGAAATGATCAACACGGGCCGCCACGCTTTCCTGTCGGCCCCGTTGAAAGGACTCATGACCGGCGGAGCCCCTATTTTAGTCGATGACAAAGTGATAGGCGCTATTGGTGTATCAGGCGTAACCCCTGAACAGGATGCACAGGTAGCCAATGCCGCTCATGGCGCCATACTTTGATACAACAGCCGCACCAACATGGCTAGTTAAGGCGGAAACTCCAGTCATACATTGAATTGAATAACGCCCCAGGTGCTCTTGAACTCCTTCCTGGGCGCTGCTCACCCTGTAAAATTAATACCGGGTGAGCAGAAACCAAGCGAGATTCACACTCTCACTCCGTCGCTTTTTTGGCGACTTCAAACTTGGGGCTTTGGATTCAGGAATCGATGTGGCCTCATGAGACCGTAAGAAGGCTTCCGCATAAGGTCTGACGGTGTATACGAAGCACGGGGCAATTCAGGGCACTGAACACCTCGTGCTCGTAGTCTTGCAGAAGCATCTTTAGGTACTGGAACGCGAACGCCGGCCGTAGAATCTTGCGCCCCTAGGCCAAGCGGCAAGAGCACGACCACGGTGCGGGACCTGCTGGGGCACTCGAGCCTGATCGTGACCAGTCGATACAGCCACATGTTCGACGCTGGCATCGATGATATTGGCGCGCGGCTACCGTCGCTGAATGCGACCATCTGCGACCAAACACCGAGGAGGGGAGGACTGCAAAGAAGGGATAAATGCTGATAAGCATTTGATTCTTAAGTGGTACCGGTGGTCGGACTCGAACCGACAAGGGCTTGCACCCGGCGGATTTTGAATCCGCTGCGTAGCCTTTCAAATCAGCAACTTGATATAGGCAATCGAAAAAATCCCAATACTCGTCCCAATACTCGAAAAGTGCTTGGACGCTCCCGCATGCCACTCGTTGCCAAGTGGCTCAGCTTGTCAGGACGCATGATGGGTCAGGTCATGGAAGTGAATGCCGGTCGCCTTGATAACGGCGGTCATGGTCCGAAGGGTCGGATTGCCCTTCGGTGACAGCGCCCGGTACAGGCTTTCGCGTGAGACCTTGGCACGCTCAGCCACAGCGGCCATTCCGCCCTGGGCTTCCACTACGTGGCGAAGCGCCATCAGGAAGGCTGATTCGCCGCCCTCTTCGTCCAGCTCGTCAAAGGCGGTGCGCAGGTAATCGAGCGCCATGGCAGGATCATCGCGCAGCATTTGGGTTACAGCATCGTCATGGCTTTTCATGTCCGGGCTCTCCTTCGGTGGTCTACCAGAAACGCTTTCGCCTGCTCTATGTCGGCTTGCTGGCGCTTCTTGGTGCCTCCAATCAGCAACATCACCAGGCGCCGGCCAACCTTGGCGTAATACACGCGGTAGCCAGGCCCGTAGTCAATTCGCAGCTCTAGCACTCCATCGCCCACGGCCTTGGCATCACCGGCATTGCCAGCCGCCAGCCTGTTCAGGCGGGTCAGCACGCGCATGGCGGCCATACGGTCCTTGGCTTTGGTCGCCTCCAGCCAGGCTTGAAAGGGGTCATGGCCGTCAACGGTCAGGTAGTGCGTCAGCTCCATCATTGGAACATTGTAGCTTAAAAGCTACGGAAGGGAATCAGGCGTGACGCGCAGGGCTCACCCTATACGTCCGGCGCGTCCGGTTTGTCCGTATCGTCTGTAGGGCGTCCAAGGCGTCATGGCGACGGCTGCCAGGCTGACGTTTTCTGTAGCGGCCTCGCCTGTTTTGGCCTGCAACCAGGGCGGCGCGAATACTTAACATTCCTCAACATCGTTTCGCCACCTTCGCCACCCCTAAACCGCTCAACCATGCGGGTTTAGGGCAGGTGGTGGTGACGATCATGAAATGCCGAAAAAAAGCCAGTGACCGGGACTCTGCGTCCCCGTGGCAGGGGGTAGGGCCGGCGACAAGGACCCGCGATTTATTGTCAGCCAGCGCCCAAGCCTCACCCTGTTTCCCCTGTTGCCTTTCGGGCGGGCATCGCTCCAGGGCCTCGTGCTCAGCATGCGTTCTGCTGGAAACCAAGGTGGAAACCGAAGTGGAAGCAGGCGATGCGGGCCGGTGGCGAGCCTCACTCCCGTTCTAGGCCCTCACGCGCGTAGTGATAGGGGAAAAGTCTTCACGGCTCCTGTTGTTCGCTTGTTCCGATCAGTACAGGGAGTGGGTTGGACTACAAGTTTTTCCAAGTCTCGACTGAGGTTTTATGAGGTTCCGATTTCAGGTTTTATCAGGTCCCAATGACAGGTTTTGACAGGTTTCGATGCTGACATTTGCTAACAGCTCTCGGGCGCCTCAAGGTCAACAAAGGTCAACACGCGGCCCGACTGCGCACCGATGGTGCGTACCGGGTGCGCACCGCTGCGAACCTATCCCGCGAACCAGGGTGCGAACCGGCATCGACCTGAGCATTCCTTAGCATCGGCTGGCCGGGGCGGGTGGTAACGGAAAGTCACGCTGCCACCCTGGCCAGCCTCACGCGCGTTATGACGTCAGAAAAACCTTCCCGGCCTCACGCGCGCAGTGACCGGGGAAAACCTTCGCGGTCCGCTTCCCCGCGTACTGCTCCGAAAACTCCCCGTGCGTGACAGCAGTGCGTGAGACGTGCGCGAACCTAAGCGCTGCCGGTCTCCTTTTTAGGGACTCCGAAAACCACCAGGCCGGCATCGCGCCAGCCGTCTCGGGTTATACCGCCTCGCTAGCATCCGCGTCTCCAAGGTCTATGCTTGGCGGCTCCAGGTCGATTGCAGGCAGAGTCGTGTCCAGCTCAATCAGCGTATCTAGGTCGATGGTCAGCGGCTCATCATCCATGGGTCAGGCCCTTTTATAGTCGGGAAATACAAGGCCCCAGCGATTGCCGGGGCCGATGCTCGTCAAGGTGGGGTTAAGGGTCAGTGCAGCGGCTTGGGTGGGGTGGTGCGTAGCTGGTCCGCTATGCCCATCGTCTCGGCATGGGCCAGCAAGTCCTCCTCGCTGGCGCCCAGCGCCTGGGCAATGTCGGCTAGGTTGAACAGGGGCCGCCCTTCCTCATCGACGCCTGACGCCTTCAGGGACGGAAAGAACTTGGCCATGCCCTCGTGCAGCGTCTCCAGGATCGGGCCGCGCAGGAACATGGGGTGCGCCTCGTCATGCGCCCGCTGGATCATCGCTTCGGCATCGTCCGGGGCCACGTCATCGAAGAATTGGCTTCGGGCCACTCGCTCAACATCGGCAAGCGCTTCCCTCACGATGGGCTCCATCGGCTCCTGCAAGCGGTCTGCCGGGATGCCAATGATATGGGCGGCCCATGTCTGACCGGGGCTCAGGTGGCCAATGCCAAGGCCATGCGCGGCGGCCTGGGTCATGGTCTCGTGGGTAATGGTGTCGGTCATGATGGCGTACTCCAGGTCAGGCGGCGGGCGGGGGTGTGGTCATGTCGTCCAGCAAGGCATTCACCATGCCGGCCAGGGTCTTCAGTCGAACCCTGACCAATCCGGCCAAGGCACCTCCGGGCATCCGGGTGTCGATCTCCTCCAGCACCGCCGCGCAGCCCATTAGGGCGTTGTGGTCGGGCGCATGCTCCAGGGTGGCCAGCACCCGCTCGGCTTCGGGTACGGTGTCAGCCTTCATGCCGCGAAGACTGGCCAGCAGTCGGGACGCTTCCCGCGTGGCGTCGTCGGTCCTCATGGGCGAACCCTCCTAAGCACGGTGTTAGCAGCACGCCTGCCGGCGTTCGTCTTGCGTTGCGGGGCCGGCTCGGCAGCGGCGCCACTCGCCCACGCCTCGACATAACGATGGGCCAGCCGCATGGCCTCGTCAGGCGCCAGCCCTGACAGTCGCGTCACCAGATACCTACGGTCATCCAGCGCCAGCTCACAATGGCGGTCAATATGCGCCAGCCAGGGCGTCAGGGGTTCGACATTGGCAACTGGGGCCGTTGGGTCAGGAAGTGCCGGCCAGACCGCCTTGGCGGCTTCCAGAGCCTTAGCATTGCTTAGCAACCGGAATGCCTGCCGGCGAGCCGTGGCCAGGTCGGGCGCCACCTCGAAGGCGTCATCTATCACCGCCACCAGCTCGGCTCTTACTTGCCGGCTCAGGGGCATCAGCCGTGCCCTTAGCTGCGTCACCAGCTCGGGGCCAAGATCACGACCGGCATCGGCCAAGGCGGCCAACAGGGTCTCTACCTCACCTGGCGGAGACTCTTCCCCGCCTTCCTGCACTTTGTGGTGTCCCATGTGTCCCACATGTCCCAGAGGCTCAACCATGCGGGTTGCAGCCGGGACACGTGCCGGAACCATGGTGTCCCAAGGTGTCCCAGCGAAGGCGTGATATACGTCATCCAGGCTCATGACTCCCCCTCCTCGCTATCGGCGGGACGAATCGCAAACAGCCGGGGCCTACCGCCATTCACTCGCACGCGAACCGACCGTGCATTGGCCTCCCGCTCCACAATCCAGCCGGCGACCTCCAGAGCATCAAGGCCGCGCTTCAGGTCGAAGCTTCCCAGCGCTTCTGTCAGTCCACTTGTGGTGAACAGGTAGACGCGGCCTTGGGCGTCTTCACGCCACCAGCCGGCGCGATTGTGGACCGCGTGGGCGTGGTGACTGGGCTCGGGGCTCACGCTGCCAAACCGGGCGTCTCCGTGGCGACCGATGAAGTCACTGACGTTGGCCAGGATTTGCTCATGCTCCGTGCGCACGCCTCCTTGCCCGGCTGACCACGCCTGGAACGCCTCGATAGCGGCGGCCATGGCCTCGCCTTGCCGCCAGCCTGCCAATCCGTATTCGGCGGCCAGCTCGCCAGCCAGGCCGATCAGCGCCAGCACCTTGGCGGCTCGACCTTGCAGCGGGTGGGTAGTAGCGAACCCGTCTACCTGGGCGAAGCGGTCCACCTCGCCGGCCAGGTCGCGCTCCTCGCTCACCAGGCGCTCGATGAAGGCGGGGCCAAGCTGGCCATAGTGGCGCGTCACCTCCGTTTTCAGATGGTCGGCAAAGGCCCGACCGTCTCGCAGGTGGTGCAGGGCATCGAAGGCGCCGTGCTGGCGCTTGGCCGGTATGTCCAGTAACCGGACCATTTGCCCGGCCTTTGGGCGCTTGCCGGCCTCGCTCATGTGAGCGGCCAGGGTATGCTCGCCACTGCTAAGCACCGCGATACGCCAGCGGTGCGGGCGTCGGGCCGTGCCGTTACGGCTGGCGCGGGCCTTGCCGGTGCCGTTGCCCAAGGCGTAGACGGTGGCGCCGATCTCCCGGCCATCCGCTTCCCCTATCTCGTCGAGCACCAGGGCGGTATCGCTCAGGGCGGCGGCGATGCCTTCCAGGCCGTTCCCCGTGGCTCGCCAGGTGCGCTTGAAGTCGGGGCTTCCCCAGACACTGGCCGCCACCTCTAGGGCCGTGGTCTTGCCGTTGGATGAATCGCCCACCAGGTGGATGCCGGCTGTCTGCCGGTGGGTCAGGTGCAGTAGCGGCCCCGTCAGGGCGGCGGAGACCGCCAGCACCAATAGCGGGTTGTCGCTGCACAGGCTGCCCACTTGCTGGCGCCAGCTCTCCAGGGTGCCAGCGGCGGCATAGTCGCCTTGTCCGGCGTGCTCGCTCTGGAAGGTAATCCGGCTGGCCAGCGTTCCGGTGGCGATGGTCCGGCGCGGCATGACGAAGGCCCGACCTTCCTCCAGTTGATGCCAGCCCACTCGGGTAGCGGCTATCACCTTGGTCTCGGGGGCCGCTTGGGCAAGCCACTTGGTCAGCCAGCGGTGGGCGTCGGGGTTGATCCTCACCCCCATGTCCAACAGCTCGCCGCGCATCTCCTCGCCGCTGCCCTTCAGCAGCCGTTGGGGCATGGCCCATTCCCGCCAGGCGCCATAGGGCGGCTTGAAGCGCAGTAGCAGGCCGTGATTATCCCCGCGCTCGTCATGGGTGGCGGCCAGGCACTCGATGGGGCTGCATACCCACACGTCGAACGGCTCAGGATCGCCGTCACCCTTGGGCTGGCGCTGGCCGTGGTAGTAGAGGCCAGCCGGGCCGTATTGGGTACGCGTCAGGTGAGTGGCGAAGCTGGGGCGCTTCGGTTCGCTCACTTCTTCCGGCTCGTCTTGGTTATCGGGGCTCTCCTCATGCCCGATGGGACACCTTGGGACACCTCCTTTTTTGGACGTGTCCCGGCTGTAGCCCCCGTCATTACTGGGCTGGGACACCTGGGACACCTGGGACACGTGTTTTTGCAGGTGGCCGGGGTCGGTCTCTGTCGCTACCGGATCGCCGAACAGGTCTTGGGTATCGGCGCAGCTAGTCGTCATGGTGGCTACCTCCCTTCCGGCACTGGCGCACGTCGGCAAAGTCGGTACACGCCTCGCAGCCATCGCAGAACGTCGGCATCAGCAGATGGGCGTCGATGGCCAGGGCGGCATGGCGGGCGGCTACGCGTCCCTTGTTGGGCTTGCCCTTGGCCGGCAAGTGGCGGTCATCATCACCGCCGATGGTGATAACCACTTCCTCGGGGAGTCGCTGGCGCAAACGGCGAGCGACCGGCGCCAGGTTGTCGGCATTACGAGCCACCACCACAGGGCAGCCCATGGCCTCATGCAAGGCGGCGGCGGTAGACCAGCCCTCGGCTATCAGGACGTGGTTAGCGCCAGCCAGGTGGCCTATCAGACTGGCCACACCCCGCACACGACCACCCGGCAGGGGGCGCTTAGCGCCATCGGGATAGATGCGCTCCAGGTTGACCAGCTCGCCATCGAAGAACAGCGGCATCAGCAGCATGTCGCCGCGCTGGCGCAGGTTGTAGGGCGGTAGGGCCTTGCGCTCCAGGTAGGGAAAAGCAGGGTCTGCCGGCTTGGCCTTAGCCCACCAGCGCAACGCTTGCGCCCTGGCTTCGGCCTCCCGCTGGCGGCGCTCCCGCTCCCGACGCTCACGCGCCTGCATGGCCTCCAGCCGGGCAGCGGCTGCCGCCGCTGGATCGTGGGGACCGTCGAGCGTCACGGTCTCGCTCACGTCCAGGTGCCAGATACCGAAGCTGGCCGCCTCGGGGGAGTGGATGCGATACCAGCCGTTGGCATTGCCCTTGGACTTGTCCGGCGTGTCGAACCGCTCGAACCGGCCCGATGTCTTGGGCGCCAGCGTCACCCCATGACAGGCCAGTGCTTCAGCCAGTGCGGCCTCGATGGTGCTATGCTTGGGGGGCGCTTTGGGCGGCGCTTCGACATGGGCCTGGTTTCTTTCGGGGAGCCGGGCCTTTTGCGTGGTGTCGGTCATTCATCGCCCTCCCGGCCAAGGATCTCGGACCCAATGTAGGCGGCGCGGTCGTTCAGGCTATCGGCCACGATCTTGAGCGCCTGGGTCAGCCCCTCATGTTGATAGCCACTCAGCTCGATGCCGCCATCTCCGAGCACATCGGCAATGGCGGAGACGGCATAGCTGGCGTCTTCCATGGCACGGGCGTTACCGCTAAAGGCGGCGCGGTTCAGCATCAGTTGTTCTTGAGCACTCATGACGCCACCTCCTCGCCGGCAGCGCGGGCGTCCAGGTGGTGGGCTTTCTGCATGTGGTGGTTGTAGCGCTTGAGCCGGACGGCGGCGCTTGAGTCTGAAAACAACGCGGCTTTCGCCATCGCTCGATGTGCGGCGGCGCGTGATTTAGACGGACTGAGGGTGGGGAATAGGCGTAATGCCATGGGTGAGACTCCTAGAGTTGTGGAGTCGTCCCCGGCTGCGGCCAAACAGCGGATGGGGGCGACTGTACGCGGGTTGGCCGACCGGGACTCTAGGAACCCGGCACGCTCGAAAGCGTCCCACGCACAGCCGCCATAACGCATAGCGGGCACAAAAATAGCGCCTGCTATGGAAGGGGCGCTTGTGCGCCTAGAGTCATTCGACCGGCCAAGGTCGGCTCCCGATTTTGCGGAAGCATTGCCAGAATAGAGGCAGGCAGTAGCACGCGCAAGCATCAGGACGCCTCCCGCTGGGCGTGTTCCCAGCTCTCGACGTCAGCCAGTGACCAGCGGGTCAGGTTGCCGCCCAGCTTTACCGGCTTGGGGAAGCGGTCTTCACGCGCCCAACGCCAGATAGTTGCTTCATGGGTGCCGTAACGGTGGGCAAGTTGCTTGACGGTCAGCCAGGTGTTGCTCGCGTCCTGGCTGACCATAGCGGTGGGGTGTGTAGCAGTAGCCATGTGGCATTGCCTCGTGTGGTGTGTTCACGGGCAGCATGGCGGGGCGCTCTAGCTCATTGTCCCAAATGGAATGACTGGCGTTCCTTTTGGGCTCCAGATAGGGGTAAGTCGAATCACTGACGTTCGGTCGCTCGCTCTTCACGGGCGGCATGAATTTCCTTCACCGTATCGGCTATCGGATCTTTGTCCAGCTTCAGACCATGACGGTCCAGGATCGCTTGAAGCATATTGGCGGCTTTATATGGCTCGGCTGGTATTTCACCGCCCATGGCCGCAAGCGCAAGCGCCTCAATGAGCGTCAGATAGGTTTGCCGGCGGCGGTGATGTAGGGGTTTAGGCTTTTCTTTCTCTTTCGGCTCCTCCTGCTGTACCAGCGATTGAGAAACCGGCATGACACGCAGGGCTTCGGGAATATCACTATCCATAGCACCTGACGCCTTTAACCAGTCATATACCTTTTGGCGTTCAAGGTTTAAGCGAACCCAGTCATAGGGATGCGTCTTCCAGCGGTCATCAAAAGAAGGCTCCCAGCACCATTCATCTGAAAAATGATCGCCATTTTCGTCCACCGAGTTGTCGGGTGTATATATTTCGGCCCAATACTCCTCTAGCTCCCCCTTTTGCGCCGCCAGCACTATTACCCGATGCCACTCTTTTTGCTCTTCAGTGTCGGCATAACCGACGGGACCGAACTCGAAATGGTTTACGTCATAGCCGGTAAGAAGAATCGAAACTTCCACGCTGCTCAGGCGGCTCTTGATATGCCATGGCGATAATGCCATTGCGCTACTCCTTTGCGCTCACTCCAGAAAAGATTGGCCGGCTGGCGCGGTGGAGTCGCCGCGTATTCGGGTGTACGGCCCTAGCCGGCCAAAACGGTTAATCGGGGGTGGCCTCCCGGCGAATCGCCGTCACCTTGTCTTGGCTGGCGCTGGCGCTGGCGGGAGTGGCCAGGAACGTGGCCCATTGCTCCATGACGCGGGTGCGCTTGGCTAGCAGGTCGCCACGACGATAGGCGGCTTCAGCTTGATTACCGATGGCATGAGCCAGAATCATCTCGGACACGTCGTGTGGGGTGGCGGTGCGCTCGCTCAACCAATCGCGCAGGGTGGATCGGAAGCCGTGGACGGTGGTTTGCTCGCCATCCCCCATGGCGGTCAGTAGATCGCCCATGGCGCGGTCGGATAGCTTGCGGCCATGCGAACGGGTGAACACATAGCCTTCGCCCTGGGGCAGCGATTCCAGCAACTCAACAGCGGCTGGCGCCAGCGGCACACGATGTTGGCGACGGCCCTTCATGCGCTCGGGGGGAATCGTCCAGGTACTGGCGGCCAGGTCGATCTCCTCCCAGCGGGCGCCCAGCACCTCGCCGGCACGACTACCGGTCAGGATGGTGAAGGCAAGGGCCTTGGCCGGCACGTCCTCTCGCTCACGCAACCGTGACCAGAACTCGGGCATGGCGTCGATGGGCATGGCCCGGTGGTGGGCCTTCTTCTTGATCTTGGTCGGCGCAGGTAGCACCGCGTCCAGGTTATGGCGCCAGGTGGCCGGGTTAGGGCCAGAGCGGTGGCCGTGGGCAGTGGCCCATGCCAGTACAGCCTCGATACGCTGGCGCACCCGTGCGGCGGTGGTGGGCTTGGTCTGCCAAATCGGCTCTAGGCATTGGACGACATGCGCCAGCTCAATATCAGCCACGGACATCGTGCCCAATACCGGGTTGGCGTAGCTCTCTATAGTGGTTGCCCACTGCCGGGCGTGCTTGGCGTTGCTAGCCTCAGCCTGCTTCACCTTGATAACGGCCTTTGCTGCCAGCTCGAACGTTAGGCGGCGCCTCTCAGCGGCCTGTCGGGCTTGCTTGGCGGCCTTACGCTCCGTTATTGGGTCTATGCCCTCGGAAAGCTTCTCCCGGATCGCTCGGGCCTTCTCTCGGGCACTGGCCAGGTTCGTATCGGGAAAGGCACCCAGCCCAACATCGCGGTAAACGGCAAAGGGCTTGCCGCCGCTGGATAGTCGTTTCTCCCCGGTGGGGTAGCGCAGTATCCACGACCGGCCACCGGTTTGGGTGACGCGCAGAAACAGGCCATCGACACCGCCCACCGCATGGCGGCCAGGGGTGACAAGGCGCTTTACTTCAAGTGCAGATAGCTCGCGGGCTTTTCTCGGCATGGCTCAGTCCCAATACCCGTCCCAATATAGAAACGTTATTGGATGCTAGGCGATGCCACGCGATGCTACAAGGAAGGAGGGATAACTTACTGATAATGCTGGTACCGGTGGTCGGACTCGAACCGACAAGGGGTCGCCCCCGGCGGATTTTGAATCCGCTGCGTCTACCAATTCCGCCACACCGGCAACGGCGCAGTATTATACGTGGGCCGGGCGGGAGGTCAATCGCGACCCCTGACTTCGCGGCGGCGACAGGGTATCCTAGGCGGCTTGCCAAGGCTCGGCCGAGCCGCCCTTCTCACTCCCACCATCCGGACGTTTCACTCCATGCAGCGCGCCGATTTTCACTACGAGCTTCCCGAGGCGCTGATCGCCCGCTATCCCTCCGAGCAACGCAGCGACTGCCGGCTGCTGTGCGTCGACGGCGAGAGCGGATCGCTCGCGCACCGCCGCTTCCCCGACCTGCTCGAGACGCTCGATCCGGGCGATCTGCTGGTGTTCAACGACACCCGGGTGATCCCGGCCCGGCTGCACGGCCACAAGGCCAGCGGCGGGCGCGTCGAGATGCTGCTGGAGCGTCCGCTGGACGCCCATCGCGGCCTGGCCCACCTGCGCTCGAGCAAGTCGCCGAAGCCCGGCACCGAAATCGCGTTCGAAGGCGGCATCCGCGCCGTGGTCGAGGGCCGCCGCGAGGCGCTGTTCGAGCTGCGATTCCTCGGCGAGACGCCGCTGGTGGAGCTGCTGGAGCGGCACGGCCACATGCCGCTGCCGCCCTACATCACCCGCGAGGACGAGCTCTCCGACCGCGAGCGCTACCAGACCGTCTACGCCCGCCGCGAGGGCGCGGTGGCGGCCCCCACCGCGGGGCTGCACTTCGACGAGCCGCTGCTCGAGGCCCTGGCCGAGAAGGGCGTGGACAGCGCCTTCGTCACCCTGCACGTGGGCGCCGGTACCTTCCAGCCGGTGCGCGCCGACGACATCCGCGACCACGAGATGCACAGCGAGTGGATCGAGGTCTCCGAGGCGGCCTGCGAGCAGGTGCGCGCCGCCCGCGCCCGGGGCAACCGCGTCATCGCGGTGGGCACCACCAGCGTGCGCTGCCTGGAGTCGGCCTGCCTGCAGAGCGACGACGGCGAGATCGCGCCCTATAGTGGCGAGACCGACATCTTCATCTATCCCGGCTACGACTGGCGGGTGGTCGACGCCCTGATCACCAACTTCCACCTGCCCGAATCGACCCTGCTGATGCTGGTGTCCTCCTTCGCCGGCTATGACACCGTGATGCACGCCTACCGCGAGGCGGTGCGCGAAGAGTACGCCTTCTTCAGCTACGGCGACGCGATGCTGCTGACGCGCGCCCGCTGACCCGAGCCGCTCGGCCGTGCGCCGGCCGACCGCTTCGACGAATTTCGAGAGACCCCATGCGAGACGAATGCTTCATGAACTTCGAGCACCTGGCCAGTGATGGCCGGGCGCGCCGCGGCCGCCTGACCTTCCCCCGCGGAACGGTCGAGACGCCCGCCTTCATGCCGGTCGGCACCTACGGCACCGTCAAGGGCATGACGCCCGAGTCGGTGAAGGAGATCGGCGCCGAGATCATCCTCGGCAACACCTTTCACCTGTGGCTGCGCCCGGGCACCGAGGTCATCGAGGAGCACGGCGACCTGCACGACTTCGCCCAGTGGGACAAGCCGATCCTCACCGACTCCGGCGGCTTCCAGGTCTTCTCGCTCGGCGAGATGCGCAAGATCACCGAGCAGGGCGTGCACTTCCGCTCGCCGGTGGACGGCTCCAAGGTGTTCATGGGCCCCGAGGAATCGATGGCCGTGCAGCGCTCGCTGGGCTCGGACATCGTGATGATCTTCGACGAGTGCACGCCCTACCCGGCGACCGTGGAGGAAGCCAGGAAATCGATGGAAATGTCGCTGCGCTGGGCCCAGCGTTCCCGCGACGCCCACGGCGACTCGCCCTCGGCGCTGTTCGGCATCATCCAGGGCGGCATGTATCCCGAGCTGCGCGAGAAGTCGCTCGAGGGCCTCGAGAAGATCGGCTTCGACGGCTACGCCATCGGCGGGCTGTCGGTGGGCGAGCCCAAGGAAGAGATGATCAAGGTGCTCGACTACCTGCCCGAGTGGATGCCGGCCGACAAGCCGCGCTACCTGATGGGCGTGGGCAAGCCGGAGGACCTGGTGGAAGGCGTGCGCCGCGGCGTCGACATGTTCGACTGTGTGATGCCGACCCGCAACGCCCGCAACGGCCACCTGTTCACCGATGAAGGCACGGTCAAGATCCGCAACGCCAAGCACCGCCACGACACCCGTCCGCTGGACGAGGCGTGTGACTGCTACACCTGCCGCAACTTCTCCCGCGCCTACCTGCATCACCTCGACCGCTGCGGCGAGATGCTCGGCTCGATGCTCAATACCATCCACAATCTGCGCCATTACCAGCGCCTGATGGCTGGTTTGCGCGGTGCTATCGAAGCGGGTACATTGGCGAACTTCGTGGAAGGGTTCTACGCGCAGCGCGGTCTGCCGGTTCCCCCCGCTCCGAATTGATCGACGGCCGGCCCGGGTGGCCGGCCGTCGAGCGCCGCTGGAAGGCGTCTTGTTTCCCCGCGACTCAGGAGATCGTCGTACATGCTGGACTTCCTCATTTCCCCGGCCATGGCCCAGGACGCTGGCGCCGCTCCGGGCGGTGGCATCGCCCAGATCGTGATGCTGGTCGGCTTCGTGCTGATCTTCTACTTCCTGCTGTGGCGCCCCCAGGCCAAGCGGGCCAAGCAGCACAAGCAGCTGATCGCCGGCCTGTCCAAGGGTGACGAGATCGTCATCGGCGGCGGCATCATGGGCCGCATCACCAAGGTCAGCGACGACAGCGAGTTCCTGGCCATGGAAATCGCCGAAGGCACCGAGGTCAGCGTCCAGAAGACCGCCGTGGCGTCCGTTCTGCCCAAGGGCACGCTCAAGTCCATCTGATCGGATGCCCCGCGCCCGCACGACCACCCGGCCGTGCGGGCTGCCCTGCGACCACCGAGGCGGGGCCCGGCCGACCGGCTCCGCCCGGTGCTCGTGATGGCGCAGCGTCCGTCCCATCATCAGCAACCTGAGGGCAGGGCCCCCATGCTCAATCGTTATCCCCTGTGGAAGTATCTGCTGATACTCCTCGTGCTCTCCGTCGGCCTGATCTACTCTCTCCCCAACCTCTTTCCCGAGGATCCGGCGGTACAGATCAGCAGTGACGGGGGCGACTTCACTCTCGACGAGCGCCAGCTCGAGCGCCTCGAGAGCTCCCTGACCGACGCCGACATCGACATCCGCTCCGTCGAACGCGACGCCGGCAGCGTCCTGATCCGCCTCGACAACGCCGACGAACAGATCCAGGCTCGCGACATGCTCAGCGAGGCCCTGGGCGACGACTACGTCGTGGCGCTGAACCTGGCCGAGTCCACGCCGAGCTGGCTGGAATCGCTGGCCGCCTCCCCCATGACCCTGGGCCTGGACCTGCGCGGCGGCGTGCACTTCCTGCTCGAGGTCGACATGGAAGCGGCGCTGACCCAGCGCCTCGAGGTCAACGCCAGCGCCATGCGCGAGACCCTGCGCGACGAACGGATCCGCTACCGCAACACCGAGGTCGAGGAACGCTCGATCGCCATGGACTTCATGAACGAGGAAGACCGCGACGAGGCCCGCAGCCTGATCAGCCGCGACTTCCCCGAGTTCGAGTACAGCGACCTCGAGCGCGACCGCGGCGCCGGCCTGGCCATGACGCTGACCGATACCGCCGTGCAGGAAATCCAGGACTACGCGGTCAACCAGAACCTGACCACGCTGCGCAATCGCGTCAACGAGCTGGGCGTGGCCGAGCCGCTGGTGCAGCGCCAGGGGCCGGCGCGCATCGTCGTCGAGCTGCCCGGCGTGCAGGACACCGCCGCGGCCAAGCGCATCGTCGGCGCCACCGCCAACCTGGAGTTCCGCCTCGAGGCGCGCCCGGACACCCCGGAGGCCGAGACCGAGAGCTACGAATTCCGCAACGAGGCGCGTACCGCCAGCCTGATGCGTGACGTCATCATCACCGGCGACAGCGTCTCGAATGCCAACCGCAGCTTCGACGAGAACGGTCGCCCCCAGGTGAACATCAACCTGGACGGCACCGGCGGCACCCTGATGAACCGCGCCACCCGCACCAACATCGGGCGCAACATGGCGGTGCTGTTCATCGAGCACAAGACCCGCGAGCGCACGGTGATGGAGGACGGCGAGGAGACCGTCGTTCGCTCGCCCTACACCGAGCGCAGCATCATCAGCCTGGCCACCATCCAGAGCGCGCTGGGCAACAGCTTCCGCATCACCGGGCTCGACTCGCCCACCGAGGCGGCCGACCTGGCGCTGCTGCTGCGTTCAGGCTCCCTGGCCGCACCGATCTACTTCGCCCAGGAACGCACCATCGGGCCGAGCCTCGGCGAGAAGAACATCGAGCGCGGCATCCTCTCGGTGCAGATCGGCCTGCTGCTGGTCGTGGCCTTCATGCTGATCCGCTACAAGGTGTTCGGGGTGATCGCCAACGTCGCACTGGCCTTCAACCTGGTGCTGCTGGTGGCGGCCATGTCGTTGCTCGGCGCCACGCTGACGCTGCCCGGCATCGCCGGTATCGTGCTGACCCTGGGCATGGCGGTGGACGCCAACGTGCTGATCTTCGAGCGCATACGCGAGGAGATGCGCGGCGGGCTCTCGGCCCAGCAGGCCATCCACGCCGGCTACGAGCGCGCCTTCACCTCGATCGTGGACGCCAACATCACCACCCTGCTGGTGGCGCTGATCCTGTTCTCGATCGGCACCGGCCCGGTCAAGGGCTTCGCCGTGACGCTGTCGCTGGGCATCCTGACCTCGCTGTTCACCTCGCTGATGGTGACCCGCGCCATGGTCAACCTGTGGTACGGCCGCAAGCCCGTGAAGAAGCTCTGGATTTAGGAGAAGGCCATGCAATCGTTCATCAATCGACAGCTCGACTTCATGGGCAAACGCCGGCTGGCCTTCATCGCCTCCGGGCTGATGCTGCTGGCGTCGGTCGCCGCCCTGCTGATCAACGGGCTCAACCTGGGCCTGGACTTCACCGGCGGCACCCTGGTCGAGGTCCGCTACGCCACCGCGCCGGCGCTGGCCAGCGTGCGTGAGGCCCTGGAGGCCGCCGGCTTCCAGGACGTGGCGGTGCAGACCTTCGGCGCCTCCACCGAGGTGCTGATCCGCCTGCAGCAGGCCTTCGACGCCGGCGTCGGCGACCAGGTGGTCGACCTGCTGAAGCAGGGCGGCGCCAGCGTCGAGCTGGTGCGCGCCGAGTTCGTCGGCGCCCAGGTCGGCGACCAGCTCCGCGACCAGAGCGGCATGGGCATGCTGGTGGCGCTGGGCATCGTGATGCTCTACGTCGCCTTTCGCTTCCAGTACAAGTTCGCCCTCGGCGCCCTGCTGGCCCTGATCCACGACGTGGTGATCGTGATCGGCGCCTTCGCCCTGTTCGGCTTCGAGTTCGACCTCACGGTGCTGGCGGCGGTGCTGGCGGTGATCGGCTACTCGCTCAACGACACCATCGTGGTCTACGATCGCATCCGCGAGAACATCCGCAAGTCGCGCATCGACGACATGCCGGCGATCTTCAACGAGGCGATCAACCAGACCCTGTCGCGGACCCTGGCCACCTCCGGCACCACCCTGCTGGTGCTGCTGGCGCTGGTGACCCTGGGCGGCGACATGATCCACAACTTCGCCGTGGCGCTGATCATCGGCATCGGTGTCGGTACCTTCTCGTCGATCTACGTGGCCGCGGCCCTGCTGCTGCCGCTGAAGCTCAGCCGCGAAGACCTGATCCCGACCAAGAAGGAAGACCCGGAGGCCGAGGAGCTGCCCTGACGGCCGGCCGCCTCGCGCCCAGCAAAAAGCCACCCCTCGGGGTGGCTTTTTTCGTTGTGGCGGTGGGCCAGGCGGAGACGAGGCTCAGGCCTCGGCCGTCTCCCGGGCGCGGCGCACCGCGCCGGCCAGCGAGCGGGTCAGCTCGAGCACGCCGCGCGAGGCCTCGGCGGGGCTCTCGGCCGCGGCCACGGTGTCGGTCAGCGCCGAGCCGACCACCACCGCGTCGGCGAAGCGGGCGATGCGCTCGGCCTGCTCGGGGGTACGGATACCGAAGCCGACGCCGATCGGCAGATCGGAGTGCGCGCGGATGGCCTCGACCTCCTGCGCCACGCGCTCGGCGGACGGCGCGGCGGCGCCGGTCACGCCGGTGCTGGAGACGTAGTAGAGGAAGCCCGAGGTGTTCTCGAGCACCAGCGGCAGGCGCTTGGCATCGGTGGTCGGGGTCGCCAGGCGGATGAAGTCGAGGCCGTGGGCCTTTGCCGGCAGGCACAGCTCGGCGTCGTGCTCCGGCGGCAGGTCGACCACGATCAGTCCGTCCACGCCGGCCTCGGCGGCCTCACTGAGGAAGGCCTCGACGCCCATGCAGTAGATGGGGTTGTAGTAGCCCATCAGCACCACCGGCGTGGCGTCGTCGCGCTCACGCAGGACGCGCACCATGTCCAGGGTCCTGGCCATGGTCTGCCCGCCCTCCAGGGCACGCAGCGTGGAGGCCTGGATGGAGGGGCCGTCCGCCATCGGGTCGGTGAACGGCATGCCCAGCTCGATCACGTCGGCGCCCGCCTCGGGCAGCGCCAGCAGGGTCTCGAGGCTGGTGGCGTAGTCGGGATCGCCGGCACTGATGAAGGTGACGAGGCCGGCGCGGTCGGCGGCCTTGAGCGCGTCGAAGCGGCGCGCGATGCGGTCGTGGCGTTGGGTCATCGTCTCTCTCCTCAGTCTGCCAGCTCGTCGGCCAGGCGTTCGGTGACGGTGGTCATGTCCTTGTCGCCGCGCCCGCTCAGGTTCAGCACCATCACGTGGTCCTCGGGCAGCGTCGGCGCCAGCTTGATCGCGTGGGCGATGGCGTGGGACGACTCCAGCGCCGGGATGATGCCTTCCAGACGGCACAGGGTCTTGAAGGCGTCGAGCGCCTCGTCGTCGGTCACGGCGACGTACTCGGCGCGGCCGACCTCGTGCAGCCAGGCGTGCTCGGGGCCGATGCCCGGGTAGTCGAGGCCCGCCGAGATCGAGTGAGCGTCGGTGATCTGGCCCTCGGCGGACTGCAGCAGGAAGGTGCGGTTGCCGTGCAGCACGCCGGGGCTGCCGCCCTGCAGGCTGGCCGCGTGCTTGCCGGTCTCCAGCCCTTCGCCGGCGGCTTCCACGCCGATCAGGCGCACGCTCTCGTCCGCGAGGAAGGGGTGGAACAGGCCCATGGCGTTGGAGCCGCCGCCGATGCAGGCCACCAGCGAATCGGGCAGCCGGCCCTCCTTCTCGGCGAGCTGCTCGCGCGCCTCCTGGCCGATCACGGACTGGAAGTCGCGCACCATGGCCGGATACGGGTGCGGGCCGGCCACGGTGCCGATGATGTAGAAGGTGTCCGCGACGTTGGTCACCCAGTCGCGCAGGGCGTCGTTCATCGCATCCTTCAGGGTGCCGGTGCCGCTGGTCACCGGGATCACCCTGGCGCCCAGCAGCTTCATGCGCTGCACGTTGGGCTGCTGGCGATCGATGTCGGTGCTGCCCATGTAGATGATGCATTCCATGCCGAAGCGGGCCGCCACGGTGGCGGTGGCCACGCCGTGCATGCCGGCGCCGGTCTCGGCGATGATGCGCCGCTTGCCCATGCGCCGGGCCAGCAGCACCTGGCCGATGCAGTTGTTGATCTTGTGCGCGCCGGTATGCATCAGGTCTTCGCGCTTGAGATAGATCCGCGCGCCGCCGAGCGCCTCGGTCAGCCGCTCGGCGAGGTACAGCGGGCTCTCGCGACCGATGTAGTCGCGGCGCAGCGCGTCCAGCTCGGCGTTGAAGTCGGGATCCTGCTTGGCCGACTCATAAGCTTCCTGAAGCTCGAGGATCAGCGGCATCAGGGTTTCGGCGACGAAGCGGCCACCGAAGCGGCCGAAGAAGCCATCGGCATCGGGGGCGATCTCGGCGGTGGGGTGTGGCAGACCCATGGTGACGACTCCTGACGATCAATGGGGAATGGCCACCACGATAAATCGCGCCGCCCCCTGTGATAAGCGATCATTGCTCGCTAATCTGTGAGAAAAGCTGACATGTCAGGAGCCCGCCTTGAGTGATCGACTGCCCTCGCTGAATGCCCTGCGCGCCTTCGACGAGACGGCCCGCACGCTGAGCGTCACGCGCGCCGCCGAGGCGCTTCACGTCACCCATGGGGCGGTCAGCCGCCAGCTCAAGCAGCTCGAGGAACAGCTCGGCGTGACGCTGTTCCGGCGCCAGGGCCGCGGCCTGGCGCTGACCCAGGAGGGCGAGCTGCTGCGTGCCTCGACCTCACAGGCCTTCGAGCGCCTCGGTCAGGCCTGCACTCAGCTGCGCCGGCGCGCCTCGGAGGCGCCGCTGGTGCTCGGCTGCCCGGGTAGCTTCTTGGCCCGCTGGTTCATTCCCCGGCTGGATCGGCTGAAGGCCCAGTGCCCGGAGCTGAACCTGCACCTGACCGCCGACGAGGAGGTGGCCGGCCGGCTCGGCACCGACGTCGACGCCGTGCTGCGCTTCGCCGAGCCGCCCTGGCCCGACGGGGTGCGGGTGGTCGAGCTGGCGCCGGAGCGCATGGGGCCGGTGCTGGCGCCGGAGCGGCTCGACGCGCCCTCCTCCGATGCCCCCCCACCCGCCGCCGACCTGGCCACGCTGCCGATGCTGCACACCCGGTCGCGGCCCCAGGCCTGGTCGCAGTGGTTCGCGGCCAGGGGGCTGGACCCCGCGACGATGCGCCACGACCAGTCCTTCGAGCACCTCCACTACATGCTCGAGGCGGCACTGGTCGGCCTGGGCGTGGCCATCGCGCCGTCCTACCTGGTGGAGGAGGACCTGCGCACCGGCCGGCTGATCGCGCCCTGGGGCTTCATCGAGACCCCGGCCCGGCTCGGGCTGTGGCTGCCGGCGGGCGCCCCGCGCCGGGACATCGATCGGCTGGTCGAGTGGCTGCAGCAGGAACTGGCCCGCGCCACCCACTGACGAGGCAGTCTCGCCCGCCAGGCAGCAAAAAGCCCCCGGGGTCGCCGGGGGCTTCTCGGTCCGCGTGCCGCCGGGTGGACGGCGTCGGGGGTCGCCTGGGGAATGCCTAGGCGACGCCCTGCGCCTCGTCGGCCGCATCGGGGGCGAAGACTTCGCGGGCATGATGATAGAGCACCCCGGCGTAGCCGTTGCGCTGCATCACCTTGAGGATCTTGGCCGGATTCTCGTCGGCCAGGGCGCGACGCAGCTTGTCATGCTGCTCGTCGTCCAGCGCCTCGTGCCAGTGGTAGGGCTCGCCATTCGCGCTGGCCGCCTCGGCGCGACGGATCAGGTCCATCTCGACCCGGCCGCCGTAGCGGTACAGCAGGTCATAGCCTTCCTGGAGGTGCAGGGCCGGCACGTCGCACGGTTTCTCCAGGCTTTCCAGCACGTTGTAGTAGTAATAGCTGAGCGGTTCCATCATCACTCCTCTCGCGAATGAGGGGCATGGCCCGGCCGGTGGAGAGCGGGTGGCCGGGGTGCATGGAGCCGGGGCGAAAAATGCCGCCGACCTCCCCAAAGCTACACCCAGTGACGCGCGCAGAACAGTCTCGAGAACGTCATACTTCTGTCGCTGTTGCCCGGAAACGCGAGACGCCCCCGCGGCAAGGCCGCGGGGGCGTCTCGATATCCGCCGACGTCGTCAGGCGCCGAGGCTCAGAAGTGCGGCTTGAGCTGCTTCAGCAGGGCCTTGAACATCCGCGGCCCGGCGGCCATCAGCTGACCATCGGTGGTCACCGAGGGCTGGCCGTCCGGCGTGCCCTGCAGGGCACCGGTCTCCTTGAGCAGCAGCGAGCCGACCAGCAGGTCCTGCTCGTCGATACCCATCACGAAGGCGGCGTCGACGCGGCCGGCGGCCAGCTCGGCGAGGTCCAGCAGGCCGCAGCCGGAGGCGCGCATCAGGTCCACCTGCGGCGCCAGCTGCTGGGTGACGGTCAGGTAGGACGGCAGCTGGCGCTCGCGCACCCAGCTCTCCGGCAGGCTCATGGCGATGCGGGAGCCGGGAATCGCGGTGGCCTTGGAGACGCGCAGGCGCTTGCCGTTGAGCTGGGCACCGCGGCCACGGCTGACCAGGTACTCGTCATCGCTGAAGGGGCAGATCACCACCGCATGCTCCGGGCGGCCCTTGACCAGGCACACCAGCGACAGCGCGAAGCTCGGCGCGGCGACGGCCAGGTTGGAATAGCCGTGGAAGGGTTCGATGCGCCACAGCACGTCGGCGCCCTCGCCTTCGCCGGCGCGGTGCGGCGTGTAGCGGCCGACGACGCCGTGCTGGGGGTAGCCACGGGACAGCTGGCGGGTGATCAGCGCCTCGGCGTTGCGGGCGGTGTCCTCGAGCAACTTGTCGAGATTGTGTTCTTCGTGGGCGTTCTCGATACGCTCACGGATACGCAGAAACTGTTCGCCGGCGCTGCGTGCGGCACGCAGGGCGTACTGGACCATCGGATGCATGATCGGGCCTTGGGGAGTCGGTGGTGTTAAAGAACGGAGATCGGCGCGCATCCTAGCAGAAGCACGGGTGCCGCGCCACGCAAAGCCACGCCATGCTAGACTCTCGCTCCTCCACCATCGACGCAATACCAGGCAGGCTCTCCCCATGCTCGAGCGCATCCGCATCGTCCTGATCGGCACCAGCCATCCCGGCAACATCGGCGGCACCGCCCGCGCCATGCACAACATGGGCCTGGCGGACCTGGCCCTGGTGGCGCCGCGCTGCGAGCCGCTCACCGCCGATACCGTCTCCCGCGCCTCCGGCGCCGATGCGCTGGTCCACGCCGCCCGCACCGTGGAGACCCTGGAGGAGGCGGTCGCCGACTGCACCCTGGTGGTCGGTGCCAGCGCCCGCTCGCGCACCCTGCCCTGGCCGATGATCACGCCCCGCGCGCTGGGCGAGCGGCTGCCCGAGGAGCTGGCCGCCGCGGACGGCCGCGTGGCGCTGGTCTTCGGCCGCGAGGACAGCGGCCTGACCAACGCCGAGCTGCAGCGCTGCCACGCCCACGTGCACATCCCCACCAACCCCGACTTCAGCTCGCTGAACCTGGCCGCGGCGGTGCAGGTGCTGGCCTACGAGTGCCGGCTGGCGTGGATGGCACACGGCGAGGCGCCGGCGGAGCAGGACGACGCCCAGCCGCTGGCCAGCCACGAGGAGCTGGAGCACTACTTCACGCACCTCGAGCGCACCCTGATCGCGATCGGCTTCCATGACCCGGCCCAGCCCCGCCAGCTGATGGCGCGGCTGCGTCGCTTCACGCTGCGCGCGCGCCCGGAGCGCATGGAGCTCAACATCCTGCGCGGCATCCTCTCGAACACCGAGAAGCTCGCCCGGCCGGAGCAGCCGGCCACCGGCGAGCGCGCCTCGCGCGGGCCCGAGCGCGACTGACGCGATGCCGGGGCACGGCGGGCCACGGCTTGAAGCCGGCCCGCCGCACCCCCACTATTAAGAGGTTCCTCGCTCCCGTTCGGCCGCTTGCCCCGCAACGCCTGGCTCTTCAACCAAGGACCCGCCGCATGTTTCAACGTCTGCGCGAAGACATCAACAGCGTATTCGACCGTGACCCGGCGGCGCGCAACTTCCTGGAAGTGCTCACCAACTATCCCGGACTGCACGCCCTGCTCGTCCATCGGCTCAGCCACCGGCTGTGGCAGAAGAACCTCAAGTGGCTGGCACGCACCCTGTCGAGCCTGGCGCGCTGGTTCACCGGCATCGAGATCCACCCCGGGGCGACCATCGGCCGGCGCTTCTTCATCGACCATGGCATGGGCGTGGTGATCGGCGAGACCGCCGAGGTCGGCGACGACGTCACCCTCTATCAGGGCGTGACCCTGGGCGGCACCAGCTGGAACAAGGGCAAGCGCCACCCGACCCTGGAGGACGGCGTGATCGTCGGCGCCGGGGCCAAGATCCTCGGCCCGTTCACCGTCGGCGCCGGGGCCAAGGTCGGCTCCAACGCCGTGATCACCAAGGAGGTGCCGACCGGCGCCACCGTGGTCGGCATCCCCGGCAAGGTGGTCAAGCGCGACGAGCCCGACACCGTCACCCCGCTCGAGGTCGATCCCGAGCGCCGCGAGGCCATGCGCCGCAAGTTCGGCTTCGACGCCTACGGCGTCAGCCAGGACATGCCGGACCCGGTGGCCCGCTCGATGCAGGCCATGCTCGATCACATGCACGCGGTGGACGAGCGCCTCGAGCGCATGTGCACCACCCTGCGCCACATCGACGCCGGCTTCCGCGACAGCCACCTGCCCGAGCTGCGCGACGAGGACTTCGCCAATATCCTCGCCGACGTCGACAGCTGCTGCGGCCCGCAGCAGGACGACAAGGCCGCGGACGAACGAGGCGACGCCGACGGCGAGCGGCGGGAGCGCGCCGCACGCCACCGCCAGAATGGTTGACCGCCATACTCGGGTTTCCCCATAATATTGACCCGATCCGACGCCGCCGGGATCGGCCCGCCTCGCGGCTGGCCGAGGTCCGCGCCGGCCCCGAGGTAATGCCCCCATGCGCCTGACCACCAAGGGACGCTACGCCGTCACCGCCATGCTCGACCTGGCCATGCACGCCGACGAGGGTCCGACCAGCCTCGCCGACATCTCGCGTCGCCAGGAAATCTCGCTGTCCTATCTCGAGCAGCTGTTCGCCCGCCTGCGGCGCGGCGGCCTGGTGGACAGCGTGCGCGGTCCGGGCGGCGGCTACCTGCTGGCGCTGGCGCCGGACGCCATCTCGGTGGCCCGGGTGATCGATGCGGTCAACGAATCGGTCGACGCCACCCGCTGCGGCGGGCTGTCGGACTGTCAGCAGGGCGACACCTGCCTGACCCACCATCTGTGGAACGAGCTGTCCGACCAGATTCACGGCTACCTCGAAGGCGTGACCCTGGGCCAGCTGGCCGGTCGCGAGGCCTTCCAGCGCATCGCCGAACGCCAGCGGCGCCGCCTCGACGACGACCAGATCCCCACCGTCTCGCCCTGAACCCCTTACCGGTCCGATTCCATGAGCGCATCCGTCTACCTCGATTATGCCGCCACCACCCCCGTCGACCCGCGGGTCGCCGAGGTGATGAGCCGCTATCTGACCCTGGAAGGCACCTTCGCCAACCCGGCCTCGCGCAGCCACATGCCCGGCTGGCAGGCCGAACAGGCGGTGGAGAGCGCACGCCGCCAGGTCGCCGACCTGATCGGCGCCGACCCGCGCGAGATTGTCTGGACCAGCGGCGCCACCGAGGCCGACAACCTGGCGCTGACCGGCTACCTGCGCGCCAATCGCGAGCGCGGCCGTCATCTGGTGACCTCCACCATCGAACACAAGGCCGTGGTCGACACCGCCCATGCGCTCGAGCGGGAAGGCTTCGAGGTGACCTGGCTTGAGCCCGAGTCCGACGGCCGCATCACCCCCGAGGCGCTGCGGGGCGCCATGCGCGAGGACACCGTGCTGGTGTCGTTGATGGCGGTGAACAACGAGCTCGGCACCCTCAACGACATCGCCGCGCTGGCCGAGGTCGCCCACGCCGGCGGCGCGGTCTTCCACACCGATGCCGCCCAGGCCACCGGCCGCATCGCCCTCGACGTGGCGGCCCAGGGCATCGACCTGATGTCGCTGTCCGGGCACAAGGCCTACGGCCCCAAGGGGGTCGGCGCGCTCTACGTGAAGCGCGACCCGGACCTGCGCCTCGAGGCGCTGATCCACGGCGGCGGCCACGAGCGCGGCATGCGCTCGGGCACCCTGCCGACCCATCAGATCGCCGGCATGGGCGAGGCCTTCGCCATCGCCGGCCGCGAGGGCGAGGACGACCAGGCCCGCATCGCCGCCCTGCGCGACCGCTTCCTGGCCGGGCTCGAGGACCTCGAGGGCGTGCACCGCAACACCGCCAGCGCCCAGGCGGTGCCCAACATCCTCAACCTGGCCTTCGAGGGCGTCGACGGCGAGTCGCTGCTGATGGCGCTGCGCGAGATCGCGCTGTCCACCGGCTCGGCCTGCAACTCCGCCAGCGTCGAGCCATCCTATGTCCTGAAGGGCATCGGCGTGCCGCGCCGCCTGGCGCTGGCCTCACTACGCTTCAGCTTCGGCCGTTTCACCACCGAGGCCGACATCGACCGCACCCTGGAGGCCCTGCGCCACGCCCTGACCGGGCTGCGCCGCTGACGACAGGCTCGGCCCACGCCGGTTTGCCGTCGACGAACCTCCGATTCCGCAGGAGAACCACAATGGCGACACTTTCGATCACCACCGCCGCCGCCGACCAGATCCGCCGGGTGCTCGACGAGCGCGGCCACGGCCTGGGCCTGCGGGTCTCGGTCAAGCCCAGCGGCTGCTCCGGCTACAGCTACGTGCTCGACTTCGCCGACGAGGCGGCGGGCGACGACATCATCGTCGAGGAGCACGGCGTGAGGGTCTACGTGGCCCCGGACGCGCTGGAAGTGCTCGACGGCAGCGAGGTGGACTACGTCTCGGAAGGGCTCAACCGCTACTTCCGCTTCAACAATCCCAACGTCAAGGACGAGTGCGGCTGCGGCGAAAGCTTCAGCGTCTGAGCCCGCCGCGCGATTGTCCATCGCCGCTCGGGGACGGTATACTCTGCGCCCAATTCGGCGCCCGGCGCCGAGATGACTCTTTACTCCGGCCTCGCGCCACCCCGGCCCTCCCGGGGTGGCGCGAGGCCGTCAACGCTCGTGACGTCCCAGACTGGAGAACGCACCCATGGCTACTGAACGCACCCTGTCCATCATCAAGCCCGATGCCGTCGCCAAGAACGCCATCGGCGAGATCGAGAGCCGCTTCGAGAAGGCCGGCCTGAAGATCGTTGCCGCCAAGATGCTGCAGCTGTCCCAGGAGCAGGCCGAAGGCTTCTACGCCGAGCACAGCGAGCGTCCGTTCTTCGGCGCCCTGGTCGGCTTCATGACCTCCGGCCCGGTCGTCGTGCAGGTGCTGGAAGGCGAGAACGCCATCGCCGCCAATCGCGACCTGATGGGCGCCACCAACCCGAAGGAAGCCGAAGCCGGCACCATCCGCGCCGACTTCGCCGAGTCCATCGACGCCAACGCCGTCCACGGTTCCGACTCTCCGGAATCCGCGGCCCGCGAAATCGCGTACTTCTTCGAAGACAGCGAGATCTGCTCCCGCTAAGGGAAGCCGATTCGTCGCGGCGCGCGCGCCTCGATGACCCACGCCGGCCGTTCCCGGCCGGCCTCATGGCCGCCGCGCCCTGAATCGCCTCTTCCCCGGGCAGCCTCACTGCCGCGCGGGGGCCTCTTCCGGCCCCCGCACCCAGCCCCACCGACGCCGCTGACCGCCCATGACCGACACCACCGCACCCCAACGCTCCAATCTGCTCGGCATGACGCGCGAGGAGATGGAAGCCTTCTTCCTGTCCATCGGCGAGAAGAAGTTCCGCGCCGCCCAGGTGATGAAGTGGATTCACCACGAGGGCTGCGACGACTTCGCGTCCATGACCAACCTGTCCAAGGCGCTGCGCACGCGTCTCGAGGAAGTCGCCGAGATCCGCGGCCCCGGCGTGGTCTACGAGGGCACCTCCAGCGATGGCACCCGCAAGTGGGTGCTGGAAGTGGAGGACGGCAGCTACGTGGAAACCGTGCTGATCCCCGCCGAGAACGGCAAGCGCCGCACCCTGTGTGTCTCCTCCCAGGTCGGCTGCTCGCTGGACTGCAGCTTCTGCTCCACCGGCAAGCAGGGCTTCCAGCGCAACCTCACCGCCGCCGAGATCATCGGCCAGGTGTGGGTCGCCAGCAACAGCTTCGGCCCGCGCAAGGACACCGCCAATCGTCCGGTCACCAACGTGGTGATGATGGGCATGGGCGAACCGCTACTGAATTACGACAACGTCGTGCCGGCCATGAAGCTGATGCTCGACGACAACGGCTACAGCCTCTCCAAGCGCCGCGTCACGCTCTCCACCTCGGGCGTGGTGCCGATGCTCGACCGCCTCGGCGACGAGCTCGACGTGAGCCTGGCCATCTCGCTGCACGCCGCCAACGACGAGCTGCGCAACGAGCTGGTGCCGCTCAACCGCAAGTACAACATCCGTACCCTGCTCGACGCCTGCCAGCGCTACCTGGGCAAGTGCGACGACACCCGCGTGGTGACCATCGAGTACACCCTGATCAAGGACGTCAACGATCAGCAGCAGCACGCCCGGGAGCTCGCCGAGCTGCTCAAGGAGCTGCCGTGCAAGATCAACCTGATCCCGTTCAACCCGTTCCCGCACTCGGGCTACGAGAAGCCGTCGCGCAACCAGACCATGCGTTTCCAGCAGTGGCTGGCCGACCTGGGCTACACCGCCCCGGTCCGCTCCACCCGCGGCGATGACATCGACGCCGCCTGCGGCCAGCTGGTGGGCCGGGTCAAGGATCGCACCAAGCGCCACGCGCGCTACATCCAGTCGATCCAGATCGACGCCGACTGAGCTCCGGGAGCGCCTTGACTTCAACCGGGCACGACGCTTTGATGGTCGGGCCTTTTTCACCAACGGCCGACAGGCCCCGTGCCGCCGCCCAGCGAGGATGCCATGACACGCCGCCCGCCCGGTTTTCGACAGTTATCCGTCACCGTCGTCCTGGCGAGCGCCCTCTGGCTGACCGGCTGTGCCACCCAGCCCGGCGCGACCACGCCCGCGGCCGAGAGCGGCGATCCCGTCGCCGCCTATACCCGGCTCGGCACCGCCTACCTGGAGCGCAACAACCTGCCTCGCGCGCTGTCGGCCCTGGACCGCGCCCTGGAGATCGATGCCGATGCCCCCGAGGCGCTGCAGGCCATGGCCATCGTCTACCAGCGCCAGGGCGAGGACGCGCTCGCCGACGAGACCTTCCGGCGGGCGCTCGACGCCGATCCCGACCTGACACGGGCGCGCAACAACTATGCCGCCTTCCTGTATGATCAGGGGCGCATCCGCGAGGCCTGCCACCAGCTCGAGCAGGCCGCCGCCGACACCCAGTACGCCAATCGCGCCCAGCTGTTCACCAACCTTGGTCAGTGCCAGCGACGCCTCGGCGACGCCGAGGCCGCCCGCCGCAGCCTGCAGCGGGCCCAGAGCATCGATCCGCGGCGCGCGGACAGCTATCTGCGCCTCGCCCAGCTCGAAGTCGACCAGGGCCGCTACGCGATCGCCGAGCAGCAGCTCGAGAGCTACCTGCGCCTAGCCGGCCCCTCGCCGGCGACGCGGCAGCTGTCGGCGGACCTGGCGGGCGCGCGTGGCGGGCGGTCGGCGGTATCCGGTGACGCACCCTGACCCCGTTTTCCCATGAAGGATGCTACGCCATGAGCGACACCCCTTATTCGGAGCCCGACGTTGCCGCCTCGCCCGGCGAGCTGCTGCGCCGCCAGCGCGAAGCCATGGCGCTGTCGCGCGATGAGGTCGCCGAGGCCCTGAATCTGCGTCCGGCCGTGATCGACGGCCTGGAACGCGACGACTACGAAGAGGTGCCGATCGCCACCTATCGTCGCGGCTACCTGCGCAGCTACGCCAACCTGCTGGGCATCGACCCCGCGCCGGTGCTGGCCGCCTACCGGGCCCGCAGCGGCGGCGAGGAGCAGGAGAGCAAGGTCACCCCGGTGCACGTGGTCAACAAGCCGCCCTCGAAGCTCGGCGCCTGGCTGTTCCGGCTGGCCACCCTGCTGGTGATCGCCGGCATGGTCGGCCTGACCCTGATGTGGTGGCAGAGCCGCGGCGGCAGCGAGCCGCCCACGCCGGGCGACAACGCCCCGGTGGCGGTGGACAGCCTCGACGGCACCACCATCACCGAGGGTGGCGACGCCCCCGGCGACGAGCTCGACGAGCGCACCGGCGACTGGACCCAGGAGGTCGCCGCCACCCGCGCCGAGGAGGCCGACGCCGAGACTGACGCCGGCACCGACGCCGCCGACAGCGCGGGCGAGCCCGCCGCCGACGGCGACGAGCCGGCCACCGCCGATGCCGATGTCGCGGCCGACGACAGCAGCGCCGCCGGCGACGACGGCAGCGAGACCGCCGCCGAACCGGCCGCCGAGCCGTCCACAGACCCGGGGGTGCTGGAGCTGACCTTCAACGAGCAGTCCTGGACCGAGATCTTCGACGCCACCGACGCCCGCGTCTTCGTCGGCCTCCAGCAGCCCGGCACCTCGGCCACCGTCGAGGGCGAACCGCCCTTCCGCCTGACCGTCGGCAACGCCACCGGCGTCGAGCTGACCTGGCGCGGCGAGCCCGTGGACCTGACCACGCGCACCGGCGCCAACAACGTCGCCCGCTTCACTCTGGGAGAATGAGTCCGACCATGCACGCTACATCGCCCATTACCCGTCGCCAGTCACGCCGCATCCATGTCGGCAAGGTGCCGGTCGGCGGCGGCGCCCCCATCTCCGTCCAGAGCATGACCAACACCGACACGCTCGACGTGGCGGCCACCGTGGCGCAGATCCGCCAGCTGGAAACGGCCGGCGCCGACATCGTGCGCGTCTCGGTGCCGACCATGGACGCCGCCGAGGCCTTCGGCCGCATCAAGCGCGAGGTCGACGTCCCGCTGGTCGCGGATATCCACTTCGACTACCGCATCGCCCTGCGCGTCGCCGAGCTCGGCGTCGACTGCCTGCGCATCAACCCCGGCAACATCGGCCGCGAGGATCGCGTCCAGGCCGTGGTCAGCGCCGCCCGCGACAACGGCATCCCGATCCGCATCGGCGTCAACGCCGGTTCGCTGGAGAAGGACCTGCAGAAGAAGTACGGCGAGCCGACCCCGGAAGCGCTGGTCGAGTCCGCAATGCGCCACATCGACCACCTCGAGCGCCTCGATTTCCCCGACTTCAAGGTCAGCGTCAAGGCCTCCGACGTGTTCATGGCCGTGGCCGCCTACCGCGATCTCGCCACCCGCATCGAGCAGCCGCTGCACCTCGGCATCACCGAGGCCGGCGGGCTGCGCTCGGGCACCGTCAAGTCGTCCATCGGCCTCGGCATGCTGCTGATGGACGGCATCGGCGACACCATCCGCGTGTCGCTGGCGGCCGATCCAGTCGAGGAGATCAAGGTCGGCTTCGACATGCTCAAGAGCCTGCGCCTGCGGGCCAAGGGCATCAACTTCGTCGCCTGCCCGAGCTGCTCGCGCCAGAATTTCGACGTCATCGGCACCATGAACGAACTCGAGGAACGCCTCGACGACGTGCTCACGCCGCTCGACGTCTCGGTCATCGGCTGCGTCGTCAACGGCCCGGGCGAGGCCAAGGAAAGCGACATCGGCCTGACCGGCGGCAGCCCCGCCAACCTCGTCTACATCGACGGCAAGCCCGCCAGCAAGCTGCGCAACGACCACCTGGTCGACGACCTCGAGCGGATGATCCGCGACAAGGTCCGCGAGAAAGAGCAAGCCGAGCAGGATGTCATCGCCCGGGACGCCTGAGGCGTACCGACAAGGAGCCAGCATTGAGCAAGAAGATCCAGGCCATTCGTGGCATGAACGACCTGCTGCCGGAGCAGTCCCCGCTGTGGCAGTACTTCGAGGGCCAGGTGCGCACCCTCATGAGCCGTTACGGCTATGACGAGATCCGCACCCCCATCGTCGAGCAGACCGCGCTGTTCAAGCGCTCCATCGGCGAGGTCACCGACATCGTCGAGAAGGAGATGTACACCTTCGAGGACCGCAACGGCGACAGCCTGACGCTGCGTCCCGAGGGCACCGCGAGCTGCGTGCGCGCCGCCATGGAGCATGGCCTGCTGCACAACCAGACCCAGCGGCTGTGGTACCAGGGCCCGATGTTCCGCCACGAGCGCCCGCAGAAGGGCCGCTACCGGCAGTTCCATCAGGTCGGCGTGGAGACCTTCGGCCTCGAGGGCCCGGACATCGACGCCGAGCTGATCCTGCTCTCGGCGCGGCTGTGGAAGCAGCTCGGCCTGTTCGAGCACGTCACCCTGGAGCTCAATTCCCTGGGCTCGCCGGAGGCGCGCGCCGCCTACCGCGACACCCTGGTGGCCTACTTCCAGCAGCACCTGGACGTGCTCGACGAGGACTCCCGCCGCCGGCTCGAGACCAACCCGCTGCGCATCCTCGACTCCAAGAACCCGGACATGGCCCCGATGCTGGCCGACGCGCCGCGGCTGATGGACCACCTGGACGACGAATCGAAGCGGCACTTCGAGCGCCTGACCGCCATGCTCGACGCCGCCGGCATCGCCTACGTGGTCAACCCGCGGCTGGTCCGCGGCCTGGACTACTACTCGCGCACCGTCTTCGAGTGGACCACCACCGCGCTGGGCAGCCAGGGCACGGTGTGCGCCGGCGGCCGCTACGACGGCCTGGTCGAGCAGCTCGGCGGCAAGGCCGTGCCGGCGGTCGGCTTCGCCATGGGCATCGAGCGCCTGATCCTGCTGCTCGACACCCTGGACCTCGTCCCCGACGAGGCCCGTGGCGACCTGGACGTCTACCTGCTGCCGATGAGCGACGCCACCGAGTCGGCCGCCCTGCTGCTGGGCGAGCGCCTGCGCGAGGCGCGGCCCGAACTCGGCGTGCAGCTGCACTGCGGCGGCGGCAGCTTCAAGAGCCGCATCAAGAAGGCCGACAAGAGCGGCGCCCGCCTGGCCCTGCTGCTGGGCGAGGACGAGCTGGCCGAGAACGCCGTGACGCTCAAGTTCCTGCGCGAGGACCGCGAACAGCAGCGCCTCGACCAGGACGCCCTCGCCGATACCCTCGCCTCCCTGCTGGCAGGCGACGCCTGACGCTCTGGAACCGACAAGGAGACCGCCCGTGGCGGAGATGAGAACGGAAGAAGAACAGGTCGAAGCGATCAAGCGCTGGTGGAAGGAGAACGGCACCTCGCTGATCGCCGGCGCGGCGATCGCCGCCGCCGGGGTCTTCGGCTGGAACGCCTGGCAGGACTACCAGACCGGCCAGGCCGAGGCGGCCTCGGCCACCTACCAGCAGGTGCTGACCCTGAGCAGCCAGGACAGCCTGGATGACGGCGCCCGCCAGCGCATCGACGAGCTGACGACGAGCCTGGTCGAGGATCACGGCGACAGCCTCTACGCCGACCTGGCACGCTTGATGGACGCCCGCGCGGCCGTGGGCGCCGGCGAGCTGGACGCCGCCGAAGCCACCCTGGAGGCGCTGGTCGCCGAGGGCGGCCGCCCCTACCTGCAGGGCGTGGCGCGGTTGCGCCTGGCGCGCCTGCAGCTGGCCGGCGACGACGCCGAGGCGGCGCTGGCGACCCTCGACGGCGACCTGCCGTCGCCGCTGGCCGCCCAGCGCGCCGACATCCGCGGCGACGCCCATCTGGCGCTCGGCGACCGCGACGCCGCCCGCGAGGCCTGGCAGGAAGCCCTGAGCCTCTCCGAGACCGGCGACCAGCCGCTCTACGGCGTGCAACTCAAACTGGACGATCTGGGCGTCGAGGAGACCTCATGAGCAAGACCACACTCGCCATCGCCGCCACCGCCGCGCTCGGCCTGCTGACCGGCTGCGCCGGCCAGGTGGAGCCCGAGTATCCGCCCAAGGAGCTCGGCGACACCGCCAACACCACCAGCGTCGAGACCCTGTGGGAAGGGCAGGTCGGCGACGGCATCGGTCAGGGCGGCTATCCGCTGGCCCCGACCCGGGACGGCGACCTGCTGTTCGCCGCCGACCAGAGTGGCCTGGTCGAGGCCATCGACGCCGACAGCGGCGAGCCGCGCTGGCGCATCGAGCTCGATGCCGCCACCTCCAGCGGCCTCACCGCCGTGGCCGGCCAGGTCTATCTCGGCACCCGCAACGGCGAGGTGCTGGCCCTGGACCAGTCCGACGGCGAGGTGCTGTGGCGCACCCGCGTCAACAGCGAGGTGCTGGCCGCGCCCCAGGCCAACCGCCAGCTGCTGGTGGTGCAGGCCGTGGACGGCAGCGTGACCGCCCTGGACCGCGAAAGCGGCGCCGAGCGCTGGGTCTACAGCGGCAGCCGCCCCGCCCTGACCCTGCGCAGCACCGGCACCCCGCGGGTGATCGACCAGGTGACCTTCGCCGGCCTGGCCAACGGCCGCCTGGTCACCCTCGACAACCGCGGCGGCCAGCCGCTGTGGCAGCGCCGCATCGCCGTGCCCGAAGGCCGCAGCGAGATCGAGCGGCTGGTCGACCTGGCCGGCCAGCCGCTGCTGACCCAGGACGGCCGGCTGTTCGTGACCAGCTACAACGGCCGCCTGGCGGCCCTGCAGGCCACCACCGGCGAGATCCTCTGGGCCCGCGACATCTCCAGCTATCGCAGCCCGATCATGGTCGGCGACTTCCTGTTCGTGGTCGACGAGGCCAGTCACGTGATCGCGCTCAACGCCGCCAGCGGCGAGACCCTGTGGCGGCTCGACGAGCTCGAGGGCCGCGAGCTGACCGACCCCGCCTTCGCCGACGGCCGCCTGGTGGTGGGCGACTTCGAGGGCTACCTTCACCTGATCGACGCCCGCGAAGGCGGCCTGGTCGGTCGCACCGAGATCGACGACGCCATCAGCGTGGCCCCGCTCACCGACGGCAAGCGCATCTACGCCCTGGCCGACGACGGCAGCCTCGAGGCCCTGGAACTGCAACCATGAATCCCGTGATCGCACTGGTCGGCCGCCCCAATGTGGGCAAGTCGACCCTCTTCAACCGCCTGACGCGCACCCGCGACGCCCTGGTGGCCGACTTCCCGGGCCTGACCCGGGATCGCAAGTACGGCAACGGCGCGCTCGGCGGCAAGGCCTATACGGTGATCGACACCGGCGGCATCAGCGGCGACGAGGAAGGCATCGACGCGGCCATGGCCGAGCAGTCGCTGCAGGCCATCGACGAGGCCGACATCGTGCTGTTCCTGGTCGACGGCCGCAGCGGGTTGAACGTGGCCGATGAAGCCATCGCCAACCACCTGCGCATCAACCAGAAGAAGACCTGGCTGGTGGTCAACAAGACCGACGGCCTGGAAGAGCACTCCGCCATGGCGGACTTCTGGCAGCTCGGCCTCGGCGATCCGCATCCGATCGCCGCCGCCCACGGCCGCAACGTCACCGCGCTGATCGACGAGGTGCTTACGCCCTTCCCCGAGCGCGACGCCGACATCCCGCTCGACACCGGCACCAAGGGCATCCGCATCGGCGTGATCGGCCGTCCCAACGTCGGCAAGTCGACGCTGGTCAATCGCCTGCTCGGCGAGGAGCGGGTGGTGGTCTTCGACGAGGCCGGCACCACCCGCGACGCCATCGAGATTCCCTTCGAGCGGCGCGGCGAGCCCTACGTGCTGGTCGACACCGCCGGCGTGCGGCGGCGCAAGAACGTCAGCCAGACCGCCGAGAAGTTCTCGATCATCAAGACCCTCGAGGCGATCAAGGAGTGCCATGTTGCCGTCATGGTGCTCGACGCCCGTTCGGGCTTGGTGGAACAGGACCTGCACCTGCTCGACTACGTGCTGACCAGCGGCCGCGCCCTGGTGCTGGCGGTCAACAAGTGGGACGGCCTGGAGAGCGAGGCCAAGGACAAGATGCGCGCCCAGATCAAGCGCCGCCTGGGCTTCGCCGACTACGCCGACCTGCACTTCATCTCGGCACTGCACGGCACCGCGGTGGGCGATCTCTACCCGTCCATCGAGCGCGCCTTCGCCTCGGCCAACAGCCACTGGTCGACCAACCGCCTGACCAACATCCTGCACGACGCCGTGGAGCAGCATCCGGCGCCGATGATCCATGGCCGCCGCATCAAGCTGCGCATGGCCCACCAGGGCGGCAGCAACCCGCCGATCATCGTCGTGCACGGCAACCAGACCGAATCGCTGTCCGAGGCCTACAAGCGCTACCTGACCAACACCTTCCGCAAGGTGCTCAAGGTCCGCGGCACGCCGATGCGCTTCGAGTTCCGCTCGGGCAAGAACCCCTACGACCACATGGCCGGCGCCAGCGACCGCGAGAAGGCCAAGAAGCGCGAGCTCGACCGCACCAAGGAATCGCGCCGCGGTCGTCGCTGACGTCGCCCGGCGACGACAGGCAGCGTCGCCATCCGTCGACGCTCGACGCGCGGGCGAATCTCGCCGATAGCACGCTCGCCGATAGCGCAGACCGCCGGCCCTCGGGCCGGCGGTCTGCGTCTGTCCCCCCGAGGCGGTCGCCGCTGCTCGACCTGGCCCGGCAGATGGCCCGCACCGGCGACCTGCCGCAGGGCAGCGAGCTGGCGATCACGCCGGGCGATCAGCCTTGGTTATCGGAACCCTGATCGTAGAGGCGCTGGCGGCCGATCCACTGGCAGGCGAACTGCCAGGCCACCCGGCCGCTGCGTCCGCCGCGCAGGGTGGCGTAGCGCACCGCCTCGGCCCGCGCCTCGTCGCGCCAGTCGTCCGCCTCGCCGAGGCGCCGCGTCCAGTGCTCGCAGGCCTCGAGGTAGGCGTCCTGGGAGAACGGATGGAAGGCCAGCCATAGCCCGAAGCGGTCGGACAGCGAGATCTTCTCCTCGACGGCGTCGCCGTGGTGGAGCTCCTCGCCGACCAGGCGGGTGGCATCGTTGTCGGCCATCGACTCCGGCAGCAGGTGGCGGCGGTTGGAGGTGGCGTAGAGCAGCACGTTCTCGGGCGGGCCGGTCAGGGTGCCGTCGAGCACGCTCTTCAGCGCCTTGTAGGCGTCGTCGTTCTGCTCGAAGGAGAGATCGTCGCAATAGACCACGAATCGGTGCGGCAGATGGCGCAGCTGGGCCACCAGCGACGGCAGCGCGCCGAGATCGTGGCGATCCACCTGCACCAGCCGCAGCCCCTCGCCGCCCAGGCCATTGAGCAGCGCCCGCACCAGCGACGACTTGCCACTGCCCCGGGCGCCCCACAGCAGCGCGTGGTTGGCCGGATGACCGCGCAGGAAGGCGCGGGTATTGTCGACCAGCTGGCGCTTCTGACGCTCGATGCCGAGCAGGTCGTCGAGGGCCAGGGCGTCGCGCGGCGGCACCGGCACCAGCCGCCCGCCCAGGGCGTGGCGCTCCCATAGCGCGGCCACGTCGCGCGTCCAGTCGACCGCCTCGGCGGCCGGCGGCAGCCAGGGCTCGACGCGAGCCAGCAGCGACAGCAGGCGCTGCGACAATTCATCGTCCATGAGCGTCCTCCATGATTGCAGGTTTTGTGGTTGATCTTGCAGGCGTGGGGGGTATCTTGTGGCGAACCCTTATTCGCCGTCCAGTGGCCCTGCCACGGCCGGCCCCAGGAGGACTCCGATGCGCTGGATTCACTGTCTCGCCGTGGGCACGCTCAGCGTCGCCCTGGCCGCCTGCACCACCTCACCCACCGGGCGCTCGCAGCTGACCCTGATGTCAGACGATCAGCTCGACCAGATGGGCGCCCAGGCCTTCGCCCAGTATCAGCAGGACCGTACCACCGTGGACGGCGCCCCTTACCGGCTCGCTCAATGCATCACCCGGGAGATCGTCGCCACCCTGCCGGCCGAGCTGCAGCAGGAGAACTGGCAGGTGCGGGTGTTCGAGGACGACTCGGCCAACGCCTTCGCGCTGCCCGGCGGCTACGTGGGCGTGAACACCGGGCTGCTCGAGATCACCGAGAATCAGGACCAGCTGGCCGCGGTCATCGGCCACGAGATCGGCCACGTGCTGGCCCACCACGCCAACGAGCGCGCCTCGACCCAGAGCGCCACCAACCTCGGCCTCTCGGTGCTGTCCTCGGCCGCCGGCCTGGAAGGCGCCGGCGGTGAGCAGGTGATGGCGGCGCTGGGCATGGGCGCCCAGTACGGCATCCTGCTGCCCTTCTCGCGCAGCCACGAGAGCGAGGCCGACACCATCGGCCTGAAGCTGATGGCCGATGCCGGCTTCGACCCGCGGGCCAGCGTCGCGCTGTGGCAGAACATGGCCAACGCCGGCGGCGGCCAGCCGCCGGAGTGGATGTCCACCCACCCCAGCCACGGCAACCGCATCTCGGGGCTCGAATCCGGCATGAACGAGGCGATGCAGCGCTATCAGCAGGCCGGGCGGGCGCCGAACTGCGGACAGCCCTGAGCGGGTAGAGAGCCCTGAGCGGGTAGAGAGCCTTGAGCGGATAGAGAGCCCTGACCCAGCCCCCCTATCGAGCCACATATAAAAACGCCCCGAGCCGTCGTCCGGCTCGGGGCGTCTTGGATCGCGGCCCGGTGGCGCTACAGCGCCCGGCGCAGCGACTCCAGCAGCGTGGCCACGTCCGGGCGTACCCCGCGCCACAGAGAGAAGGACTCGGCCGCCTGGCCCACCAGCATGCCCAGGCCGTCGATGGTGGCCGCGCCGCGCTCGGCGGCCCAGCGCAGGAAGACCGTCGGCTCGGCGCCATACATCATGTCATAGGCGGTGGCGCCGGGGGCGAACAGGTCGTTCGGCAGCGGCGGCAGGTCGCCGCCGAGGCTGGCGCTGGTGCCGTTGACCACCACGTCGAAGGGGCCTTCCACCGATTCGAAGCCGCCGCCGCTCACCCGCCCCAGATCCGCGAAGTCCGCGGCCAGGGCGCCGGCCTTGTCGGCGGTGCGGTTGGCGATGTGCAGGCTCGCCGGGGCCTCGGCGAGCAGCGGTTCCAGCACGCCGCGCACCGCACCGCCGGCGCCGAGCACCAGGATACGCGCGCCGGCAAGCGTCACCCCGCGGCGCTTGAGGTCGCCGACCAGCCCGGCGCCGTCGGTGGTGTCGCCCCGGGTGCGGCCGTCAGCCTCGAGGATCAGGGTGTTCACCGCGCCGGCGCGCTCGGCCCGGGGAGTGAGCGCGTCGCACAGCCGGTAGGCCGTTTCCTTGAACGGCACGGTGACATTGGCGCCGCGCCCGCCCGCCTCGACGAAACGCCTCCAGGCGCCGGCGAAGTCGTCCAGCGGCGCCTCGATGGCGGTGTATTCGAGCGCCTCGCCGGTCTGCTCAGCGAAGGCGGCGTGGATGGCCGGTGACTTCGAGTGGCCGATCGGGTGGCCGAAGACGCAGTAGCGGTCCGTCATGCCGGGTTCTCCTTGTCCTGCTCGCCCAGCCAGTCCCTGGGCGCCAGGTAGTTGTCGTAGAGGTCCGCCTCGGGGCTGCCGGCTTCCGGCGTCCAGGCATATTCCCAGCGCGCCAGCGGCGGCATCGACATCAGGATCGATTCGGTGCGCCCGCCGCTCTGCAGGCCGAACAGGGTGCCGCGGTCCCAGACCAGGTTGAACTCCACGTAGCGGCCGCGGCGGTAGAGCTGGAAGTCGCGCTCACGCTGGCCATAGGCGGTCTCGCGGCGGCGCCGGACGATCGGCAGGTAGGCCTCGAGGAAGCTGTCGCCGACCGCGCGCTGGAAGGCGAAGCAGTCGTCGAAGCCGCCCTCGTTGAGGTCGTCGAAGAACAGCCCGCCGACGCCGCGGGTCTCGTCGCGGTGCTTGAGAGTGAAGTAGTCGTCGCACCAGGCCTTGTAGCGCGGATAGACGTCGTCGCCGAAGGGCGCGCAGGCATCCCGGGCCACCCGGTGCCAGTGGCGCACGTCCTCGAGCACCGGGTAGAAGGGCGTCAGATCGTAGCCGCCGCCGAACCACCACACCGGGTCTTCGCCTTCCTTCTCGGCGATCAGGAAGCGCACATTGCCGTGGCTGGTGGGCACGTGGGGATTGGTCGGGTGCAGCACCCAGGACACGCCCACCGCGTGGAAGCCGCGGCCGGCGAGCTCGGGCCGGGCGGCGGTGGCCGAGGGCGGCAGGGTCGCGCCATGGACGTGGGAGAAGTTGACGCCGCCCTTCTCGAACACGGCGCCGTCTTCGATCACCCGCGAGCGGCCGCCGCCGCCCTCGGCGCGCTCCCAGGCGTCCTCGCGGAAGCTCGCCTGGCCGTCCTCGGCGGCCAGCGCCTCGCACAGCCGGTCCTGAAGGTCGAGCAGATAGGTCTTCACGGGGTCGAGATGGGCGTAGGCCACGGGGCCTCCTTGATCGGCAGTGAAGCGGGGAGTCAGTCGCGCAGCACGCGGCCGGTGACCAGGTCGCGGATGGTGCTGGGGCGGTCGTGGCCGCCCAGGGGGCCGTCGAGCACGGCATCGAGCTCGCCGCCGGTCCCCTCACCAAAGACGGCATGGATCTCGTCGGCGCTCATCGCCGAGGGCTCGCCGGCGCGATTGGCCGAGGTCGAGACGATGGGGCCGCCGAAGGCACGGCACAGGGCGGCGACCAGGGGGTGGTCGCTGATCCTGAGCGCCACCCGGTCGTGCTCGCCGCGCACCAGAGGGTGCGCCCGGCCATTGTCCGGCACCAGCCAGGTGGTCGGCGTGTCGCGGGGCTCGGCGAGGACCTGCCGTCGGGCGTCGTCGAGGCCCTCCAGCCAGGGCGCCAGCTGGGCGACATCCGCGGCCACCAGGATCACGCCCTTGGCCGGGTCGCGGCGCTTGAGGTCCAAGAGCCTTGTCAGGGCGGTGGCATCGTCGGGGTCGCAGCCGAGGCCCCAGACGGCCTCGGTGGGATAGGCGATCACGCCGCCGGCGCGCAGGGCGGCCACGGCGGCGTCGAGGGAGGTTTCCTGGGTCATGGTGGAGGATCCGGCGGTGTCCGACATGGGCCGGGATTCTACCACGCTCCCCCGGGGCCCGGCAGGCGCACCCAGCCGCCGGCGGCGGGGCCGGCGCGCCCCTCCAGCTCGAGGGCCAGCAGCCGGCGCTGGCACTCGGCCACCGACAGTCCGGTGAGGTTCACCAGGGCATCGACCGGCGTCGGGGTATCGCTGAGCCAGGCCAGCAGCGGGTCGTCGGCGCCCGCGGTGGCCGCCGGCTCGGCTCGCACGGGCGGTGGCTCCACCGGCGCGCTCCAGGCCGGCAGCTCGGCGAGGATGTCGTCGACGTCGCGCACCAGCACCGCGCCGTCGCGCAGCAGCCCCAGGCAGCCGCGCGCCTGGGGGTTGTGGATCGAGCCCGGCACGGCGAACACCTCGCGGCTCTGCTCGCCGGCCAGCCGGGCGCTGACCAGCGAGCCGCTGCGCTCGGCGGCCTCCACCACCAGCACGCCGCGGGACAGCCCGGTGACGATGCGATTGCGGCGCGGGAAGAAGGCCGGGTGGGGCTTGGTGCCGGGCGGATGCTCGGACAGCAGCAGGCCGCCCGGCCCACGCAGTCGCTCGTGCAGGGCGCGGTGGCGGGCCGGATAGATGACGTCCACCCCGCCGCCGAGCACCGCCACGCTGCGCCCGCCGGCCTCCAGCGCCGCCTGCTGGGCGGCACCGTCGATGCCCAGCGCCATGCCACTGACCACGCCCCAGCCGCGCTCGGCCAGCGCCCGGGCGAAGCCGGCGGCGTTGGCGAGCCCCTCCCGGGTCGGCTTGCGGGTACCGACCATGGCCAGCCGCGGCGGCGCCAGCGCGCCGAGATCGCCCCAGGCCCACAGCACCGGCGGCGGATCGGCGATCTGGGCCAGTGGCGCCGGCCAGTCGGGATGATCGGGATGCAGCAGCGCCCGGCCGGGGGCCTCGGCGAGCCAGGCCTCGTCGGCGTCGAGCGAGGCCGTCAGCGGGCTCCTGGCGGGATAGTCGAGCCACAGTCGCAGGGCCTTGGCCGCCGAGGCCGGCATCACCGCCAGCCAGCCCTCGGGCCAGGCCGGGGCGCGGGCGGCGAGTTCGGCCAGCCCCGCGGGCCCGAGGCCGGGCAGGCGCGACAGCAGCAGCCACTCTCTGGCCATCGGCATGGTGGTGGCCTAGCGCTGCGCCGTGTCCGGCCCGGCGCCCGGGGTGTGCAGGCGATCGCCCACCGCCAGGGTGCGCGAGGCCTCCATCACCAGGCCGTAGCTCATCTTCTCGTAGGGCCGCACGACCATCACCAGGCCGGCGCCCTCGCCGGGCAGGCGCAGCATCTCGCCGGTACGCGGGTCGCTGACCAGCTCGCCGCGCTGCTCCACCGCCAGCACGTGGCCGGGCGCCAGGCCGTCGCGGGTGCCGCGGTCCAGCGCGACCATCTGCAGCCGACCGATGAAGCGCACGCCCCCGGGCACCGACAGGATGCGACCGTCGACCCGACGCTCCGGCGCCCGCGGCTGGAACGCGGTGACCAGGCCTCGGTCTTCCAGCGGCAGGAGGATGTCGCCGTTGCGGATCTCCTGGCTGGCCTTGGTGGCCTCGAGCACCGCGATGTCGTCCTCCTGGCGCCTCTGGCGGGCCTCGCCCACGCTCTCGAGCTCGAGGCCCAGCACCTCGCCGGTGGCCTCGTCGAGATAGCGGTCGCCGGGGCGATAGATGCCGACGCGGCCGCCGGCCGGCACCTCGCCGCGGGCATAGAAGCGATCGCCGGCGCCGCTGATCAGCCGCCGGTCGTCGCCGCCCACCACGTAGGCCAGCTCGGCGAGGGTCTCGGGATCGTCGATGACCCGGTGCTCGCGGGTGAACAGGCGCACCGCCTCCAGCGGAATCGGTTCGATGGCCTCGCGCCGCGGAACGGTGCGCATCTCGGGCGACAGGCGCACCACGCCCTGGCCGCGCTCCAGCCCCAGGCAGGGCCGTCCGCCGCAGTCATGCAGGGTGACGATGTCGCCGGGATAGATCAGGTGCGGGTTCTCGATCTGGGGATTGACCTGCCACACCTCGGGCCACTGCCAGGGGTGCTGCAGGAAGCGGCCGGAGATGCCCCACAGGGTGTCGCCCCGCACCACGGTATAGCGATCCGGCGCGTCGCCCCGCAGCCCGTCGTCCCAGGTCAGCCCCTGCGCCTGGACGGCACCGACCGTCGTCACGCCCAGCGCCAGTGCCCCCAGCCAGCGCTTCACGAGCCCGCTGCGTCCGATCTGCTTCATTCCCTTGCTCCCTGGCCGATGATCGCGGCGGCACCGGGAACCTCGCCATCGTGGTATAGTCTGATGCTATTGATGCGATGCGCGAAGCGCGGTTTCCCGGCACGCCGCAGGCTTCTAGAATAGTCGTGATTTCCGAATGACAGCACAACGGTGACACCAACGCCATGGCCAAACTCCCCATTCTCGAATTCCCCGACGAGCGGCTCCGCACCAAGGCGGCCCCGGTCGAGACGGTCGACGACGAGGTGCGCCAGCTGGTCGACGACATGCTCGAGACCATGTACGCCGCCCCCGGCATCGGCCTGGCGGCGACGCAGGTGGATGCGCATCGTCGGGTCATCGTGATCGACGTCAGCGAGGATCAGAGCACGCCGCTGGTGCTGATCAACCCCGAGTACACCCCGATCGGCGAGGAACGCGAGCCGATGCAGGAGGGCTGCCTGTCGGTGCCCGAGTACTACGCCGAGGTGCCACGGGCGCTGAAGGTCCGGCTCAAGGCGCTGGATCGCGACGGCCAGCCCTACGAGCTGGAAGCCGACGGCCTGCTGGCCCACTGCATCCAGCACGAATACGACCACCTCGAGGGCGTGCTGTTCGTCGACTACCTCTCGCCGCTCAAGCGCGACCGGGTGATGAAGAAGATGCAGAAGCGCCACCGGCTGACCCAGCCGGCCTGAGCCGCCTCGATGCCCTTCGCGACATGAAGGCCGGTGCCCGGATGGGCGCCGGCCTTCGTCGTTTGGGCCCGGCTCCGTTATCATGGGCGGCATTCATTCCGGCAAGGCCCCGAACCCATGTCCCGACCCCTGCGCGTCATCTTCGCCGGCACGCCCGACTTCGCCGCCGAAAGCCTGGCGGCGTTGCTGGCGAGCTCCCATCGCGTCGTCGCCGTCTATACCCAGCCCGACCGCCCCGCCGGCCGCGGCCGCAAGCTCACCCCGAGCCCGGTCAAGGCACTGGCCCAGGAGCAAGGGCTGCCGGTCTACCAGCCGGCGTCGCTGAAGACGCCCGAGGCCCAGGCCGAGCTGGCGGCCCTCGAGGCCGACATCATGGTGGTGGTGGCCTACGGCCTGATCCTGCCCAAGGCGGTGCTCGACACCCCGCGCCTCGGCTGCATCAACGTCCACGCCTCGCTGCTGCCGCGCTGGCGCGGCGCCGCGCCCATCCAGCGCGCCATCGAGGCCGGCGACGCCGAGAGCGGCGTGACCATCATGCAGATGGACGAAGGGCTCGACACCGGCGCCATGTTGCACATCGCCCGCACGCCGATCACCGCCGCCACCACCGGCGGCAACCTGCACGATGCCCTGGCCGCCCAGGGCGGGCGAGCCATGGTCGAGACGCTGGACGCGCTGGCCGGCGACGGCCTCGCGGCCACGCCCCAGCCCGAGGACGGCGTCACCTACGCCGCCAAGCTGTCCAAGGCCGAGGCCGAGCTGGACTTCCGCGAGGCCGCCGAGGCCCTGGCCGCGCGCATCCGCGCCTTCAATCCCTGGCCGGTAGCCTGGTGCGCGCTGGGCGACGACCGCCTGCGCCTGCTGATGGCCGACGCCCGGGCCACCCCCGGCGACGAAGGCGCCGAACCCGGCACCCTGCTGCCCCATGACAACGACGCCCTGCGCATCGCCTGCGGCGAGCGCGGCGACCAGGTCCTTCGCGTGACCCGGGCCCAGCTGCCCGGCGGCAAGCCCCTCGACGTGCGCGAGCTGCTCAAGGCTCGCGCGGAGCGCTTCGCGCCCGGCAGCCGCCTGGGCCGGCCGAACCAGGAGACATCCGCATGAACCAGCCGCGCCATTCCTCCCGCTCTCCCGACAACGGCCAGGCGGTGCGCGCCGCGGCCGCCCGCGCCCTGGTGCCGGTGATCACCGGCCGCGGCTCGCTCAGCAGCCTCGACGACCATCAGGTGGTGTCCCGTGACCGCGGCCTGTTCAAGGAGCTGTGCTTCGGCAGCTGCCGCGCCCTGTGCCGCCTCGAGGCGCTCGCCGGCAAGCTGCTGGACAAGCCGTTCAAGACCCGCGATGCCGACGTCCAGGCGCTGCTGCTGGTGGGCATCTACCAGCTGCTCTACATGCGTATCCCGCCCCACGCCGCGGTGGGCGAGACCGCCGGCGCCGCGCGGCTGATCAACAAGCCCTGGGCCACCCGGGTGCTCAACGGCTGCCTGCGCCGCCTGCAGCGCGAGGCCGGCCCCCTGCAGGCCGAGGTCGACCGCGACCCGGCGGTGGCGCTGCTGCATCCGAAGTGGTGGCTGAAGGCCTTCCGCCAGGCCTGGCCGGACGACTGGCGGGCGATCTGCGAGGCCAACAACCTGCCGGGGCCGATGACGCTGCGCGTCAACCGCCGCCACGGCGACCGCGAGAGCTACCTCGAGCGCCTCGATGCGCCGGACATCGGCGCCCGCCTGTGCCTGCACTCGCCCGAGGGCCTGACCCTCGACGAGCCCTGCGACGTCGGCCAGCTGCCCGGCTTCAAGGAAGGCTTGGTCAGCGTGCAGGACGAGGCGGCCCAGCTCGCCGCCGAGCTGCTCGGCCCGACGCTCGCCCCGCGCCCCGGCGCCCGGGTGCTGGACGCCTGCTGCGCGCCGGGCGGCAAGACCGCCCACCTGCTCGAGCTGTTCGACGTCGACCTGCAGGCCATCGACAGCGACGACACCCGCCTGGCGCGGGTCGAGGACACCCTGTCGCGGCTCGGCCTGGAGGCCGATCTGGCCCACGGCGACGCCACCCGGCGCGACTGGTGGGACGGCACGCCCTTCGACGCCGTGCTGCTCGACGCCCCCTGCTCCGGCAGCGGCGTGATCCGCCGCCATCCGGACATCAAGCGCCTGCGCCGCCACTCGGACATCGCCAAGCTGGCCGAGCTCCAGGCCCGGCTGCTCGACAACCTCTGGCCGCTGCTGGCGCCGGGCGGCACCCTGCTCTACGCCACCTGCTCGGTGCTGCCCGAGGAGAACGCCGACCAGGTCGCCGCCTTCCTCGCCCGCACGCCGGACGCCGAGGTGACTACCCCGGAAGGCGTGGCCTGGGGCCGCCCCGCCGGCGCCGGCCGCCAGCTGATGCCGAGCGCCGACAGCCATGACGGCTTCTTCTATGCCAGACTGAGGAAGCGGGCCGACTGAGCGGCCCGAGGATGCCGGCCGGGCCGCCCGCGCCGGCATGCGTGCCATTTCCCCGCTGCCAGAGGACGACACCATGAACCACACCTACAAGCACATCGAGCTGACCGGCAGCTCCGAGACCAGCATCGAGGATGCCGTGCAGGGCGCGCTGACCAAGGCCTCGGAGAGCCTGCACGGCATGCGCTGGTTCGAGGTCATCGACACCCGCGGTCACATCGAGCACGGCCGGGTGGCCCACTGGCAGGTCACGATCAAGGTCGGCTTCACCCTGGACTGAGCGCCATTCGACTCTGTTCATCCCCTCACGGCTGGTTTAGGCTTGCCGCCCACCCAGAGACGGCGCTCGCGCGGCGCCGTCCGTCTTGCTGCGGACTGTGACACGCGATGAAGATCATTATCCTCGGCGCCGGCCAGGTCGGCGGAACCCTGGCCGAACACCTGGCGCACGAAGAGAACGAGATCACGGTGGTGGACACCGATGCCAAGAAGCTCCGCGAGCTTCATACCCGGCTCGACATCCGCACCGTGACCGGCGCCGGCTCCTACCCAATGGTGCTGCGTCAGGCGGGCTGCGAGGACGCCGACATGCTGATCGCGGTGACCAACTCCGACGAGGTGAACATGATCGCCTGTCAGGTCGCCTACACGCTGTTCCGCACGCCGACCAAGATCGCCCGCGTCCGCGCCACCGCCTACCTGACCCGCAAGGGGCTGTTCGCCCACGAGGCGGTGCCCATCGACGTGCTGATCAGCCCCGAGCAGGTGGTCACCGACCATATTCGCCGGCTGATCGAGCACCCCGGCGCGCTGCAGGTGCTGGAATTCGCCGGCGGCCAGGTCCAGCTGGTGGCGGTGAAGGCCTTCTACGGTGGCCCGCTGGTCGGCCAGGAGCTCGGCTTCCTGCGCCGCCACATGCCCAGCGTGGACACCCGGGTGGCGGCCATCTATCGCCGCAACCGGCCGATCATCCCGCGCGGCGATACCGTCATCGAGGCCGACGACGAGGTGTTCTTCATCGCCGACCGCCGCGACATCCGCGCGGTGATGAGCGAGCTCCGGCGCCTCGAGCGCGACTTCCGCCGGGTGATCATCGCCGGCGGCGGCAACATCGGCGAGCGCCTCGCCGAACACCTCGAGCACAGCCATCAGGTCAAGATCGTCGAGCACAGCATCGAGCGCTGCACCCAGCTCTCCGAGCGCCTCGACCGCACCGTGGTGCTGCACGGCAGCGCCACCAGCAAGCGCCTGCTGGAGGAAGAGAACATCGAGGACTGCGACATCTTCTGCGCGCTGACCAACGATGACGAGGTCAACATCATGTCGTCGATGCTGGCCAAGCGCATGGGCGCCAAGAAGGTCCTCACCCTGATCAACAACGCCGCCTACGTCGACCTGGTCCAGGGCGGCGAGATCGACATCGCCATCTCGCCGCAGCAGGCCACCATCGGCAGCCTGCTGACCCACGTGCGCCGCGGCGACATCGTCAACGTGCACTCGCTGCGCCGCGGCGCCGCCGAGGCCATCGAGGCCATCGCCCACGGCGACCAGCAGTCGTCCAAGGTGGTCGGCCGCGCCATCGGCGAGATCGACCTGCCGCGGGGCACCACCATCGGTGCCGTGGTGCGCGGCAAGGAAGTGCTGATCGCCCACGACGACGTGGTCATCCAGTCCGGCGACCACCTGATCCTGTTCGTCATCGACAAGCGCCGCATCCGCGACGTGGAGCGGCTCTTCCAGGTCGGCCTGACCTTCTTCTGAGCCGCCGCCAGCCAGCACGCGAGGGAATCCGCATGACACACCAGCCATCGTTCGATGACGCCGTTCGCCGCCCGATCGCCCGCGCCGCGGAGGCGCACTCGTGAGCCTGCTGGCGAGGCGGACGGCCATCCAGCGGGTGCGCCACTGGGCGCCGGTGTTCAAGGTACTGGCCCTGCTGTGGCTAGTGCTGGCGGCCTTCATGCTGGTGCCCTGGCTGGTGCTGCTGGTGGAGGGCGACGTGGACGCCATGGCGTTCGGCATGTCGATCCTGATCATGATCGGCTCATCGGCGGCGATACTGCTCTCGACCCTGCGGGTGGAGGTCAGCTTCAAGCCCTGGCAGATGTTCGTGCTGACCTCGCTGAGCTGGGTCTCGATCAGCGGCTTCGCCAGCCTGCCGCTGGTGCTGGGCGCCACCCAGCTGTCGTTCTCCAACGCGGTGTTCGAGTCGGTCTCGGGGATCACCACCACCGGCTCCACCATCCTCAGCAACATCGACGACCTCTCCGACGGCCTCAAGCTGTGGCGCGGCCTGATGCAGTGGCTGGGCGGGGTCGGCATCATCGTGATGGGCATCGCCATCCTGCCGTTCCTCAAGGTCGGCGGCATGCGGCTGTTCCACACCGAGTCATCGGACTGGTCCGACAAGGTGATGCCCCGCACCGGTGGCATCGCCAAGGCCACGCTGGTGATCTACTGCGGCATGACCCTGACCGCGGTCGCGAGCTACTGGCTGGGCGGCATGGCGCCGCTGGACGCCATCGTCCACGCCATGACCTCGGTGGCCACCGGCGGCTTCGCCAACTCGGACGCCTCCTTCGGCGCCTACGCCGATCGGCCGCACCTGATGTGGATGGGCAGCCTGTTCATGCTCGGCGGCGCGCTGCCCTTCGTGATCTACATCCGGGTGCTGCGCGGCGCCCGCATGGCACTGTGGCAGGACCAGCAGGTGCGCGGCCTGCTGGGCCTGCTGGCGATGGTCATCCTGATGCTCACCGCCTGGCGCATCTGGCAGGGCCGTGACGCCTTCGAGGCCCTCACCCAGGTGACCTTCAACGTCGTCTCGGTGGTCACCACCACCGGCTATGCCGCCGACGACTACGCGGCCTGGGGCAGCCTGTCCGCCGTGGCCTTCTTCTATCTCAGCTTCATCGGCGGCTGCAGCGGTTCCACCAGCGGCGGCATGAAGGTGTTCCGCTTCCAGGTCGCGTCCATCCTGCTGCGCAACCAGCTGCGCTTCCTGGTGCACGCCAACGGCGTCTTCTCCGCCCGCTACAACGGTCACCCGCTGACCGACGACGTGACCCGCGGCGTCATCGCCTTCTCGTTCTTCTTCTTCCTGACCATCGCCGGGCTGGCGCTGGGGCTGTCGCTGCTCGGCCTGGACCTGGTCACCGCGCTTTCCGGCGCGGTCACCGCGGTCGCCAACGTCGGCCCCGGCCTCGGCGAGATCATCGGCCCGGCCGGCAACTTCGGCCCCCTGCCCGACGCCGCCAAGTGGCTGTTGTGCATCGGCATGCTGATGGGCCGCCTGGAGATCCTCACGGTGCTGGTGCTGTTTACCCCGATGTTCTGGCGCAAGTAGCAAAGCCGGTGCAAGCGCCCGCGGCGGGTTTGGCCCGCCGGCGGGCTTCGTGGATAATCGAGCCTTCACCCTTCAAACTCGAGCGTCCATGACCGACTCCCAGGACACCGCGACCGTCGATCGCGAGCAGGCCGCCGGCGGCGGTCCGCGCCGCACTCTCCAGGTGGGCGAGACCCGCTATACCCTGCTGGGCACCGCCCACGTCTCCGCCGAGAGCGCCACCGAGGTGCGCGCGCTGATCGACTCCGGCGAGTTCGACGCCGTGGCCATCGAGCTGTGCGACTCGCGTCATCAGAACCTCGCCAATCCCGATGCCCTGGGCGAGCAGGACCTGTTCCAGATCTTCCGCCAGGGCAAGGCCGGCATGGTCGCCGCCAGCCTGGCGCTGGGCGCCTTCCAGCAGCGCGTCGCCGAGCAGTCCGGTATCGAGCCCGGCGCCGAGATGCGCGCCGCCCTGGAGGCCAGCCGCGAGCGCCGGCTGCCGCTGCTGCTGATCGACCGCGACGTCGGCGTGACCCTCAAGCGCATCTACCACAACGTGCCCTGGTGGCAGCGCTTCTCGTTGTTCTCGGGGCTGCTCGGCGGCGTGCTGTCGCGACAGGACGTCTCCGCGGCCGACATCGAACGGCTCAAGGAAGGCGACGTGCTGGAGTCCACCTTCAGCGAGTTCGCCAGCGAGTCCGAGACCCTCTACACGCCGCTGATCAGCGAGCGCGACCGCTACATGACGCTGCGCCTGGCCGAGCAGTGCCCGCCGGGGCGCTATCGCCACGTGCTGGTGGTGATCGGCGCCGGCCACCTCAAGGGCATGGCCGAGCACCTCGAGCAGCCGCTGCCCGAAGCGCCGACGCCGGAGCGCGAGGCGCTCGAGGCCACGCCGCCGCCCTCGAAGGCGTGGAAGGCGCTGCCCTGGATCATCACCGCCCTGGTGCTGACCGGTTTCGCCATCGGCTTCTCGCGCAACACCGAGCTCGGCTGGCAGCTGGTGGCCGAGTGGTTTTTGATCAACGGCGTGCTCTCGGGCGCCGCCACCCTGGTGGCGCTGGCCCACCCGCTGACGGTGATCGCCACCGTGTTCGCCGCCCCGCTGACCTCGCTCAACCCCACCATCGGCGCCGGCTTCGTGGCCGCCGGGGTCGAGCTGGCCATGCGCAAGCCCAAGGTGCGCGACTTCTCCACCCTGCGCCACGACGTCACCGAGGTGAAGGGCTGGTGGCGCAACCGGGTCTCGCGCACCCTGCTGGTGTTCTTGACCGCGACCCTGGGTTCCGCCGCCGGGACCTGGATCGCCGGCTTCCGCATCGCCGGCGCCCTCTTCGGCGGCTGACGCCGCTGCCACGCCGGCAATGACAAGGGCCCCGGACATCGCTGTCCGGGGCCCTTTTGCTGTCCTATCGCTGTGGCCGGCGAGGTGCGGCCGGCGAGGCGCGACTCAGCGCGACGCCAGTGCCGACGCCGCCTCCTCCTCGGCCGGGCGACGCTTCCAGGCGCCCGCCAGCAGCGAGCCGGAGACGTTGTGCCACACCGAGAACAGCGCACCCGGCAACGCCGCGGTGGCGCTGAAGAACTGGTTGGCCAGGGCCACGGCGAGCCCGGAGTTCTGCAACCCCACCTCGAAGGCGATGGTGCGTGCGGTGCGCTCGTCGAAGCGCAGCGCCCGAGCCAGGCCGTAGCCGCCGGCCAGGCCGATGGCGTTATGGGCGATCACTGCCAGCGCCACGACCGGCCCCAGGGTCGCCAGGCGCCCGGCGTTGAGCGCCACCACGATGGCGATGATCACCACGATGGCCAGCATCGCCAGGCTCGCCAGCGCCGGCTCGACCCGGGCGATGCGCTCGCCCAGCCAGTGATTGACGATCACCCCGATCAGGATCGGTGCCACCACGAGTTGGGCGATGCTGGTCAGCATGCCCGCCACCGGCACGTCGACGCTCTCGCCGACCAACAGCAGGGTCAGCAGCGGCGTGGCCACCACCGAGAGCAGGGTCGAGACCATGGTCATCGACACCGACAGCGCCACCCGGCCACCGGCCAGCCAGGTCATGACGTTGGAGGAGGTGCCGCCGGCGGTGGCGCCGACCAGTACCATGCCGATGGTCAGGGCATCGGAGAGCCCCAGCAGGCGTGAGATCGCCAGCGCCGCCACCGGCATGATCAGAAACTGCAGCACCACGCCCAAGGCGATCGGCGCCGGCGACTTCACCACCCGGGCGAAGTCGGCCTTGGACAGCGTCAGGCCCATGGCGAACATGATGACCACCAGCAGCGTCTTGATGCTGCCGGCCAGACCGTTGAAGAGCTGCGGCTGGAGGGCGGCCACCACGGCCAGCAGCACCGCCCAGACGGGGAAGAGACGATTGAAGCGCTCGAAGAAGTGCATGACGTGTCCTTGCATGGGGAGTTAGTTATTGGCGATCCATGGTGATGGGATCGCGCGGCCCCGTCGGCGTCTCGGGCGCCGTCGACCGCGGCCCTATGGTCGTCGGTCGCCGGGGCGTGGGCAATGGCCACCTTCGGATGACGGCAAAAGCGTGGCCGCGGGTGGGGAAAGCGTGATACGTTCGAGATCAATAATTAGCAACGAAACATTGACACCATGACTGCATCCAACGCCCGAGAGCGCTTCGGCATCCGGCTCTCCACCGTCTCGCGCCGCTGGCGGCGCGCCCTCGATCATCACATGGCCATGGCCGGCCACACCGACACCAGCTGGGCGCCGCTGGTCCATCTCGGGGCCGGCGGCGACGGCCTCAGCCAGAAGGCGCTGGCCAAGCGCGTCGGCATGGAGGGCTCCAGCCTGGTGCGCCACCTGGACCGCCTCGAGGCCAAGGGCCAGGTCCAGCGCGTGAGCGACGAGCAGGACCGCCGCACCAAGCGGGTGTTCCTGACCCCGGTGGGGCGCGAGGCCGTGGCCACCCTGCAGCAGGAGCTGCTCGGCGCCGAGCGGGAACTGCTCAGCGACCTCAGCGACGACCAGCTCGAGACGCTGCTGGCGGCTATCGACCTGATCGACCAGCGTCTGCAGCGGGAGCCCGGCGCCCTGGAAGAGCCTCCCGCCTCCACCTGATCGCTACGCACCGCCTTCCCGGGCCGCCCGCAGCCGCCGCATGGCCGGCGTCGGCGTCTCGATCTTGCCGTGGCGCCGGCTGGCGGCGTAGCTGTCGTTGAACACGTCGAAGTAGTCGTCGAGCCGCTCGGCGGCCTCCCCGTCACCGGCCTGGCGCAGCAGCTCCGCGGCCACCTCGGCGGTGCACAGGTGGGCCTCGGAGGCCGGCTTGCGCAGCCGGTAGCGGGTCAGCCGCTCGGTGGCGAGCGGCAGCACCGGCAGATCGGCCAGATAGGGGCTCTTGCGGAAGATGCGCCGCGCCTGGCGCCAGGTGCCGTCGAGGATCACGAACACCGGAATCCGCCCCTCCTCCTGCCGCGCCGCCACGCGCTCCATGCCGACGACCCGGTGGGCGTAGTCCGCCTGATCGTCGGGGAAGATCACGAAGGGCGCGTAGCGCTCGTCCTCGAGCATCGCCAGCAACCGTTCGTCCGGCTCGGTGCGATACCAGGTAAAAACCTCGGTGGTCGGCAGGACATCGCGGATCAACCGCCCGGTGTTGGTGGGCTTGTAGTGCTCCAGCGGATGGGTGATCAGCCACACCCGGGTGCGGCTGTCCGCCGTCACCTTGTAGGGGCACAGGCAGTTCAGCGCCGGCAGGTTGCAGGTCTCGCAGCGGCGCACGAAGCTGCCGCGGGCCTTGAACTCGCGCCGCGGCGGCCGCGAATGTCCGGTGGCGGGGTCCACGTCGGCGTGGTCGGGGCGTTGGGGGTCGTCCTGCATGGGTCGTCGGGCCGGAGGTGAGGAAGCAGAAAAAGGGCCGGCATTCTATCACGCCCGGCCACCGCTCCCTCAGTCGAGCGGAGCCTCCGGCATCGCAAGCCGCCGCGACTCGCGCCAGTGGCGCACCAGCGCCGGCACGCCCTCGCCGGCGGGCCGAGCGATCTTCGTCACCCCGCGCGGCGCCAGGGCCTCGGCCTCGGGGTCGACCAGCGCGCAGGGCGCGCCGAACGGCGCCTCGTCGAGCAGCATCGCGGCCGGCATCACCGCCAGCGAGGTGCCCACCACCAGCAGCAGGTCGGCCTCGGCGACGATGTCGCAGGCCACGGGATAGGCCGGCACGGCCTCGCCGAACCACACCACGTCGGGACGCAGCTGGCCGCCCTTGTCGCACATATCCCCCAGGCGGATGCCGCCCCGGGGCAGCGGATAGCGCAGCGCCGGGTCGACGCTGGAGCGCGCCATCAGGATCTCGCCGTGCAGGTGCAGCACGTGGCGCGAACCGGCCCGCTCGTGAAGGTCGTCGATGTTCTGGGTGACGACGCTGACCCGGAAACCGTCCGCCTCGAGCTCGGCCAGGGCGAGGTGGGCGGCATTGGGGCGCGCCCGCCGCACCCGCTCGCGGCGCGCGTCGTAGAAGCGCAGCACCCGCGCCGGGTCCCGGGCCCAGCCCTCCGGCGTGGCGACCGCCTCGACGGGCTCGTCGGCCCACAGGCCGTCGGCGGCGCGGAAGGTCTGGATGCCGCTCTCGGCGCTGATGCCGGCGCCGGTCAGCACCACCAGATGGGGGCGGGAGTCGTCGCTCATGATGGTCTCGCGAGTCGGGGAACTCGCCTCAGCTTGCCATATTTCGCCGCGCCGGAGCAGAGGGCGACGGATGACATCCGCCCGCCGCGCGGCGACAATGGGCGCCCTCGCCGCATCCCCGAGCCGCCCGATGACCGAACCGCTGCCCATCCTCCATCACGACGAGCACCTGGTCGCCGTGCACAAGCCGGCCGGGCTGCTGGTGCATCGCAGCGCCCTGGCCCGGGGCGAGCGTCATTTCCTGCTGCAGACCCTGCGCGACCAGCTGGGCCAGCGGGTCTATCCGGTGCACCGCCTGGACCGCCCCACCTCGGGGCTGATGGTGTTCGCGCTGTCGTCCGAGGTCGCCCGCCGCCTGGGCGAGGCCTTCGAACAGCATCGCGTGGCCAAGCGCTACCTGGCCGTGGTGCGCGGCACCGGCCCGGACGCCGAACGCCTGGAGTACGCCCTGCGCGAGGAGGACGGCCGTCGCCCCAAGGCCGAGATGCCGGCCATGGAGGCCGTCACCGAGGTGCGGCGCCTGGACAGCGTCGAGCTGCCGGTGCGGGTCGACCGCTACCCCACCAGCCGCTACTCGCTGATGGAGGCGCGCCCGCTGACCGGGCGGCGCCATCAGATCCGTCGCCATCTGTCCCAGCGCGGCTACCCGATCATCGGCGACGCCAAGCACGGCAAGGGCGTGCACAACCGCTTCTTCGCCGACCGACTCGACTGCCCGCGGCTGCTGCTGGCCGCCGTGGGCCTGAGCTTCGACCACCCGGTGGACGGCCGGCGCCTGGACCTGGGCTGCGCCCTGGATGCGCCCATGACCGCGCTGTTCCGGCGCTTCGGCTGGGCGGGCCACCTGCCCACCAACCGCCGCGCGCCCTCCGCCGAGCCATGTGAACTGCCATGAACGATTTTCCGAGCCCCGCCTCCCTCGAGACCGACGACCACGAGCTGCGCTTCGGCGGCATCCGCCGCCTCTACGGCGCCCGCGCCCTGGAACGCTTCCGCCACGCCCACGTGGCGGTGATCGGCGTCGGCGGCGTCGGCAGCTGGGCCGTGGAGGCCCTGGCCCGCTCCGGCATCGGCAAGCTGACGCTGATCGACCTCGACGACGTCTGCGTGTCCAACGTCAACCGCCAGCTGCACGCCCTGGACGGCACCGTCGGCCGGCCCAAGGTCGAGGTGCTGGCCGAGCGCTGCCGGGCCATCCAGCCCGGCATCGAGGTGGTGGCGGACACCGCCTTCGTGACCCCGACCAACCTGGCCGAGCGGCTGCCCGAGGACCTGGACCACGTGATCGACGCCATCGACAGCGTGGTCGCCAAGGCGGCGCTGATCGCCTGGTGCAAGCGCCGCAAGCTGCCGATCACCGTGACCGGCGCGGCGGGCGGCCAGACCGACCCGACGCGCATCCGGGTGGCCGACCTGACGCGCACCGAGCACGACCCGCTGCTGGCCAAGGTGCGCTCGCGGCTGCGGCGCGACCACGGCTTCTCGCGCAACCCGAAGCGACGCTTCTCGGTGGAGTGCGTCTACTCCGACGAGCAGCTCGTCTATCCCGGTGCCGATGGCGAGGTCTGCCACGCCAAGCCCGCCGCCGGCGAGGCCACCCGCCTCGACTGCGCCTCGGGCTTCGGCGCGGCGACCTTCGTCACCGGCAGTTTCGGCTTCGTGGCCGCCTCGCGCACCCTGGCGCGGCTGGCCCGCGACGCCGCCTCATCCCGCTGAATTCCCTGGAGAGACTCATGGACGTTTCGCATCCCGTGCCCGGCATCTACCGCCACTACAAGGGCCCGCTCTACGAGGTGATCGGCGTGGCCCGTCACAGCGAGACCGAGGAGACGCTGGTGACCTACCGCGCGCTCTACGGCGAGTACGGCCTGTGGGTGCGCCCGCTGGGCATGTTCATGGAAACGGTCGAGGTGGACGGGCAGGTGACGCCGCGCTTCGCGCTGGAGAAGGCCTTCTCCTGAGCCCGCCGAACGCAAGAAGGCGCCCCGTGGGGCGCCTTCTTTGCATTCGCTCGATGAACGGAGCGAGAGATTATTCCGCGTCGTGCATCTGCTTCTGCAGGTAGTTCTCGATGCCGACCTTGTCGATCAGCGAGAGCTCGGTCTCGAGCTTGTCGATGTGCTCTTCCTCGTCGGCGAGGATGTCGCGCAGCAGGTCGCGGGTGACGTAGTCCTGCACCGACTCGCAGTAGGCGATCGCCTCGATGTAGTCCTTGCGGCCCTGGTGCTCGAGCCTGAGGTCGCACTCGAGCATTTCCCTGGTGTCCTCGCCGATCAGCAGCTTGCCGTAGTCCTGCAGATTGGGCACGCCCTCGAGGAACAGGATCCGCTCGATCAGCTTGTCGGCGTGCTTCATCTCCTCGATGGATTCTTCGTACTCGAACTTGCCGAGCGCCGCCAGCCCCCAGTCCTGGTACATCTTGGCGTGCAGGTAGTACTGGTTGATCGCCACCAGCTCATTGCCGAGCGCGGTATTGAGGTACTCGAGAACCTTCTTGTCGCCTTTCATGACACCACCTCATTGCTGTCGTCGGGGTCGTCCTTCAGCTTGGCACGCGCGTCATCGCACCGCCATAGGTGCCGGACAGTCTAGGTGATATCGGGAAAAACTCAAATAAATCAGAACGTTGAAAACGCCAAGAGAAACGATAGCGATTGCCATCAAACGGCGTAGGCGAGCCCTTCGGTGGCCATGCTCATCTCTTCCTTGATCGTCTCGCGGGTGATGGCCTTGCCCATGCAGGCGCACTTGCCGCACTGGGTGCCGCAACCCGTCTCGCGCTGGACCTCGCGCCAGCTGCGCGCGCCCTCTTCCACACTGCGGCGGATCGCCTTGTCACTCACACCCTTGCACAGACATACGTACATACATCACCTCGCGTCGATCATGACCCGAATGTAAATGATTCGCATGGGCTATCGCAAGCATAGAGGATGACAATTCTCACCCGAGTCGCCTCAGGTGACGTCAGCGCCGCCCCGGGAGTACCACCAGCCGGGTGCCGGACGCCAGGTCCGACCAGCTGCGCCGTTCGCCGTCGAACAGCACCCAGAGGTGGCCGAGCCCCAGCGGCAGCCAGCCGAGCGCGCCGACCAGGCAGCGCACCAGGCTCTGGCGGCGGTCGATGGCGTGGCCGTCGAGTGTCTGCACCCGCAGCCGCCAGGCCTGCATGCCCAGCGTCATGCCGCCGCGGGTCCAGAAGTAGGTGAAGAAGGCCAGCGCGGCGATCGCCAGCAGGACGCGCAGCGACCACACCTGGCCGGCGCCGAGCCCGATCCGTTCGGGGGGAATGCCCCACAGCAGGCGGCTGACCGCCACGTGGGCGGCACCGATCACGATCCACAGCGCCAGCACCAGCAGCGCATCGTAGAGCATGGCGCCGAGCCGCCGGCCGAGGCCGGCGGGCCAGACATCGTCGAGGCGATCGAAGCGGCGCGACATGAGGCCTCCGGATCAGCCGGTGCGACGCAGCAGGTAGAGCCCCAGGCCGGCGCAGAGCAGCGTCGGCACCAGCACGGCCCAGGCCGGGGAGAAGCCGAACAGCGTGGAGGCCGGGCCCAGCAGGTCCTGCAGGTACTTGAACACCAACCCGGTGACCACGCCGTAGAACACGCGGGTGCCGGCGGCGACGGTGCGCAGCGGGCCGAACACGAACGACGCCGCCACCAGCACCAGCGAGGCCATGGTCAGCGGCATCAGCATCTTCTGCCAGAAGTAGATCAGCGGCTGGGTGGCGTCCTGCCCCTGCGACTGAAGATCGCGGGCGTAGGCCCACAGCTCGCTGGGGGCCTGGGTCTCCACGTCGCGCAGCAGGCGGTCGAGGGTCTGGGGCGTCAGGTCGGTCTCCCAGGCCCGGGTCGCCTGGTGAGAGGTCTCGGTGCGGCCATCGACGAAGCGGGTCTCGTCGACGTCCTGGAGCTCCCAGCCGTCGCCCTGCCACACCGCGCGACGGGCGCTGAGCGCCTCGCGCAGCTGCTGGCCCTCGAAGCGGTAGCGGGTCAGGTCCAGCACCACCTCGTCGGCGCGGATCGCCCCGAAGCGGTAGAAGTCGTCGCCCTCGCGCTGCCAGCCGCCGCTCTCGGTCAGCACCGCGCCCTCGCCCTGCATCTGCTCGAGCCGCCAGGCGCTGGCGAACTGCTCGGTCCTGGGGCTGACGAACTCGGCGACGAACAGCACCACCGCGATCACCAGGATGATCGGCTTCATCACCCCCCACAGGATACGCACCAGCGAACGCCCGGACGCGCGCATCACGGTGAGTTCGTTGCTCGAGGCCATGCCGCCGAGCCCGATCAGTGCACCGATCAGCACCCCCACCGGGGCGTACTGATAGAAGCGCCAGGGCAGCCGGAAGACCAGGTAGAAGAGCACCTGCAGGGCGCCGTAGTCGCCCTCCACGTCGCCCAGGTCGTTGATGTAGGTGATCACCAGGTCGAGGCCCAGCAGCACCACCTGCACCACCAGGATCGCGCCGAGGATCTGGCGGGCGATGTAACGGTCGAGACGGTCGGCGATCATCCGCTCACTCCCTTGCGTTGCGCCTGCAGCGTCATCACCAGGCCGATGGCCAGGAAGGCACCGTGGATCGGCCACATGCCGAGCCAGGCCGGCCAGCTGCCGCGACCGATGGCATCCAGCGACGCCAGCAGCAGGCTCAGGTAGGCCACGTAGAGAAAGATCGCCGGCAGCAGCTTGGCGAAGCGCCCCTGGCGCGGATTGACCCGCGACAGCGGCATCGCCATCAGGGTCAGGATGAAGACCATCAGCGGCAGCCCCAGACGCCACTGCAACTGGGCCGCGGCGGGCAGCGAATCGGCGGCAAACAGCGCCGGGGTGGAGGCGAACTCGGGCTCGTCGAGGTCGAGGCTCTGCTCATCCCGGGACAGTCGCACCGCGTAGGTGCCGAACTCCAGCCGCTCGGCCTGGGCCCGGCCGGGATCGACGCTGTAGCGCTCGCCGTCGGTCAGCACCAGATAGCGGCTGCCGGTGTCCTCGTCGACGGCCTGGTAGCCGCCGGTGGCGCGGGTCACCACGGTGCCGGGGGTGCCGTCGGAGCGGCGCTGGCGCTCGCTGATGAAGACCTCGTCCATGCGGCTCTCGTCATCGGTCAGCGCCTCGGTATAGGCGGTGCGGCCGTCGCCGAAGTCCTGGAAACGCCCCGGATTCAGCACCGAGAAGTCCAGCTGGCTGCGCTGCTTCTCGAGCATCACCTCGTTGTGCAGCGCGCCGGCCGGGCTCAGCCACAGGCTGCACAGCCCCACCATCACCGCCACCACGGTGGCCGGTATCAGGCTCACCTGCAGCAGCTTGTTGGGACTGGTGCCGCAGGCCACCAGCACGGTGATCTCGCTGTTCAGGTAGAGCTGACCATAGGCCAGCAGGATGCCGAGAAAGAAGGCCAGCGGCAGGATCAGTTCGAGGAAGCCCGGCAGGTGGAACAGCATCAGGGTGCCGAGGATGTTCAGCGGGATCTCGCCGTCCGCCGCGTTGGCGAAGTAGCGGATGAAGCGGCTGCCCATGATCACCAGCAGCAGCACCCCGGCCACGGCGGCCATGGTCTGCAGGATCTCGCGGGTCAGATAGCGGAATATGATCAAGGTTGTCTCCCGGTCCGGGTCCGTCCGGCCCGGCCCTCTTCCATGCAATGAGACGCAGGCCCGGGGGAGTGTCGGGCGCCACAGATCGGTGTGAAGTCCGGCAGGCTCCTGGGGTACACTGGGACGACTCGGCAATATGCCGGCATTATCCAGAATCCCCCACCGCTTGTCTTGTGGAGACACCATGGAATTCCCAGTTCAGACGGCCAATCCCGCCAAGGTCGAGACGGCCTGCCTCGTGGTACCGGTGTTCAAGGATGGCGACCTGCTGCCCGCCGCTGCCAAGCTCGACGATGCCAGCGAGCGGCTGATCGGCCAGCTGATCGAGCGCGAAGACTTCGATGCCAAGCTGGGCAACGTGCAGATGATTCCCTTCGCCCCCGGCCTGAACGCCGACCGCCTGCTGCTGGTCGGCCTGGGAAGCCGTGACAAGTGCCAGGAAGGCGCCTTCCGCAAGGCCGTGGACGCGGCCTTCACCGCCCTGGCGACGCTGCCCGCCGACGACGCCGCGGTGACCTTCACCGACGTGCCGGTCCCCGACCGCGACAGCGGCTGGAAGGCGCGCACGGTCGCCGAGGCCGCCCACCGCGCGGTCTATCGCTTCACCGAATTCAAGTCCGAGCCCGGCCCGGCGCCGAAGCTCGAGCGCGTGTCCCTGCTGGTCAGCGAGGGCGACGACGCCGATGCGGCCCGCGAGGGCGCCCGGGTCGGCGACGGCATCGGCCAGGGCATCAACGCCGCCCGCACCCTGGGCAACCTGCCCGGCAACGTGTGCACGCCGCGCTACCTGGCCGAACGCGCCGAGCAGCTGGCCGCCGGCTCCGACGGCGCGCTGAGCGCCGAGATCCTCGACGAGGAAGCGCTGGAGGCGCTGGGCGCCCACTCGCTGCTCTCCGTGGGCCACGGCAGCGACGAGCCCTCGCGCCTGATCGTGATGAAGTACCAGGGCGCCGAGGACCCCGACGAGGCGCCCCACGTGCTGGTCGGCAAGGGCATCACCTTCGACTCCGGCGGCATCTCGCTGAAGCCCGGCGCCGGCATGGACGAGATGAAGTTCGACATGTGCGGCGCCGCCAGCGTGTTCGGCGCCGTCACCTCGGTGCTCGCCGTACGGCCGAAGATCAACCTGGTGGCCATCGTCGCCAGCGCCGAGAACATGCCCAGCGGCCGCGCCACCAAGCCCGGCGACATCATCAAGACCCTCAAGGGCCTGTCGGTGGAAGTGCTCAACACCGACGCCGAGGGCCGCCTGGTGCTGTGCGACGCCCTGACCTACGCCGAGCGTTTCGAGCCTGCCAGCGTGGTCGACATCGCCACCCTCACCGGTGCCGCCATCATCGCCCTGGGCCACCACGCCACCGGCCTGATGGCCAACGACGACGACCTGGCGCTGGACCTGCTCGACGCCGGCGAGACCTCGTGGGACCGCGCCTGGCACCTGCCGCTGTGGGACGAGTACCAGGAGCAGCTGGACTCCAACTTCGCCGACCTGGCCAACATCGGCGGCCGCCCGGCGGGCACCATCACCGCCGGCTGCTTCCTCTCGCGCTTCGCCGACAAGTTCCCCTGGGCGCACCTGGACATCGCCGGCACCGCCTGGAACTCCGGCGCGCAGAAGGGCGCCACCGGCCGCCCGGTCAGCCTGCTGACCCAGTATCTACTGGACCGCGAGGCCGAGGGCCAGGTCGAAGCCGACGGCGAGGCCTGAGCGCCGCCGCCACGCCCGGGCTTGCCTTTTGGGCGTGGCGATCTTTTCATGTGAATGTCGACATTCCTTGACCGGGCGGCCTCTCGCCCGGTCACCCTGTTCAGCCTGCCGGGGCGCCGGCCGCGCCCCGAGAGAAGCGGAGACCAAGCCGTGTCCACCGAACGTTTTTCCATGCTGCCCACCGCCGATGCCACGGCGACCCCGATCCGTGAGGAGATCCTGAGCGACCCCGGCTTCGGGCGCTACTTCACCGATCACATGGCCCACGTCCGCTGGACCGTCGACGCCGGCTGGCACGGCCATGAGGTACGCCCCTACGGTCCGCTGACCCTGGACCCGGCCGCCGCGGTGCTGCACTACGGCCAGGAAATCTTCGAGGGCGTGAAGGCCTACCGCCATGCCGACGGCTCGGTGTGGACCTTCCGCCCCGAGAAGAACGCCGAGCGCTTCCGTCGCAGCGCGCGTCGCCTGGCCCTGCCGGAGCTCTCCGACGAGGACTTCATCGACTCGCTCAAGGGGCTGCTGGCCCAGGACCACGACTGGGTGCCGACCCCCGCCAGCGAGGCCGACGAGTCGAGCCTCTACCTGCGCCCGTTCATGATCGCCAGCGAGACCTTCCTCGGCGTGCGCCCGTCCCACGAGGTCGACTACTACGTCATCGCCTCGCCGGCCGCGGCCTACTTCAAGGGCGGCATCAAGCCGGTGTCGATCTGGCTGTCCTCGCACTACAAGCGCGCCGCCCCCGGCGGTACCGGCTTCGCCAAGTGCGGCGGCAACTACGCCGCCTCCCTGGCCGCCCAGAAGGAAGCCACCGACCACGAATGCAGCCAGGTCGCCTTCCTCGACGCCGCCGAGAACAAGTGGATCGAGGAGCTGGGCGGCATGAACCTGTTCTTCATCTACCGCGACGGCCGCATCGTCACCCCGCGCCTGACCGACACCATCCTCGAGGGCGTGACCCGCGACTCGGTGCTGACCCTGGCGCGCGACGAGGGCCTGACCCCGGAAGAGCGCCCGATCAGCATCGACGAGTGGCGCGAGGGCGCGGCCAGCGGCGAGATCGTCGAGGTCTTCGCCTGCGGCACCGCCGCCGTGATCACCCCGGTGGGCGAGCTGGTGACCGAGGACGACACTATCCGCCTGTCCGCCGAGGGCGACAACGAGATCGCCAAGCGCCTGCGCACCCGCCTGCTGGACCTGCAGTACGGCCGCAGCGAGGACAAGTACGGCTGGCTGACCCGCCTGGTGTAAGCCTCCCTCCCCGGGCCGGCGCCCGGGGAATCCGCCCCTTCCCGCAGGAGACATCGCATGAATTCCGTGATGCTGATCACCGGTGCCGGCCGCGGCATCGGTGCGGCCACCGCGCGGCTGGCGGCTCGCCGGGGGTATACGGTGGTGGTCAACTATCTCCGCGATCATCGGGCCGCCGAGGACGTGGTCGACGCCATCCGCGAGGCGGGCGGCCAGGCCATCGCCGCCCAGGCCGATGTCGCCAGCGAGGACGGCATCCGAGGGCTCTTCGCCACCGTCGATGCCGAGCTGGGCCGCCTGGACGTGCTGGTCAACAACGCCGGCGTGGTGGACGTCAACTGCCGCGTCGAGGACATGGACTTCGACCGCGTCGAGCGCATGATGCGCATCAACGTCGCGGGGCCGATGATCTGTGCCCGGGAGGCGGTGAAACGCATGTCGACTCGCCGCGGCGGCAACGGCGGCGCCATCGTCAACGTGTCGTCGGTGGCCGCCCGCCTGGGCGGGCCCGACGAGTACGTCGATTACGCCGCGTCCAAGGGCGCCGTCGACAGCCTGACCCGCGGGCTGGCGCGCGAGGTCGCCGGTGAAGGCATTCGCGTCAACGCCGTTCGCCCCGGCGTGATCCGCACCACGATCCACGCCAGCGCCGACAATGCGGGCAAGGTCGACACCGCCGGCCAGCACATCCCGCTGGGCCGCATCGGAGCGCCCGAAGAGATCGCCTCGGCCATCCTGTGGCTGATCGGCAGCGAGTTCTCCACCGGCTCGATCATCGACGTCGATGGCGGCGTGTAACGAGGAACCATGACCCGCATCGATTTCTATATCCTCCCCGAGACCACCCTGGAAGCGCGGCTGGCGTTCGCCTGCCGGCTGGCCGAGACCATCGCCCGCAAGGGCTACCGGCTGCATCTGCACGCCGAGGACGAGGCCATGGCCCGGGAGCTGGACGACACCCTGTGGACCTTCCGGCCCGACGCCTATCTGCCCCATGCGCTGCTCGGCAGCGAGCAGGCCGACAGCGTGCCGATGACCCTCGGCTGGCAGGAACCGCCGCCCGGCGAGGCCGGCGTGCAGGCGATGCTCAACCTGCATCCGGAGATTCCCGAGTGGTTCTCGCGCTTCGAGCGGGTCGCCGAGATCATCAACCAGCACCAGGCGGTGCTGACCGCCAAGCGGCGCTGCTGGCAGACCTACAAGAAGCGCGGCTACCCGGTCACCCCGCACCATCTGCGCGCCGGGGCCTGACGGCACCGATCAGCCACGGCGGGGCGCCGGGGACAGTTCGTAGCGGGGGTTTTTGCCATGGATGGCAAAGGGTAGCGCCCAGGGATGGGTTCACAGCGCCCCCGGAGGGCCGGCCCCGCTCGAAGACCTGTCGCCGGATCAGCCCCGGCCATCCATCTCGCAGACGGCAGCAGGTGGCGCCCTCTCCCGGCCCATGACGCCGCCCGGCCCCTCGGGCTATAATCGACCCCATTTTTCGCGTCCCGCACCGCCGGCCCGAGGGCCCGCCGTGCCGCGTCGTCGCCACCTCCTTCGACCCGGAAGACCCCATGGACAAGACCTACCAACCCGAGCAGATCGAATCCCGCTGGTACGAGCGCTGGGAAGCCGACAACCGCTTCGCCCCCTCCGGCGAGGGCGAGCCGTTCTCCATCATGATCCCGCCGCCCAACGTCACCGGCAGCCTGCACATGGGCCATGCCTTCCAGGACACCATCATGGATACCCTGACGCGCTGGAAGCGCATGCAGGGCAACAACACCCTGTGGCAGGTAGGCACCGACCACGCCGGCATCGCCACCCAGATGCTGGTGGAGCGCAAGGTCGCCGCCGAGGAAGGCAAGAGCCGCCACGATCTGGGCCGCGAGGCCTTCACCGACAAGATCTGGGAGTGGAAGCAGGAGTCCGGCGGGCACATCACCCGCCAGCTGCGTCGCATGGGTGCCAGCGTCGACTGGTCCCGCGAGCGCTTCACCATGGACGACGGCTTCTACAAGGCGGTGCAGGAAGTCTTCGTGCGCCTCTATGAAGAGGATCTGATCTACCGCGGCAAGCGGCTGGTCAACTGGGACCCGACCCTGCACACCGCGATCTCCGACCTCGAGGTCGAGAACAGGGACCAACAGGGCAGCTTCTGGCACTTCCGCTACCCGCTGGCCGACGGCGTGACCACCGACGACGGCAAGGATTACCTGGTCGTCGCCACCACCCGCCCCGAGACCCTGCTCGGCGACAGCGCCGTGGCGGTCAACCCGGAGGATCCGCGCTACGCCTCGCTGGTCGGCAAGTTCGTCGAACTGCCGCTGGTGGGACGCCGCATCCCGGTGGTGGCCGACGAGCACGCCGACATGGACAAGGGCTCCGGCTGCGTGAAGATCACCCCGGCCCACGACTTCAACGACTACGAGGTCGGCAAGCGCTGCGGGCTGCCGCTGATCAACGTCTTCTCCAAGGACGCCGCCGTGCTCGAGGCCGCCGAGGCGTTCGACCTCCAGGGCCGGCCGCTGGCCGACATCGACACCTCGCTGCCCGCCGCCTACGCCGGCCTCGGCCGCTTCGAGGCCCGCGAGCGCATCGTCGCCGACATGGACGCCGCCGGCCTGCTCGAGCGGGTCGAGACCGTCAACAACACCCTGCCCTATGGCGACCGCTCCGGCGACGTCATCGAGCCGCTGCTCACCGACCAGTGGTTCGTGGCCGTCGAGGAGCTGGCCAAGCCGGCCATCGCCGCGGTGGAGAACGGCGACATCGAGTTCGTGCCGAAGAACTACGAGAACATGTACTTCGCCTGGATGCGCGACCTCCAGGACTGGTGCATCTCGCGCCAGCTGTGGTGGGGCCACCGCATCCCGGCCTGGTACGACGCCGAGGGCCGCGTCTACGTCGGTCGCACCGAGGCCGAGGTCCGCGAGAAGCATGGCCTTTCCGCCGACGTCGCCCTTCACCAGGACGAGGACGTGCTGGACACCTGGTTCAGCTCCGGGCTGTGGACCTTCGGCACCCTCGGCTGGCCCGAGCAGACGCCGGAGCTGGCGACCTTCCACCCGTCCAGCGTGCTGGTCACCGGCTTCGACATCATCTTCTTCTGGGTCGCCCGGATGATCATGATGACCCTCAAGTTCACCGGCGAGGTGCCCTTCAAGCAGGTCTACGTGCACGGCCTGGTCCGCGACGGCCAGGGCCAGAAGATGTCCAAGTCCAAGGGCAACGTGCTCGACCCCATCGACCTGATCGACGGGATCGAGCTGGACGCCCTGGTCGAGAAGCGCACCGGCAACATGATGCAGCCGCAGAAGGCCAAGGCCATCGCCAAGGCCACCCGCGGCGAGTTCCCGGACGGCATCGAGCCCCACGGCACCGACGCCCTGCGCTACACCTTCCTGTCCCAGGCCACCACCGGCCGCGACATCAAGTTCGACATGGGCCGCCTCGACGGCTACCGCAACTTCTGCAACAAGCTGTGGAACGCCTCGCGCTACGTGCTGATGAACGCCGAAGGCGAGGACTGCGGCGCCTCTCTCGACGGCCAGGGCGGCGAGATCGAGCTGTCGCTGGCCGACCGCTGGATCCTCTCCCAGCTGCAGAAGACCGAGACCCAGGTCACCCGGGCGATGGAGGAGTTCCGCTTCGACCACGCCTCCCAGGCGCTCTACGACTTCGTCTGGAACGAGTACTGCGACTGGTACCTCGAGCTCTCCAAGCCGGTGTTGTGGGACGACGGCGCCTCCGAGGCCGCCAAGCGCGGCACCCGCCGCACCCTGGTGCGGGTGCTCGAGGCCGTGCTGCGCCTGGCCCACCCGATGATGCCCTACATCAGCGAGGAGATCTGGCAGCGAGTGGCCCCGCTGGCCGGCGTCGAGGGGCCGTCGGTGATGACCCAGCCGTGGCCGCAGGCCGACGAGGCGCTGATCGACGAGGAGGCCACCCGCGACATCGAGTGGCTCAAGGGCGTGATCGTGGCCATCCGCAACATCCGCGCCGAGATGAACATCGCCCCGGGCAAGCCGCTGGAGGCGCTGCTGACCAAGGGCACCGCCGGCGACAGCGAGCGCCTGGAGGCCAACCGGCTGTTCCTCTCCAAGCTGGCCAAGCTCGAGCGCGTCACCTGGCTCGACGACCCCGAGCAGGCGCCGCTGTCGGCCACCCAGCTGGTCGGCGAGATGGAGGTACTGGTGCCCATGGCCGGGCTGATCGACAAGGACGCGGAGCTCGCGCGCCTGGCCAAGGAGATCGAGAAGCAGGACAAGCTGATCGGCGGCATCGAGAAGAAGCTCGGCAACGACAGCTTCGTCGCCAAGGCCCCCGAGGCGGTGGTGCAGAAGGAGCGCGACAAGCTCGCGGACTTCGCCGCCGCCCGCCAGGTGCTGGTGGAGCAGCGCGACAAGATCGCCGCGCTCTAGAGCCACCACCCTGTGCAACGCGAAGGGCCCGCCTGAATCAGGCGGGCCCTTGTCGTATCGGCGCTCTCGACCGCGTCAGTTGGCGCGGCGGAAGCCGCCCAGCACATGCTGGTCGGGGCCGAAGAACACCAGCCGGTCGTGATCGATCAGATAGCGATAGGCCTCGTCCAGCATCTCGGTGACCTGGCGGGCGCCGGCCATGTTCGGGCAGGCGCGGCGGGTCGAGGTCAGCGAGGAGAACTCGATGCGGTTCTTCGCGTCCAGCGCGACGCTGCCGGTGAAGCGGTTGCAGCCGTCGCTGCCGGTGACGCTGCCGTCCGCCGCGACCTGGAACCAGGGCGTGGCCGGCATCTCGAGGCGGTCGCTGGTGCCCACCAGCAGCAGGTTCCAGCGCGGGCCGACCACCGGACCGGAAACGGTGTCGCCGGGCTGGCTGACCGGCGCGGGGCCGGAGGCACAGCCGGCCATCAGGGCGACCAGCAGCAGCGGCAGGGCGAGGCGTAACGTGGCGATCATGTGGCTCATCCTTGATCGTGGCAGGGGGTGGAAAGCAGGGGTGGAAACGTCCCCAAGCTTGCCCCAGGCCGGCCCTTCGGACAATGCTTGCCATGATCCCATCGACACGGAGAGGTCCCATGCTCAACGCCCTGCACAACGATCCCCTCGGCAAGCTGCTGCTGCGGCTCGCCGTGGGCGGCCTGATCCTGCTTCACGGCATCTCGAAGCTGCTCAATCCCGGTTCATTCGACTGGATCGGCGGCCTGCTGGAGGGCTACGGGCTGCCCGCCGTGCTGGCCTACGGCGTGCTGATCGGCGAGATCGTCGCTCCGGTGATGGCCATCCTCGGCTGGCAGACCCGGCTCGCCGGCCTGTTGATCGCCGGCAACATGCTGGTCGCCGTGCTGCTGGCCCACACCGGTCAGCTGTTCATGCTCAACGACAGCGGCGGCTGGCAGCTCGAGCTCCAGGGCATGTTCTTCGTCGGCGCCCTGGCGCTGGTCTTGCTCGGCAGCGGACGCATGGCGCTGCGGCCCGACTGAGCCCCCACCCGACTCACCAGCCACCCGGCGGATGACCCATACACCGAGGGCGCCTCACGGCGCCCTCGGTCATGCCCCTCGATGACGGCGAGTCTCGCCGCTATCCCGGGCGATCGGCACAGGCGCCCCGGGCAATCTCCCAGGACAGGCGAATATGCTCCTCGAGCAGGTCGCTGGCCTCCCGGGTACGCCGGTTCAGTACCAGCTGGGCCAGTTCGCCATGCTGGGCATCGAGACGGGTGCGAATGACCGTATCGCCGGGCGCCAGGCGCCGATAACGATCGAATTGATCGTGCAACTGGCCAATGAAGCGCAACAACCAGGGGGAACCGCAGGGGGCGAGCAGGGTGCGGTGAAAGCGCAGATGGGCCTGTTCCCAATGCTCCAGGTCCTGGGGCGCCTCATCGGCCTTCAGCAGCCGGTGCTGGGCGGCCAGCAACTGCGATTCCCACTCGGCGTCCCCGGCCTCGAAGGCCTGGCTCAGTGCCATGCACTCGAACTGCATGCGCAGCCGGGCGATATCCTCCAGTTCCTCCGCCGCCAAGGGCGGCACACGAAACCCGCGTTGATGGTGCTGCTCGAGCAGGCCGTGCGCGGCCAGACGGTTCAGGGCTTCGCGCAGGGGGCTCAGGCCCACCGCATAGTGATGCTTCAGGGTGCTGATCGCGAGCTTCTCGCCGGCCGCAAAGCGCCCGTTTATCAGGTCTCGCTTGAGGGCATCGAACACCTGACTGGCCGCGGTTTCCCCCGTGCCGGCACCAGGCATCGTTTCAGCCGCTTTCGGGATTGTCATAACGCCACTCTCAACTGTCAGCGTGCAGGGTACGTCGCCGATTGACGTCCGCCAAGCGGTGCGTCATAGTTCAAAAAATCGATTATTCTGTAATATATGTATTTACTGAATATAAATCGAGCGACTGTCACCCGTCGAGCGCGCGGGCACTCCGATTCCCTTGCCGCGCCAGGGGCGCCGTGCGGGCCGGAACATGACCACAATGACGCTATAAGGATCTCCCCGTGTCACAAGACGCCACCGTGGACTTCTTCCCCGACGCCATCCTCTGCTATGGCGCCATCGCTTTCTCGCGGTTGTATGTGGTCAGCGGCTGGCTCCTGAACCACGCCGGCACGCGCACCACGGAAGAGGCACGGCCCCAGGGCCATGCCCCCTAGCCCGACACGCCCGCTCCCGGCGCCTCGCTCGTCCCGCTCACGCCAGTGACCGACGCGGCCCGAGGGGCGGGCGCCCAGCCTCGGCTGGGCTGATACATCGCTCGCGATTCAACGCTCACTGCAGGAGAACGTCATGTCATCCCTGGGCCCCAAGTACTACCCGGACACCACGCCCTATTCGTCCCGTCGCAGCCCGACCTACGCACGCCATGGCATGGTCGCGGCATCACAGCCCCAGGCGGCGCAGATCGGCCGGGACATGCTGGCCCGCGGCGGCAACGCCGTGGATGCCGCCATCGCCACCGCAGCGGCGCTGACCGTGGTAGAGCCCACCGGCTGTGGCATCGGCGGCGACGCCTTCGCCCTGGTGTGGATCGCCAACGACGACCAGGGCAACGGCGAACTCCATGGGCTCAATGCCAGCGGCGTCGCGCCCCAGGCGCTGACGCGCGAGGCGCTCATCGAGGCGGGGCATGAGCAGGTCCCCCTCTACGGCTGGACGCCGGTGACCGTGCCCGGCACCCCCGCCGCCTGGTCGGAACTGTCGCGGCGCTTCGGCAAGCTCGACTTCGCTTCCCTGCTCGAGCCCGCCATTCGCCTCGCCCGCGAGGGCTTCCCGGTATCGCCGGTGATCGCCAGCCTGTGGCAACGCGACACCGCGACCTTCCACAAGCATCTCGAAGGCGAGGCCACCCGCCCCTGGTTCGACACCTTCACCTTCGATGGCCGCGCTCCCGAGGCCGGCGAGTGGTTTCGCAACGAGGACCAGGCTCGGACCCTGGAGGCCATCGCCGAGAGCCAGGCGGAGAGCTTCTACCGCGGCGAGCTGGCCGAGGCCATCGACGCCTTCTCGCGCCACACCGGCGGCTACCTGCACAAGGACGACCTGGCGGCTTACCGGCCCGAGTGGGTCACCCCCATCTCGGCCCGTTATCGCGATGTGGATGTGTGGGAGATCCCGCCCAACGGCCAGGGCCTGGTGGCGCTGATGGCGCTGCGCCTGCTCGACGGCTATCCAGCGTCCCACCGCGACGATCCAGAGCTGCTGCACCGCCAGCTCGAGGCGATGAAGCTCGCCTACACCGACGGCAAGACCCATATCAGCGAGCCCTCCGCCATGACCTACTCGGTCGAGGCGCTACTGTCCGATGCCTACACCGAGTCCCGTCGCGAGCTGATCGGCGACACCGCCATCGATCCGCAGCCGGGCACGCCCAGGGCCGGCGGCACCGTCTACCTGGCTACGGCCGACGCCGATGGCAACATGGTGTCCTTCATCCAGAGCAACTATCACGGCTTCGGCTCCGGCATCGTAGTGCCCGGCACCGGCATCGCGCTACAGAACCGCGGCCACGACTTCAGCCTCGATGAGCGCCACGACAATGTGCTCGTGCCCGGCAAGAAGACCTTCCACACCATCATCCCGGGCTTTCTCACCCGCGGCGGCAAGGCGCTCGGGCCCTTCGGCGTGATGGGTGGCTTCATGCAGCCCCAGGGCCATGTCCAGGTAGTGATGAACCTGGTGGATTTCGGCCTCAACCCCCAGTCGGCCCTGGACGCCCCGCGCTGGCAGTGGCTGGGCGACAGGACCATCGGCATCGAGCACGGCTATCCGGCGCCACTGGTGCGGGCGATGCTCGCCCGGGGCCACCAGATGAAGGTGGATACCGACAGCCGCAGCTACGGTCGCGGCCAGGTCATCCTGCGTGACCCCGACACAGGCATCTACTGCGGCGGCACCGAGCCCCGCACCGATGCCGCCATCGCGGTGCTGTAAACGATGAGTGTACAAGGCTCCCTGTTTGCCGCCTTCTTCCGCATCGGCATCTTCGGCTTCGGCGGTGGCCCGTCGATGATCCCGCTGGTCCATCAGGAAGTGGTCAAGCGCCACGACTGGATGGACGACGACGCCTTCGCCGACGTGCTGGCCATCGGCAACACCTTGCCTGGCCCCATCGCCACCAAGATGGCCGGCTACATCGGCTATCGGGTCGGCGGCACGTTCGGCGCCATCAACGCGGTCGTGGCGACCACCATCCCCGTGATCGTCGCCATGATCGCCCTGCTCGGCCTCTACGGCCGCTACGGCGACCAGCGCTGGGTGCAGGGCATGGGCATGGGCGTGGTGCCGGTGGTCATGGTGATGATGGCGCAGCTGACCTTCGACTTCTTGCAGAAGTCGCGGGCCGGGCTCGGCGTGATCGCCACCCTGATCCTGGGCGGAGTCGCCGGCGGGCTGATCTACGGGCTCGGCGTCCACCCGGGGCTGGTGATCGGCGCGCTGCTGATCGCCGCCCTGCTGCGCCCGGAAAAACCACGCCCCGTCGCCCAGGGAGAACGCGCGCGATGATCTACTGGCAACTGTTCCTGGCCTTCTTCGTGCCCAACATCGTCGGCTACGGCGGCGGCCCCGCGATCATTCCGCTGATCGAGAACGAGGTCGTCGGCACCTACGGCTGGATGACCCATCAGGGCTTCGCCGAGACCCTGGCGCTGGGCAACGCCCTGCCGAGCCCCATCGCCACCAAGATGGCCGGCTATATCGGCTATGACGTAGCCGGGGTCGGCGGCGCCATCGTCGCGGTGCTGGCCACCGTCGGGCCCTCGTTGCTGCTGATGCTGGCGGCCCTCGGCACCCTGTATCGCTATCGCGACTCGCTCAAGGTCAAGTCCATGAGCCAGTGGGTACGCCCGGTGGTGATGGTGCTGATGGCCTTCCTGACCATCAGCTTCCTGCGCGAGGGCATGGCCACCTCCGGCCTCGTGCATACCCTGATCATCGCCGCGGTGGCCGCGTTGCTGCTGATCCGCATCAAGGCGCATCCGGCCCTGGTGGTGTGCTTCGGGATCGCCTACGGCGGCCTGTTGCTGGGAGGCGCCTGACGCCCAGGCTCATCCCTCGGAGCGCCGGCCGGCGCCCCGGATGGCGACCCGGATGGCGACCCGGATGGCGACCCGTCATCCCCACGAGCCGCATCATCGAAGGCTCGATAACAATGACCGACAACCCCCTTGCAAAGGACATTTCCATGATGCGTTCCCAGATCTCCCTCGCTCTCGTGCTCGCCACGACCTCCCTGGCGGCTCCTGCCACCGCCCTGGCCGAGTCGGCCTTTCCCGACGAGCCGGTGGAGTTCATCGTGCCCTGGTCGCCGGGTGGCGGCAGCGACACCCTGATGCGCGTGGTGGCCAATCACGCCGAGGCCCATCTCGACCAGCCGCTGCCGGTCATCAACATGCCCGGCGTCAGCGGCACCACCGGCCTCAAGGAGCTGTCGCGTCGCGACGCCGATGGCTACACCATCGGCCAGGTTCACGAAGGCCTGCTGGTGGCCCACCACACCGGTCTCACGCCGCTCAACCATGACGACTTCGCGCCGGTGGCCGCGGTGACCCAGTCGCCGCAGTACCTGACCGTGCCGGCCGACGCCCCCTACGAGACCTTCGGGGAATTCGTCGACTACGCCACAGAACACCCCGGCGAGGTACGTTTCGGCGTCACCCTGGGCGGCGTGCCGCACATTCATGCCGCCATGATGGAAGAGGCCGAGAATCTGCAGTTCCGCTACGTAGGCTTCGAGGGCACCGGTCCCCGCATTCGCGCGCTGGTCGGGGGCCACATCGATGCCGCCATCGGTGACGTCTCTTCCGCCGGCGAGTTCGTCAAGAACGGCGACCTGCGCTTCTTGGCCGTGGGCAGCGAGGAGCGCCAGGCCGAGACGCCGGAGGTGCCGACCTTCGCCGAGCTCGGTCACCCGGAGCTGAAGCTCAACATCATCCGCGGCATCCTGGCCCCGGCGGGCACCCCCGAGGAGCGCATCGCGACGCTGGCCGACGCCTTCGAGGCCATGAGCCAGGATGAAAACTTCGCCGATGCCATCCGCAACGCCGGCGCCAGCGTCGTCTTCCAGGGCCCGCAGGCCTTCGGCGAGTACCTCGAGGCCAGCGACGCCACCATCGAACGCCTGTCAGGAAAGCTTGCACGATGAACCAGCCCCACACCGCCGGCTCCCCCCAGGGGGAGCCCACCGCGTCCGGCCGAGCCGGGCCGCTGGCTCACCTGATCGTCAACGGCGCCCTGGCGGCGCTGTTCACGGTCCTGTTCTTCCGCGCCCAGGCCCTGCCGGCGTCCATGTGGGAGCCGCTCGGCTCGGGCAGTTTCCCGCGCCTGGTGCTGGCCGTGCTGGTGGTGCTGAACCTGGCCATCATGGTCAAGGAATGCCGCGCCTTCATCGCCCAACCCGCCGGGGAGCGCGGCCAGGTGAGCGCCTGGGTCTGGCGTCACCGCCTGGCCTTCGGCGTGCTGGCGCTGTTCGCGGCCTACATCCTGCTGCTGCCCTGGCTCGGCTTCACCCTGGCCTCACTGGGGTTCCTGCTGGCCGGCCAGTGGCTGCTCGGTGCCCGCTCGTTCAAGGGGCTGGCCATCGCGCTGGTGGTCGCCCTGGTGTTTTCCCTCGGCGTGGACACCCTGTTCCGCGACGTCTTCATCATCAGCCTGCCCCGCGGCCTGTTCGGCTGAGGCGGCCATGACTCCTCGAGGAACCCGCTCATGATGGAAGCGCTGCTCTCCGGCATGGACCAACTCTTCACCGTCTCGACCATGATCGCCATGGCGCTGGGTGTGATCGCCGGGGTCGTCGCCTCGGCGATTCCCGGCTTCACCATCACCATGGCCATCGTCCTGACGCTGCCTCTGACCTTTACCATGGCGCCCCTGCAGGGCATCGCCACCATGCTGGCCGTCTACGTGGGCGGCTACACCGGCGGCCTGATCTCGGCGGCGCTGCTGGGCATCCCCGGCACCCCGTCATCGGTGGCCACCACCTTCGACGCCTTCCCCATGGCCCGCAAGGGCGAGCCAGGCCGCGCCCTGGCGCTGGGCATCTGGGCGTCGTTCTTCGGCGCCCTGGTCAGCGTGATCGTGCTGATCCTGGCGGCGCCCCCGCTGGCGATGATCGCCGTCAAGCTCGGCGCCTGGGAATACTTCTCACTGATCATCTTCGCCATGACCGTGGTGGCAAGCCTGGTCGGCAAGTCCATGCTCAAGGGCCTGATGACCGGTCTGCTGGGGCTGTTCATCGCCACCGTGGGCGCCGACCCGATGATGGGCGTCGCCCGTTTCACCTTCGACTCGGACCTGCTCGCCAACGGCTTCCCGTTCCTGGTGGTACTGATCGGCATCTTCGCCGTCAGCCAGCTGCTCTCCGAGGTCGAGGACGCCGCCGGTGTCAAGCAGGGCAAGGCGCTGATGCCCGACGACGTCAGCTTCGAGCCGCTTGCCGCCCTGAAGGAGACGCTGCGCTATCCGGTCAACCTGGTGCGCTCCTCGCTGGTGGGCGTGTTCATCGGCGCGGTGCCCGGCGCCGGCGGCAGCATCGCCAACCTGCTGGCCTACGACCAGGCCAAGCGCGCCTCGAAGACCCCGGAAGCCTTCGGCACCGGTACCCCGGAGGGCGTGATCGCCTCGGAGTCCGGCAACTCGGCCACCTCCGGCGGCGGCCTGATCCCGATGATCGCGCTGGGCATCCCCGGCAGCGCCGTGGACGCGGTGCTGATGGCCTCGCTGATGGTCCACGGTATCGGCGTCGGTCCGCGGCTGATCATGGATCACGGTGATCTGGTCTACGGCATGTTCATGGCGATGATGGTCGCGGCCATGATGGTGCTGGTGGTGTGCCTGTTCAGCATGCGGCTGTTCCTGCGAGTCACCGAGGTGCCGAAGTCCATCATCGTGCCGGTGGTGCTGGTGTGCTGCGTCATCGGCGCCTTCGCGCTGAACAATCGCGTCACCGACGTCTACCTGCTGCTCGGCATCGGCGTCTTCGGCTACATCCTCAGCAAGCTGGACTACCCGCTGGCGCCGCTGGTGCTGGGTGTGATCCTCGGCCCCATCGCCGAGACCAACCTGCGCCGCGCGCTGATGTCCGACGAGAACTGGACGCTGTTCTTCACCCGGCCGATCTCGCTGGCGCTGCTGGCGCTGGCCGCCCTGTCCATCGTCCTCGCCATCCGCCATCGTCGGCGCGCCGGACGCGCCACCACGGCCCGCGCCTGACCCACGGCGGGCTCGACGCCATTCCGAGCCCGCCTTCGTCCACTACCATCACGACACCGAAAAACAAGAGACTCCACCATGCCCGACCGACGCGCTTCCCTCCTCCGCCGCACGGCCTCTCTCGCCCTGCTGACCCTGGCCACCCTCGGCGTCGGCGGTGCCGGTGCCGACGAACCGCGCACGGTGCGCATCGCCGTGGACGTGCCCTATCCACCCTTCGAATACCGCACCGCCGACGGCGAGCTGGCCGGCTTCGAGATCGAACTCGGCAACGAGCTCTGCCGGCGCGCGGCGCTCGACTGCGAATGGGTGGTCCAGGGCTGGGACGGCATCATCCCCGGCCTGCTGGCCCGCAAGTACGACGCCATCCTGTCGTCCATGCGCATCACCGAGGCCCGCGAACGCCAGGTGCGCTTCACCGAGCCTTACGCCATGTCGCCCAAGGTCTGGGTCGCCCGCCGGGGCGAGGACCTCGATCCGACGACCCCCGAGGCCCTCGACGGCCTGACCGTGGGCATTCAGCGCGGCACGACCCAGGACACCTACGTCACCGATCGCTACGCGGACGTGCTCGACATTCGACGCTATGCCACGGCCGACGATATCGCCCTCGACATGGAGAGCGGGCGGCTCGACCTGGCCTTCATCAACTACCCGATGGCCATCGAAACCCTGGCGATCGATGAGCCGGACAGCGCCTTCACCCAGGTGGGCGAGCGCATCAACCGCCCCGAATCGATCTTCGGCCGCGGCAACGCCATCGCCGTCCGCCAGCGTGACGAGGCACTCGCCGAGCGCTTCAACCAGGCTCTCGACGAGGTCTACGCCGACGGCACCTTCGAGCGCCTGATGACGCACTACTTCGACTACGACCTGCGCCCCGCCAGCCGGCTCTGAGCCTCGCCTCGCCCCCGACGCAAGAGAGCCGCCCTTTGGGCGGCTCTCTCGTGAATATCCGGCGAGCGGGCGATCAGGCACCGATCGGCCATCCTCGGCCGGGGCCGGCCTCACCAGCTGCCGGTGTTCTCCATGGACGCCCAGGGCTCCTTCGGTGCCTGGGGCTCGCCGGCCTGCAGCAGCTCCACGGAGATGCCGTCGGGGCTCTTCACGAAGGCCATGTGACCATCGCGTGGCGGACGGTTGATGGTCACGCCGTTGGCCTGGAGGTGCTCGCACAGCGCGTAGATATCGTCCACGCGGTAGGCCAGGTGGCCGAAGTTGCGGCCGCCGGTGTAGGTCTCCGGGTCCCAGTTCCAGGTCAGCTCGAGCTCCGGCGCCTGCAGCTCCGTGGAGCGCGACTCGTCCGCCGGGGCGGCGAGGAACACCAGAGTGAAACGGCCCTTCTCGTTCTCCTTGCGGCGCACTTCCTGGAGCCCCAGCAGGTCACAGTAGAAGTGCAGCGAGGCGTCCAGATCGCTGACGCGGACCATGGTGTGCAGATATTGCATGTCTCTCTCCCTATTCACGGTTCGTTCGGGTTTCACAAGTCTGGGCAATGGGGGCATCCTGACGCATCCCCCCCGATTCCTTCATCGACGAGCAGGTGTCATGAGCCACTACTGTGACCTGGCCCCCGGCCATCCGTTTCACGGGCCCTATCACGACCACGAGTACGGGTTCCCCGTCGCCGATGACGACACGCTGTTCGAGCGTCTGGCCCTGGAGATCAACCAGGCGGGCCTATCCTGGCTGACGGTGCTCAAGAAGCGCGACGCCTTCCAGGCGGCCTTCGAGGGCTTCGCCGTCGACCGCGTGGCCGCCTACGGCGAGGAAGAGCGCGCCCGGCTGCTGGCCGACGCCGGCATCATTCGCAATCGCCTCAAGGTCGATGCCGTGATCCACAACGCCGGCGTGATCCAGACGCTGCGCGCCGAGCACGGCGGCTTCCGGGGCTGGCTGGAGGCGCATCATCCACGCCCCCACGCCGACTGGGTCAGGCTGTTCAAGCGCACCTTCCGCTTCACCGGCCCGGAGATCGTCGGCGAGTTCCTCATGAGCAGCGGCTACCTGCCCGGCGCCCATCGCGACGACTGCCCGGTCCAGGCCCGCGTCCTCGCCGCCGGCCCCGCCTGGGCCAGGGGCGATGCCTAGCCCGGCGCGCCCTTCTACTCTACCTCCTGACACCACGACGCCCCGAGGACTCTCCCGCCCATGGACTCCCTGACACAGGCCGCGCTGGGCGCGGCGATCGGCGGCACCGTACTGGGCCGACGGCTGGGCCGCAAGGCGGTGCTGATCGGCGCCGCCCTGGGCACCCTGCCCGACCTGGACGTGGCCATCGACTACGGCGACGCGATCGCCGACGTCACCCAGCATCGCGGCTTCAGCCACTCGCTGTTCGTGCTGGCCGGGCTGTCGGTCCTGCTCGCCGGGCTGTCGGCTCGCGTCGCCAGGGCGCGGGACATTTCCCCGGGCCGCTGGCTGGCCTTCTTCGGCCTGTGCCTGCTCACCCATCCGCTGCTGGATGCGCTGACCACCTACGGCACCCAGATCTGGTGGCCGCTGGACGTGCGCCCGGCGGCCTATCCGCTGCTGTTCATCATCGACCCGCTGTACTCGCTGCCGCTGCTGGCCGGCGTGCTGATCGCGCTGTTCGGCGGCCGAACCACCGCCACCCGCTGGGGGCTGGCGCTATCCTGCCTGTACATCGTGCTGTCGCTGGGCGCCCGCACCCTGGTCGAGCAGCGCGTCGAGCCGGTGCTCGCCGCACAGGGCCTCGATGATGCCCCGCGACTGATCCAGCCCACGCCCTTCAACATCCTGCTGTGGCGCGTCAGCGTGGCCGAGGAGGACCGCTACCACGAGACCCTGGTGAGCGTCTTCGACGGCGACCGGCCGCCCCGGCTGGAGAGCTTCTCCCGCGGCGCCGAGTGGGAGGCGATCGCCCTGGACGACGCCAGCGGGCGGCGCCTGGACTGGTTCGCCGGCCCCTTCCTGCGCTACGAGGTCGACGAGCGCCAGCATCCCGCCACCCTGGTGGCCACCGACCTGCGGCTGGGCTTCCCGGGCTTCCATGTCTTCCACTTCGCCCTCGCCGAGCGCAGCGACGACGGCTGGCGGCCGCTCGACGCGACCTACCGGCTCGAGGCGCCACGCCAGGGCGAGGCACCGGGCCAGGACCGCAACACGGCGCTGAGGCGGCTGGGCACGCGAATCCTCTCCACCGAGTCGCTGCTGTGCGTCGGTCAGTTCGTCGAGCCGCGCTGGCGGCTGTCGACGTCCGCCAGCTGCTGACCGGCTCCCCCGGAACGCGAACAGGGCGACCCGAGGGTCGCCCTGTTACGCGATGGTGGGGGCTCGGCCCGGCATCGCCGGCTCAGAGGCGCTCGACCAGGCCGGCGATGGCCTGGCGGGCCTCGCTCATGGCCGCGTCGTGCTTGGCCTGGCCCATGTTCAGGCCCTCGGCGAACACGGTGTCCACCTCGCCGATGCCCATCAGGCCCAGCATGTGGGTGAGGTGCGGGGTCTGGCTGTCGAGCTCGGAGCCGGCGTACTCGCCGCCGCGCGCCGCCAGCAGAATGGCCCGCTTGCCCTCGATCAGGCCCACCGGGCCGTTCTCGGTGTAGCGGAAGGTCATGCCGGCGCGTAGCACGCGGTCGAACCAGGCCTTCATCTGAGTCGGCAGGCCGAGGTTGTAGAGCGGCACGCCGAACACCACCACGTCATGCGCCAGCAGCTCCTCGATCAGGGCGTCGGAGCGGGCCGCCAGCTGGCGCTGTTCGGCGTCGCGCGCTTCCGGCGCCACCTGCCAGCTGGAAAGCTCGGCCAGCCCCAGGTGCGGCAGCTCGTCGGCCACCAGATCGCGGCGGGTGATCTCCACCCCGTCGCGCTCGCCGGCCAGGGCGCTGAAGTGATCGGCCAGCGCCTGGGAGTTGCCGCCGAGGATGGAAGAGGTCAGGACGAGGACGCGGGTCATGGCGATCTCCTTGGAGCTTCGTGAGCGGAAGAATGATCGCCATTATATATTCGTCTTTGGCCACGATAAGCGGGAAAAAACGCAGCTATCGTTCGACCATATCGAATACTGAAGCCCCCTAGGGGGCGATTCCCTGCCCGCAGCCCCGATAGGTCTCGCCGTTGAGCGACAGGGTCACCCGGGCCGGCCAGGGCTGGCCGCTCATGTCGTCGAAGCAGGCCTTGGCCTCGATGCGCAGCGTGAAGGGCCGCGCCGCCTGGCCGCTGGCCAGGATCACCCGGCCGGCGCCGTTGTCGAGGGTGGTCACCCGATAGGGCAGCGTCAGCTCGCGCTCGCCGTAGTCCAGGGTCAGGTCGAGCTCGGGCACGTCGTTGGCCAGCTCCACGTGCCAGCCAGGCTCGTTGCCGCGGCCGTGGAACATCACGCCCGGATGGCCCTCGCGGGTCAGGGCATCGAGGGTGATGTCGCGCCGGCAGTCCAGCCGCCCCCGCTGGCTCTCGACCAGCGCCTCATCGCCCTTCAGCCACACGCTCAGCCCGCCGTTCTGATAGCGGCTGCCGCTGGCCACCACGGACGGCGTGAGCCGGTTGGCCCCGAGGGCCGACCACAGCCGCAGCTCGTCCTCTCCCGCGGCGGTCACCAGGTCCTGGGCCGGCGTGCAGCGCCAGCCGACCAGCTCGTCGGCCTCGCCGGGAAACAGCGTCGAGGGCAGCAGCGGCGCCTTGGGTGCGGCGGCATCATCGGCCGCGGACACCGTGGGAGCGGGTTCGGGGGCAGGCTCGGTGGCCGGCGAGTTGACGTAGGTGATGCAGCCGGACAGGCCCAGCGACATCAGCAGCGGCAGGGCAACCCGGCAGGACGAGAGACGGGGCATGGCAATGACTCCTTGTGCGACGAAACTCCAGCGCTGCCAGCATACCAGCCACCGGCCGGGAGTGGCGCGACGCCGGGCGCGCACCGTTCCCGGCGACGGAAACGGAATCCGGCTGGCCCGAAAGACTGAATAAAACTAAACTTGCTCTTCATCATCATGAAGTTAGCTCAGAATCATGCTCGAACTCCGCCATCTCCGCACGCTCATCGCCCTGCGCGACGCCGGCTCCCTGGTCGAAGCCGCCGAGCGGGTGCACCTGACCCAGTCCGCCCTCTCCCACCAGATCAAGGATCTGGAGGAGCGGCTGGGCAACCCGCTGTTCCTGCGCAAGACCCGGCCGGTGGAGTTCACCCGCGCCGGGCTGCGGCTGCTGGCGCTGGCCGAGCAGGTGCTGCCCCAGGTGCGCCTGGCGGAGCGCGACCTGGCGCGACTGGCCGGCAACGAGCAGGGCCGGCTGCACATGGCCATCGAGTGCCACAGCTGCTTCCAGTGGCTGATGCCCACCGTCGACCACTTCCGCGACCACTGGCCCGAGGTCGAGATCGACATTCCCGGCGGCCATCACTTCGATCCGCTGCCGGCCCTGGCCAGGGAGCAGCTCGATCTGGTGATCACCGCCGATCCCCAACCGCTGCCCGGCGTCCACTACGAGCCGCTGTTCCGCTACGAGGGGCTGCTGGCCGTGGCCCGCCAGCACCGCCTGGCCGGCAGGCCGTTCGCGGTACCGGAGGACCTGGCCGACGAGACGCTGATCACCTATCCGGTGGAACACACCATGCTGGACGTCTTCACCCAGTTCCTCGATCCGGCCGGCTGCCGGCCGCGCGAGGTGCGCACCGCCGAACTGACGATCATGATGATGCAGCTGGTGGCCAGCGGGCGGGGGGTCTGTGCGCTGCCCAACTGGGCGCTGACCGAGTACCTGGAGCGGGACTACGTGAAGGCCGTGCCGCTGGGCGAGCACGGGGTGTGGAGCACGCTGTTCGCGGCGATCCGCGAGGAGACACGCGACGCGCCCTGGATGGAGGATTTCCTGCGTACCGCCCGGGAAACGTCATTCTCGGTGCTGACCGGCATCAAGCCGGCCTGAAGCGCGAACCTCAGCCGTCGCGAGCAGCGGCGCGCTGGGGCAGCAGCAGCGTGAAGCGCGCCCCGCCGAGCGTGGGGCTGGCGTCCACCATCACGCTGCCGCCGTGCCAGGCCATGACCTTCTGCACGATCGAGAGCCCCAGGCCGTAGCCGCCCGAGTGGCGGGCGCGGCTGTCGTCGAGCCGCGCGAAGGGCTTGAAGATCTCGCTGCGCTTGGCCACCGGCACGCCGGGGCCGTCGTCCTCGATGTCGATGCGTACCAGCCGCGGCTCGCCGTGGATGCGGATCACCACCCGGCTGCGGGCGTGGCGGCAGGCGTTGGCCACCAGGTTCTGCAGCGCCCGCTGCAGATAGCGCGACTCCGCCGCCGCCTCCACCTCGTCCCCCGGCAGCAGGCCGAGGCTCAGATGGCCGTGCAGGGGGTGCAGCGCCTCGATGACGCGCTCGGCCATGGCCCGGCACTCCACCAGCGAGGTCTCCATGGGCACGCCGTTGGCCGTCTCGCTGCCCAGGCGCGCGTAGGTGAGGATCTCGTCGACCAGGTCGTCGAGCTCGGTGATGTCGGCATCGATGCCCTGCAGGTGGCGCCGCACGCCCGGCTCGTCGGTCATGTCCTCGACCATCTGCACGGCGAAGCGGATACGCGCCACCGGGGTGCGCAGCTCGTGGGACACCGCGCGGATCATGTCCTGCTGACCACGCAGCAGCGACTGCACCTGGGCGGCCATGCCGTTCAGCGCCATGCCCAGCCGGCTCAGGAAGTCGTTGCCCTCGACCTTGACCCGGGTGTCCAGGCGCCCGGCGGCGATGCGCGTGGCGGCGAGCTCGAGCCGCGCCATGCGGGCCTCGACGCCGCGCACGATCAGATAGATGATCACCGCCAGCATGCCCAGCAGCATCAGCAACAGCAGCAACAGCAGCGAGGCCGGCAGCGGCTCGAAGGCATTGAGCGGGCCGACCTCGACCCACTGGGTGGCGCCCTGTTCGCCCGGCAGCTGGAGATAGAGCGACATCGCCCAGCGCTGGGGCAGCAGGCGCACCACCACCTCGGCATCGTTCAGCGTGACCAGCCGCGCCGGCGCCAGCCCCTCGGGCGGGGTGTCGGTGAGGCTCAGCTGGATCACGCCGCTGCGCAGCCGGTCGAGCCGCGTCGAGCGCCGCTCCGGCGGCACCGCCAGCAGCCACTGGCCAAGCTGACGGGCCAGGCCCATCAGCTGATGTTCGCCCAGCGAGGCCAGCTCCATCCGCAACAGCAGCGGCTCGTCGTCCAGCCGGCGGTGCAGCAGCCAGCCCATGTCCTCGGTCTGGCGCACCAGGGTCTGGCCGCTCTCGAGCCGCGCCCGCTCGAAGTAGCCGTGCGGCCCCTGGGCGATGTCATGCAGGGACAGCTCGATGCCGAGCCGAGCGCTCTGCTCGCGCAGCCAGGCATCACGCCGCTCGGGAGCGAGCGCCTCGAGCTGGGCACTGAACAGCGTCATCGGCGCCTCGGCGAGCTGCTCCTGGTAGTGCTGGCGGCGCACCTTGTCGACCACGGTGATGGCCAGCAGCGCCAGGGCAAAGCTCATCACCAGCGCCAGCGCCAGCAGCACGTAGACGCGCAGGAAGGTGCTGTCGGAGAGGGCGCGGGGCAGCAGGCGGAAGGACGCCATCAGCCGTCCTTGACGAACAGGTAGCCCTTGCTGCGCACGGTCTTGATCCGCTGCGGCTGGTTGGGATCGTCACCGATCTTGGGGCGAATCCGCGAGACGCGCACGTCGATGGAGCGATCCTGACCGTCGTACTTGATGCCGCGCAGCTGGGAGAAGATCTCCTCGCGGGTCAGCACCCGGCCGGCGTTGCTGGCCAGCAGCCACAGCAGGTCGAACTCGGCGCTGGTCAGGTCGACGCGCTCGCCGGCGAGGAAGGCCTCGCGGGTCGAGTTGTCGATCTCCAGCGGGCCGAAGGCCAGGCGGGGCTCCTCGCCGACCACGCCGCTCTCGCGGCGCCGCAGCAGCGCCCGCATGCGCGCCAGCAGCACCCGCGGCTGCACCGGCTTGGCCACGTAATCGTCGGCGCCCATCTCCAGGCCCAGCACCTGATCCATGTCATCGGTGCGGGCGGTGAGCATCAGGATTGGCCCGGGATACTCGGAGCGCACCCGGCGGCAGATCGAGAGGCCGTCCTCGCCGGGCAGCATCAGGTCGAGGACCACCAGGTCGGGCAGCAGGGCGAGGATCCGATCGACGCCGTTGGCCCCGTCGGGCTCGAGAGTCACGCGGAAGCCGTTGGCCTCCAGGTAATCGCGGGTCAACTCGGCCAGGCGCTCATCATCCTCGATGATCAGTACGTGATCCTGCTCGGAAGGGTCCAGGCTGTCGTCCATTTGTGCGTCATCTTCCTCAATGGGCGTGCGGGAAACGAGGGCGTCGGCGCCCGGCCGACCACCAATGGCTAAAGAATACCCGACAACGCTTCCCTTCGCTCGTCGATACTCGACGTGAATCGGCGCCAGCCGCTCAACCATGCGGTCTGCCGCCGGGCCCCGCAATCACCCCCTGAAATACCACAGTTCATCCACAAAGTTATCCACTTGATGATCGCGGTAAAGCACACTATCTTGTGCCCGCTTGGGGCTGGCACACCATATACTGTGCTCTTAGCAACCACTCCAGATTCTGTCAACCGTCGTACCACGGCGGCCTTCTTCAACCGACAAGGTAGGGACCCCGGCGCCATGGATACCACCGCTGCCCAGGACCACTCGTCCGTCTCCGTCACCGCACCGCAGACCCTGCGTGTCATCAAGCGCACCGGCGATGTCGTGCCCTTCGATGCCGGCAAGATCGCCGTGGCCCTGAGCAAGGCCTTCATCGCCGTGGAGGGCGACAACGCCGCCACCTCCTCGCGGGTCCGCGACCTCGTCCAGCAGGCCTCCGAGAGCATCGCCCAGGCCTTCCAGCGCCGCATGCCCGACGGTGGCACCGTGCACATCGAGGACATCCAGGACCAGGTCGAGCTGGCCCTGATGCGCGCCGGTGAGCAGAAGGTCGCCCGCGCCTACGTGCTGTACCGCGAGGAGCACGCCCGTGCCCGCGCCGAGGCCGGCGCCGACATCGAGAAGCCGCACCCGACGCTCAACGTCACCGCGCCGGACGGCAGCACCCGCCCGCTGGACCTGGGCCGGGTCGAGACGCTGGTCTTCGACGCCTGCGAGAATCTCACCAACGTCGATCCGCAGAAGATCGTCGAGGACTCGCTGAAGAACCTCTACGACGGCGTCAGCGTCGACGGCGTCTCCCAGGCGCTGATGATGACCGCGCGGACCCTGGTCGAGAAGGATCCCAACTACACCTACGTCACCGCCCGCCTGCTGCAGGACAACCTGCGCCGCGAGGCGCTGTCGTTCCTGGGCATCGCCGACGAGGCGACCTACCAGGAGATGGCCGACTTCTACAAGCCGGCCTTCCAGGCCTACATCGAGAAGGGCATCGAGTTCGAACAGCTCGACCCGCAGCTCGCCGAGTTCGACCTCGAGCGTCTGGGCGATGCCCTGGACCATACCCGCGACGCCCAGTTCACCTACCTCGGCCTGCAGACCCTCTACGACCGCTACTTCATCCACCGTGACGAGGTCCGCTACGAGCTGCCCCAGGTGATGTTCATGCGCGTCGCCATGGGCCTGTCGCTCAACGAGGACGACCGCGAGGCGCGGGCCATCGAGTTCTACGAGCTGCTCTCCAGCTTCGACTACATGGCCTCCACGCCGACCCTGTTCAACGCGGGCACCGTGCGCAGCCAGCTCTCCAGCTGCTACCTGACCACCGTGCCGGACGACCTGGACAGCATCTACAGCGCCATCCGCGACAACGCCCTGCTCTCCAAGTGGGCCGGCGGCCTCGGCAACGACTGGACCCCGGTGCGTGCGCTGGGCTCCTACATCAAGGGCACCAACGGCAAGTCCCAGGGCGTGGTGCCGTTCCTCAAGGTGGTCAACGACACCGCCGTGGCCGTGAACCAGGGCGGCAAGCGCAAGGGCGCCGTCTGCGCCTACCTCGAGAGCTGGCACCTCGACATCGAGGAGTTCCTCGAGCTGCGCAAGAACACCGGTGACGACCGTCGTCGTACCCACGACATGAACACCGCCAACTGGGTGCCGGACCTGTTCATGAAGCGCGTCTTCGACGACGAGGAGTGGACCCTGTTCTCGCCGGCCACCTGCCCGGACCTCCACGACCTGTACGGCGCCGCCTTCGAGAAGCGCTACAGCGAATACGAGGAGATGACCCGCAACGGCCAGCTCAAGCTGTTCAAGCGCGTCAAGGCCAAGGATCTGTGGCGCAAGATGCTCTCGATGCTGTTCGAGACCGGCCACCCGTGGATCACCTTCAAGGATCCGTGCAACCTGCGCAGCCCCCAGCAGCACGCCGGCGTGGTCCACAGCTCCAACCTGTGCACCGAGATCACCCTGAACACCTCGGTCGACGAGATCGCGGTGTGCAACCTGGGCTCCATCAACCTGGCCCAGCACGTGGTCGACGGCGAGTTCGACGGCGACAAGCTGAAGCAGACCGTCAAGACCGCGGTGCGGATGCTCGATAACGTCATCGACATCAACTACTACGCGGTGCCGCAGGCGAAGAACTCGAACTTCAAGCACCGTCCGGTGGGCCTCGGCATCATGGGCTTCCAGGATGCCCTCTACGCCCAGGACATCGCCTACGCCTCCGAGGACGCCGTGACCTTCGCCGACCGCTCCATGGAGCTGGTCAGCTATCACGCCATCGAGGCCTCCAGCGACCTGGCCGCCGAGCGCGGGCACTACCAGAGCTACGAGGGCTCGCTGTGGAGCCAGGGCGTGCTGCCGATCGATTCCATCGAGAAGCTGAAGGAAGAGCGCGGCGCCAAGTACATCGAGGTCGACACCTCCACGACCCAGGACTGGGACCGCATCCGCGACAAGGTCGCCGCCCAGGGCATGCGCAACTCCAACGTCATGGCCATCGCCCCGACCGCGACCATCTCGAACATCTGCGGCGTCTCGCAGTCGATCGAGCCGACCTATCAGAACCTGTTCGTGAAATCGAACCTGTCCGGCGAGTTCACCGTGGTCAACTCCTACATGGTCAACGACCTCAAGGAGCGCGGCCTGTGGGACGAGGTCATGATCAACGACCTCAAGTACTACGACGGCTCCGTGCAGCCCATCGACCGCGTGCCGGACGACCTGAAGGCCAAGTACGCCAGCGCCTTCGAGGTCGAGCCCAAGTGGCTGGTCGAGGCCGCCTCTCGTCGTCAGAAGTGGCTCGACCAGGCCCAGTCGCTGAACCTCTACATCAAGGGCGTCTCCGGCAAGAAGCTGGACGTGACCTACCGCATGGCGTGGTTCCGCGGCCTCAAGACCACCTACTACCTGCGCGCCCTGGGCGCCACCTCGGTGGAGAAGTCCACCGTGGACCGCGGCAACCTCAACGCGGTGAGCAACGCCTCGCCCGGTGCGGCCCCGGCCCCGACGCCGTCCGCCGCCCCGGAAGCCAAGCAGGAGCCGAAAGGCATCGACGACTTCCTGCAGGGCAAGAACGGCGGCGGCTCCCGCGCGCCCTCGGCCGGCGAGATCGACGAGCTCGGCTGCGAGGCCTGCCAGTAAGCCTCCGGCGCCCGACGCCAGCGCACGAGCCGGAGGGTCACCGCCCTCCGGCTTCGCCCCTTCTACCATCGCCGCAGCCGCTCACTCCGATGCGAACGCCTGCGGACCATCCGGGCAACCACCGGGAGAGACACAGATGATCGATTGGAACGAGTTCCACGAAGACGACACCGCCACCGCCGAAGCGCCCCAGCCGGCACCGCAGCCCGCGCCCAAGGCCGAGGCACCCGCCGAGGAAGTCCGCGACAGCGCCGGCAGCTACGCGGTCGCCGAGCAGGACCGCCTGGCCCGCGCCAAGCAGTCGCTCGAGGAGCTGGACGTGGCCCCCGGCCTCGAGGAACTCGAGATGGGCGCCAAGCGCATCGACGTCGAGCAGAAGCGGATGATCAATGCCCGCGCCGACCTCAACCAGCTGGTGCCCTTCAAGTACGAGTGGGCGTGGCAGAAGTACCTGGACGGCAGCGCCAACCACTGGATGCCCCAGGAAGTGAACATGAACGCCGACATCGCGCTGTGGAAGAGCGCGGACGGCCTCACCGCCGACGAGCGCCGCATCGTCGAGCGCAGCCTGGGCTACTTCTCCACTGCCGACTCGCTGGTCGCCAACAACCTGGTGCTGGCCGTCTATCGCCTGATCACCAACCCCGAGTGCCGCCAGTACCTGCTGCGCCAGGCCTTCGAGGAGGCGATCCACACCCACGCCTACCAGTATTGCGTGGAGTCGCTGGGCATGGACGAAGGCGAGGTCTTCAACATGTACCGCGAGGTGCCCTCCGTCTCGGCCAAGTCCGCCTGGAGCCTCAAGCACACCCAGTCGCTGTCGCGCCCCGACTTCAACACCGGCACCCCGGAGACCGACCAGGAACTGCTGCGCAACCTGATCGCCTTCTATTGCGTGACCGAGGGCATCTTCTTCTACTGCGGCTTCAGCCAGATCCTGTCCATGGGCCGTCGCAACAAGATGACCGGCGTCGCCGAGCAGTTCCAGTACATCCTGCGCGACGAGTCGATGCACCTGAACTTCGGCGTCGACATGATCAACCAGATCAAGATCGAGAACCCGCACCTGTGGACGCCCGAGTTCCAGGACGAGGTCACCCAGATGATTCTCGAGGGCACCGAGCTCGAGATCGCCTACGCCCGCGACACCATGCCCCGCGGCGTGCTGGGCATGAACGCGGCGATCATGGAGGAGTACCTGCACTTCATCTGCAACCGTCGCCTGGCGCAGATCGGCCTCAAGGAGCAGTTCCCGGGCGCCGAGAACCCCTTCCCGTGGATGAGCGAGATCATCGACCTGCGCAAGGAGAAGAACTTCTTCGAGACCCGCGTCACCGAATATCAGGTGGGCGGGGCACTGAGCTGGGACTGATCCCCCACGCCCTCATCTAGATGCGAGCGACACGCTCGGCGGGCCATGTCAGGCGACATGGCCCGCTTTGCGTCACGACGCCGCAATGGGTAGGCTTTGCCGCCGTCCCGCTCCCCCCATCCCGTATCATCGTCAGAGGAATCCCCATGCAACTCGGTATCATCGGACTCGGCCGAATGGGCGGCAACATCGCGCGCCGCCTGGTGCGCGACGGCCACGAAGTCGTCGCCTACGATCAGGACGCCGCCACCGCCACGGCCCTCGTCGACGACGGCATCGGCCACGCCGAGAGCCTCGCCGCGCTGGTCGCGAGCCTCGACGCGCCGCGCGCCATCTGGGTGATGCTGCCCGCCGGCGATCCGACCGAGGCCACCATCAACACCCTGTCCGAGCTGATGGCGCCGGGCGATACCATCATCGACGGCGGCAACACCTTCTACAAGGACGACATCCGCCGCGCCAAGGCGCTCGAGCCGAAGGGGCTGCACTACGTCGACGTCGGCACCTCCGGTGGCGTCTGGGGCCTGGAGCGCGGCTACTGCATGATGGTCGGCGCCGAGGACGCGATCTTCGACCGCCTGGAGCCGCTGTTCGACAGCCTGGCCCCCGGCTACGGCGACCTGGAACGCACCCGCGGCCGCAACGCCCCGGACGAACGCGCCGAGCGCGGCTACATCCACGCCGGCCCGGTCGGCGCGGGCCACTACGTCAAGATGGTCCACAACGGCATCGAGTATGGCCTGATGCAGGCCTACGCCGAGGGCTTCGAGCTGATGCAGAGCAAGGCCTCGCCGGAGCTGCCGGAAGACCAGCGCTTCGACCTGAACCTGGCCGACGTGGCCGAGGTCTGGCGCCGCGGCAGCGTGGTCTCCTCCTGGCTGCTCGACCTCACCGCGCAGGCGCTGGCGGGCGACCCGCGCCTCGACCACTACAGCGGGGCCGTCTCCGACAGCGGCGAAGGCCGCTGGACCGTCGACGCCGCCGTCGAGCAGGGGGTCTCCACCCCGGTGCTGGCCAACGCGCTGTTCTCGCGCTTCGCCTCGCGCCAGGAGAACACCTACGCCAACCGCCTGCTCTCGGCCATGCGCTTCGGCTTCGGCGGCCACGTCGAGCCGCCCAAGCAGTAAGCCGGAAGGCTCATGAGCGCCGGCGCCGAGCCAGGATCAGCGCCAGCCCCACCAGCATGCCCGCCAGGTGCGCGAAGTGCGCCACGCCCTGGCGGGTCCCGGCGACGCCCGACCACAGCTCCACCAGGGCGATGACGATCACGAAGTACCTGGCCTTCATCGGGATCGGCGGGATCAGCAGCAGGATGTCGCGGTTCGGATAGCGCAGGCCGAAGGCCAGCAGCAGCGCATGGACGCCGCCCGAGGCGCCCACCGTGGGCGCGAACGGGCCCGCCGACATCGAGACCACCAGCCGCTGCGCCGCCCCGACCCCAGCACGCACAATACGCAGTAGCAGGCGAAGCGCTGGCTGCCCCAGTCGCACTCCGCGCCCTCCCGGCTGCCGTCTTCTCGGGGTAGCCGCCGGGCGGTCATGTCGTCGTCGCGCCAGGCCATGGCCTGGCCGACGCCGAAGGTCCGGCCACTGCCGGACTTCGATTTGCCTGACACTCGTTAGAATGAGAACATTCGCGCCCTCATTTTCCGCCCCGGAGACTCGACGTCCCATGCCCCGACGGTCACTCGCCCCCACCCTGATGACGCCCCTGTTGCTGCTGCCCGCCGCCGGTCAGGCCGCCGAGCTCGCCCTCGAGCCGCTGACGGTCAGCGCATCGCGTCTCGAGCGTGAGCTCTATGCCACGCCCGCCGCCGTGTCCGTGGTGGACGACGAACCGATCGCCCGGGGCCAGTCCCGCGAGCGCCTCAACGAGTCGCTGGCCACCGTGCCGGGGCTGTATCTCCAGAACCGTCACAACTTCGTCCAGGGCGAGCGGGTGTCGATCCGCGGCTTCGGCGCCCGCACTCCCTGGGGCGTGCGCGGCATCACGGTGCGCGTCGACGGCATTCCCTACACCCTGCCCGACGGCCAGGCCCAGCTCGATGCCATCGATCTGGACGGCGCCCGGCGCATCGAGGTCATCCGCGGCCCGGCGGCGGTGCAGTACGGCAACGCCGCCGGCGGCGTGATCGATGTCACCACCGCCGACGGCGAGAGCGATCCGGGTACCCGGCTGCGCGTCGAGGGCGGCAGCGACGGCTACCGCAAGCTGGCCCTCAGCAACGGCGGCGTCGAGGGCCCCTGGTCGCATCACGTCAGCGTCTCGGCGCTGGGCATGGACGGCTATCGCGATCACAGCGAGGTCGAGAAGTACCAGCTCAACGCCAAGCTGCGCCGCGAGCTGGACGCCGACCGCTCGATCACCGCCATCGTCAACCTGCTCGACAATCCGCGCTCCGAGGATCCGGGCGGCCTGACCGCCGAGGCGGTCAACGAGGACCGTGAAGGCACGATCGACAGCAACTTCTATTCACCGACTCGCATCGATGCGGGACAGTCGGTCGACCAGCAGCTGCTCGGCCTCGAGTACGAGGACCGGGCCGCCGGCCCCGGCGAGCTGACCCTGCGCGGCTTCTACCTGCAACGCGACTTCGAGCAGCAGCTGGCCTACGCCGGCGACAGCTTCGTCGCCTACGACCGTGACTACTACGGCGGCAGCGCCGAGTATCGCCAGTCGCTGACCCTGGGCGGCCTGCCGCTGAGCTACGTGACCGGCGTCGACCTGGCGCGCCAGGAAGACGAGCGCTATCGCGATAACGTCACCATCGACGGCGACCACCAGGGCCGCGCCGCCGACGAGACCCAGACCGCCAGCTCGGTCGGCGCCTTCACCCAGGGCGACCTGGACCTGACCGACCGCTGGACCCTCTCCCTCGGCACCCGCTTCGACCACACCACGTTCGATATCGACGACCACTACCTCGCCGATGGCGACAACGGCGGTGATCGCAGCTTCGATCAGTGGAGCGGCAGCGCCGGGCTGAACTATCGCTACCTGCCCAGCCACCAGGCCTATCTCTCGACCGGTACCGCCTATGAGACGCCGACCTTCACCGAGTTCGCCAACCCGGCCCGTGTCGGCGGCTTCAATCCGGACATCGAAGCGCAGAAGGCCTGGAACCGCGAGATCGGCCTGCGCGGCACCTTCGTCGACGCCGGCCTCGACTACGACGTGGCGCTGTTCTCGACCCGGGTACGCGACTCGCTGATCGCCTATCGTGATAACGCCGGACGCGACTTCTATCGCAACGCCGGCCGCAGCCGCCAGGACGGCCTGGAAGTGGCCCTGGGCTGGCAGTTCGCCGAGGACTGGCGCCTCGACAGCGCCCTGACAATGGCGCGCTACGAGTTCCAGGACTACGAGGACGGCAACGGCAATGACTTCGCCAACAACCGCATCCCGGGCCTGCCCGAACGCACCTGGGTCAACCAGCTGACCTGGCAGGGCATCGGCGAGCGCTTCGCCACTCTGGAGACCCGCTACGTCGGCTCGATGTTCACCGACGACGCCAACCGCGTGGAGGTCGACGACGTCTGGCTGGCCAACCTGCGCGCCGGTGACGGCTGGCGCCTCGGCGACGACACCCTGCTCAAGGCCTACGTGGGCGTGCAGAACCTGTTCGACCGTGAGCACTACGACAACATCGTCATCAACGATCAGCGCGGACGCTACTTCAACACGGCGCCGGACCGCAGCGTGTACGCCGGCGTGGAGCTGGCCTTCTAGGCCGGCCTCGACCGCGTCTCTCGGGGCCGCCCTTTGCCGGGGTGGCCCCGCGTCGTTTTCACCCGAGGATGCCCCGATGCATGACACCCCCATCCTGCATATCGCCGCCGCCCTGATCGAGGACGCCGAGGGCCGCCTGCTGCTGGTGCGCAAGCGCGGCACCGAGGCCTTCATGCAGGCCGGCGGCAAGATCGAGCCCGACGAGTCTCCCGCCGAGGCCCTGGCCCGGGAGCTCGAGGAGGAACTCGGCCAGCCGCCGACGCGCCTCGCGCCGCTGGGCGAGTTCCACGCGCCCGCCGCCAACGAGCCCGGCCACGGGCTACGCGCCCATCTGTTCCGCGCCGAGCTCGAAGGCCCGTTGCAGGCCGCTGCCGAGATCGCCGAGCTGCGCTGGGTGACGCCGGCCGAGGCCCTGGTGCTGCCGCTGGCGCCGCTGACCCGCGACGAGGTGCTGCCCCGCGCCGGCCTGGCCGAGGCCTGAGATGGAACAGCCGATCGTCGGCTATCACCGCGACGACGAGGGCCACTGGGTCGCCGAGCTGGCCTGCGGTCACCATCGGCACGTGCGCCACCAGCCGCCCTGGGCCGAGCGCCCCTGGGTGACCACCGAGGCCGGCCGCCGCTCGCGGCTGGGCCTGGCGCTGCCCTGCGTCAAGTGCGACCGCGGCGAGCCGCGCGACGCACCGTCTCTCCACCCCCAAGCCAACGGGGCGCATGCGATAGGATAGAGAGACCGCCCTCCCACCATTCCGCCATCGAAGGAGCCCGACGTGGCCATCGCCCTGCTCTACAACGCCCTGATCTTCCTCGCCTCCGCGGTGCTGATCGTGCCGCTGGTCAAGCGGCTTGGCCTCGGCGAGGTGCTCGGCTATCTGGTCGCCGGCGTGGTGATCGGCCCCTCGGCGCTGGGCCTGGTGCCGGACGCCGACGCCGTGCTGCAGTTTTCCCAGGTCGGCATCGTGTTCCTGCTGTTCGTGATCGGCCTGGAACTCAAGCCGGCCCGCCTCAAGCTGATGCGCAAGGCGGTGTTCCACTTCGGCAGCCTGCAGGTGGCCGTGACCACGGCGCTGCTCACCGGCCTGGCCCTGCTGGCGGGCCTCTCGCCCGCCGCGGCGCTGGTGGTCGGCTTCAGCCTGGGGCTGTGCTCCACGCCGCTGGTGCTGCAGCTGCTGGGCGAGCGCGGCGAGCTGGGCAGCCGCCACGGCCGCTACGCCTTCGCCCTGCTGCTGTTTCAGGACATCGCCGCCATTCCGGTGCTGGCGGCCATTCCGCTGCTGGCCGGCGGCGCCTCCCTGGGCGGCGGCTGGACCCACCTGCTGGCCGAGGCGCTGATCGCCATCGGCGCCTTCGTCGGGCTGATCGTCGGCGGCCGCTACCTGCTGCGCCCGCTGTTCCGCTTCGCCGCCGGCACCCGCAGCCGCGAGGTGTTCGCCGGCACGGCGCTGCTGGTGGTGATCGGCGCCGCCCTGCTGATGGAGCTGGCCGGGCTGTCCATGGCCCTCGGCGCCTTCATCGCCGGGGTGCTGCTGGCCGACTCCGAGTACCGCCACAGCATCGAGGCCGACATCGAGCCCTTCCGCGGCCTGCTGCTGGGGCTGTTCTTCATGGCGGTGGGCATGACCGCCCAGATCGGTCTGCTGGCCGAGCGACCCGGCCTGGCGCTGGGCCTCGCCGCCGGCCTGCTGGCCGCCAAGTGGCTCTCCATGACGCTCGCCGCGAGGCTCTACCGCAGCGACTGGAAGACGGCGCTGAACCTCGGCGCGCTGCTCTCCCAGGGCGGCGAGTTCGGCTTCGTGCTGCTCACCGCGGCGGGCGCCGCCGGGCTGCTCGACGCCTCGCTGGTCGGCCTGCTGGTGCTGGTGGTGTCGCTGTCCATGGCCGCCACGCCGGTGCTGTTCCTGCTCCATGCGCGGCTGATCCGCCCGCTGCTGAAGGCCGACAAGCCGCGCCGCGACTACGATCGGCCGCCACCCACCGGGCCGCAGATCATCATCGCCGGCTTCGGGCGCTTCGGGCAGATCATGGGTCGCATCCTGCAGGGGTTGAAGATTCCCTACACGGTGCTCGACAGCAACGCCGAGCGCGTCGACGTGGTGCGCCGCTACGGCACCGAGATCTACTTCGGCGACGCCTCGCGCATCGACCTGCTGGAGGCCGCCGGCGCCGACAAGGCCCGGGTGATGGTGGTGGCGATCGGCGACATCGAGACCTCGATGCGCATCGTCCAGCGGGTCAAGCGGCGCTTCCCGCACCTGCGCGTCTACGCCCGGGCGCGGGACCGCTACCACGCCCAGCTGCTGATGCGCGCCGAGGTCACCCACATCATCCGCGAGCTGCTGCCGGCGAGCCTGGAGCTGACCCGCGAGGTGCTGGTCGGCGTCGGCATCTCCCGCGAGCAGGCCAGTCACACCGTGGAGACCTTCCGCCCCCACGACGAGCGGGCCCTGGAGCGCCAGCTCGAATCGTTCGGCAACAAGCGCGAGCAGATCCAGACCATCCAGCAGGCCGCCCGCGAGCTCGAGGAGCTGTTCGAGGCCGACGAGGACATCGCCACCACCGCGCCCGAGCGCCCGCCGGAGCGGCGCGGCACCACGTGACAGGAGACCCCATGAACCATCACAAGGGCACCCGGGAGACCGGCCGCGACCTGCTGGCCGACGTCAGCCTGCCCGCCGCGGTGATCCATGAGGCGCCGCTGGCCCACAACCTGGCCTGGATGCAGGCCTTCGCCGAGCGCCACGGCGCGCGGCTGGCGCCCCACGGCAAGACCACCATGACCCCGGCGCTGTTTCGCCACCAGCTCGAGGCCGGCGCCTGGGGCATCACGCTGGCCACCCTGCCCCAGTGCCGCGCCGCCTTCGCCGAGGGCGCCAACCGCCTGCTGCTGGCCAACCAGCTCATCGGCCGCGCCAACATGGCGATCGCCGTCGCGCTGATGCGCGCCGGGGCCGAGCTCTACGTGACCGTGGACGGCCACGATAACGTGGCCGAGCTGGGCGAGGTCTTCGCCGACGCCGGCCTGACGCTGCCGGTGCTGATCGAGGCGGGCGTGGCCGGGGGACGCTGCGGCTGCCGAGACGACGCGCAGGTCGCGGCGCTGGCCCGGGACATCGCCGCACGGCCGGGGCTGACGCTGGCCGGCCTGGAGGGCTACGAGGGCGTGGTCCACGGCGACGATCCGGCGGCGAGGATTCGCGCCTACGCCGAGCGGCTGGTGGAGAACCTTCACCGGCTGGCGGACGAGGGACTGTTCGGCGTCGCATCGCCGATCGTCACCGCCTCGGGCTCGGCCTGGTACGACCTGATCGCCGAGGCCTTCCGCGACGGCGGCCTCGAGGGCCGCTTCACCCCGGTGCTGCGCCCGGGCTGCTATGTGGTGCACGACCACGGCCTCTACCGCGAGGCCCAGCGCGGCGTGCTGGCGCGTCGCCCGGACCTGCACGAGGGCCTGCGCCCGGCGCTCACGGTCTACGCCCAGGTGCAGTCGCTGCCGGAGCCGGGGCTCGCCATCGTGGCACTCGGCAAGCGCGACATCGGCGGCGACCGCCTGTCCGAGCCGCTGGTGCGCTATCGGGAAGGCGGCCGCGTCGAGGCGCCGCTGTCGGTGGCGGGCTGGGACGTCACCAGGCAGATGGATCAGCACACCTTCGTCGCCCTGCCGGAAGATGCCGGCGACGTACGCGTGGGCGACGTGGTCGCCTTCGGCGCCTCCCACCCCTGCCTGACCTTCGACAAGTGGCGGCTGATCCACCTCGTCGACGACGGCCTGACCGTCGTCGACACCTGGGAGACGTACTTCTAGAGCCTTATCCAGGCTTTGTGCGAAAAGTCGACGAGCGAAGGCCAGACAAGGCAAAACTCGGTGAAAAGGCGGAGTTTACAAGCTGTAAATGAGTACTTTGAGCCGATTTTTAACGCCGTATGGGCGAGCGCAGGCACTTTTCGTAAAAGCCTAGGGCCGCCGGGTATCAAAGGCCACGCTGCGCACCAGGGCGATGACCGACATGCCTGGCTCGAGTCCCATCTCGTCGAGGGACTTGCGGGTCAGCCGCGCGCGCAGCCTCTGCTCCTCGGCCCCCTTCTCACCGAGTCGCAGGCGCAGCTCCACGGCGGCCTGCCCGGGCCGCGACGGCCCGATCTCCTCGACCGTCGCGCGCAGCCGGTTGCGATAGCTGATGGCGCCGGGCTCGTCCAGGGCCAGCGCCACCTCCCGCACCGGGATGCGCAGCCGCAGCCGCGTGCCGGGCGCGGCGTCCACCGCGGGCAGCGTCAGCCGCTGGCCGTCGGCCAGGCGCAGCCGGCTGAGCGCATAGTGCGGGTCGTGTTCCTCCACCGTCGCCGTGACCAGGGTCGCGGCATCGAAGCCGCCCAGCCGCTCGGTGAGCTCGAAGCGCTGCAGCAGCGCGTCCAGCGGGCCGTCGGCGACCACCCGGCCCTGCTCGAGCAGCACCAGGTGGTCGGCGATGGCGGTCAGCTCGTCGGGATCGTGGCTGACGTAGACGATGGGAATGTCGATGTCGCCGGCCAGCCGCGCGATGTAGTCCAGGAGCTCCTGCTTGCGGGCGCCGTCGAGGCCGGTCAGCGGCTCGTCCATCAGCAGCAGCCGCGGCTCGCTGAGCAGCGCCCGGCCGATCGCCACCCGGCGCGCCTCGCCGCCGGACAGCGTGGCCGGGAAGCGTTCCAGCAGCGCACCGATGCCGAGCAGCTCGACCACGGCATCGAAGCGCCCGCGCCCGGCGCCGCGCATGCCGTAGGCGAGATTGCCGCGCACCCGGTAGTGGGGAAACAGCCGCGGCTCCTGGAACACCACGCCCAGATGGCGCCGATGCGGCGGCACCCGAACGCCGCGCGCGGTGTCCACCAGCGTCTCGTCGCCGAGGCGGATCGCCCCGCGGTGCGGCGCATCGAGCCCGGCGATCATCCTGAGCAGGCTGGTCTTGCCGCTGCCGGAGGGGCCGAACAGCGCGGTCACGCCGCTCGCAGGCAGCGCCAGCGACGCCGACAGCGAGAAGTCGCCGAGGCGCTGCTCGACGTCCAGGGTCAGCGCCGAGCGCGCGCCGGCGGCGCCGTCATGGGCGGCGGTCACATATGACATGGCACTCCCTTGGGACTCATTCCAGGCACTCGAAGAAATCCTGCCGGGGCAAGGCGTCCCGAGGGCGCTATGAACCCATCCTTGGGCGCTACTTTGGCCCTGCAGCGCTCTCGCGTCCCGCTCCGCTTGCAGGACCAGTGCTGGCCATCCATGGCCAGCCCGTTCGGCGAGGGTCGCCTCACCCATGGCCAAAAACCCCTCGCTATGCCTTGCCCCGGCATCCCAGACTTACCCATCGCGCTGACGAAGCCGGCGCCGGGCCCGGCGCGCCAGCCACTCCGAGGCCACCAGCGAGACCATGGCGATGACCACCGACAGTGCGCACAGCCGCGCCGCCGCGCCCTCCTGACCGGGAGTCTGGATCAGCGTGTAGAGCGCCAGCGGCAGGGTGCGGGTCTCGCCCGGGATGTTGGCGGCGAAGGTGATGGTGGCGCCGAACTCCGACAGCGCCCGGGCGAAGGCCAGCACGGTGCCGGTCAGGAGCCCCGGCAGCGCCAGCGGCAGGGTGATGGTGAACAGCACCCGCAGGCGGCCGGCGCCCAGGGTGCTGGCCGCGGCCTCCAGGTCGACGTCCACCGCCTCCAGCGACAGGCGCACGGCCCGCACCAAGAGCGGGAAGGCCATCACCCCGCCGGCCACCGCCGCGCCCTGCCAGGTGAAGGGCAGGCTCACCGCGAACCACTCGTTCAGCCACCGGCCCAGCCAGCCCTGGCGGCCCAGCGACAGCAACAGCAGATAGCCGACCACCACCGGCGGCAGCACCAGCGGCAGGTGCAGCACGCCGTCGAGCAGCGCCTTGCCGCGGAAATCGCGGCGCGCCATCAGCCACGCCAGGGCGATGCCCGGCACCAGGATCCAGGCCACCGCGGTGCCCGCCACGCGCAGGCTGATCAGGATGGCCTCGACCTCCACCGGCGACAGCATCGACTAGCCCTCGGCGCCGTCGTCGGTGCTCTTGGAACCGGCGGCGTCGAAACCGAAGCGGGTGAAGATGGCCCGGGCCTCGTCGCCGCCCAGCCAGGCGCGGAAGGCCTCGGCGGCGTCATCGGCCGGCGGGTCGATCAGCGCCACCGGGTAGCGGATCGCCGGGTGGCTGTCGCGCGGGAACAGGCCCAGCTCGTGCACTTTCTCGCTGGCCAGGGCATCGGTGCGATAGACGATGCCCAGCGGCGCCTCGCCGCGCTCGACCAGCGCCAGGGCGGCGCGCACGTTGTCGGCCCGGGCCAGTCGCGGGGCCAGCGCGCCCCACTCCCCGAGGGACTCGAGCGCCTGGCGGGCGTAGAGGCCGGCCGGCACGTGGTCGGGGTCGCCCACCGACAGGCGTTCGCCGTCATCCAGCAGCGCGCCGAGCGGCATGCCCTCGCCGGGGGTGAAGGACGCCGGCTCGTCGGCGGCGGCGATCAGCGACAGGCGATTCTGCAGCAGGTCGGCCCGCTCGGCGAGTTCGATGCCCTGCTCGCCCAGCCAGTCCATCCACTGCTCGTTGGCGGAGAAATAGAGGTCGGCCGGTGCGCCACGGGCGACCTGGCGGGCCGCGGTGGACGAGGAGGCATAGACCGGCACCACGTCGACGTCGTGGCTCGCTTCGAAGCGCGCGATGGCGCTGTCCAGGGCATCGGTGAGCGAGGCGGCGGCGAAGATGTGCACCTTGGCGGCGGGCTCGGCCTGGGCCGGCACGACGGCGGCGCCCAGCGCCAGGGCGAGGCCGGCGCCGAGGACGGGCAGCGGATGACGAGCGGTGCACGGCGGCATGAAGACTCCCGTTATGTCTTGCCGGAAACAACGGAACGTTAGCGCTCCATGAGCGCCCGGGCAAGCACGAAGGCACGCGCACAGAAGGCCGGGGGACAGGTCGAACCGAGGGTCCTACGCCATGGGTGAGAAGCACTGCTTCGAACGGGCTGGCCATGGGTGGCCAGCACAGGTCCTGCAAGCGGAGCAGGACGCGTGAGCGAAGCAGGGCGTCGGTAGCGCCCAGGGAAGGGTTCACAGCGCCCTCCGAAGACCTGTCGACGGCCGTCTATGCCTCCCCCGCCATCAGCGCGAGCAGCGCCCGGGCATCGTCGCAGGCCTCGGGGTCGAGGCGGCGCTCGATCGCCCGGTAGCGCGCCAGCAGCTCCTCGCCCAGCGGCGTGAGCTCGGCCCCGCCGCGGGTGCTGCCGCCGGTGCTGGTGGCGATCACCTCGCTCGGGAAGTGGCGATTCATGGTCTCGATCAGCTGCCAGGCCTTCTTGTAGCTCATGTTCAGCGCGCGGCTGGCCGCGGTGATCGAGCCCTCCCGGGCGATCGCCGCCAACAGGTCGATCTTGCCGGGCCCCAGCACCACGTCGCGGTCGGCGACCAGCCGCAGCTGGAAGGTGGGGCGTTCATGGCGGGTTCGGGTCATCGGCGTGTCCTCGTCGGCAAGAGCGGCATAGCGAAAACGTGCGGCGCGGTTCAGATCGCCAGCTGCCACCAGTCGGGCAGCAGGGCGAGATTCTCGGCCCGGGCGAAGCGGTCGTCCATCAGCACCACCACACCGTGGTCCTCGGGGCCGCGGATCACCCGGCCGGCGGCCTGCACCACCTTGATCATGCCGGGCACCCGGTAGGCGTAGTCGAAGCCGCGGCCGAAGCGCGCCTCCAGCCGCGCCTCCAGCGCCGCATGGTAGGCGTCGAAGGGCGGCAGGCCGAGGCTCGCCACGAAGGCGCCCACCAGCCGCTCGCCGGGCAGGTCGATGCCCTCGGCGAAGGCGCCGCCGAGCACCGCGAAGGCGATGCCGGTCTCGCCGGGCACGAAGCCGGCCAGGAAGGCCTCGCGCTCGTCTTCCTTCATGCCGCGCCGCTGGGCGCGCACCGGGATCTCGGGGCAGGCCTCGCGGAAGCGCGAAAGCGCCGCCTCCAGGTAGGCGAAGCTGCTGAAGAAGGCCAGGTAGTGGCCGGGGCGGCGCCGGTACTGGCCGGCCAGCTCGGCGACGATGGGCGAGAGCGACGCCTCGCGATCTCGCAGCCGGGTCGAGACGTCGCGGCGCAGCCGCACCTCCAGCTGCTCGGCGACGAAGGGCGCGGGCACGCTGCGGATGACGGTATCGTCGGGCAGGCCCAGCAGGTCGCGATGATAGCCCGGCGGGCTCAGGGTCGCCGAGAACAGCACCGCACAGCGGGCGGCGCAAAAGCGCGGCGCCAGGAAGTCCGCCGGCACCAGGTTGCGGATCGCCAGCCTGGCCCGGCCGCGGCCGTGGCGCTCGAGCTCGCACAGCGAGTGCTCGCCGAAGGTCTCGGCGCGCCGGGCGAAGGCCAGCGCCTCGAACAGGAACTCCTGCAGCGCCGGATCGGCCCCGGCGGGATGCTCGCCCAGGTAGTCGGTGATCGCCGCCACCGCCTGCTGCAGGGCGCCGAGCAGCCCGCCCGGCACCTCGTCCAGCGCCTGCCACTCCCGCTCCTCGGCCTCGCGCAGCAGATCCTGCCATCGCCGCGCGAGCCGCGACAGCGGCCTCGACAGCGCCGGCGGCGCGCCCTTGCGCAGCCGGTTGAGCCGGCGCTGATCCAGCCCCGCGCTGTACATGCCGCGGGCTCGGTCGACCAGGTTATGGGCCTCGTCCACCAGCACGCCGAGGCGCGCGCCCTCGGCCTGGGCCAGGCCATGGATCAGGGCGCCGTCGTCGAAGTAGTGATTGACGTCGCCGACCAGCACGTCGGCCCAGCGGGCCAGCTCCTGGCCCAGATAGTAGGGGCAGACGCCGTGCTCGAGGGCCAGCGCGCGCAGCGACGCGCGATCCCAGAAGCCGCGGGCCACGGCGTCGCGGCGCGCCGCCGGCAGCCGATCAAAGAAGCCCTGGGCGAGCGGGCAGGATTCGCCGTGGCAGGCGCGATCGGGATGCTCGCAGGCCTTGTCGCGCGCCACCAGCTCGAGCACCCGCAGCGGCAGCCGCTCGCCGTCGCGGTCGGCGCCCAGGTCCGTCAGGGCGTCCAGCGCCAGCCGCCGCCCCGGGGTCTTCATGGTCAGAAACGCCAGCCGGTCGAGGCCCTGGCGGGGCATGGCGGCGAGCAGCGGATAGAGGGTCCCGAGCGTCTTGCCGATGCCGGTGGGCGCCTCGGCCAGCAGACAGCGGCCGGTGGCGGCGGCGCGGTAGGCGTCCTCGGCCAGGGTCCGCTGGCCGGGGCGAAAGTCACCGTGGGGGAAGGCCAGCGCGCCGAGGGCCGCGTCCCGCGCCGCGCGATGCCGGGCCTCCTGATCGGCCCAGGCCGCGTAGGCCCGGGCGTGGGCCTCGAGCCGCGCCCACAGCTCGGCGGCGCTGGCCTCCCGGGTCAGCACGGTCTCGCGGCCGGTGGCGATATCCAGGTAGACCAGCGCCAGGGTGATCGACTCAAGGCCGCGCTCGGCGCACAGCAGCGCCCCGTAGGCCTCCGCCTGGGCCCAGTGCAGGGCGCGCTGGTTGGCGGCCATGCGCTCGAGGCTGCCGCGATGGGTCTTGACCTCCTCCAGGCGCTTGGCCGCGGGGTCGAAGCCGTCGGCGCGGCCGCTCACGGTCAGGCCGGCGACGTCGGCGGACAGCGCCACCTCGGCCTCATAGCCGTCGCCGCGCCGGCTTTGCACCCGGGCGTGGCCCTCGATGCCCTCCCGGGCGCTCGGCGCCGGGGTGAAGCGATGGTCCAGATCGCCCTCGCGGGCGGTGAACTCGCACAGCGCCCGGACGGCGACGCGCCGGCCCGCCTCGCTCACGCGCCCTCCCATCTCACGTGGCAGACCGCCACCGGGATGTCATGGGCGTGGAAGCAGGCCAGCCAGCGGCGCTGGTTGTCCTGCAGCCGGTCGCCGGGGCCCTTGACCTCGATCAGCCGATAGCCGACGCCGCCTTCTCCTTGCTCATCCTCGGGGAAGAACTGGATCAGATCGGGCAGCCCGGCGCGATTGGCCCGCGGGTCGTCGAGCAGCCGCTCGAACAGGGCACGCAGATGCGCCGGCGGGATGGCGGCCAGGGCGCGCTGGAGGAGCGCCTCGTCGAGCGCCCCCCAGTGCACGAAGGGCGAGGCCAGGCCCTGCTTCTCGCCGAAGCGTGTGCGGACGGTCTCGCGATGGCGGCCGTCGTCGAGCTCGGCCAGGCAGGCGTCGAACAGGTCGCGGCGTCGGGCCACGAAGTCCTCGCGGTGGAGATCGGCGGGCCCGGTGTGGAAGGGGTGGAAGAAGGCGCCGGGCAGCGGCGCGAAGATCGCGTCCCAGCACAGCAGGCCGAACAGCCCGGTGATCAGGGCGTTCTCCACAAAGTGCACCGGCGCCTGGGGCGTGGCCAGGTGCTCGGCCACCGCGCGCTCGACGCCGCCGGGAGACGCTGAAAGCACCAGGTCGAGCCGTTCGGGCACGGGCTCCGGCTCGTGGTGCGGCGATGGCAGACCCAGCTTGCGGCACAGCCGCGGGTGCAGCCGGGCCAGCGCCTGGCGCTCGGCCTCGTCCACCGGCTCGGCCGCCTCGATCAGCCGATGGGCCAGGGCGAACTCGCCACGCCGCTCGAGCAGGCGCAGCCGGCGCACGCGCGCCTCGCCGAGGCCGGCGGCGGCATAGGCGTCGAGCGCCGCCTCGGCCTCGCCCCTTCGCTCGGCCTCGCGGCCCAGCTTCAGCAGCAGCCGCGAGCGGCGGGCGGCCAGCCAGGCGTTGTCGGGCGCCGGCGGCACCTCGGCGGCCAGCGCCGCCGGGCACTCGCCGTCGTCGAGGCGTTCGCGCAGCCGGTGCAGGGCCAGGTAGGCGTCGACCTCGTCGCGACGCTGGAAGGCGCGGGACTCCGGACCGAAGGGCACGCTCTCGAAGCGCTGCAGGCCGAGCTCGGCGAGCACGAACTCCGCCCAGTCCTGGCGCAGGTTGCCGAAGAACATCAGCCTGAGCCGGTCGCAGCGCTCCATCAGGGTCAGGCGCACCACGCGATCCGGGGCCGATGGCCACCAGTCCTCCAGTCGCCGGGGCTCGAGCCCGCGCTCGGCCAGGGCCGCGTGCAGCGCGCCCTTGGCCACGCTTTTCGGCAGGCCGGCCGCGGCGATCTCGTCGGCGAAGGCCCGCCTGAGCTCGGCCAGGCGCAGCTGGCGGAACAGCTCGCCGAGGGAAAGCGGAGGCGCGGCCTCGACCCAGCCGGCCTCGATCAGCGGTCCGAGGGCGGCATCGGCGTCGCCGATCTCGTCGTAGGCCAGTCGCGAGACGCGAAAGTGCTCGCCCTTGCGCATCACCATGCGCACCAGCAGCGCCCGGGAGGCCCGGGGCAGGGTCGGGAAGTCGGCGAGGAAGGCGCGCTCGGGCTCGGAGAGCAGGTCCGCGTGGCGCGCGGCCACCCAGTCCAGCACGCCCTGGAAGTTCGCCAGGTAGTAGAAGGGGTCGTCCAGGGAGGCCGTGAGCACGGCGGCGGACGTGGCGCTGTTCATAAGCGCCATGGTATCAGCCTCGCGCCGGCGGGTGAGCCCCGTCGGCACTCAGCCCTTGCCCTTCTCGGGCAGCCGAAGAGTCAGGGTGTCGCCGCGCATCTGCAGATCGAAGCGGCCGAGGAAGCTCATGCCCAAGAGCACCGTGTCGCCCTCGAGGCCCGGCACGACGGAGCCCTGGACGTCGCGGGCGACCAGCCCACCGAGGCGCACCTCGTCGAGGGCCGTCAGGTGGCCGCGCACCCGGCCGTTGGCGGTGGAGAAGCTGGCCGAGCCGTGCCGCGGCAGGTCGAGGCGCTCGGCCAGGTCGGCGGGCACGGCCACCTGGGTGGCGCCGGTGTCGAGCAGCATGGTCACCGGCTCGCCGTTGAGGCGCCCGGTGGCGACGAAGTGGCCGTTGGCGTTGCGCGCGAGCGTCAGCGGGCCGCCGTCCAGCGACTCGGCGAGGTTGGCGTTGGGGTTCTCCCGCGCCTCGAACCAGCCCTGGAACCACCAGGTGCCGAGCCCGATCAGCAGCGCCCAGAAGGCCAGCATCATGCCCAGCCCCGCACGCCTCACGCCACCGCCCTGCTCGCTCATTCACCGCCCTCCCGTCGTCCGGCGCCCATCATGACACTGGACGCCCGCCGGCGCCCATGCTGGGATGAGACCTTTCGTTCACCCTCAAGGAGCGATCATGAGCGACGCCTCTGCCGATGCCCAGCCCACCGACGCCCTGTCCGCCGAGGCCCTCGAGGCCGGCACGATCTACCGGCTGTTCTCCGGCGCCATCGCCCCGCGCCCCATCGCCTGGGTCGCCACCGTCGACGCCGAGGGGCGCGCCAACCTGGCGCCCTTCTCGTTCTTCAACGTGGCCAGCGTCAATCCGCCGGTGCTGGCCTTCTCGCCGCTGCTCAACGGCGAGGGCAAGGCCAAGGACACCCTTCAGAACCTCGACGAGGTCGGCGAATGCGTGATCCACGTCGGCAGCGAGGCGCTGGCCGAGGCGCTCAATGCCACCAGCGCCAGCCTGCCGCGCGGCGAAGACGAGTTCGACCACGCCGGGCTGGCCAAGGCGCCGATGGGCGAGCTCAGGGTGCCGCGCATCGCCGCGTCGCCGATCGCCTTCGGCTGCCGGCTGCGCGAAGTGATCCGCTTCGGCGACAGCCCGCTGGCCGGCAACCTGGTGCTCGCCGAGGTGGTCGCGGTGCACGCCGAGCCCGAGGTCTGGGACGGCCGCCACGTGGATATCGAGACGCTGCGCCCGGTCGGCCGCATGGCCGGCTCGGATTACAGCCGCACCACCGACCTGTTCGCCCTCGAACGCCCCGCCTGAAGACGAAGTACGGCTACAAGCAAGATCATCCTTGCCGGGGCAAGCTTGCGCGAGGGCGCTATGAACCCATCCTTGGGCGCTACTTTGGCCATCCATGGCCAAAAACCCCTCGCTCCAGCTTGCCCCGGCATACCCCACACTAGCTGGAGTGGGACATGCCGGAACCGTTGCGGGCTTCCCAGTCACTCGCCGCCCGCATGCCTCTCTGCTGATCGACGAACAGGCAGATCAGGATGGCGACGATGAACAGCCCCGCACACAGCAGGATCGAGGCCTTGAGCCCGACCACCGACTGCAGCAGCCCCAGGGCGACGATGCCCACCACCCCGGCGAGCTTGTTGGCCAGGCCCCAGAAGCCGAAGAACTCGGCGGCCTTGCGGCTCGGCGAGAACAGCCCCACCAGGGCACGGCTGGCAGACTGGCTCGAGCCCAGGCTGAGCCCCGCCAGGCAGCCGACCAGCAGGAACAGGTGCTGGGCCTGCCAGTCGAGGCCCAGCGCGGCGTTGAACCAGGCGGTGAGCGCGGGCGTGGCCCAGATCGCCAGGATCGCCGCCACCCACAGCACCAGGGTGATCAGGTAGGTCCCCCGGGTGCCGATGCGGTCCTGGATCGCGCCGAAGCCGATCGCCCCGGCGGCGGCGGTGATCTGCACGATGATGAACATGACATTGCGCACCGACTCGTCCCAGCCGATCACCTGGGCGCCGTAGATGAAGGCGAAGGCGATGATGATGTAGACCCCGGCCATGGAGAACAGCAGCGACACCAGGAAGATGGCCAGGTCGCGGAAGCGTCGCAGCTCGTGGAGGGTGGTCGAGACCCGCCGCCAGGCGATCGTGCGATAGGACAGGCCGCTGTTCTGCGGCGTGCCGCGCTCCTTCACCCACAGGAAGGTGGGAATGGCGGTGACCAGGAAGAAGCCGGCGGCGAAGGGCCCGACCCAGCGGATGCGCTCGAAGTTCTCGGCGCTGGCCTCGCCCAGCACCACCAGGGTGAAGCCGGCGGCGAACAGCCCGCCGACGTAGCCCAGCGCCCAGCCGAAGCCGGAGATGCGGCCCAGCGACTCCGGCGGCCCGAGCCCCGGCAGGAAGGCGGCGATGAAGGACTCGCCCATGGAGTAGGCGTAATTCGAGACCACGATCAGGATCAGCCCCAGCCACACGTGGCCCGGGGCGACGAAGTAGAGCAGCGCCGTGGCGACGATGGTGACCACGTAGCTGGCGAACAGGAAGCGCTTCTTCTCCGCACGGTAGTCCATCACCGCCCCGCACAGCGGCCCGGTGATCACCACCAGCAGGTAGCTGATCGCCAGCGCCAGGCTCCACAGGAAGTTGGCCCAGCGGTAACCGTCGCCGCGGTCGCCGACGATCACCGTGGTGAACAGCTCGCCGAACACCACGGTGATGATCAGCAGGGTGTAGGCCTGGTTGGCGAAGTCGAACATCGCCCAGCCCAGGATCTCCTTGCGCGAGGCCCGGGGCGTCGCGGGCGCGTCGGCGGTGGTCACGCTCATGGCGGGGCATCCCTGTCGCGAAAGAGGCCAAGATAGCAGCCGCGCCTCTCGCCGACTATCGACGACACCTCGGTGACGCCATCGACAATAGCTCGGGGCTGTTCCGGCGACGAGTCTGCGAGCGGGGCCGGCCCACCGGGGCGCTGTGACCCCATCCCTGGGCGCTAACTTTTACCATCCATGGCAAAAACCCCCTCTTCGCCCCGTCGCCGGCGCCCCTGACTCCTCCCTCCTACTCCCCCGCTACACCAGATCCCGCGGAATCGTCTCGTCCCAGGTGCGCGCGAAGATGCGGGTCTCGCCCTCCCAGGTGTCCAGGGTGGCGCGCAGGCGGAAGCTGTCCGGGTCGCTGGTCATCAGCGTTCGGGTCAGGGTGCGCACCTCCCAGTCGCCGCGCCGGAAGGTGCGTTCCCATTCGGTCCAGCCGCTGACGCTGTCGTAGCTGCCGTAGGAGTAGCGGTAGCGCTCGGTGACCCGGCCGGCGATCTCCAGGTCGATGGCGTCGAGCCGGTAGCGCCCCTCGTCGTTGATCACCTCGAGGGTGGTCTGGTCGTTGGCCAGGTCACGGATCACCCGCCAGCTCTCCTGGGTGGGTTGGATCAGGGTCTTGGCGATCGGCGGTGCGCCCTCGGGCTCGAGGAAGGCCGGCAGCGCCGCCTCCTCCTCGGGCTGCGGCGCGCGCACCGGCAGCATCAAACGGCTGCGCCCGGGGCACAGCGTCAGGGTGACCGGCCGCGGCGCCGGCCAGGCCAGCGGCCAGTAGCTGGTGGACAGCGACAGCCGGATCGCGTGCCCGGCCGGGAACTGCTGGGCGATGTGCTTGAGCGCCACCGTCACCCGATAGCGCCGGCCGGGCTCCAGCGGCTCGGGATGCTCGTCGCTGTCGCGATGGGTCAGGTTCAAGAGGCCGTAGGACACCCGGGTGGCCTTGTCGTCCTCGGCGACGTCGATCAGCCGCAGCGCCACCATGGCCACCGGCCGGTCGGCCTCGAGCTCCAGCTCGACCGTGGGCTGGCCGCAGATCTCGATCGCCGCCTCCAGCCGCGGCGTCTGGAACACCAGGCAGCCGCCGTCCTCGTCGCGCTGGTCGTGGGGCAGGTCCGGCGGCGCGTTGTAGGAGCACCACTTGCCGGCATAGAGCCCCACCGACAGCGGCGAGCGCAGCGTCATCACCTCGTCGTCCCCCGCCACGTCCGGCGCCTCGGGCAGCAGGTCGTGGCCCACGCTCAGGCGGAACGACGCCGGCACGATGCGCGGCGACGGCCAGCCCGGCTCGGCCACCCAGCGCCCCGGTCGCTCGGCGTAGCGCGCCGAGGGCGGCACCGACTCCTGCATCCACACCCGCAGCATCGGCTCGTCCATGATCCCGGTGTCACGGCCCTTGAGCCACTGGTCCCACCAGCGCAGCGATTCCTGCAGGAAGCCGATGGCCGGCCCCGGCACGCCCAGGTGCGGATACTTGTGCGACCAGGGGCCGACCAGCCCCTTGCGCGGCACCTCGAGCCCCGCCAGCAGGCGGAAGACGGCGTTGCAGTAGCCGTCGGCCCAGCCGCTGATGGCGTACACCGGACAGCGGATGGCGGCGAAGTCCTCGCACACCGAGCCGTGTTTCCAGTAGTCGTCGCGGCGCTGGTGCTCGAGCCACTGGGCCAGCCACAGGCCGCTGCCGTCGAGGCGCTCGAGCCACATGTCTCGCCAGCGGTCGCCGACCAGCGCCGGGTCCGGCGGGCAGGCGTTGCCGTCGAACATGGTCGAGGCCCAGGACAGGTTGTCGCCCAGCAGGCAGCCGCCCATGTGGTGGATGTCGTCGGCGTAGCGGTCGTCGGTGGAACACAGGGTGATCACCGCCTTGAGCGCCGGCGGCCGCAGGGCGGCGATCTGCAGGCCGTTGAAACCGCCCCAGGAGATGCCGATCATACCGACCTCGCCGCTGCACCAGGGCTGGGCGGCCAGCCACTCGATGATCGCCACGCCGTCGGCCAGCTCCTCGGGCAGGTACTCGTCGGTGAGCACGCCGTCGGACTCACCGGTGCCGCGGATGTCGACCCGCACCCCGGCGTAGCCGTGGCCGGCCCAGTAGGGATGGCTCTGGACGTCGCGGGCGGCGGTGAGGTCGCGCTTGCGATAGGGCAGGTACTCGAGGATCGCCGGCACCGGGTGCTCCTCGGCGTCCACCGGCCGCCAGATGCGGGCCGCCAGGCGCGTGCCGTCGGCCATGGGGATCCAGGTTTCCTGCTCCTGAACCCGGCGGGGAAAGTCCTCGACGATGCGCATCCTGCTGCCCTCCTTCTTCAGCCCACGATGTCCTCGAACTCGAAATTCAGCCGCGCCGCCAGGCGCTCGTAGTGCTCCAGCAGCCGCTCGGCGCGGTCGGCGCCCATCCAGACATGCGCCAGCGCGAAGCTGTAGCTGTCCTGCTCCGGCAGGGTCGACAGCCGCTGGCCGGGCGCCACCTGCAGGTGGATCACCGTGCCCGGGAAATCCGCCTCCAGGGCGGCGATCTCCTCGTCGCCCGGCACCCTGACGGCCACGGCATCGACGAAGAACACTCGATAGAAGAACTTGGCCGCCACCGCGAACTCGCCCCGGCGATGCGGCATGCCGGGCCGCCGGCCCAGCGCCAGGTCAACGGCGACCTGCTGGTGGCTGGCGCCGTCGACCTTCTCGAACAGGTCGCAGTGCGACTGCGACAGCCGGGTGTTGATCTCGAGCAGCCAGATGCGGTCCTGCACCTCGTCCCAGAAGAACTCGATGTTGAACGCCGAGTTGTCGAAGCCGATGTGGCGCATCACCCGCTCGGTCAGCTCGCGCATGATGGCCTGGACGGCCTCGGGCAGCCCGGACGGATAGCGGTAGTGGAAGAAGCTCAGCACCTGGGGATAGCGCAGCGAGTCGACGATGCCGTAGCTGACCACCTCGCCCTCGAAGACGTAGCCCTCCACGGTGCACTGCCAGCCGCCGATGATCGCCTCGGCCATGCAGAAGTGGCCTTCCACGGCGGAGATCTCGCCCGGCAGCCGGGCCTGCTCGAGCACGGTGTTGAAGGGATCGGCGATCAGGCCGATCTCGGCGCGGAGGCGCTCGATGGCATGGTAGAAGTCTTCCGGGGTGTCGATGCGAAAGCCCAGCCGCGAGCCGGAGGACTTGATCGGCTTGACGAAGAACGGGAAGTGGAGCCCCTGCTCGCCGATGTGCGTCAGGGCCTCGTCGTCGAAGGGATCGAAGGCGGTGAAGGCCGGGATGTGCGCCGCGATGACCTCCTGCTGCACCCGCCGGCTCCAGTACTTGTGCTCGCACTTGAGCAGGCTCGACAGCGTCGGCGAGCGGGTGCCGAAGCGCTCGCAGAGGATCGGCAGCATGGTCGAGACGGGGAAGTCCATGTAGCCGACGATGGCGTCCACCGTGCCGTCGAAGGCTTCCAGCTGGGCGGTGGACTCGTCGAGCATGGCGGCGATGTCGAAGACCTCGGTGTCGTAGACCGCCTCGGGGGCGATGACGCCGTGGAAGCGGCAGTCCTCCGCCCCCTTCAGGCCCTCGAGCCGCTGACGATTGAAGTCGTCCAGCCCCACCACGAAGACGTTGCGTACTGCGGTGTTCATGATCGCTCCCTGCCGCCCGACGGCGGCGCCACGGGCCGATCCCGGGCGCCGTCACGGCGACGCGAACATTACTCCTGCAGCATAGTCCAGCCGGCGACGCCTCAGACGCCGCGCGCTCGCCTCGATGGCCTCGAGGGCGGCCCACTCAGGGAGACAAGAACAGCAAGGAAAAGCGGCGAAGGGGCCGGCAACGCCGGGATCAGCGCTTGTCTGTCCCCGCGGGCTCGCCGGATTCACGGGCCAGGCGCTCCACGGCATCGCCGCCCTCGCGGGTCAGCCCCTCCAGCCGCTCGATCTGCTCGCCCAGCCGCGGCAGCGCCTCGCGGCGATAGCTCGCCAGGTCGTCGACCGCCGCCATGACGTCGGCGAAGGCGCCCTCGAGGGCCTTCATGTCGAGGTTGGCGGAGGCGGCGCGGGTCTGGATGTCCACGCCCTGCTGGCGCAGCGCCCGGGCGGTGCCGGCGATGGTCTCGCTGGTGGTGGCGTTGAGCGACTCGACGCGGTCGAGCACCAGCCGCTGGTTGGCCAGCGCCAGGGCCACGGTGGCCGCCACGCTCAGCGCCGACACCGTGACGTTGACCGCCCGGTCGACGCCGCGCATCAGTTCGCGGTTGTTGCGGATGATCACCTCCAGCGCCAGCACGCCCTGCTGGCACACCGCCTGCTGCTGCTGGAGGTCGAGGATGCGCTGGCGCAGCGGGAACAGCAGCTCCTCCTCGACGAAGGCGCGGCGGTCGTCGTCGGCGATCTCGTCGCGGGCCGCCATCAGGCGCTCGTCGATCAGCCGCCCCAGCGACACCTGACGCTCGAGCTGGTCGAGGGTGGCGCGCATGGCCTCCTGGTCGTCGGACAGCGTCAGGTTGTCCCGCTCCAGCATGTCGCGGCCGCCCTGGAGATCGGCGATGATCGCCTCCAGCGCCTGCTGGGCGGTCTCGAAGCGGTGGAAGTAGCGCTGCAGCCGGCTGCTGGCGCCCGGCAGCAGCCGACGCAGCCGGTCGAAGCGGCCGGGCTCGAGGCGATGATGGCGCGGGTCCAGGTCGTCCATGCGGCCGCGCAGCGCCACCAGCGCCTTGGCGACCGGCCCGCCCTCCTCGCCGTGGCGAGCCAGCTGGCGCAGCGGCGTCTTCAACATCTCGCTCTGGCGCGCGGCCTGCTGCTGGAGCTCGAGGCCCATCTCGTCCACCGCCCGACGCTGGCGGGCGGCGGCGCCCTCGGCCTCGTCGCCCAGGGTCTCGGCCACGAAGGCCTCGGCCATGGCGGCGAGCCGCGGGTCCGCCGCGGCGCGCCCGGCCTCGTCCGCCGCCGGCCGCTCCAGCTCCTCGGCGATGCGTTCCACGGGCGGCAGCGACAGCGGGCTGCCCTCGGGCTGAGGCGCGTCGGTCATTGGCAGGCTCTCCTCTTCTCTCGCTGATGCCATGTCTTCTCTGGCTGTGGCTGCCGCGAATGACCGCGGCCAGGACGTGCCGCCAGTCTATCCGGCGCGCCCGGTCAGGTCTCGCGGCCGTAGCGCCCGGCGCCGTCAATGAAGCGGCGCAGCTCCTCGCAGGCCTGGTCGGCGCCGACCCGGGCCCGCGGGCGGCCGGTGACGATGCGCGACAGCGCCACGCTGGTGTCGTCCAGCGCGGTCAGCGCCGCCTCGTTGCGCGCCGCCAGCCGGCGCAGCGATTTCTCGGTGTCCTCGATCAGCGCCAGCCGGCGGCGCAGGGCGTCGGTCTCGTTGGCCGACAGATTGCCGGCCTCATGGCCGAGGCGGCGACGGATGAAGTCGACGTCGAGGCCGGCCACGCCGCGGGCCTGGGAGGCCATGGCGGTGAAGTTGTCCACCGCCCCCATGCACACCTCGACCACCAGCGAGCGGGCCCGCTCATGGGCCAGCTCGCCGGCCGTGAAGCGCGAGGCCATGACCTCCAGCACGTTGCCGTAGCGGCTATAGAGGCGGTCGACCTGGGCGGCGTGATCGGCACGGTCGACTTCCAGCAGCGCCCGCTTGGCCCGGCACAGCGCCTGCACCACCTCGTCGGCGTCGGCCGGCGGATGGTCGGGATCGAGCTCGCTGACGCCGGCCTCCCGGGCCGACTCATGGCGGCGGCGGGTGGCCTCGGCGCGCAGCATCTCCTCGAGCCGGCGCTTGTGCCGCCTCCCCCGGAACCGCCGCCAGCGCCGTTCCAGCGGCAGCTCCACGGCGATGGCGGCGAGCCCCGCCAGCCAGCCGCCGAGGCTGGGGTCGAAGCCGCCCCACAGCGAGGTCAGCCACATCAGCAGGCTGAGGAAGGGCACCAGAAAGGCATAGCGCACCACCACCTGCCAGCGGCTGGGATGCTCGACGGCCAGCGCCAGCCGCGGGCTGGCCAGCCCCGCCAGGCACCAGGGCAGGCAGGTCAGGAACAGGCCGTAGGCGGCTCCCTGAAGGAATCCCAGCATGGCGTCGTCATGGCCTCCCGTGGCTACTCTCTGTGATGACGGTCTCATGATGAGGCCAGCACGGCCATCCCGCCACCCCAGGCGGGGTGTCGTTGATCGTCCACAGTTGGCGCAGCGGCAGGGATTCGCCCACCATGGGTAACATCGGCCGGCAGCGTAGCGGCCGACTCCCCTGCAACGAAGCCTCCAGCACCGGAAGGAGATACACCATGAAACGGACCCTGATGCTTAGCCTCGGCGCCCTGCTGACCCTGGCCCTGGCCGGCTGCGGCACGACGACCGGCGAACGCGCCGCGAGCGGTGCGGGCGTGGGCGCCGCGGTGGGTGCCGGCGCGGCGGCCGTGACCGGCGGCGATGTGAGCCAAGGCGCCGTGATCGGCGGCGGCGTGGGCGCCGCCACCGGCGCGGCCACCGACGAGGAAGACATCAACCTCGACGAGCGCTGATCGCGCTCAGCGGCAGACCCGCCAGCCGCGCAGGGCCAGGTGGAAGTGATCGGCATGCGCGGCGTTGTATTCCGGGCCCAGCACGGTGCCGAAGACATCACAGGCGCCCTGCCGGGCCCGCTCCAGGAAGTCACCCTCGGCATCGTCGCCGCCCCAGTCGCCGGGCAGCGCGATGCGCCGACCGTCGGCCAGCCGATAGGCGGCCACGTCCAGCGCCTCCGCCGTGGCGTGCTGGCTGCGCCGCCCCTCCTCGCGGCCATAGATATTGCGGCAGGCGAAGCTGCCGTAGTGCTCCACCGTCGCCACGGGCTGGCCGAACAGCGCCCGGGCGGCGGGCTGCAGGCGATGGCGCTCGTAGCGCAGCCAGGCCACCGCCAGCGGACAGGTGGCCACGAAACTCGAGCTGAATCTCACCCCCGAACGCTCCAGCCGCACCACGTTCTCGAGCGGGCAGCCCGCCACCGGCTCGTGATCGGCCAGCGGCGTATAGGCCAGCGCCGGCTCGTCGCTGCGCGCCAGCACCGCCAGACACGCCTCGGGATCGTCCTGCAGGCGGCCGAGCTTCCAGCGTGTCACCGGCGTCGGCGGGTCTTCCACGGCCAGCGGCCGCCAGGGATTCCAGCCGGCGGGCAGCTTCCACACGCCCTTGTCGAAGGCGATGCCGACGCCGACCAGCCCCAGCAGCAGGATCAGGGTCCTCCCGCGCATTCACTCACCTCCCCTCGTGACGCATCCATGTCAGGCATTCGTCCTCGGCCTACCGTCTCACAAGACCAGGCTGACGATCAGCGCCGCGCCTCCCATCAGCAGGGCGGTGATCACGGCCAGGATGACCAGCCGATCCAGCCAGCGATCGAGGAGCGTCCAGTCGAGGCGGTGCGACCGGCGATGCGGGGTGGCCCCGCGTCGTCGCGACGGGGAGCCCGGGGACCTGGGCGACATGAGCAAGCTTCCTTGTGCATCCTGTCTTCTGAGCTTAAGGGGGGCGCCGCAACGAAGCCAGCGGGCGCGTCCATTCGGCCACGGCCATTGTGTCGCGCCGCGGTCGCCCCCATATAACCTTGAGCAAGCTAATGACTGGAGCCCTCATGCCCCGCCTCAACGAGATTCCGCTCTCGGTGCTCGACCTCGCCCCGATCCGCCAGGGCGGCAGCGCCGCCGAGACCTTCAACGACAGCGTCACCCTGGCCCGGCTGGCCGAGCGGCGCGGCTTCGAGCGCTTCTGGCTGGCCGAGCACCACAGCATCGACGGCATCGCCAGCGCCGCCACCTCGGTGCTGATCGGCCACGTCGCCGGCCAGACCTCGCGCATCCGCGTCGGCAGCGGCGGCATCATGCTGCCCAACCATCCGCCGCTGGTGATCGCCGAGCAGTTCGGCACCCTGGAAACGCTCTATCCGGGCCGCATCGATCTGGGCCTGGGCCGCGCCCCGGGCGCCGACGCCGCGACCATGGCCGCCCTGCGCCGCGACGCCTTCGCCGGCGTCGACGACTTCCCCCAGCGCCTCGAGGAGCTCAAGGGCTATCTCGACGACGAGCGCCCCGGCCAGCGGGTGCGCGCGGTGCCCGGCCAGGGCACCCGGGTGCCGCTGTGGCTGCTGGGCTCCAGCGACTACAGCGCGCGGCTGGCCGGCCGCGAGGGCCTGCCCTTCGCCTTCGCCGCCCAGTTCGCGCCGGCCCGGCTGCACGAGGCGCTCCGGGACTATCGCGACAACTTCCGGCCCTCGGCGCTGCTCGACGAGCCCTACGCCATGGTCGGCCTGCCGGTGATCGCCGCCGACAGCGACCTGCAGGCCGGGTACCTGGCCAGCACCGCGCGTCAGAAGTTCCTCGGCCTGGTGCGCGGCCAGCGCATCCTGGCCCTGCCGCCGACGGAGCACCTGGACTGGTCGCCGCTGGAGCAGTCCCAGGTCGAGCAGTTCCTGGGCGCGGCGGTGATCGGCGGCCCGGAGACCGTGCGCGAGGGCCTGGAGGCCTTCCTCGAGGCCACCGGCGCCGACGAGCTGATGCTGCACACCGACGTCTACAGCCTCGAGGATCGGCTGCGCAGCTACGAGATCGTCGCCGACCTGTGGCAGGCCGGCGACTGACGGACAAGAGACGGAAAAAGGCGGGAACGGAGCCGGGCCGGCGGCCTACGCCGGCCCGCCGAGCGGCAGCCGGATGCGCGCCGCCAGCCCGCCCAGCGGCGCCGCCTCGAGGGTCAGCCGGCCGCCGTAGAGCGCCATCAGGTCCTCGACGATGGCCAGGCCCAGGCCGCTGCCCGAGCGCCGCTCGTCGAGCCGCGCGCCCCGTGCCAGCGCGGCCTCGCGCTGCTCGGGGCTCATTCCCGGGCCGTCGTCCTCGATATCGAGGCGGGCCTCCCCGGCCTCGCCGGCGACCCGCAGCGTCACCCGGCCCTGCGCCCAGTTCAGGGCGTTCTCGAGCAGGTTGCCGACCATTTCCTGCAGATCCTGGGCGTCCACGCGCAGCGACAGGGCATCCTCGAGCTCGGCGTCCAGCACGATGCCGCGCCGCTCGGCCAGCCGCCCCAGGCCGTCGATCACCGGCGCCAGCGCCTCGTCGGCCCGCACGCGCCCGGCCAGCGAGGCGCCGCCGGCGGCCGAGGCACGGGCCAGATGGTGGCGCACCGCCTCGTCGAGGCGGGTCAGTTCGGCGCGAATACGCTCCGGCTCGGGATGGCGACCGGCCAGGGTGCCCAGCACGCTGATCGGCGTCTTGAGGGCGTGGGCCAGGTTGCCGGCGGCGGCGCGACCGCGCTCGATCAGCCGGCGATCGCGGGCCAGCACCTCGTTCATGGCCCCGGCCAGCTCGCCGAGCTCCGCCGGCAGGCGGGTACCGAGGCGCGCCTCGCGGCCGGCCTCCACCTCGCGCAGATCGGCGTGCAGGCGGCGCAGCGGCGCCAGTCCCCAGCGGATCTGCGCCGCCAGCCCGCCCAGCAGCAGCACGCCCAGCGTCAGCAGCGACAGCCACAGCAGCCACTCGAAGCGCGCCACCTCGTCATCGAGCTCCTGACGCGACACCGCCAGCCCGACCCGCAGCGGGCGAGGATCGTTGGCCAGCCGGATGCGGCGCTCGATCAGTCGCAGCGGCTCGCCGCGCGGCCCGGTGATGTCGCGACGGGTCACGCCATCGCCGCTCCCGCTCAGCGGCAGCCGCTGGTCCCACAGCGAGCGCGAGATGCGCGTCGTGCCCTGGCCGTCGCCGACCTGCCAGTACCAGCCGGAGAACACCCGCTCGAAGCGCGCGTCGCCCAGCGCCGGCGCCACCGTCAGCCGGCCGCTCAGCGGCTCGCGCTCCACCGACGCCAGCAGCACGCGCAGCATCGAATCCAGGCGCTCGTCGAAGGAGGCGGTGACGGTCTGGCGGAAGGTGTAGGCGAGCCCGCCACCGGCCAGCGGCAGCACCACCAGCACCAGCACCCCGGCGGCCAGCAGCAGTCGGCGCGCCAGGCTCCAGCGGGTCGGGATCACGTCGGCTCGTCCTCCGGCGCCACCAGCCGATAGCCCTGGCCGCGGCGGGTCTCGATGCGCTCGCCGCCGAGCTTGCGCCGCAGCCGGCTGATCTGGACGTCGATGACGTTGGAGTCGGGCTCGTGGTCGCGGTCGTAGACGTGCTCGGCCAGCTCGCTGCGGCTGACCACTCGCGGCGTGGCGTGCATCAGATAGGCCAGCAGCCGCGATTCCTGGGCGGTCAGCGAGACCGGCCGCCCGGCCAGGGTCACGCTGCCGGTGTGGGTGTCGTAGGACAGCGCGCCGGCACAGAGCACCGGGTGGGCGTGGCCGTGGCTGCGCCGCACCAGGGCATGCAGGCGGAACAGCACCTCGGCGGTCTCGAACGGCTTGGTGACGTAGTCGTCGGCCCCGGCGGAGAAGCCGGCGGCCTTGTCGGACCAGCGCTCGCGGGCGGTCAGCACCAGCACCGGCAGGGCGATGCCGTCGTCGCGCCACTGGGCCAGCCAGCGGGTGCCGTCGCCGTCGGGCAGCCCCAGGTCGAGCACCACGGCGTCGTAGCGCTCGGTGCGCAGCAGGTAGTCGCCCTCGCCGCCGGTGCCGGCGGCCTCCACCAGCAGCCCGGCCTCGGAGAGCGCCTCGGAGAGCGCCTCGGCCAGCGCCCGATCATCCTCGATCAGCAGTACCTTCATTGGCGTCGCATGCCCTCGATGTTCACTCCCTCGATCTCCATCAGCCGTCCGTCCTCGGCATCGAACTCGAACTCCACCACCTGCCCCTGGGGGCCGAGCATCTCGATCTCGTAGCGGCGCTCGCCGTCCTCGTGATCCAGCTCGATCTCCAGCACCTGGCCGCGATAGCGCGCCTCGAGCCAGTCGAGCACCTCGGTCAGGGGCACGATGCGCCCGCTGTGCACCGCCTCGTGCAGCGCCTGCCATTGCTCGTCGTCATCGCCCTGGGCGCCGATCATCGGCCCGCCCAGGGCGGCGACCAGCAGGCTCGCGGCGAGCGCCCCGGCCAACCGGCGGGGCCGCCGCCATCTTGAAAACGTGTTCATGGCGGCAGAGTGCCAGACGGCGCATGAATGCACCATTAACGCCGCCGCCAGCGGACCGACAGCCGCGCCCAGGCAGGCCGAGGGAACGCCTCGCCCCGCCGGGCCGCGACGTGAACCGAACGTGAACGGCGGCGTCAGCCCACGGCAAGACGACCGGTGCGATAACGACATCACGAGGCCGCACTCGAGGCCTCACCCCGACGCCACACGACAAGGAGAGCCACGATGAAGACGCTCACTCACTGGATCGCCCCCCTGACCCTGGCCGGCATGACCGGCACCGCCCTGGCCGATGGCGGCGGCCTGAGCCAGGATGATCTGATGCGCCTGCTCGACGGCGCCGATGCCTACGGCTTCAGCCACTATGCCGAGCTCGACCTCGACGACGACCAGCGCCTGGAGCTCGAGGGCTGGCGCAACGACGGCTGGGGGCTCGAGGTCGACATGCGGGTCGAGGATGGTACGCTGCTTCACGAGGCCCAGGCCCGCAGCCAAATCCCCGACTGGAGCCTCACCGGCGACCAGCTGCGCCAGGCGCTGGCCAATGCGCACCGCAACGGCCTGCAACGATTCTCCACCCTCGATGTCGATGGGGTCGACGATATCGAAGTCGAAGGCCTCGACGGCGACGGCCGCGAGCTCGAACTCACACTCGATCACGGCCTGAAGGTCACGGGAGTGGAACATGACTGATCGACGCCAAGGGCAAGACCACAACGCCGCCTGGATGGCGGCCCGCCAATGGCGGGAACGGGCGCGCCAGGCGCGCCCGACCGGGGGCATGAGCGGCCCCCGGCTGGTGCTCACCTGGCTGCTGTTCGGCGCCATGATGATCGTCGGCACCCTGCTCGGCCTGGTGTTCCTGCTGGTCGGCTGGCTGATGCTGCCGTTCCTGCGCCACCGCATGAAGAAGCGCATGGAGCAGATGCGCGCCGAGCAGGCCGAGGACGTGGGCGGCGGCGCCCATCGCGAGGCCTCGTCCCGGGAGCGCGAGGCGCGCCGGGGCCGCGGCGTCGGGCATGACACCCTGGAAGGCGATTACGTGGTCAAGGACGACGAGCGCTAGGGCCCCGGCGGCGATTCACAAGCGGCCTAGTCCCGACGGCGCTCGTCGCCGATTGCCTCCCCGTCCCGGCGAGCCAGCTCGCCGCGCAGCGCACCCACCTCCTCGCGCAGGGCGCGCACCTCGCCGTGCAGGTCACGGATCAGGTCGCGATTGGCCCGGTGCAGCCGCGACTGCTCGCTCTCCTGATCATCGACGAACAGCGAGCCGACGTAGGCGGCGAAGCTGCCGAACAGCCCCACCCCGGCGATCATCAGCGCCACCGCCACCATCCGCCCCAGGGTGGTGACCGGGAAGAAGTCCCCGTAGCCCACCGTGGTCACGGTCACGAAGGCCCACCATAGCGCCTCCTCGGCGGTGTCGATGGCGCTCTCGGGATTCGGCCCCTCGACCAGCAGGATGGTCACCGAGCCGAAGGCCACCAGCAGCAGGGTCGCGGTGGCGGCCGAGGCGAAGATGCCCTCGGCGCGATTGCGGAACAAGAGCCGCCAGATCATGTGCAGCGACTTGATCGCCCGCAGCAGGCGGATCACCTGCACCACCCGCACCAGGCGACCGGCGAACAGCAGCCCCGCCGGGATGCTCGCCACCAGGTCGATCCAGCCCCAGCGCATGAACCACCACTTGTTCGGGGCGGCCCGGAAGCGCACGCAGAAGTCGGCGAAGAAGAACAGGCAGGCCACCAGGTCGAGATAGTGCAGCAGCCGCGAGACCTCGGGCCGCAGGTCGAAGAGCACGTCCACGGCCAGGGCGCCGAGCACGTAGAAGGACAGGATCAGGATCAGCAGCTGAAAGGGCGTGAGGCGTTCGTTCATGGCGGGGCGGTCAGCGTCCGTGGCACGAGCCTTCGCACCTTACGCCCCCGGCGCCCGCTTGTCGCCCCGGCTCCTCGAACGAGGGCCGGGGCGAGACGCACGACGGGCCTAGTGCGCCAGCATCTGCTCGGCGATCGCCTCACCGTTCATGCCGGCGGGATAGAAGGTCGGCCAGTTCTCGACTTCTTCCAGCAGGGCCTGGCGATCGTCGCCCCAGTACAGGTGGTAATGATGGGCATCGCGGGGGGCGATCGCGTGATCGCTGAACTGGATGAACGCCGGCAGCGCCTCTCCGCCGGATTCGCGTTCGAAGACATAGCGGACCCCGCGATTGCCGGCCGCATAGGTCAGGATCTCGTAGCCGTTGTAGGCGTACTCGCCGGTACGCGTGCCTTCCGCGTCCTCGAAGGTGACCTCGTTGCCGTCGATCACCAAACCTTCGACGTCCGTGCGATATCCCGCCTCGTAGACGCGCCTGACGTCTGCGGCGGTCTTGTCTTCATCATCCCCCGCCTTGGCGGCCATCACCGGATCGAGAGTGCCGTCCTGGAGGTAGGGATAGACCGACTGCCACTCGCCCTGCCAGTCCGCCAGCGACCGGTCCTCGACCTGGTCATCGTCGAAGTAGCCGGCCTGGATATCCTCGTCGTGGGCAGGCTCATGGCCGTGAGCGTGATCGTGGCCGTGATCATGGTCATGGGCATCATCGGACGCTTGGGCCAAGGCTCCCTGACCGCCGGCCATCACCAGCAGACCGATGGCCATAACGCCGAGTTTTCCGGGGTGTGACATGTTCGCTACCTCTCCTCAGGGTGGTCGATCTCGCCGGGCATCCGGCATTAAAGCAATGTTATAACATACCTAAATAGGCGCACGAGGCCCGACTCGTCGTCGAGGCTCAGGTGAGCCCGGCGACCCCCAACCCTCTGCTATCCGAGCGACGCCGACCTGAGCACCATGGCCAACTGATCCAGGCGCACCGACACACACGCATCGGCCGGCAGTCTCTGCCGGCCGATGCGTTGTCGGGCATTTGACGAGCGTGCCGGCGCGCTACTCCAGCGGCTCGTAGGGCAGCCCGACGTAATTCTCGGCGATGGTGGTGAGCCCCGCCTCGGAGCCGGTGACGTAGTCGAGCTCGGCCTGCTGCATGCGGGTGCCGAAGTCCTCCTCCTCGGAGAACTTGTGCAGCATCGAGGTCATCCACCAGGAGAAGCGCTCGGCCTTCCAGATCCGCTTGAGGCAGGTCTCGGAGTAGCGCGGGATCAGGTCGGTGCGGCCCTCCTGGTAGACCTTGATCAGCAGCCGGTAGAGGGTGTTCACGTCGCTGGCCGCCAGGTTGAGGCCCTTGGCGCCGGTGGGCGGCACGATATGGGCGGCATCGCCGACCAGGAACAGCCGACCGTACTGCATCGGCTCGACCACGAAGCTGCGCAGCGGGGCGATGCTCTTCTCCAGCGACGGGCCGGTGACCAGCGCCTCGGCGACCTCGTCGGGCACGCGGCGCTTGAGCTCTTCCCAGAAGCGCTCGTCCGACCAGTCCTCCACCTTCTCGTCCAGCGGCACCTGGATGTAGTAGCGGCTGCGGGTCTCGGAGCGCATGCTGCACAGCGCGAAGCCGCGATCGTGTCGGGCGTAGATCAGCTCGTCGGCCACCGGCGGCGTGTCGGACAGCAGGCCCAGCCAGCCGAACGGATACACCCGTTCGAACGCCTTGATGCGGTCTTCGGGGATCGAGCGCCGCGACACGCCGTGGTAGCCGTCGCAGCCCGCCACGTAGTCGCAGTCGAGACGCACCGTCTCGCCGCCCTTGTCGAAGGTGACGTAGGGGCTGTCGCTCTCGAGGTCGTGGGGCTGGACGTTGTCGGCCTCGTAGATCGTGGTACCGCCGCCGGCCTCGCGGGCCGCCATCAGGTCGCGGGTCACCTCGGTCTGGCCGTAGACCATCACCTGCTGGCCGCCGGTCAGCGCGGCCAGGTCGATGCGCACCCGGCGGTTGTCGAAGGCCAGCTCGACGCCCTCGTGGGGCAGGCCCTCGGCGTCCATGCGCTCGTCCACGCCGGCCTCGCGCAGCAGGTCGACCATGCCCTGCTCCAGCACGCCGGCGCGGATGCGACTCAGCACGTAGTCGCCGCTCTTGCGCTCGAGGATGACGTTGTCGATGCCCTGCCGGCTCAGCAGCTGGCCCAGCAGCAGCCCCGAGGGGCCGGCTCCGATGATGGCGACCTGTGTCTTCATGGCGAACTCCACCGTGTAGGGGTTTATCGTTGTAGAGTTGCATTTTTCCCTTAACCGGCCGCCGTTATAAGGCAATTTCGCCGCCAGAAATTGGACATTCCCGGCATTCATGACCGACATTGGTCGTAGCCCCACTCAGGATGCGCCGCCATGCCCGACTCCCTCGTGCCCGTATTCAAGCTCTACGGCGAGACTCGCCAGTGGCCGACGCCGGACCTGCTGCACTGCGAGTCGATCCCCGAGCGCAGCCAGCGCCACGACTGGCATATCCGCGCCCACCGTCACGCCGACCTCCACCACCTGCTGCATCTCTCGGCGGGCGGCGTGCGGCTGGAACTGGAGGGCGGCAGCCGGGCCTTCGATGCCCCGCTGCTGATCGTGGTGCCGGCCATGAGCATCCACGGTTTCCGCTTCTCGCCGAACACCGAGGGCCACATCGTCACCCTGTCGCGCCCGCTGGTCGAAGGGCTGCAGCAGCGCCTGGGCGACCAGGCCGGCGTGCTGGCCCGCCCCGAGGCCCATCCCCTGACCGCGCCACGGCAGCGCGAGCGCATCGCGACCCTGATCGGGCAGATCGACGACGAGTATCGCCACCCGGCCCCGGGCCGTCGCCGCCTGCTGGAGGCCCTGATGGAAGCGCTGATCGTGGAGGCGGCCAGGCTGGCCGCCCCGGCCGCGGCTACCCAGGGGCCGGCGCCCCGGCAGCGCGATGAGGCCAGGACACACCTGCAGGCGTATCAGACGCTGATCGAGGCGCACTACGCCGAGCAGCCCGGCATCGAGTGGTTCGCCGAACGGCTAGGGATCACCAGCGCCCACCTCAACCTACTGTGCCGACGTCTGGCAGGCCGCAGCGCCCTGCAGCTGCTCCACGAACGCCTGCTGCTGGAGGCCAAGCGCCAGCTCATCTACACCAACCTGACGGTGGGCGAAGTGGCCGACGGGCTCGGCTTCTCCGAACCCGCCTACTTCACGCGCTTCTTCAAGCGCCTTGCCGGCACGCCGCCGCGCGACTTCCGCCGGCACCAGACCGAACGGGAAGAAGAGCCGTCCGGTACGCCCTGAGCCTGCCTCACGCCAAGCGCCGACGGCCGCCAGCCGCCAGCCGCCAGCCGCCAGCCGCCAGCCGCCAGCCGCCAGCCGCCAACGCACCACGTTCGTCGCATTGTCGCGATCGACGCGACTGCGAGGCTCCTGACTGCGCAGTGCAAACATTAGTTCGTAATGCGCACAAAGGCGGGTGCCACATTTTCGGCTCCTGCCCCTGATCAGGAAACCGACACGTCATGAATCTACGCCCCCTTCCCCTCCTGCTGCTCGGCCTGTCGGCCGGCATGTCCGGCGCCGCTCTCGCCGAGACCGAGGTCGTCATGCTGGGCACCGGCACACCGGTGCCCAACGGCGACCGCGCCGGGGCCGGCGTGGCCGTCATCCACGACGGCGAAGCCTATGTGTTCGACGTCGGCGCCGGCGTCGTCGAGCGCACGACCCAGGCCGCCGAGCGCCACGGCATCGAGGCCCTGAGCCCCATCAATATCGACCATCTGTTTCTGACACACCTGCACAGCGACCACGTGCTCGACTATCCGGAGCTGCTGGCCACCTACTGGTGGCGCCGCAGCGACCCGCTGCAGGTCGTCGGCCCGCAGGGCACGCAGGCGATGAGCGATGGCATCTACACCATGCTGGCCGAGGACACCCAGACCCGCCTGGCAGACAAGAGCCCGGTCACCAACCCCGACGCGGCCTACGCCGTCGTCACCGAGATCGAGGGCCCGGGGGTGGTGTTCGACGAGGACGGCGTGCGCATCGAGGCCTTCCCGGTCTCCCACGGCCACTGGGACAAGGCCTTCGGCTTCAAGGTCACGACCCCCGACAAGACCGTGGTCATCTCCGGCGACACCTCCCTCAACGACGAGGTCCAGCGCCAGGCCGAAGGCGCCGATATCCTGGTCCATGAGGTGATCAGCCGCAACGGCTGGGAGGAGCTCCCGGAGCAATGGCAGGCCTATCACCAGTACGCCCACACCCTCACTGACGAACTGGCGGGGCTGGCCACGGCTGCGGAGCCCGACCTGCTGGTGCTCTACCATGTGCTGTACTACGTAGCACCGATCGAGTCCGCCCTGGTGGAGGTCCAGCAACAGTACGACGGCGAGGTGGTGCTGGCCGACGACCTCGACGTCTACCGCTGATCGCTCGCCCACTAGCCTTCGTCCCGTACCGCCCCGCCGCGGCCGAAGCTGCCGGAAGATCATCGTGTCTGACCCACATGAAAAAAACCGGCCCTAGGGCCGGTTAATCCATCGCCTGTGGGCAGGCAAGGTCAAAAGGAAGTCACGCGATCAGAAGTGGAACTGGGCGCTGGCCTGCAGACGGCTGGCATCCACTTCCTCGCCGTTGATCCGCTCCAGGTCTATGAGCTGGTACTCCATGCCCACCGTCATGCGCGAATTGACGTCCCAGATCAGATTGACGTGCGAGTACTGCACGGTATCGGCCAGGCTCTGGAAGCCCGGGGCGTCGTCAGGCAGGTCCTGCTCGACCCGCGAGGTACCGATGGAGCTTGACCAGGCGTCGTTCCAGCGATGTTCCAGCGACACGCCGACGCTCTGCAGGTCGACGGCCTCGAGGTCGCCATTGGCGTCCAGGTAGGCATCCGGCGCCCGATTCTTGGCGGCCCCGGGCGGCACGAAGTCCAGGTAACCTCCCAGGCCACTGCCCACCATCATGTTGCCCTTGAGTGTGGTGCTCCCCATTGGCAGCGCCCCTTGGGCGATCACGCCATAGCCAGTGGTGCTCTCGTCCTGACCGCTCACCGCCGAGTCGGTGGAGAACTGCCGCACCACCCCGGAGATCCCGAAGTTGCGCTTGTAGCGATAACGCAGGGTCAGGTCCGGCAGCTCGGTGTTCTCATCAACCGTGCCACCGGGGCCGGCATCGGAGATGGAGTACTCGGGATTCTCGAGGGCCACCGCAAAGGTGTTGCCGCCCGCCTGATGGGTATAACGCACCTGCTCGGGCCGTCCGGCGGCATAGCCGATAGGATCGCCAAGCTTGAGCGTCCGCGGTGCGCCAAGGAAAAGCATGGCGTTGGACCAGGTCTGACCCGCCAGAAAGCCGTTGTACTCGCCGTAGGCGTGGCGCAGGTTCCAACTGTTATCGGGGACGAAGTGGCCCTCGACATAGGTCTTGAGCATCTCGTCACCGAAACGCGTCTGGGTGCGGAAGTTGAGGCGAGACTCCTGGGCGGTGAAGGTCGTCTTGCCGTCGGTGGCATTGCCTTCACTGGCGGCTGCCAGCGGATCGGTGACCTCGCCAAGGTCATAGTCGAAGTCGTAGAGGGCATCGAACTTGACGTAGCCGCCGAAGGCGACATCGGTGTTGGTGCCGGGAATATTGAAGGTACTGCGATGGGCCCAGGGCGGGCCCACGCGGCTCGGCTCGCCGGTGACTACCGGCTGGCCAGCCTCGACCACATCGAAGGCAATGACGCTCTGGGCAGGCAGGAGGCTGGCCGGCAGCAGGGCCAGCAGCAGAGTCTTCTTGGCTTGCATATCGATCTCTCTAGTTGGTTGTTATGTATGCGTTGAACAACATTGTTTTTATGAAATAAAAACTGAATCAGAACTCTTTTGAGTCTCAACACCTCCTTTTTACGCAGCAGTCTGGGGCGCCACCGATTTCTCGGTGGCGCTCATCTCTGAGTGAATGACGGGATTAGCGCAGGCTTACAGCAAGAACAGGCCGGTCAGCGCGGGGAACAGGATCAGCAGTGCCAGGCGCAGGAAGTCCGAGGCGATGAACGGCGACACGCCGCGGAAGATCTCGCCCAGCGCCACGTGCGGCGCCATGGCCTTGATCACGAACACGTTCATGCCCACCGGCGGGGTGATCAGCCCCAGCTCCACGGTCAGCACCGTGACGATGCCGAACCACACCGGGTCGACGCCCAGTGACTGGATGATCGGGAACACCACCGGCACCGTGATCACCAGCATGGCGATGGCATCCATGAACATGCCGAGCACGAAGTACATCAGCAGGATGCACAGCACGATCACGATCGGCGCGAGGTCCATGCCGTAGAGGAAGTCGCTGATCGAGAACGAGATCCGCGACACCGAGATGAAGTAGCCCAGGGTGTCGGCACCCACCAGCATGAAGAACACCACCGTCGACAGCGACAGGGTCTCCTGCACCGCGCGCCACAGGTCGCGCCCGCGCAGGCCCTTGGCCAGGGCATAGAGCAGGGTGGCGAAGGCCCCCACGCTGGCGCCCTCGGTGGGCGTGAAGATGCCGAAGTAGATGCCCAGGATCATGATCAGGAATACCGCGAAGAACGGCACCAGTCCGCCCAGCGAGGCCAGCTTCTCGCGCCACGGGGTGGCCTCGCCGGCCACGGCCAGCGACGGCTTCATGCGCATCACCACGGTCACGGTCAGGGCGTACATCACCAGCCCCATCAGCCCCGGCACCAGCCCGGCCATGAACATGTCGCCCACCGACTGCTCGGTGAGGATGGCGTAGATCAGCAGCGCGATGGACGGCGGGATCATGATGCCCAGGGTGCCGCCGGCGGCCAACGCCCCGGTGGCCAGGCCGCGGTGATAGCCGTAGCGCTCCATCTCCGGCAGCGCGACGCGGGTCATGGTGCTGGCGGTGGCCAGCGACGAGCCGGAGATCGCCGAGAACACCCCGCAGGAACCCACCGCGGCGATGGCGAGCCCGCCCTTCCAGCCGCCGCAGATCACCCGGGTGGCCTGGAACAGCTTGCCGGCCATGCCGGAATGCGCCGCCAGTACGCCCATCAGGATGAACATCGGCACCGCGCTGAAGCTGTAGTTGGACAGCACCTCCACCGGCACCGTCTTGAGCTGGGCGATGGCCGCGTCCCAGCTGATCACCTGGGCGAAGCCCACCACGCCGACGATCAGCATGGTCAGCGCCACCGGCACGCGCAGGATCATCAGGATCAGCAGCGCGCCGAGGCCCAGCGCGCCGATCATTTCACTCCCCATGGGACACCTCCGACTCGTGACCGAACAGCGCGCCGAGCAGCGCCTCGATCAGGCTGCGCACGCCCAGCAGCAGGCTCAGCAGCGACGCCGCGTAGTAGATGGGACTCATCGGCAGGCGCAGGTCCTGGGTCACCTCGCCGTGGGAGGCGGCACTCTGCGCCGAGTCGAACAGGCCCAGGCAAAGGATCAGGCCCAGGGCCGCGAAGCCCAGCAGATAGACCCCGTGCAGGCGATGCTTGATGGCCGGCGCGAGGCCATGGGAGAAGGCCTCCACCACCACCTGGCTCTTCTCGACGTTGGCGGCCATGGCCGCCAGCAGCGAGCACAGCATCAGATAGCTGACCAGCTCGACGCTGCCGGTCACGCGCAGGGCGATGGCGCCCTCGGAGAGGCGATACAGATAGCGGGTGCTGACATCGGCGATGGTCACCGCCAGCAGGGCGACCAGGGCGACGCCGGCCACCACCCGACAGACGAGGGCCAGCCCGCGGCTGGCCCGTTCCAGATAGGCCGTCATCATGGCTTATTCCTGGGGAGCCGCGCAGGACTCGCTGGCCGCCAGCGCCGCCTCGTAGACCTCGCGGCCCGGCAGGCCGCGCTCCTCGAGGCCGGCGAGGTAGCCGTCGATGCCGTCCTGGAGCGGCTTCTGCCAGTCGGCGTCCTGCAGCGGATCGGCGATCTCGCGGATGGTATGGCCGGCCTCGGCGGCCTCCTGCTTGCCCTCGCGGTCGAGGCGGTCGAACACCGCGCCGGCGTTCTCGGCCCACTGCATGCCGGAGTTGTCGTCGATCACCGCCTGCTGCTCGGGGCTCAGGCGGTCATAGGTGCGCTGGCTCATGGTGGCGACGAAGATCAGCGAGTAGAACGGCACCTCGGTGTGGTGCTCGGTCAGCTCGTTGAGGCGAAACACCTTCATGCCTTCCCAGGGGAAGCTCAGGCCGTCGATCACGCCGCGCTGCATGGCGGTGTAGATGTCCGGGGCCGGCATGCCGACCGGGCTGGCACCCATGTTCTCGAGGATATCGCCGGCCACGGAGGTCGGGCGGCGGATGCGCAGCCCCTCGAGGTCCGCGGGCACCTGCACGTCGGTGTCGATGGTGTGGATGCCCCCCGGCCCGGTGGTGAACATGAACAGCGGGCGGGTGTCCTCGTACTCGGCGTCCAGGTGGCCGTCGTCGTAGAGGCTCTGCAGCACGCAGGCGCCCTGGGTGGCGTTGGTGGCCACGCCAGGCAGCTCGACGATCTGCGACAGCGGGAAGCGCCCGGCGGTATAGCCCTGAGCGGTGGCGCCGATGTCGGCGATGCCGTTGGCCGCCGCCTCGTAGATGCCATCGGGCTTGGCCAGGGTGCCGGAGGGATACATCTCGACGCGCAGCTCGCCATCGGACGCCTCCTCGATGGTCTGCGCCCAGTCCTCGAAGAGGTCCTGGTTGATGGCAGAGGCGCCGGGCCAGAAGTGGGCCATGCGCAGGGTGGTGGCGGCCTCGGCGGAGGCGGCGGTCAGGCCGGCCACGGAAGCAGCCAGCAGGCAGGCGGTGACATGAGTCTTCATGGGGCTTCTCCGAACGTCTTGTATCGTTGTGATGCACCATGGAAAGTTCGCATGGTGAACATGTGTTCGTGATTTAAGCCTGAAGATAAACCACCCGCCGCTTAGGCGAAAAGCGACTTTGGTCGCATCCGGGATCCATTAACCCCATTAAACTCAGCGCGATCTTCCCTCCAGCACCTCGGTGTAGCGCAGGCCGATCAAGGCATGTTCACGCATCAGCATCTCGGCCCGCGCGCCCTCACCATCACGCAGCGCCTGAAACACCAGCTCGTGCTGCATCTGCGCCAACTGCAGCTTGCGATATTCCCTTTCCAGCCATGCCGTATCGAGGATGATCGAATCCGCCGCCGCGAACGGCAGGTGGTTATTACGAGCGATCGCATCGCCGACGACATCACTCCCGGCCGCGGCCACGATCGTCCCGTGAAAACCGAGATTCAACTCGCTCCAGTCGGCGACATCGTCCTCGACGAGATATCCCTTCGCGAGCAGCTCCCGTCCTTTTTGGATCCAATTGGCCAGCTGATCGTGAAGTTCGGATGACAGTCCCTGCTCGGCGAGGCGTCGCGCCGCCAGCCCCTCCAGGACCCCTCGCACCTCGACCGCACAGCGCACGTCGGTGTCGGAAAACTCGCGCACTTGAAAGCCGCGCTTGCCGGCCCGCTGCAGCAGCCCCTCCTGCTCCAGGGTGCGAAACGCCAGGCGAACCGGCGTTCTCGAGACGCCCAGCTGCTCGGCGACCGCGACCTCCCCGAGCCTTTGGCCGGGGACAAGCTCGCCCTCACTGATCCATCGACGCAGCTGACCCACCACGCTCTTGCCACTGTTACTCACCTGATTTCCCTACCTTCATCATTTGTTTGACTACCCAACGATCACTGGATCCAACTAAAGGATAAGTTGACCTCTTGAGGGCAAAAAACCTTAACTTTGGATCCAAAGAAAAACGACCTTGACCGAGTCACCGAGGAGATCCCATGACCCATCAAGCGCCCTACCCCAAGAATACCTGGTACGTCGCCTGCACTCCGGAAGAGCTGGAAGACAAGCCTCTGGGCCGTACCATCTGCAACGAGCCGATCGTCTTCTTCCGTGGCGAGGAAGGCAAGGTCGCTGCCGTCGAGGACTTCTGCCCCCACCGTGGCGCGCCGCTGTCGCTGGGCTTCGTGCGCGACGGCCAGCTGGTGTGCGGCTATCACGGTCTGGAGATGGGCTGTGACGGCAAATGCTCGAGCATGCCGGGCCAGCGAGTCAGAGGCTTCCCGAGCATTCGCGCGTATCCGGTCGAGGAACGCCACGGCTTCGTGTGGATCTGGCCGGGCGACCCCGAACAAGCTGATACTGCGCTGATTCCCGAGCTGCATTGGGCCGAGGATCCGGGCTGGGCCTACGGCGGCGGGCTCTACCACATCCACTGCGACTATCGCCTGATGATCGACAATCTCATGGACCTGACCCACGAGACCTACGTGCACGCCTCCAGCATCGGCCAGCCGGAGATCGAGGAAGCGGCTCCCGTCAACCGCACCGAAGGCGACGAGGCGATCACCGAGCGTCACATGGAACGCATCCCCGCCCCGCCCTTCTGGCAAGCTGCGCTGCGCGGCAACGGCCTGGCCGACGACGTGCCGGTGGATCGCTGGCAGATCTGCCGCTTCACGCCGCCCAGCCACGTGCTGATCGAGGTCGGCGTGGCCCACGCCGGCCACGGCGGCTACGAGGCGCCGGCGGAGGTCAAGGCCTCAAGCATCGTGGTCGACTTCATCACCCCCGAGACCGACACCTCGATCTGGTACTTCTGGGGCATGGCGCGCAACTTCAACCCGGAAGATCAGGCGCTCACAGACCGCATCCGCGAGGGGCAGGGCCAGATCTTCGCCGAGGACCTGGAGATGCTGGAGTCGCAGCAGCGCAACCTGCTGCGCTACCCCGACCGGCAGCTGCTCAAGCTCAATATCGACGGTGGCGGCGTCCAGGCGCGTCGCATCATCGACCGGATCCTCGCCGAGGAACGAGAGCCCCAGTCTGAGGAGGCCACCTCATGAGTCAGGCATCCCTTTCATTGATCGTCGAGGTCAAGGCCCGCCGCGAGGAAGCCCAAGACATCGTCACCTTCGAGTTGGCCGACCCCCACGGCCGGCCGCTGCCGGCCTTCGGCGCCGGCGCGCATATCGACGTACGGGTGAAGGACGGCCTGATACGTCAGTACTCGCTCTGCAACCCCCCCGAGGAACGCGACCGCTACCAGATCGGCGTGCTGCGAGATCCGGGCTCGCGGGGCGGCTCCGAGGCCATGCACGACGAGATCCAAGAAGGCGACCTGCTGCAGATCAGCGCGCCCAAGAACCACTTCCCGCTGGAGCCGGCCGAGCGCATCCTACTGCTGGCTGGCGGCATCGGCATCACGCCGCTGCTGTGCATGGCCGAACGCCTGGCCCATACCGACACTGACTTCAGTCTGGACTACTGCACCCGCTCGCCGGAGCGCACGGCCTTCCGCCAACGCATCGACGCCTCCACCTTTGGCGACCGGGTGCGCTTCCACTTCGATGACGGCGAAGCGTCACAGAAACTCGACCTCGAGGCGCTTCTCGGCACCCCGGATCCCGAGGCCCGAGTCTACGTCTGCGGCCCTTCCGGCTTCATCGAGGCGGTGATGTCCAACGCCAAGGCCCGCGGTTGGCCAACCGACCGATTGCACAGCGAATACTTCGCCGGTGCCGTGACCACCAGCGATGATGACGACAGCTTCGAGGTCAGGCTCGCCAGCAGCGGCGACAGCTACACCGTGCCGGCCGACAAGACCGTGCATCAGGTGCTGGCCGAGAACGGTGTCGAGATCATGGTGTCCTGCGAGCAGGGCGTATGCGGCACCTGCCTGACAGGCGTGCTTGAGGGTGAGCCCGATCATCGCGACCTCTACCTCGAAGACCATGAACACGCCGCCAACGACCAGTTCACCCCCTGCTGCTCGCGCGCCAAGAGCAAGGTCCTGGTACTGGACCTCTGAGCCCTCCCCGTTCCCCATAACCATAACGACACAATGAGGATGCCATGCGACTCACCCCGATCGTGACCGGTCTCACCCTGGCCTGCGCCCTGACCAGCCAGGCATCGTTCGCCGAGACGACCCTGCGCGTCGCCCATGTCTGGCCCGGCGGCTCGCTGATCGACAAGGAACTCTTCCAGGCCTGGGCCTCCAGCGTCGAGGACGCCTCCGACGGCCGCCTGGAGGTAGAGGTCTATCCCGGCCAGACCCTGACCAAGTCCGACAAGACGTACGAGAGCACCGCCAACGGCATCGCCGATATCGGCGCCTCGGCACAGGGCTATACCGCCGGCCGCTTCCCTCTGACCCAGGTAGTCGAACTGCCCGGCGTGTCGTCCAGCGCCGCCCAGGGTGCCTGCATCCTGCAGTCGCTCTATGACCAGGGGCAACTGGACGACGAATACGCCGATACCCGCCCGCTGTTCCTGTTCACCACCGGCCCGGGCTATCTGCATACCCAAGAGCGCGCGATCGAGACACCCGAGGACCTCGCGGGTCTGCGCCTCCGCCGCCCCACACCACTGGTCGGCGACATGTTCGAGCGCCTCGATGCGCAGGCCGTCGGCATGCCGGCCCCGGACGTCTATACCGCCATGCAGCGTGGCGTGGTCGACGGGCTGAGCTTCAACTGGGAGGCCATGAAGACCTTCCGGCTCAACGATCTGGCCAATCACCACACCGAGATTCCGCTCTACGACCTGTCGCTGTTCGCCACCATGAGCCAGCGCAGCTACGAGCAGCTGCCTCCTGACCTGCAGCGCGTCATCGACGAGCACAGCGGCCCCGAATGGGCTCAACGCGCCGCCGCCGTCTACGACGAGCTGATCCAGCAGGGTCGCCAGGAAGCCGAGGCGGCCGGCGACGAGATCCTGGTCATTGAGAATGCCCTCGATGACGACGACTGGGGTCCGGTGCTGCAGGACACCATCGATCGTTATCTAAACGAAAATGGTGAGCGCGCCAAGGCGGTCTATGACGCCGCCATGGCTCTCAAGAGGCAGTGCTCGGCCTGATACCCCATCTCCAATGTCTCGACGCGAAACGGCGGCCCTGGGGCCGCCGTTTCGCGTTGTTCCGCCTTGCCAGCATCAGCCTGAATGCCGGGGCCTTCGATCATTCACCGACGCCAGGCCATCAGGCAGAAAAAAACCCCGCCGAGGCGGGGCCTTTCGCGTCCTGTGGACGGCTGTGTTCGGTGCTGCGTCTAGAAGTCGAAGAACACCGTCTCGCCCTCGCCCTGCAGGCGGATGTCGAAGCGATAGCGCACCCGGCCATCGGCCTCCTCGCGCCGGGCGATCAGCGTCTGGCGGCGGGCCGGGGATTCGACGGCGTTCAGCACCGGGCAGGCGGCGTTGGCCTCGGCCTCGTCCTCGAAGTAGAGGCGCGTCTGCAGGTGGATGTTCACGCCGCGGGCGAAGATCGCCAGGTTGATGTGCGGCGCCATCACCCGCCCGTCGCCGCGGGTGACGGCGCCCGGCTTGATGGTTTCGAGGCGCCACTCGCTGGCGCCCTCGGCGGTGGTGGCGGTGCGGCCGAAGCCGTTGAACGGCTGCTCAAGGTCGAACTCGGGCCGGTACTCGCCCCGGGCGTCGGCCTGCCAGGCCTCGAGCAGGGCGTCGCGCACCAGGTCGCCGTTGCCGTCGATGACGGTGCCGACCACTTCGATGTGCTCGCCCTCGGCCTCGGGCCGGGCCATGCGGTTCCAGATTTCCTCGTCACGCTCCGGCAGGCCGGCCACGTCCAGGGCTAGGCCGATATGCACGTACGGGCCGGCGGTCTGGGACGCGGTCTCGCGAAGCATCAGCTCGGCGGTGGGCTGGGAATTGGGCTGTTTCATGAGGGTCCCCTGATCCTGTATCACTGATTCTCGAACCAGCTCATTGATTTTCGAAATAGGTCTGCAGCTCGCCGCGTACCACCAGGTCGAAGCGGTAGGCCAGGCAGTCCATGGGGCGGCTGCGCGCCATGTCGAGACGACCGGTCATGGTCTCGACGGCTTCGGGGTCGCGCAGGGTCTGCACGATCGGGCACAGCGGGATCAGCGGATCGCCCTCGAAGTACATCTGGGTGATCAGGCGCGTGGAGATTGAAGGCCCCATCACCGAGACGTGGATATGCGCCGGGCGCCAGGTATTGATGCCGTTGCCCCAGGGGTAGGGGCCGGGCTTGATGGTGCGGAAGCGGTACCAGCCCTGCTCGTCGGTGAGGCAGCGGCCCACGCCGCCGAAATTGGGGTCGAGCGGTGCCAGGTAGCCGTCCTTCTTGTGGCGGTAGCGGCCGCCGGCGTTGGCCTGCCACATCTCCACCAGGGTATGCGGCACCGCCTTGCCGTACTGGTCGACCACGCGGCCGAACATGATGATCCGCTCGCCCGCCGGCAGGCCGGCACTGCCCGCCAGGGCGGGATCCTCGCGGAAGTTCATCAGCAGGTCGTTGTCGTGGCGCCCCATGCGCAGCCGGCGGAAGTCAGGGCCGGTCAGCTCGGAGGCGCTGGGCGTCTGCAGGCTGACCAGGGACTGGCTCGGCGAGCGGGCGACGCTGGTCTTGTAGCCGGGGGCATAGGCCGGGGGATGCCAGTCACGGTCGCGCTCCACGAAGCGCTTGTTGTCGTTTTGCATCTCGAGTTCTCTTGCTGGCGTGAAGTAGGACGACGCACCGCGGGCGCGCCGGACCGATATCGGCAGTGTGGCGCCCTGCCTCAGGGCTGCCAATTGACGTCTCGCCGAGACCCCATAACCCTATGGTTATGGGTTGAGCATCATCACATCAGCGCTCGGAGGCCGTCTCGCGCAGCGCCTCGCAGAAGGCCTCCAGCGCCAGCGAGGGCTGCATGCTGGCGTTGATGCACAGCCCCACCGAACCGCCCTGCCCCTCCAGCGGCAGCGACAGCTCGACCAGTCGGCCGGCCTCGAGCTCCTCGATCACCGCCTCCCGGGGCGCCACCCAGATCGCCTCGCTGTCGCGGGTGTAGCCCAGGCTCACCGGCAGCGACAGGGTCTCCAGCAGCCGGCCGGGTCGCTCCAGCCCATGGCGCACGAAGAAGCTGTCGACCCGCTGACGCAGCGTGGTCTGCGGCGGCGGCAGCACCCAGGGGAATTCGACCAGCCGGCCGGGCGCCAGGGAAGCGACGCCGGCCAGGGGATGGCCGGCGCGCACCACCAGCACCAGCGGCTCGTAGTAGAGATGCTCGAAGGTCAGGTCGCGGATCTCGCGCGCCTCGGTCATGCGCCCCACCACCAGGTCGAGCTCGCCGAGGCGCAGCTGCGAGAGCAGGGAGGCGCTGCGCCCCGTCACCACGTCGACGCCGACCGACTCCGAGGACTGGGCGGCCTGCCAGCGCCGAATGGCCAGGGGCAGCAGGCGGCTCTCCACGGTGGACAGCGCCCCCACGCGCAGCCAGCGCGCCCCCTGATGGGCATCGCCGACCGCGCCGATGCCCTCCTCCAGCGCCCGGATCGCCGGCCCGGCGTGGCGCAGGAAGGTCAGGCCGGACTGGGTCAGCGCCACGCCCTGGGCCCCGCGCTCGAACAGCTCGGCGCCGAGGATCTCCTCGAGCTCGCGGATGGTCTTGGACACGCCCGGCTGGCTGATCGCCAGGCGCTCGGCGGCGCGGGCGAAGCTGCGCTGCCGCGCCACCTCGAGAAAGGCCTGCAGATGGCGCAGCTTGATGCGTGAGCTCAGCATTGGGGCTCCTCCGACGTCAGTCCTGCGCCTCGCCCCAGCCCAGCTGCTTGGCCAGGGCGAAGGCATGATTGGCCGCCGGCACGCCGCCGTAGACGGCCACGTGCATCAGCACCTGGCGCAGCTGGGCCTCGCTGAGGCCGATGCGCCTGGCGGTCTTGAGATGCAGCTCCAGCTCCTCGCGCCCCAGGGCGGCCAGGATGCCAGTGGTGATCATGCTGCGCTCGGCGCGGGTGAGGTCCTCGTTGCCCCACAGCTCGCCCCAGGCCAGACGGGTGATCATCTGCTGGAAGGGCGCGTCGAGGCTGTTGGCGTTCTCGGTGGAGCGCGCCACGTGCGTCTCGCCCAGCACCTGCTTGCGGGTCTCGAGGCCCTCGGCGTAGGCCACGCCCTGCTCGCCGACCCGCGCGCGATCCGCGGCCATCCACTTGAGCAGCCGCTTGGCGACCATCTCCGGGGCCTCCACCGAGGGCACATGGGCGATGCGCTCGATAACCTCGAGCGGCGCGCCGTCGCACTCGGCGGCCAGGGTCTGCAGCGTCTCGGGCGGGGTGGCCATGTCCTCGCTGCCGCCCAGCAGGTGCACGTCGACTCCGTGGCCCTTCAATTGACCGCGGAAGTCGGTGCGACCGAGCATCTCGCACAGCCGCGCGTAGCTCTCGTCGTCGGTGCGGCCCATCTGCACGCGCCAGCCCTGGTCCAGCGCCGGCACGCGCGCCACCAGATCGGGCGCAAACCAGCGCGGTACGATCTCGCCGGCCATCGCCGCCAGGCCCTCTTCGCGCACGCGTCCGGCCCGGGTGGCCCACAGCTCGGCATTGCCGATCACCGCGCCGGTATTGGTCAGGGTCGCCGACAGCAGTCGCTCGGCGTGCGCCTTGAGCAGCTGCTGGCCGATCACGCCGCCGATGGAGGTGCCGACAAAGTGGAAGTGCGCCGCGCCGGCCTGTTCGGCCAGGGCCAGCGCTTCGGCGGCCAGCGCCTCGGGGGTGATCTCGCCGCCGTCGGCCGGCCAGGCCTCGCTGGCGCCGTGGCCGGGCAGGTCCCAGGTCAGCACCCGGTAGCGCGGCAGAAGCGCCGCCAGCAGGTCGTCCCAGACCGCCTGGGTCATGCCCAGCGGATGGGCCAGGATCACCAGCGGATTGGCCTCGGCGCCGAGCAGGCGATAGGCCACGCTGCGTCCGTCGATGTTCAGAAATGCCATGCGTTCTCTCCGTACAGGAAACGGGAAGGGCTGGCGACGCCGGCCCCCGAGACGGTCGAGCGTCTCTTTCTACACTCTCTCGATCAGCGTGGCGATGCCCTGCCCCACGCCGACGCACATGGTGCACAGCGCGTAGCGCTTGCCGGTCTTCTGGAGTTCCACAGCAGCGGTCTGCAGCAGCCGCGCGCCGGACATGCCCAGCGGATGGCCCAGGGCGATGGCGCCGCCGTTGGGATTCACCCGGGGATCGTCGTCGGCAAGACCCAGGTCGCGCATGCAGGCCAGCGCCTGGGCGGCGAAGGCCTCGTTGAGCTCGATGACGTCGATCTCGTCCAGCGACACGCCGGTGCGCTCGAGCAGGCGACGCACGGCCGGCACCGGGCCGTAGCCCATGATGCGCGGCTCGACGCCGGCGGTGGCCATGCCGACAATCCTCGCCATCGGCGTCAGGCCATGCCGCTTCACCGCGGACGCGCTGGCCACCAGCATCGCCGCGGCGCCGTCGTTGACGCCGGAGGCGTTGCCCGCGGTGACGCTGCCGCCCTCGGCCTTGAACGGCGTCGGCAGCCTGGCGAGCTTCTCGACGGTAGTGCCGGCCCGCGGGTGCTCGTCAGTATCGAAGCTCAGCGGCTCCTGCTTGCGGCGCGGGATCTCGATGGCGACGATCTCCTCGGCGAAGCGACCGGCCTCTTGTGCCTTGGCGACCTTGGCCTGGGAGCGCGCGGCGAAGGCGTCCTGATCCTCGCGGGAGATGCCGAACTGCTCGGCGACGTTCTCCGCGGTCTCGGGCATCGAGTGGGTCTCGTAGACCTTCTTCATCAGCGGATTGACGAAGCGCCAGCCGATGGTGGTGTCCTCGATCTGCTGGCCACGGGCATAGGCGCTCTCGGCCTTGCCCATCACGTAGGGCGCGCGGGACATGGACTCCACGCCGCCGGCCAGGGCCAGGTCCATCTCGCCGGCCTTGATGGCGCGGAAGGCGGTGCCCACCGCGTCCATGCCCGAGCCGCACAGACGGTTCATGGTGGTGCCGGGGATGGATGCCGGAAGGCCCGCCAGCAGCGACGACATGCGCGCCACGTTGCGGTTGTCCTCACCGGCCTGGTTGGCGCAGCCCATGAAGACTTCCTCGATTGCCGCGGCCTCGAGCTTAGGCGCCTCGGCCAGCACCGCCTTGAAGATGTCGGCGGCCAGGTCGTCGGGGCGCCGGCTTGCCAGGGTGCCGCCGAAGCGGCCGATGGCGCTGCGGCGGGGATGACAGAGATAGACGTCGGTCATGCGGTGATCTCCTGGTTTACTGGCCCGCGTGGGCTTGAGCGGTGCGATCCTTGAGCGCGCGCAGCACCTCGAGTTCATGGGCGCTAGGCTCCGGGGTGCTCTCCAGGGTCTCGGCGAAGCGGATCTCCCAGCCGGTGGCCTCCTGGACCTGCCCGGCGGTCACGCCCGGGTGCAGCGACACTACCACCAGCTCCTTGGTCTCGGGGTCCGGCTTCATCACGCACAGGTCGGTGATCACCCGGGTCGGGCCCTTGCCGATGTTGGGCACGCCATCGCGGCCCTTGCCGTCGCGGCCGAAGCCCAGGGTGGTGATGAAATCGACCTGGTCGACGAAGGCGCGCTTGGAGTGCTTGAGGGTGATGAACACCTCGCCCGCGTTGGTCGCGATCTCCGGCGCCCCGCCGCCGCCCGGCAGGCGCACCTTGGGCGAGGTGTAGTCGCCAATCAGGGTGGTGTTGAGGTTGCAGTAGCGATCGATCTGGGCGGTGCCGAGGAAGCCGACGTTGATCTTGCCGCCCTGCAGCCAGTAGCGGAACATCTCCGGCACCGAGACGGTGGTCAGCGCGGTCTCGCACAGTTCGCCGTCGCCGATCGACAGCGGCAGCACCTCGGGCCTGGTCTGCAGGGTGCCGGATTCGTAGATCAGCACCACGTCCGGGGCGTGGGTCAGGCGCGCCAGGTTGGCGGCCTCGCTGGGCAGGCCGATGCCGACGAAGCAGGTGGTGCCGTTCTCCAGCGCCCGCGCGGCGGTCACCGTCATCATCTCGCCGGCGGTGTAGTCCAGGCTCTTCTCGACGTGGCTCATCAGGCATTCCCCCCGGCGTTCATGACGTTCTCTTCGATCCACTGAGTGAAGGCATCGCGGTCGCGGGCGATGGCGTCCCACTCCTTGTAGAAGCGGTTGTTGCGCGGGTAGTAGCCGTGCGCGTAGGACGGCAGCGAGCCCTGCTCGGCCACGGCGATGGCGTCGATGGCCCAGCCCGGGATCACGCAGGCGTTGGGATGGGTGTCGAGATCGTCGACGATCTCCTCGACCGTGACGATGCTGTGCGTGGCGGCCAGTATCGCCTCCTTCTGCACGCCGACGATGCCCTCGACCAGCACATTGCCGGCGCGGTCGGCCTTCTGGGCGTGGACGATAGAGACGTCGGGGCGCACGGACGGCACCGCGGCCAGGCGCTCGCCGGTGAAGGGGCACTCGATGAACTTGATCTGGTCGTTGACGTTGGGCAGCTCGCTGCCGACGTAGCCGCGCAGCACGGCCAGCGGCAGCCCGGCGGCGCCGGCCTCGAAGGCACAGGCCATGGCGGCGTGACTGTGCTCGAGGATCTCGACCCTGTGCGGCCAGCCCTTCTCCACCGCGTCGCGCAGGCGGTGCAGCGAGCCCACGCCGGGGTTGCCGCCCCAGGAGAAGATCACCTTCCTGGCGCAGCCGGCGCCGATCAGCTGGTCGTAGACCAGGTCCGGCGTCATGCGGATCAGGGTCAGGTCGCGCTTGCCCTGGCGGATGACTTCGTGCCCGGCGGCGAAGGGAATCAGGTGGGTGAAGCCCTCCATGGCCACGGTGGCGCCGTCTTCGACGTAGCGCGCCACCGCGTCATGCAGGCTGAGGATCTCGGCCATGATAGTCGCCTCTTGAGGGGAACGCCCGGATCGAGGAGTGTGCAGGGATCGCCGGCGTTCACGGTTGCTGTTCGATCTCCATGCACGCTGAAAGTTCGCTATGCGCACATAGATTTGCAGTACGAACAAATTAATCCGCACGCCCGGCGGCGTCAAACGCCGGAAACGCCAGGAGCCGGCATGGCCGGCTCCTGGTATCGATCGAATTTCGATTATTTTTCAAACATTTACTCAGCCTTCTAGCCAGCGAGCCGCACGCGCGACCTGGGCCTTGCTGCTACCAAGGTATAAGGCTGGATCCGTGGCGGCCTCGAGCTCATCACGGGTGATCGCGCCCGCCAGCTCGGGGTGCCGCTCCCCCAGCAGTGCCTCCAGGGCCTGCGCATAGGGGCAAGCCGCCTGTCGGGCGCGCTCGGCCGCGTCCGCCGCCAACGCCTTGGCGGCATCGGGCCCCAGCTGCGGCGTCAGCCGCCGCGCCACCGGCTCGGCCATGATCGCGCCGCCGGTCACCGCGAGATTGCGGCGCATGGCCTCGGCGTTGACCTCCAGCCCCTCGAGCAGCACGGCGGCCTGCTCCAGCGCGCCTTCCAGCAGCAGCACACCGTCGACCAGCGGCGTCCACTCGGCGTGCCACTCGCCGAGCCCACGCTCCAGCGGCTGCGCCGTGGCGTTGAGGATCACCGAGGCATGGCCATGGATCCGGCGGCAGGCCCCGCGGATCATCGCGCAGCGCACCGGATTGCGCTTGTGGGGCATCGACGACGATTCGCCCATGCCCTCGCCGGCGGGTTCTGCCACCTCACCCAGCTCGGTCTGGGTCAGCAGCGAGACGTCCAGCGCCAGCTTCTCGGCGGCACCGGCCAGCGCATCGACGGCGCTGGCCAGGGCATGGATCGGCTGGCGATCGGTGTGCCAGGGCAGCACCGGCGCCACCAGGCCGAGCCGCGCGGCGAGGCCGTCCATGACGCCGAGGCCGAGGCCCTCCCGGCCCGGCCCGTCTAAACCCGAGTGCACGCCCACCGCACCGCCGAACTGCACCGGCAGCGGCAGCCCGGCCAGCCGCCGGCGCCCCTCCTCGAGGCCCAGCGCCCAGTGCGCCACCTTGACACCGAAGGTGATCGGCAGCGCCTGCTGCATCAGCGTGCGCCCCACCATCACGGTCTCGTCGTGGCGCGACATCAGCGCGATGCCGGCGGCTCGACAGCGCTCCAGCAACGCGTCGAGCCGCGCCAGCCTCGGCGCGAGCAGCAGCATCAGGGCGCTGTCGACCACGTCCTGGCTGGTGGCGCCGAGGTGCCAGTAGCGCTTGAGATCGTCGGGCAGCGCGGCGCGGCCGGCCTTGACGAAGGGAATGGCGGCGTTGCCGCCGCTGGCGATGCCCGCGGTGATGGCGGGCACGTCGAAGGCATGCCCCTCCAGATGGGCCCTCATGCGCTCGGCGGTGCCGGCGGGGATGGCGCCCTCGGCCTCCTGGGTCTCGACCAGGGCCAGCTCGAAGGCCAGCATCGCGCCGACGAAGTCCTCGTCGCGGCTGGCCGCCTGGGCCTCCTGGCTCATGAAGGGGGACTGGAGCATATCGACGGGCATGGCAGAATCTCCGCGGTGGGCAGGAAGTGGCAATCCAGAGCGACCATGGCGACTCGGACCAAGGTCGTACAAGTGTTCGCATTTCGAACATTATGCTAGATTGTTGGCGGATGCCCCATCAACTCGAGACGGATAACCTGCGATGATGCGCCCATGCAAGACGACACCCTGACACCGGACGATCGCGACTTCGTCACCGCCCTGGCCAGCGGCCTGGAGGTGATCCAGGCCTTCGATGACGACACCCCGCGCATGACGCTGAGCGAGGTCGCGGCCAAGACGGACATGAACCGTGCCCGCGCCCGCCGCTTCCTGCTGACGCTCCATGCCCTGGGCTACGTGCGCAAGCAGCAGCGCCACTTCGAGCTGACGCCCAAGGTGCTGCAGCTCGGCTATTCGTATCTGTCGGCCAACCAGTATCGCGCGGTGATCCAGCAGTATCTGGAAGACATCACCACCGAGATCGGCGAATCCTCGTCGCTGGGGGTGCTGGACGGCGACGAGGTGACCTACGTGTGCCGCTCGTCGGCCCGACACCGCCTGATGGCCATCACCCTGTCGGTCGGCACGCGCCTGCCCGCGGCCTACACCTCCATGGGCCGGGTGCTGCTGGCCCAGCTGCCCGACGACGCGCTCGACGCCTACCTCGAGCGGGTCACGCTCGAGGCCCATACCGAGCGTTCGATCATCGACAAGGCCCAGCTGCGCCACTGCATCGAGCGGGTCCGCCAGCAGGGCTACAGCATCGTCGACCAGGAGCTGGATCCCGGACTGCGCTCCCTGGCGGTGCCGGCCTTCGACGCCACCGGCACGCTGCTCGGCGCCATCAACGTCAGCACCAACGCCGCGCGCATCGACTTCGACACCCTGACCCAGTCGTTCCTGCCGCTGCTGCAGGACAAGGTGCGCCTGATCCGGTCCCACGTCAGCTGAGACCGATTCCCCGGCACGACGGCAGGGAGGCTTACGTGCTCGACATTCTCGCCATCACCACCCCGATCTTCCTGATCATCGGCCTGGGCTATCTGGCCCGGGCCGGCGGCATCATCGAGGCGGCACCGCTGCAGGGCGTCGGCACCTTCGTCATGTACTTCGCGTTGCCAGCACTGGTGATCCGCGCCCTGACCGAGCACCCGCTGGGCGAGGTCTTCGACCCCACCTACCTGCTGGCCTACGGCGGCGGCTCGCTGGCGGTGTTCGCGACCGGGCTGACGCTGGCCATGACGCTGCAGCGCAAGCCGCTAGGCACCGGTGCCATCCAGGCGCTGGGCATGTCGGCGTCCAACAGCGGCTTCATCGGCTATCCGGTGGCGGCCATGGCGCTCGGACCACCCGCGGCGGTCTTCCTGGCCCTGAACATGCTGATCGAGAACCTGCTGATCATCCCGCTGGCGCTGATCCTCGCCGAACTGGGCCACCAGGCCGGCAACGGCCTGCGCGAGACGCTGCACCAGACGGGGCGGCGCCTGGTGCGCAACCCGGTCCTGATCGGGCTCTCCATCGGCGTGCTGCTGTCGGCGACGGGGCTGTCGCTGCCCTCGCCGCTGACCCGGGTCATCGACATGCTGGCCGGCGCCGCCGGCCCCGCCGCGCTGTTCGTGATCGGCGGCTCGCTCTACGGGCTGAAACCCAAGGGCATGGTGCGCGACATCGGCCAGATCGCGGTGGGCAAGCTGGTGCTGCATCCGCTGGCGGTCTTCGGCGCCTTCCTGCTGCTGCCGGACGTCACCCCCACCCTGCTCACCGGCGCGCTGCTGTTCGCCTGCGCCCCGATGATCAGCATCTATCCGCTGCTCGGGCGGCGCTTCGGCCTGGACGACATCGCCGCCGCCACGCTGATGGTCAGCACCCTGACCTCCTTCGTGACCATCAGCCTGATGCTGTGGCTGAGCCGTCATCTGGCGCTCTTCGCCGGGGCCTGATGCGGCCGCAACGCAAGGGCCGACATCATGGCGGCCCCGAAGGGACAGGAAGTGGCTCTCAGCCGGCCACGATCAATGCTTCCAGCGCGGCATGGTAGCCGCGGCTGCCGAGGCCGGCGATCACGCCGTCGGCGCGCAGCGAGACATAGGAGTGATGGCGGAAGCTCTCGCGCTTGTGCACGTTGGACAGATGCACCTCGATGACCCGGCCGTCGAAGGCGTTCAGGGCATCGAGAATCGCCACCGAGGTGTGCGTGTAGGCCGCCGGGTTGATGATGATCGCCCCGGTGCCGTCCAGGCGGGCGGCGTGGATGGCATCGATCAGCTCGCCCTCGTGATTGCTCTGACGGCACTCGATCGTCCAACCGTGATCGGCGGCCTTGGCGCGCAGGGCGTCGTCGATGTCCGCCAGGGTCTCGTGACCGTAGATCTCCGGCTGGCGAGTGCCCAGCAGGTTGAGGTTGGGGCCGTGCAGCACCAGGACCTTGCCCACGCTCATCCGTCATTCTCCTTCAGCAGTTCCCGTTTGTAGTGGGCGAACAGGGCGGCGGCCTGTTCGTCGGCCGCGGCGCGCCTGTCGGCATCCTCGCAGAAGCGCTTGAAGGCGTCCACGCCCTGGAAGACGAACAGGCTGACGCCGCTCATCACGCTGGCCCCGGCCGCCCGGGCGGCGGCGATGAACTCGGTGACCGCCGGCACGTAGACCGCATCGAAGATCCAGTGACGGGCCTCGATCAGCTCGCCGGGCATCGGGCAGCCGGGGCTCTTCTCGTGGCCGATGGGCGTGCAGTTGACCAACCCGTCGCAGCGCGCCACCGCCGCGGCCAGCCGCTCGGGACGAATCCACGAGGCCGGTAAGCCCTCGGCCTCGAGCTCCTCGCAGAGTCCGCGAGCCTTGGCCGCGTCGAGGTCGAGCAGCACGATCTCCTCGGCGCCCAGCCGGCCGAGCCCGAAGGCCACCGCCTTGCCCACGCCGCCGGTGCCGACCAGCAGCACCCGCCCCGGGGCGCGCTCGCCAAGGGTGGCGCGAAAGCCGCTGACGAAGCCGGTGAAGTCGGTGTTCTCGGCGACGATGCGCCCGTCCTCGAACACCAGGGTGTTGGCCGCGCCGACCATGCGGGCGCCCTCGGTGACCGTGTCGGCCAACCGTACGGCATCCTCCTTCCAGGGAAAGGTGACGTTGACGCCGCGATAGCCTTGCGCCATCACCCGGCGCACCTGGCTTGCGAGGGTATCGACAGGCATCTCGTTGGCGTCGAACAGGTCATAGGTGGCAGGAATGCCGGTCAGCTCGCCCAGTCGCACGTGCAGGTCCGGCGCGCTGGACTTCATGATGGCCTTGCCAATCAGGCCCAGTTGCATGGTCTTGTCTCCTGAGCACACCCCGAGGATGCGCGTGATGGCCGAGGGTCTCGTCGGGCGTGGGCACAGACGCAAGAACCGGAGAATGCCAGGCAGCCATTGACAGCTCCAGCGAGCGCGGCAAACTCGTTCGCCGACCAATCAACAGCCGCCCCTCCCCTCCGATCACGGCGCAACATGACACGCCGGGCTCGGATGGTAGGGAACATTAATATAATAAGCCGTTAACCATAGAGAATCTCAAGATGCTCAAATACCTTCTCGCTGGACTGACCATCGCCGCCGGCTCCCTGCCCCTCTCCGGCACGGCACTGGCGGACTATCCGGAGCGCAACCTCAAGGGCACGATCCAGTGGGGCGCCGGTGGCGCTACCGACAACGTCGCCCGCAGCCTCACCCCCCACGTCGAGGACGCTCTGGACACTACCGTGGTGCTGACGAACCGTCCCGGCGGCACCGGCGTGATCGGCATGCACTACGTCATGCAGCAGCGCCCCGACGGCTACAACCTGCTCTACGGCGCCGAGAATCCCCAGCTCTATCGGCTGATGGGCCTGGCCGACTTCGGCTACGACGACATGACGCCGATCAACATCATCGGCCAGGGCCAGGTGGTGATCGCCGCCCCCGCTGACAGCCCCTACGACGACCTCAGTGATCTGCTCGAGGCCGCCCAGGAGGCGCCCGGCACGCTGCGCATGGGCGGCACCGGCGCCGGCGGCCTGCCCAGTACCCTGCACGCCATGATCAACGCCGTGGACGACCTCGACGTGCGTACCGTCACCTTCGGCGGGGACGGCCCCGGCATCACCGCCATGCTCGGCGATCACATCGACTTCATGCCGCTCAGCCTGGCGGCGGCGCGCGAGCATATCCAGGCCGGCAAGCTCAAGGGACTGGCGGTGCTGTCCAGCGACGAGATCGCCTCGCTGCCGGGCGTGCCGCCGATCACCCAGGCGCTGCCGGATATGGCGTCCTTCCTGCCATGGGGCCCGTTCTGGGGCGTCTTCGTGCGCCAGGACACGCCGGACGACATCAAGGCGACCCTCGAGGACGCCTATGCTCAGGCCGTGGATAGCGAGGACTTCCAGACCTTCCTGGCCAACTTCGGCGGCCAGCCGCTGAACCTGCGTGGCGACGAGGCGAAGGCCTACCTCGACAACTGGCAGTCGGTCACCGCCTGGTCGATGTATGACGCCGGCGCCGTCGAGACCTCTCCCGAGGCATTGGGCATTCCCCGCCCCTAGCCCTTACCCGACATGACGGCCCGGGGCCGTCAGACCCGGGGCAGCGAGTCCGCCGCTCGCTGCCCCCGCTGGAGTCTTCCATGAGCCGCACCCCTCCCAAGCTGCAGCCCGGCGAGCGCGCCTTCGACTGGCTGCTGCTGATCTTCAGTCTCGCCGTGTTCCACCAGGCCTACCGGATCACCGGCTTCTCCTCGATCAACTCCGCCGGCGCCTTCCCCATCGCCCTGTCGCTGATCATGATCGCCTCGTCCATCGCCGTGATCGTCAGCCACCGCCGCCGACCGAAACCGGACAGCCACGGCCCGCTCGACGAACTCGTCCGCTTCCTGCGCCAGCACTTCCCACCGGTCGTGCTGGCGTTCTGCGCCCTGACCGTCGCCTATCTGGCGGTCATTCGGCCACTGGGCTTCTTCCCCAGCACCTTCGGCTTCCTGGCACTGAGCTTCGTCTTCCTGCGCCGTGACCGGATCGTCGGCTCGCTGCTGATCTCGGCGTTCGCCATCGCCGTGATCTATGGCCTGTTCACCCTGGTCTTCCGCGTCTATCTTCCCTGATCTCCGAGACTCCCCATGAGTGACACCTTCTCCTATCTGCTGATGGCGTGGCTGGACCCTCAACTGCTGATGCTGACGGCGCTCGGGACCTTCGCCGGCATCTACGTCGGCGCTATCCCCGGGCTATCGGTGACGATGGCGGCCTCGATCCTGATCTCCTTCACTTTCTCGTGGGACATCAATCACGCCCTGGCGCTGATCGTCGGCATCTACTGCGGTGGCGTCTACGGCGGCTCGCGCAGCGCTATCCTGCTGAACATTCCCGGAGCGCCCTCGGCGGTAGTGACCGCCTTCGACGGCTATCCACTGGCCAAGCGCGGCGAGGCCGGCCAGGCGATCGGCCTGAGCACCGTGATGTCAGTGATCGGCGGGCTGCTCGGCACCCTGGTGCTGGCCGGCAGCGCGCCCTTCCTGGCCGACGTGGCCCTCGAGTTCGCGCCCCGCGACTACTTCCTGATTGCGGTCATGGGACTGCTGCTGGTCAGCACCCTGGCCGGCAAGTCTCTGGCCCGCGGCATCTTTTCAGTGGCGCTCGGCGGCATTATCGGGCTGGTCGGCATGGACCCGGTCACCGCCCAGGGTCGCTTCACCATGGGCAGCATCGACCTGATGGGCGGTATCCACTACGTGGTAGTGATGATCGGCCTGTTCGGGGTGGCCGAGGCGTTCTACCAGCTGCACGCCCTGCACCAGGCGCCGGTACGCCAGAAGGTTGATCGCATCGTGCCGGCCCTGGGCATGGTGCTCAAATACCTGCCGCTGTCGATCCGCACCTCGCTGATAGGGGTCATCGTCGGCGCCCTGCCGGGCACCGGCGGCGATATCGCCTCGCTGTTCGCCTATGACCACGCCAAGCGCTCGGTGAAAGCTCCCTCGCGGCCGTTCGGCGATGGCGCCTACGAGGGTCTGGTAGCGCCGGAGACCGCCAACAATGCCGCAGTCGGCGGCGCCTACGTGCCGATGCTGACCCTGGGCATGCCAGGCGACGCAGTGACCGCGATCATCATCGGCGCACTGGTGATCCACGGTCTCAATCCCGGCCCCATGCTGATGGTCGAGTCGCCGCACATCTTCTGGTTCACCGTCGGCAACCTGGCACTGGCCAATATCTTCCTGCTGATCTTCGGGCTGACCGGCATCCGCCTCTTCACCAAGGTGGTGGAGCTGCCCAAGGCGCTGCTGATCCCGCTGATCGTGGTGCTATGCGTGGTCGGCACCTACTCGATCAACAGCAGCATGACCGAGGTCTACTGGATGCTCGGCTTCGGCATTCTCGGCTACTTTCTGAAGATATTCGGCTTCCAGATGGGGCCGATCATCCTCGGCGTTATCCTGGGGCCGCTACTCGACGAGACCTATCGCCAGGCGATGTCCTCGGTGGGCGACAGCGCGACGGCCTTCCTCGCCGCGCTGGTCACCAACCCGCTGTCGCTGCTGCTGACCACCGCGATCGCGCTACTGCTGCTGGGTCAGACCCCGGCTCGGCAGTGGCTGCTCACGCGCTGGCGTCGCGGCTGAGGTTTCTCTCCCGGTAAAAAAGAAGCGCGGCCCTGAGAGCCGCGCTTCTTTCGTCGCGTTGCCAGCCTATCAGGCAGCGGTGGCGTCAGGCGTCTCCTGACGCCGGCTCTAGCAGCCGCCGCCAGACCGCGATCACGGCCTGGCGATGCGCGGCGAAGTCGGCGTTGTCGCCGCGGGCGGGATCGCCGGTCAGCGCCGCACGATGGGCCGCGGTGCGGCAGGCCAGATAGGCCTCGCGCAGGCGCTCGCCGTCCTCGGCGGGCAGCCGCTCGCACTGCTCCAGGGTCTCGAGGATGCGCATGTTGTCGCTCCACTGCAGCAGCGCCGGGCTGTCGTGGGCCATCGCCAGCACCGCGTACTGGCACAGGAACTCGATGTCGACCATGCCGCCCGGATCCTGCTTGAGGTCGAAGTCTTCGCCCTGGCTCGCCAGGTGCTTGCGCATCTTGTGGCGCATCGCCACCACCTCCTCGCGCAGCGCCTCGAGGTCGCGCTCGCGACCGAGGATCTCGCCGCGCACGGCGTCGAAGCCCTCGGCCAGGGCGTCGTGGCCGGCCACCACCCGGGCGCGCACCAGCGCCTGGTGCTCCCAGGTCCAGGCCTCGCGGCGCTGGTAGTCGGCGAAGGCGTCGAGGCTCGACACCAGGAGCCCGGCGTTGCCCGAGGGCCGCAGGCGCATGTCGACCTCGTAGAGGCTGCCGGCCGGGGTCACCGCGGTGAGCAGGTGGATGATGCGCTGGCCGAGGCGGGTGAAGAACACCGCGTTGTCGATCGGCCGGTCGCCGTCGGTGCTGCCGCGGGTGGCGCCGTCGTGGAGGAACACCAGGTCCAGGTCGGAGCCGTAGCCGAGCTCGATGCCGCCGAGCTTGCCGTAGCCGATGATCAGGAATTCCGGCGCCTGGCCGCAGCGCTCGCCGTCGCGGCGCAGCGGGAAGCCGTGCTTGCGGGTCAGGTGCTTCCAGGCCATGGCCAGCACCGTCTCGAGGATCACCTCGGCGATGTAGGTGAGATAGTCGCTGACCTTCATCAAATGGCGGGTGCCGGCGATGTCGGAGGCCGCCACGTGCAGCACCTGGGCGTGCTTGAACACGCGCAGCGCCTCGAGCTCGGCCTCCTCGTCGCCCTCGGGAATCCGCCCCAGGGCCTGGCGCAGCTCGTCGGCCAGCCGCGCCTTGTCGGCCGGGGTGTAGAGGGTGTCCGGGGTCAGCAGCTCATCGAGCAGGATCGGATGGCGGGCCAGCTGCTCGGCGATCCAGGGGCTGGCGCTGCACAGGTGCATCAGATGCTCCAGCGCCTCGGGGTTCTCGCGCAACAGTGCCAGGTAGGCGGTGCGCCGCAGCACCGCCTCGACCAGCGGCAGCACCCGCTGCAGGGCCACGTCGGGCACCTCGCTGTCCGCGGCGGCGTCGAGCAGCAGCGGCATCAGCGCCTCCAGGCGCTCGTAGCCGATGCGCTGCATCGCCTGCACCTGACGCGAGTCGCGCAGCGCGCGCAGGCGGCGGCAGGCGGCGGCCGGATCGGTGAAGCCCGCCTCGCGGAGGCGCGCCTCGGTCTCCTCCTCGCCGGGCTCGCCGCGCCACAGCGCCCGCCACTCCTCGCGCTCGCGGCTGCCCGCCGGGGCAGAGGCATCCTCGTCGGCGTCCTCGGGGTCGGCGATCACCGCGTCGAAGTGGCGGCGGACCCGATCGCGCACCTCGTCGAGCCGCGCCGTCAGCGCCGGCCAGTCCTCCATGTCCAGCGCCAGGGCCACCCGCTCGCGGGCGACTTCCTCGGCCGGCAGGGTCTGGGTCTGGCGATCCTCCAGCGCCTGGATGGCGTGCTCGAGGTCGCGCAGGAAGACGTAGTCGGGGATCAGCTCGTCGACCACCGCGGCGGGCAGCAGGCCCAGGTCCGGCAGGCGCTCAAGCGCCGCCTTCAGCGAGGTGACCTGCAGCTCGGTGTCGCGGCCGCCGCGGATCAGCTGGAAGGCCTGGACCACGAACTCCACCTCGCGGATGCCGCCGGGGCCGAGCTTGATGTTGTCCTGCATGCCGCGGCGGCGCACCTCGCGGTTGATCATCGCCTTGAGCTCGCGCAGCGACTCGATGGCGCCGAAGTCCAGGTAGCGGCGATAAACGAAGGGCCGGATGCTCGCCAGCAGCTCGGCGCCGGCCTCGAGGTCGCCGGCCACCGGGCGCGCCTTGAGCATGGCGTAGCGCTCCCACTCGCGGCCCTGGTCCTGGTAGTAGCTCGCAAGCGAGGCGAAGTTGCCGACCAGCGGGCCGCCGTCGCCCAGCGGGCGCAGGCGCATGTCGACGCGGAAGGCGAAGCCGTCGGCGGTCACCGCGTCCAGCGCGCCGATCAGCTTCTGGCCGATCTTGGTGAAGTATTCCTGGTGCTCGAGCGCCTTGCGCCCGCCCACCGTCTCGCCTTTCTCGGGAAAGGCGAAGATCAGGTCGATGTCGGAGGAGAGGTTGAGCTCGCCGGCGCCGAGCTTGCCCATGCCGAGCACCACCAGGCGCTGCTCGCCGCCGTCGGCGCGCGGCCCGGGGCGCCCCCAGCGCGCCTCGAAGTGGCGTTCGAGCCAACTCAGCGCCTGCTCCAGGCAGGTCTCGGCGAGCCGGGTGACGGCGGCCGCGGTGGCCCACATGTCGATGCCCGGCGGGCGGGTCAGGTCGCGCCACACGATGCCCAGCATGCGCGCCTGGCGGAAGCGGCGCACCGCGGCGTGCATGGCCGCCTCGTCCTCGGCGCTCTCCAGCCGCTCGGCGAGGGCCTCGCTCAGGGCATCGGCGTCCGGCGCGGCGTCCAGCTCGCCCTGCGCATCGAGCCGGGGCAGCCAGTCGGGATGGCGGTTCAGCGTCTCGGCGACGAACTCCGACACCGCCAGCACCCGCGCCAGCTGCTCGCGGCGCTGCGGCGCCAGCGCCGCCCAGCTCTCGCCGGGGCCCTCCTGCTGGCGCATGTCGGCCAGGTTGTCGGCCTGCTCGAGGGCCGTGGCCAGGCGCTCCCGGGCGTGTTGCAGCGGGGCCGCCAGCGGCTCGGGGATGGCATCCAGCGGCAGGAAGTCGTCGGGCAGGGCCATGGGCGTCTCGCATCCGGTTGATCGATGCCCTCAGGATACCCAAGCCGGGGCGCCACGCACTAGCCGGCGCCCGCCCACCTCAGCCCAGGAAGCGATCCCAGGCGATCAGCCCCCAGGTCAGCCCGACGGTCATCAGCGAGATCATCACCGCCGCCGAGCCGATGTCCTTGGCACGCCCCGAGAGGCGGTGGCGCTCCGGGCCGATGCGGTCGACCACGTTCTCGATGGCGCTGTTGAGCAGCTCGACGATCAGCACCAGCAGGCAGCTGCCGATCAGCAGGATCCACTCCACCGGCTCGCGGCCCAGCCACACGGCCAGCGGCACCATCACCAGGCACAGGCCGAGCTCCTGACGGAAGGCGGCCTCGTGGCGGTAGGCCGCCCCGAGGCCCTTGAGGGAATAGCGGGTGGAGTGCACCAGGTGGCGCCAGCCGGTGTGTCCGGGTTTCATCGATAGCATCCATCAGCGTTCGGCGTGGAACGCCGATAGTAGCAGAGCCATATTGGGCAATTGTTACGTCGACGCCGGCGCGGCTCAATGCGCCTCGATCATCGCCGCGAGATCCACCGACAGCCGGTCCAGCACCTGGGACCAGCTCAGGTAGGGCGTCGAGCCGGTGCCGTTGACCAGCACGCTGAACACGCCCCAGCGCCCGGAGCGGGTGCGGAAGTAGCCGGCCGCGGCGCGCACCGACACCGGCTGGTTGAGGGTGCCGGTCTTGAGCATGACGCGGTCCTGGAAGGTCGCCGGGCCGCGGCGGATGAAGCGCATCACGCCGTTGCTCGGCGACTGCAGGGCGGCGACGAAGCTCGGGAACAGCGAGGGCTGGCGGAACATGTGCTCGAGCAGCACGTTCACTCCGGCGGCGCTGGTGCGGTTCTCCGGCGTCAGGCCGCTGCCGCTGTCCAGGCGCAGCGGGCCGTGGCCCGGCAGGCCGCCGACGAAGGCCTCGATGGCATCGCCGCCCTGGCTCAGCGAGGGGCGCGGCGTCGTGGCCAGGTCCAGCGTCAGGGTGTCGGCCATGAAGTTGTTGGAGTAGTTGAGCGTGCGCAGCAGCAGCTCCTGCAGCGGCTTGCCATCCACCGCGGCCAGGCGCGAGGCGCCGGCCGGCGGCTCCAGGGTGGTGGTGACGTGGCCGCCGGCCACCGCGATGCCGGCCTGTTCGAGCATCGCCATCAGGGTGCGGCCCGCCTGCTCGGCGGGGTCCGAGCTGGTGCGATAGAGCTCCCGCGGACGGGCATTGGTGGAGATCTGGCCGGACACCCGCATCACGTCGCCGTCGCCGTCGGTCACCCGCAGCGCCGAGAGCTCGGTGCCGCTGTCGGGCGGCCGGGTCTCGATGCGGTTGTCGATGCGCACCAGGTCGGCCTGGCCGTCGCAGGGCGTGACCCGGGCCGGAGCGCCGGCGGTGCGCGCCGGAGCCACGGTCACGCACCAGTTGCCGTAGTTAACCGCCGCCGAGGAGAGCAGCGCGCTGTAGGCGTTGTCGACCCGACGCTGGCCCTCGCAGCGGTCGGTGGTCAGGCAGGCCACCGGGCCGAAGCGCCACTGGCTGACCACCAGCCGCCCGGTGACCTCGCGCACCCCGGCCTGATGCAGCCGCTGCACCAGCCGCCACAGGTCCTCGCTGGTCAGGGCCGGATCGCCGCCGCCGTCGAGGATCAGATCGCCCTGCAGCACGCCCTCGGCATCGGGCTCGGCGCTGCCGAGCAGCCGCGTGGTGAAGCGGTGCTGGGGGCCGAAGCGCGCGAGCGCCGCCGCCGCGGTGTAGATCTTGGACACCGAGGCCGGCGACAGCTGGCGCTCCGGCGAGAGGCTGCCCAGGGTCTCGCCAGGCCCGCCATTGCCCAGCAGGCGCGCCTCGGCGCCGATGCGAAAGCCGTCATCGGCCAGTTCCTCGAGATGGGAGAAGCCCTGCCCCAGGGCGGTCAGGGGCAGCAGCAACAGCAGGCAGAGCGAGAGACAGCGAGGCAGCATGGGCGTCATCCGTGAGATCGAAGGGCACAGGAGAAAGCGCGGCAGGGCCGCAGTCTACCCGTGCCCCCGATGCGATTCGACCGACCGACACCGATCGGCAAGAAGAGGGGGCGAAAAGCAGAGGAAGACCGGGGACGGGGCGATGAAGGTTTTTGGCCATGGGGGCATCGCGCCCCTCCTGCACCCTAGTGCGCGGAGACCCCGGAGAAGGCCTGGATGACCACCACCCCGCCGACGATCATGGCGAGGCCCAGCGCCGCCGGCACATCCAGGCGTTCGCCGTAGACCAGGACGCCGATCAGCGTGACCAGCACGATGCCGAGCCCGGCCCAGAAGGCGTAGGCGATGCCCACCGGCAGGGTGCGCAGCGCCAGGGTCAGCAGGTAGAAGGCCAGCACGTAGCCCACCACCACGGTCACGCTCGGCCACAGCCGGGTGAACTCCTGGGACGCCTTCAGCGAGCTGGTCGCCACCACCTCGGCGACGATCGCCAGTGCCAGATACAGATAGGCCATCAGACACCTCCCCGCGCCAGCCGGCGGCGCATCACGAGATCGAACAGGGTATTGAAGACCATGGCATAGGCCAGGAAGAACAGCATGAAGCCGAGATCCAGCCAGAAGGCCTCCACGAGGCCGATGCCCATCCACCAGGCGACCGCCGGCAGGGTCATCACCAGCAGGCCCAGCTCGAAACCGAACGACTGGGCGAAGCGCTGCCCCAGGCTGCGGCGACGGGTCGGCACCAGCGCATCGAAGGCGCGATTCCAGACCAGATTCCAGAGCATGGCGGCGGTGGCCAGCCCCGTGGCCAGCACGCCGATCTCCCCCATGTCACGGCCGGTCAGCCAGCTGGCCAGCGGCGTCACCATCAACAGGCCGCCGGCCTCGAACAGCGTGGTATGGGTCAAACGTTCCTTCCAGGAGCGCATCGTCACCTCCCGAGATATCATCACGAGGCCAGCCGGCCTCGACCTGGCGGACTATTCTCGCCAATATGGCGATGGATACGAGTTGGATTCCATCTAAAAAACCGATAGGTCACCCATGCGCTGGACCCTCGATCAGCTGGAGGTGCTCGTCGCCTGCGCCGAGTGCGGCTCCTTCTCCGCCGCCGCCCGCCACCTGGGCCGCGCCCAGTCGGCGGTAAGCACCGCCATCGCCCACCTGGAGGTCGACCTGGCCTGCACGCTCTTCGACCGCGACGGCCGCCTGCCGCGCCTGACCGAGGCCGGCGAGGCGCTGCTGCACGAGGCCCGCGCGGTGCTGCGCCAGTGCCAGCGGCTGGATTCCCGCGCCCGGGCCATCGCCGAGGGCGAGGAGGCCCGGCTGGTGCTGGCCATCGACGAGGCGCTGGTCGAGATGCCGCCGGTGGACGAGACCCTCGAGGCCCTGGCCCATCACTACCCCGCCCTGCAGCTGACCCTGCTCTACGGCGCCCAGGGCGATATCGCCGGGTGGGTGGAGGACCGCACCGCCGATCTCGGCATCCTGCTCGGGCGCCTCGGCCGCGGCCCGCTGCTCGAGGGCGTGCCGATCGCCCATCTGCGCCAGGCGCTGGTGGCCGGCCGTGACCATCCCCTGGCCGGCCGGGGCGCGCCCTCCCTCGGCGACCTGGCCGACCACCGCCAGCTGCTGATCGCCTCGCGCTCCACGGGCGACGACGAGGCGCCGCTCGGCACCCAGTTCTGGCGCCTCAACAGTTTCTACTCGATCGGCGAGCTGGCCGCCCGCGGGCTGGGCTGGGCGATGGTCCCCGAGCATATCGCCCGCTACCCGCCGTTTCGCGAGCACCTGGTCGCGCTGTCGGACGAGACCCTGGGCACCCTGCCGGTCATCGAGGTGGAGACGGTCTCGCGTCGCGACGCCGCCCAGGGGCCGATCGCCCGCTGGCTTCGGCAGACGCTGAGCGAAAGGTTCTGCGATCGCCGCAGCCGCTGAGCCGCCTCACTCGACCGGCAGCAGCCCCGGGCGATGCGGCAGCTCGGCGACCATCTTCCACAACGGCTGGCCGCTGAGGTGGTACTTGCGCTCGAAGTGGGTCAGGAAATCCCCCTCGGGATCGTGCGCCTGCACCGGCGCGGCGACGCCGGTCGCCTGCTCGAGGGCCAGCGAGAACTCCTCGACGTAGAGCCGCCAGTTGGAGCGCAGCTCCAGCCGCCCGCCCAGCGCCAGGATGGCGGGGAACACCGGATGCCCCTGCCAGCGCATCTTGAGGTGCGTCGACTTGGGATAGGGGTTGGGATACAGCAGGTAGTGGCGCACCGGCCGCCAGCCGGCCGCCAGCGCCAGCCGCCAGAAGTCCACCAGATCGGCGCGCACCAGCAGGGCGTTGTCGGGCGGCGCGCCGTGCTCGCGGGACAGCCGGTCGGCGCTGCGGTCCACGCCGATCACCACGCAGTCGGGATGGGCCTCGGCCAGCCGCCGCGTCGACAGCCCCACGCCGCAGCAGGCGTCGAGGATCAGCGGCGCCTCGCCGCGCGCCACCCGCCACGCCTCGGCCGCGGCGAAGGCCTCACGGGTATGGTCGGCCAGCGGCTTGCGCAGCGGGTGGGTCAGGGCCCGTTCGACCCGGCGCGCCAGATCGTGATGGGGGCCGGGCTGGTTGGAGGTGATGATGCGGGAACGCTCGGTCATGGCGGTGATCGGTCGGGGGCTTGGGAAGGCGTGCATTCTACCAGCCATGGGCCGGCCCGCGGGCCTCTCGCCAGCCCCGCCGGCGGGGTTGTGGAAAACCCCTCCATGCCCCGCATGACGGCGCACCGGGCCGGGTGCTATGATCCTTGGCCAAAAGGACAATAGCAGCCCATATATCAACCGCACTACGAGGAACCCGGCTTGTCACATTTACCGGTGATCGTGGGCATGGGTGGCGTGAATCCCGCCGGCCGAGCCTCGGGACATCAGGCGTTTCGCCGCACCGTGCTCGACGCCTTGCCCGACGACGTCCAAGCCCAGACCCTGCTAGGCCTGGCGGCCATGATGCGCCTGGCCAGCGCCCAGGCGGACGATGCCTGGCACGACGCCGACGGCAACCCCCTCGACGCCGCGGCCATCGTCGAGCAGACCCGCCAGCGCGTGCTCGACCATACCCTGATCCGTCGCAACGAAGACCCGCGCTTCAACGCCGAGGGCCTGCCCGCCAACCGTCGCGCCAGCCTCGACCTCGAGACGCCGATGACCTTCCGGGTACGCCGTCGCCAGCTGCCGGACAGCCTGCCGCCCACCTGGCAGGTCCGCGAGATCGACCGCAAGCACCTGGAAGTGACGGTGCCGGCCGGCGAGATGGACGTGATGCTGCCCGAGACCCGTCCGGCCCAGGTACGCGCCGCCGGCCAGCTGCCCTCCGGCTTCGAACCCGGCCAGCTCTACCGCAGCGTGCACCACCCGCGCGGTTTGTCGATGGCGATCTTCGCCGCCAGCGACTGCCTGGGCGACAGCGGCCTGGCCTGGGATGCCCTGCATGACCGGCTCGACCCCGACCAGGTCGCCGTCTACGCCGGCAACTCCATCGGCCAGCTCGACGACGACGGCTGGGGCGGGCTGCTCAAGAGCTTCGCCACCGGCAAGCGCGCCACCTCCAAGCAGATGCCGCTGGGCTACGGCCAGATGCCGGCCGACTTCCTCAACGCCTATGTGCTCGGCAGCGTCGGCAGCACCGGCGCGGCCCTCGGCGCCTGCGCCAGCTTCCTCTACAACCTGCGCCTGGGCGTCGACGACATCCGCGCCGGCCGCCGCCGGGTGGTGATGGTCGGCACCGCCGACGCGCCGATCACCCCCGAGATCATCGAGGGCTTCCGCACCATGGGCGCCCTGGCCGACGACGAGAGCCTCAAGGCGCTGGACGCCCTGGAGCTGCTCACCGACCCGGACTACCAGCGCGCCTGCCGGCCCTTCGCCCGCAACTGCGGCTTCACCATGGGCGAGTCCAGCCAGTTCGTGATGCTGATGGACGACGCTCTGGCGCTGGAGGTCGGCGCCGAGGTGCTCGGCAGCGTGCCGGACGTGTTCGTCAACGCCGACGGCTGGAAGCGCTCGATCTCGGCCCCCGGCATCGGCAACTACATCACCCTCGGCAAGGCCGCCTCGCTGGTGCGCGAGATGCTCGGCGAGACCGCCCTGCGCGAGCGCACCTTCCTGCACGCCCACGGCACCAGCACGCCGAAGAACCGCGAGACCGAGTCCCACGTCTTCGACATGGTCGCCCAGGCCCACGGCATCGAAGACTGGCCGGTGGTGGCGGTCAAGGCCTTCGTCGGCCACTCCCAGGGCAGCGCCGCCGGCGACCAGCTGGCCAGCGCGCTCGGCAGCTTCGCCCACGACCTGCTGCCGGGCATCCCGACCCTGGACGACCGCCAGCCCGAGGACCTGCACGCCGAACGCCTGCGACTGTTCCGCGAGCCGCTGCGCTTCGCGGCCGACGCCGCCTTCGTCAACGCCAAGGGCTTCGGCGGCAACAACGCCACCGGCGTGGTGCTGTCGCCGGCCGTCACCGAGCGGCTGATGACCGCCCGCCACGGCGAGGCGGCGATGAGCGAATGGCGCAGCCGCCGCGAGGCCACCCGCCAGGCCGCCGCCGCCTACCGCCACGAGGCCGACCGTGGCCGCTTCCAGCCCCGCTACCGCTTCGGCGAGGGCGTGCTGGAGGGCCCCGAACTCGAGGTCGGCGCTGACAGCATCCGCATCCCGGGCTACGCCAGGCCGGTCTCGCTGGCCGTGGACAACCCCTTCGGACGCCTCGACGACGGAGAAGCGTGATGAACGTCGCCGTCTACCCCGGCACCTTCGATCCCATCACCAACGGCCACTTCGACCTGATCGAGCGCGCCTCGCGGCTGTTCGACAAGGTGGTGGTGGCCATCGCTACCAGCCCCGGCAAGGGGCCGACGCTGGATCTCGACACCCGGACCGCCCTGGCGCGCCGGGTGGTCGAGGGCCTCGACAACGTCGAGGTGACGGGCTTCTCGGGGCTGATGACCGAGTTCATGAAGCAGCAGCAGGCCCGCGTGCTGCTGCGCGGGCTGCGCGCGGTCTCGGACTTCGAGTACGAGCTGCAGCTGGCCAACATGAACCGCGCCCAGATGCCCGAGCTCGAGACGGTGTTCCTGACCCCCGAGGTGGAGAACTCCTACATCTCCTCGAGCCTGGTGCGCGAGATCGCGCGGCTCGGCGGCGACGTCTCGAAGCACGTGCATCCCGAGGTCGCCGAAACGCTGAAGCGGCATTACAATACCTGACCATGGCACTCGGGCATGATGCCCGAGCCCGCCGGCCGCGATTTTCGTGAGGTACTCCATGGCCCTGATGATCACCGACGAGTGCATCAACTGCGACGTCTGCGAACCCGAATGCCCCAACGGCGCCATCTCGCCGGGGGAAGAGATCTACGTCATCGACCCCGGCCTGTGCACCGAGTGCGTCGGCCACTATGACGAGCCCCAGTGCCAGCAGGTCTGCCCGGTGGACTGCATCCCGCTCGACCCCGAGCGCAAGGAGAGCCAGGACCAGCTGATGGCGAAGTACGAGCGCATCACCGCCGCCTGAGCGGCTCACCGCCGCAGGCGCCGCGACGACAGCCCCACGACGCCCCGCCTCGCGCGGGGCGTCGTGTTTTCAGGTCGCGTCGATATCTCGGCGCCGCGGCGGCTCGCCTCGCAGCCCAGGCGGCGCCAGTACCAGCCCCAGGCGCCCGGCGTCCACTCCTTTCATGGCTCGCCCCTCCTGCGATGGTGACGATCGGGGACGCATCCCCGGCCTGCTCTCCCGCGTACGGGCCGTCGACGCCGGGCCGCTTGCACCGCCCGATGCCAGCGGCCATGCTCCCCGCCTCCAGCCACCGACCGGAGCCACCGTGACCGCGACCGCCCCCGCCTCGTCTGCCCGATCCTCCCAGCGCATCTGGGCCCTGGCCTGGCCGATCATCCTCTCCAACATCACCGTGCCGCTGCTGGGCCTGGTCGACACCGCCGTGGTCGGCCATCTGCCGGACTCCCGCTACCTGGCCGCGGTGACGCTCGGCGCCACCCTGTTCGGCTTCCTCTACTGGGGCTTCGGCTTTTTGCGCATGGGCACCACCGGGCTGACCTCCCAGGCGGCGGGGCGGGAGGACGACGAGTCGGTGAAGACCCTGCTGGGCCAGTCGCTGCTGCTGGCGGCGCTGATCGGCGGCGTGCTGATCCTGGCCGGCGACCCGCTGATCGCGCTCGGCCTCGGGCTGCTCGACGGCAGCCCCGAGGCCACCCGGCTCGCCGCGGAATACGCCGGCATCCGGCTGCTCTCGGCGCCGGCGGTGCTGGCCAACTACGCCATCCTCGGCTGGTTCCTGGGCCAGCAGAACTCGCGGGTGACCCTGGCGCTGCTGGTGCTGACCAACGGCGTCAACATCGTCCTCGACCTGGTGTTCGTGATCGGCCTGGGCATGACCAGCGACGGCGTGGCCTGGGCCACGGTGATCGCCGACTACACGGCGCTGGCCTTCGGCCTGTGGCGAGTGTGGCACCAGCTCGAGGGCCTCGGCGGACGCTTTCGCCGCGCGCGGCTGCTGCGACGCTCGGCCTACCGTGAGCTGTTCGCGGTCAACGCCCAGCTGTTCGTGCGCACCCTGGGGCTGCTGTTCGCCATGGCCTTCTTCACCTCCCGCGGCGCCGCCCAGGGCGACACCGTGCTGGCGGCCAACGCCGTGCTGCTGCAGTTCATCATGCTGACCTCGTACGGGCTGGACGGCTTCGCCCACGCCGCCGAGGCGCTGACCGGCCGCGCGGTGGGCCGTTCCCGCTGGGACGAGTTCGGCGACTCGGTGCGCGCCGCGGCGCGCTTCTCGCTGCTCACCGCGGGCCTCGCCGCGCTGGCCTTCGCCCTCGGCGGGCCCTGGCTGATCGCCCTGCTCACCGGGCTGCCGGAGGTGCGCGACACCGCCGGCGAGTACCTGCCGTGGATGGTCGCCATGCCGATGATCGCGGTGTGGAGCTACCTGCTGGACGGCGTCTTCATCGGCACCACCTCCACCCGCGAGATGCGCAACAGCATCTTCATCGCCCTGGCGGTCTATCTGCCCGTCTGGTGGCTCACCCGCGGCCTCGGCAATCACGGCCTGTGGCTGGCCTTCAGCCTGTTCACCGCGGTGCGCTCGGGGGTGCTGATCGCCTATTACCTTCACTACCGCCGCACGCGCTGGTCGGGCGCCGACGCTTGACCCTTTCCCGGTTCGGCGCGGTGCGCTCGGGGGGGACGATTGCCGCGCGCCACTACCGCCGCATGCGCCGGTCGGGCGATAACATGTCGCGTTCGTCGGGCGGAAAAACTTAGACATTCGTCGGCTTTGGCTACATTTCACCTTTACGCTGGCATCAATTGGCCCGAGGCTTGCCTTCACTGCCGCTATCCGGCTTTTCATCCGCGAACAAGGTAACGTCATCATGCTGAAGGTAATCTCGCGTCCGGCCGTGAAGCTGGTCGAACGCTACCTGCCCGACCCCTACATCTTCGTGCTGCTGCTGACCGTGATCGCCGCGGCGGCGGCGATCGCCGTGGAACGCCAGACGCCGCTGGCGGTGCTGCGCTTCTGGGGCGACGGCTTCTGGAACCTGCTGACCTTCTCCATGCAGATGCTGCTGGTGCTGGTCACCGGCTTCATGCTGGCCAGCTCGCCGCCCGTGAAGCGGCTGCTGCGGCGCCTGGCCGGCCTGGCCAGGAACGCCGGCGCGGCCATCGTGCTGGTCACCCTGGTGTCGCTGGCGGCCAGCTGGATCAACTGGGGCTTCGGCCTGGTGGTCGGCGCGCTGTTCGCCAAGGAGCTCGCCAAGCAGATCCGCGTCGACTATCGGCTGCTGGTGGCCAGCGCCTACTCGGGCTTCGTCGTCTGGCACGGCGGCCTGGCCGGCTCGGTGCCGCTGACCATCGCCACCGAGGGCCACTTCAGCGTCGAGCAGATCGGCGTGATCGGCACCTCCGAGACCATCTTCTCGCTGTTCAACCTGGCGATCGTGCTGGCGCTGTTCGTCGCCGTGCCGCTGTTCAACCGCATGATGCTGCCCGACGAGAAGGACAGCGTGTTCATCGACCCGAGCCTGCTCGAGGACGACGACGATCAGCGCGTGCGCATCACCCGCCCGGCGGAGCGCCTCGAGAACAGCATGACCCTGGCCTGGCTGGTCGGCATTCCCGGGCTCCTGTTCCTGGTCGACCACTTCGTGCTGCAGGGCGGCGGGCTCAACCTGAACGTGGTCAACTTCCTGTTCCTGTTCCTGGCCATCGTGCTGCATCGCACCCCGCGCAGCCTGCTCGAGAGCCTGCAGGAGGCGATCAAGGGCGGCGCCGGCATCGTCATCCAGTTCCCGTTCTACGCCGGCATCATGGCGATCATGGTGCAGTCGGGGCTGGCCGAGACGCTGTCCCAGGCGCTGGTCTCGCTGGCCACCGAGACCACGTTGCCGTTCTGGACCTTCATCAGCGCCGGCATCGTCAACATCTTCGTGCCCTCCGGCGGCGGCCAGTGGGCGGTGCAGGCGCCGGTGATGCTGCCGGCCGCCGAGGCGCTGGGCGTCGACGTGCCGCGGGTCGCCATGGCCGTGGCCTGGGGCGACGCCTGGACCAACCTGCTGCAGCCGTTCTGGGCCCTGCCGGTGCTCGGCATCGCCGGTCTCAAGGCCAAGGACATCATGGGCTTCTGCCTGGTCCAGCTGCTGCTGACCGGCATTATCATCGCCCTCGGACTGACCTTCCTCTAGACCTGGCAGGGAGAACGCTATCGACGCCTTGTCCCCATTGCGGGGGCAAGGCGTTATGCTGTGGGGACAATCGCCTCAAGGATCCCCTCTCGATGGACGAACACGCCCTTTCCGGCCAGCACGAGCTGACCATGACCGTGCTAATGACCCCCGACATGGCCAACTTCAGCGGCAAGGTGCACGGCGGCGCCATCCTCAAGAAGCTCGACGAGGTGGCCTACGCCTGCGCCAGCCGCTTCTCCGGGCACTACGTGGTGACCCTGTCGGTGGACCAGGTGCTGTTCAAGCAGCCGATCCACGTCGGCGAGCTGGTGACCTTCCTGGCCAGCGTCAATCACGTGGGGCGCTCCTCCATGGAGATCGGCATCAAGGTGGTCGCCGAGGACATCCAGAACAAGCTGATCCGCCACACCAACAGCTGCTACCTGACCATGGTGGCGGTGAACGAGCACGGCAAGCCGGCCCGGGTGCCGGAGCTGGCACTCGAGACCGATACCCAGAAGCTACGCTTTGAGAAGGCCGAGATGCGCAAGAAGCGGCGCAAGCAGGCCGAGGAGGAGGAGCGCCGTGCCCAGGTCGAGCACGGCGCCGGCTGATGCCTGGAGGGCTTACTCAGAGGATTGCTGAATGGCCTCGCCGCCCTGCTCGATGTCCTGGCCCACGCCGCGCACGGTGTTGCAGCCGGCGAGCAGGGACAGGGTGAAGAGCGCGGCGATCGACAGCAGAAGGGTCCGTTTCATGTGAGCTCCTTGGGAGTGAGTCGTGAAAACCGTCTGTGCCGGTTCAATCTAGCAAACTCGATGCGTTGAGCCACCCCCGATCAGGTCAACAGCAGCCGCAGCATGATCGCCACGATCACCGCCACGGTCAGCCACTTCACCCACAGCGCCCCTCTGGGGCTCATGTTGACCTTCACCGCCAGCCAGGCGCCGGTCATGCTGCCGGCGGCCAGCGCCAGGCCGTAGCCCCAGCGCACCTGCCCCTCGAACACGAACACGGCCAGCGCCGGCAGGGTGTAGACCAGCACGATCAGCACCTTGAAGACGTTCACCTGGGCCAGGTCGATCTTCAGCAGGCGGTAGAGCACCACGATGAACAGGATGCCGACCCCGACCTGGATGAAGCCGCCGTAGACGCCGATGGCGAACATCGCCAGATAGATCGCCGGCGTGAGCCGCTCCGGCGTCAGCGGCCGGGTCTCGAGCGTCGGCTGCGGCAGCAGCATCAGCAGCGCCGACAGCGCCATGACCACCACCAGCACGGTCTCGAACAGGGCGTCGCTCACGTCCAGCGCCAGGCGCGCCCCGAGCAGGGCGCCGAGCATCGCCGGCACCGCCAGGCGCAGGCTCAGGCCCAGGTGATGGGCGCCGGCGCGGAAGAAGCTGGCCACCGCCGACACGCTCTGCAGGGCGACCGACACCCGGTTGGTGCCGTTGGCGGCCTGGGGCGGCAGCCCCAGGAAGATCAGCAGCGGCAGGGTAAGCATCGAGCCCCCCGCCGACAGCACGTTGATGAAGCCGGCCAGCCCGCCGATGGCGAACAGGGCCAGGAGCTCGAGTGGCGTCATGATGGCATCCCTTCCGGTCGGTGACGCGCCCGGGGCATCGCCGGGCGCCGCGCTGTGCCATCATAGCGCCTTCACGCCCCCAGGATGCCACCAGGAGCCCCCATGACGGATGTCACGCTGGATCCCCGCCTGATCGAGGACACCCATCCGGTCACCGAGCTGCCGCTGTGCCAGCTGCGGCTGATGGACGACACCCGCTACCCGTGGCTGGTGCTGATTCCGCGCCGACCCGGCGCGGTCGAGGTGTTCGACATGAGCGAGGACGACCAGCAGCAGCTGTGGCGCGAGGCCGGCCTGCTCGGCCGCGCCCTCAAGGAGACCCTCGGCGGCGACAAGCTCAACATCGCCACCCTCGGCAACATCGTGCCGCAGCTGCATCTGCACCTGGTGCTGCGCCGCGAGGGGGACGCCGCCTGGCCGGGGCCGGTCTGGGGGCAGGGCCAGGCCGAACCCTTCGGTCTCGACGGCCTGGCGGCGATGCGCGACCGCCTGCTGGCGATCGTCGACGGCATCGACGAGCTGCGCGGCGCGTAAGGCCGAGCCAGGTTCTAGCGCTCGAGGCGAGCGTTCAGATCGGTCAGCAGCGGCTCGACCAGTGACGGCGGCAGCGGCCGGCCGCCGCGCCAGGCGGTCATCGCCAGCCGGCTGCGGCCGACGCTCGCCTCGCCGTTCACGCCGCCGGCCGCCTCGATCTCCAGCCGCACGCGATAGCCGGGCCAGCGGGCGATCACCGCCTCCAGGCGCCCCAGCTCGGCGTCGGCGTGGCGAATCACGTAGCCGCGCTCCATCAGCATCGAAATCGAGGCCGCATGCGCCGAGGCCGGCGCCACCGCCAGCGTGCGGATGGCGGGCACGGCCGGCGACGGCGACGGCGTCGCCGCGCATCCGCTCAGCCCCGGTCCTGGCCCGAGTATCAGCCCCAGCGCCAGCAGCGCCGCCCGCATCACGCCCGAACGTCTCATGAGGCCTCTCCCGACTGACGGCGCATCGCCTCGCGCAGCCCGCGGCAGAAGGCGTCGTCGCTGGCGGTGCGCGAACGGCGCGGCTCGCCCCGCCAGTCGAACAGGCGGATGTCCCGGGTCACCCGCACCGTCGCCTCGCCAATGACCACCGAGACCCGCTCGATCTCGGTGGCCTCGTCGTCGAGCAGGCCGAAGCCCACGCCGCCGCCGATCAGCACCCCGTGGCCGCCGCCACGGGACGCGCCCAGCAGGAAGATGTCCGGCTCGGGGACGCCGTGGAACAAGGTGCGCCGGGAGCGCTCGGCGCTGACCAGCCCCAGCGTGGTCTCGGTGTGGCGGATCAGGAAGTCGTCGTCTTCCAGCGCCACCACCGCGCCGGCCAGGGTAATCGGCGGCACATCGTCGCCGCGCGGCCAGTGGCACGCCTCGGCGGGCGGCGGCTCGGCCACCGGCAGCTGCGACGGCAGCGCCTGACAGCCGGCCAGCCCCGCGAGCAGGATGATTCCCCATGGACGCCACATGCGCGATTTCTCCTCGATCTGCCTGGAGTCTAGCAGCGCGCCCCTTGAAAGACGGCGACGACGCCTCGATATGATGGAGCAGGGCTATGATGGTGATGCAGTCAATTAGCTTATCCCCCATGCTCTGCTCACATACACTGCTGGGATACACCGGCAGTCCAGAGATCAAGGAGGCATCTACATGAGCAACACCAACAGCATCGGCCTGCACGAAGGCAGCGCCAGTCAGCTCGCCGAGCGACTCAACGTCCTGCTGGCCAACTATCAGATCTTCTACATGAACGTGCGCGGCTACCACTGGAACGTGAAGGGCCAGCAGTTCTTCCAGCTGCACGAGAAGTTCGAGGAGCTCTACACCGACCTGCTGACCAAGGTCGACGAGGTCGCCGAGCGCATCCTGACCCTGGGCCACACCCCGGTGCACGCCTACAGCGACTACTTCAAGATCGCCAGCATCGAGGAAGACAAGGACATTCACGACGGCCAGTCCTGCGTGCGTGGCGTGCTTCAGGGCTACCAGCAGATGCTCGAGCTGCAGCGCGAGATCCTCTCCCTGGCCTCCGACGCCGACGATGAGGGCACCGCCGCCCAGGTCGGCGACTACATCCGCGAACAGGAAAAGACCGTCTGGATGCTCAACGCCTACCTGGGTTGATCCCGCAGACGCGCCGTCACCACGAGACGCCGCCCCACGGGGCGGCGTCTTGCGTTGGTCAGGAAGGCATCAGGAAGGCTCGTCGCCCGACGCAGCGGCGCCCGACGCAACGGCGCCAGACGCCTCGCCCTCGGCGGCGCGCACCAGCTCGTCGGGCAGCGGCTTCTTCATGCGCACGCCCAGCCGCTCCAGCTCGCGGGCCTGGGCCACCAGGCTACCCTGGCCCTCGGAGAGCCGATTGACCGCGCGGCGATGGCTGTCGCCGGCGCGCTCCAGGTGGCGCCCCACCTCCTGCAGGCTCTCCACCAGGCCGGAGAACTTGGTCAGCAGCCGCTCGGCACGCTCGCCGATCAGCCGCGCGTTCTCGTTCTGGCGCTCCAGGCTCCAGAGCCCGGCCACGGTGCGCAGGCTGGCCAGCAGCGTGGTCGGCGTGACCATCACCACCTGACGGTCGAAGGCCTCCTGGAACAGCGTCGGATCGCGCTCGAAGGCGGCCGCGAAGGCCGGCTCCACCGCCACGAACAGGAACACGAAGTCCGGCGAGTGCAGCCCCGGCAGGGCGGGATAGTCCTTGGCGGCGAGCCCGCGCACGTGGGCGCGCAGCGAGCGCAGGTGATCGCCCATGGCCGCCTCGCGCTCGGCCTCGTGCTCGGCGTTGACCACCCGGTTCCAGGCCACCAGCGAGACCTTGGCATCGACGATCAGGTGGCGCGACTCGGGCAGGTAGATGATGGCATCGGGGCGCTGCCGGCCGGCCTCGCCGTCGATCGACACCTCGCGGCGGTATTCGACGTCGCGGCGCAGGCCGCTGCGCTCCAGTACCGTCTCGAGGATCAGCTCGCCCCAGTTGCCCTGGGCCTTCTGATCGCCCTTGAGCGCCCGGGCAAGCGTGGCCGCCTCGTCGCCGAGCCGCGCATTGAGCCCGGCCAGCTGGTCGAGCTGGGCCTTGAGCGAGCCGCGCTCGCGCTGCTCCTGGCCGTGCAGCGTCTCGACCCGCTGGCGGAACTGCTCGACCTGCTCGCGGAACGGCTGGAGCAAGGCCTCCAGGCTCTCGCGGCTCTGGGCGCTGTAGGCCTGCTGACGCTCCTCGAAGACCCTGCCGGCGAGCTGGTGGAACTCGTCCTTGAGCCGCTCCCGGGCCTCCTCCAGCAGCGCCAGCTGCTCGCGGTGGCGCAGCGTCGCCTGCTCGCGCTCCGCCTCCAGCCGGGCCGAACGCTCGCGCTGCTCGGCCAGCCGGTCGCGGGCCTCGGCGAGCGCCGCCTCGACGCCCTCGAGGCGCTCGCGGCAGCCGTCGAGCTGGGCGTCGCTCTGGGTGAGCTCCTGCTCCAGCCGCGCCGCGGCGTGCCGGCGCTCGGCCAGTTCGTCTCGGGTCTCGGACAGCTCGCAGCGCGACTCATCCCGCTCGCGACACGTTTCGGCCAGCCGGCGCCGCTGGGCGAGCCCCCAGCCCACGGCCAGCAGCGCCAACGCGCCGAGGGCGATCATCGCGCCGCCGGTTCCCGCCATCTCATCGAGCATGCTGCCCTCCCTGATCACGCCCGTCGCGAGCGCCGCACGCTCCCGCGCGGCGATATCGCCGTCACTATACTGGGAACACCGCTCAGCCGCCGAGGAGCCTTTCGATGCGCCGCCCGACGACCGCCCTGCTCGCCTCGCTCCTGTGGCCGCTCCTGCTGCCGCTCGCGCTGCGGACGCCGGCCATGGCGGACGACCTCCGCCACGGGCCCGTGGCCTACGGCACCGGCGGGACGCATCAGCACGGCCCCGTCGTCTACGGCAATGGCCCGGACGACCGGGAAGTGCCGGGCCGCTATCGCACCCATCCGCGAGAGGCCGATCCCCGGCGGCACGGTCGCGCGACGCCGTGGATCATCGTCGCGCCGCGCATCGAGCTGGAGCGCCATCGACGCCGGTCCCGTGCGCCTCTCAGGCGGCCTCCGCCGCCAGATCCTCGATCAGGGACCTGAGCAGCCCCCAGAACTCCTCCACCGAGGCCAGCTCGACCCGCTCATCCGGCGAGTGGGCGCCGCGGATCAGCGGGCCGAAGGAGATCATCGCCATGTCCGGATACTTGGCGCCGAGGATGCCGCACTCCAGGCCGGCGTGGATCACCTTGACCTCGGGGTCGACGCCCAGCCGCGCGGCGTGCAGCGCGCGGAAGCGGGCCAGCAGCGGGCTCTCGGGGTCCGGCGTCCAGCCGGGGTAGGCGTTCTCGACCCGGGTGCGGGCGCCGATCAGGTCGAACAGCGCGCGGAAGCGGTCGGCCAGGTCCAGGACCGCGCTGTCGCGCAGCGAGCGCACCAGGGCGCAGAGATGGAAGCGACCCGCCTCCAGCGACACCACGCCCAGGTTGTTGGAGGTCTCCACCACCCCGGGCACGGCCACGCTCATGCGCTCGACGCCGCAGGGCGCGGCATGCAGCGCGGCCACCAGCAGACGGCTGGCGTCGCGGCTGAGCGCCTCCCCCTCGGGGGCCGACACGCGCTCGAGCGAGAGCGCCAGGCCATCGTCGGCGCCGGCCAGCTCGTCGCGCAGGCGGGCCTCCAGGGTCGGCAGCCGCTCGCGGGCGGCCTCGGCGGCGTCGGCGGGCAGCGCCAGGGTGGCAAAGGCCTCCCGCGGCAGGGCGTTGCGCAGGGTGCCGCCACGATAGTCGACCAGCCGCGCGTCGAGCGATTCCAGCTCGCGCAGCACCCGCATCAGCAGGCGGTTGGCGTTGCCGCGGCCCTTATCGATGTCGATGCCGGAGTGGCCGCCGCGCAGGCCGGTCAGCGACAGCCGCAGCGCGACCTCCTCGTCGCGCAGCGCCGAGGTCGGCAACTGGGCGTCGACCATCACGTCGGCCCCGCCGGCGCAGCCGATGTAGACCTGGCCGCGGTCCTCGGAGTCCAGGTTGAGCAGCAGCCGGCCGTCCAGCCAGCCCTCGGCCAGGTTCAGCGCGCCGCCCATGGAGGATTCCTCCTCGAGGGTGAACAGCGCCTCCAGCGGGCCGTGGGTCAGGGTGTCGTCCTCTAGCACCGCCAGCGCCGCCGCCACCCCGAGGCCGTTGTCGGCGCCCAGGGTGGTGTGACGGGCGTGCAGCCAGCCGTCCTCCACCAGGGTGTCGATGGGGTCGCGGGTGAAGTCGTGGGGATGATCGGCGTTGGCCTGGGCGACCATGTCCAGATGCCCCTGCAGCACGATGCCCGGCGCGTCTTCATGGCCGGGGCTGGCCGGCTTGCGCAGGCGCAGGTTGCCGTAGGCGTCGCGGTCGTGGGCCAGGCCGCGCTGGTCGGCCCAGGCCTCGAGGAGGGCCACCAGCGCGGCCTCGTGGCCGGAGGGGCGCGGCGTGTTGCACAGGGTGCGGAAGTGGCGCCACAGGGGCTGCGGCGAGAGCTGCTCGAGATGTGCGTTCATGGTGCTTCTGTATCGACGTTGACCCGGGCACTCTACCCCTCGCCCCGGCCCGAGGAAAGCGTCGGCCCGGCCAGCCGGCGCGCCACCTGCTTGCGGCGCCAGGCGTCCACCGCCTTGCCGCCGGCGAGCCCCAGCCGCGTGGCCAGCCAGGCCGTATCGCGGCCCTGGAAGGCCCAGGCGGCGAGCGCCGCCAGGTCATCGTCCGCCTCGCTGGCGCCTTCGCTGCCGGCGACAAGGCGGATCAGCGCCTGCAGCGCGGGGCGCACCAGCGCCGGCTCGCGGTGGCCGTGGGCCACGTCCTCCAGGTCACGGCGCGCCGCGTCGTCGAGCGGCCGAGGCTCGCCCTCGGCCAGCAGCGCCAGCGCCACCGCCGGGTCGAGCGCCTTCAGCTCGAAGGCCAGCAGCGACGGCAGCAGGGCCTGGAAATGGCGCGCCAGCCGCTCGGCCAGGGCCTCGCCGCCCTCGCCCGCCGGCGCGACCACCATCACCGCGTGTTCGCCGGTGGCCGCCTCCCGGGTCAGGCCGAGGCGCACCGTGCGAAAGCCCTGGGCGCGCCAGAAGGCCAGCAGGCCCGGCTCGGCGCCGAAGCTCGCCCCCAACAGGGCGATCCCCGCGTCACCGGCCGCCTCGCGCTCCCGCGCCAGCAGTTCGCGCCCCAGCCCGCGGCGACGCGCGCCCGGATGCACGGCGATGCGCTGCACCCGGCGCAGGCGGCCGGTCAGCGCCTCCCGCGAGCCGGCGTGGGCGGCCAGCGACTGGGCCATCAGGTGCCCACGGGGGCGGCGCTCGCCCCGCGCCACCCGCTCGGCCAGGGCGGCGTCGAAGCCGCCCTCGTCGGCCACCACCGCCACGGCCGCGGGGCCGGCGGCATCGCCCAGGGTCACGACCCGCGTGTCCGGGCCATCCAGCAGGTGACGCAGATCGCTCGGCGTGGTGCGGTAGTGGGCCTGCACCAGCAGCCCGAACAGCGCCCGCAGGCGTGGCTCGTCCCGGGCCAGCGCCTCCGGCGACTCGACCCGCCAGGCGGCCTTCGCCGTAGCTCCGGTGCCATCGGGCGCGACCGGCTCGGCGTCGAGCATCAGCAGCCTCGAGGTCAGCGCCTCCAGCGGGTCGTCCTCGGCCCAGCGGATCGGCGCGGACAGGTGATACGCCCGCCACTCCGGGGTCAGGCGCTCCAGCCGCGCGCGGAAGCGCAGCGCGAAGCCGCGCCCGGCGCCCTCGTAGCCGTGCACGGTGGTGGCGAAGGCGATGCGCGGGAAGGCCGAGAGCCACTGCCCGAGCAGCCCGGCCGGCATCGCCGCGGCCTCGTCGACCAGCAGCCAGGTGCCGGCGCCGCCGGCCTCACCGCGCTCGACCCGGGCGCTGAGCTCGTCCGGGGCGAGGAAGGTCACGCCCCCGCCGGCGTCCGCGGCGCGATTCCCCTGGCGCCGGACCTCGGGGCGCAGCGCGGCGAGCCGCTCGAACAGCCCGGCCACCGCCGCGGGGCGCGGCGCGGTGACGAGGATCTCGATCTCGGCGCCATCCTGCTGCGCCTTCGCCAGCAGCCGGGCGCAGGCGATGCCCAGCGCCGCCGTCTTGCCGCGGCCGCGATCGGCGGTCAGCACCAGCGGCCGGCGCCGGCGCAGCCGGACCAGCCTCGCCACCGCCTCGGCCTGATCGGCGGTCAGGCAGTCGCCATCGTCGGGCGCCGACGGCGAAGACGGCGGCGCCTCGGGCCAGTCGGGCAGCGTCGGCGCGCCCGACGCGGGCCAGCGGATCGTCCGCGGCGAGGCCTCCAGCAGGCGGGCGAGACGCGCCAGATAGTGCGACGAGAGCGCCTCGGCCGCATGCGGGTGGGCGGCGAGCCGGGCGTAGTCGGCGTCGGGGTGCACGCCCCAGTCGTCGGGGGTCAGCAGCACCAGCAGCCCACCGGCGCGCAGGGTGCCCGAGAGCGCGCCGAAGGCGTCGGGATCGAAGCCGGCCCCGGGCGACAGCGCATCGAAGACGATCAGGTCGTGCTCGCCGCCGAGCCGGGTGCGGGCCTTGGCGGCGGGCAGCCAGGCCTCGGCGGCGATGCCCTCGGGCGGCTCGGGGCCGACCCACAGCGGCGCCGTCACGCCCAGGGCGTGCCACAGCGCCACAGCCCGCTCATAACAGAGCGCCGCCCCCCGCTCACGGGCGCTCTCGACATCGCCGGTCAGCCATGCCAGGCCCCGCCAGCGGCGTTCGGTCAGACCCTCCTGGCAGGCCAGCAGCCCGGCGGGCACGGAAGCTTCCATCGTCGACCTCTCTTTAAGAACCTTCTAATGACTTGAATCGCTGAACTTTGGTCTAAGCGGTCGACGCCCTTTCAACGCCCGGCGCCCCTTCGGCGATGCAGCATACCGGTCATACTCTTGTTTTATACACCTGAAAACCAAGGAATTTTCCTGGCCGGGGGGGCAACACGACCGACACGCGCCCGCACCACTTCGACGTTTGGAGGCCTTCTCGCGGTCCCCAAGGGCCATGCTAGCTTGTTGCCAGGGTCGCCACGCGGAGCCCCTCACCGGCGGGCGACCGTGTTTTTTTGCACCGCATCATCCCCACAACCAGAACAAGCTTTCGGGAGAGCATCACCATGAAGCCGACGCGTTTCGCCCTGACCGGCCTGGCTGCTGGCATCGCCCTGGCCGGCATGACCGCCGCCCAGGCCCAGGAATCGTGGACCATGACCACCACCTGGCCGGACAACCTCGATCTGATCCAGATCGACCGCCACTGGGCGGAGCTGGTCAACCAGCTGGCCGGCGACGAGCTGCAGATCGAATTCTACGCCGGCGGCACCCTGATGCCCGGCACCGAGGTGTTCGACGCCACCGAGACCGGCAGCATCCAGGCCGCCGGCGACTGGCCAGGCTACTGGGCGGGGCGCAGCCCGGCCTTCTCGCCGCTGGCCACCACCACCAGCCTGTTCAACGGCGTGGACTACCTGAACTGGATCAACCAGTGGGGTGGCTTCGATCTCTATCAGGAGGTCTACGGCCAGTACAACATGGTCTATCTGCCCTACGGCATCACCAACAACGAGTCCGGCTTCCGCGGCGGCACGCCGATCGAGAGCCTCGCCGACCTGGAAGGCAAGCGCCTGCGTCTCTCCGGGCGCGACCAGGGCCGGGTGCTGGAACAGCTCGGCGGCTCACAGGTCACCCTGGCCGGCGGCGAGATCTACCAGGCCATCGAGCGCGGCGTGGTCGACGGCGCCGAGTTCTCGACCCCGGGCGTGGACTACAAGGCCGGCTTCTCCGAGGTCGCCGACTACTGGATGACCCCGGGCTGGCACCAGTCGGCCAGCGTGTTCGGCGTGATGATCAACCGGGACGCCTGGGACGCGCTCTCCGAGGAGACCCGCGAGACCCTGAAGATCGCCGCCGAGGCCACCATGGCCTGGTCGCTGGCCTGGTCCGAGAAGCAGTCCACCGAGGGTACCGCCAAGTTCCTCGAGGACGGCACCACCATCAACCAGCTCTCCGAGGAAGACCTGGCGACGATCCAGGACATCACCAACGAGGTGATCGTGCAGGGCGCCTGCGAGGACCCGATGCACGCCAAGATCTACCACTCGATGATCAGCTACATGGAGGACTACGCCCAGTGGCGTGACGTCTCGGTGCCCTTCAACATGAGCCGGGTCACCGACAACCTGCCCTCCCTGGAGGACATCGAGGCCTGCATGAACCCGTAAGCGGTTCGCGCCCGATCCCCCTGTCCGGCCGGCGGCACCCTCAAGGCCGCCGGCTTTATACGTTATTCGAGGAGGCTCTCCGGATGCATGCCATCGCCCGGGCCATCGATGCCCTCAACGAGGGCTTCGGTCGCCTGATCGCCCCGCTGATCGCGATCATTACCGTCGTGGTGGTCTACGACATCGCCATGCGCTTCTTCTTCGGCCGGCCCAGCGACTGGGCCTTCGATGTCACCACCATGCTGTTCGGCAGCCACTTCATGCTGATGGCCGCCTACGGCCTCAAGCATCACGCCCACGTCGAGGTGGACGTGCTCAAGCGGCTGCTCTCGCGGCGCGGCCGGGCGCTGATCGAGCTGCTCGGCTACCTGCTGTTCTTTACCCCCTTCATCCTGATGTTCATCACCTACAGCTGGCGCTTCTTCGAGCGCTCCTGGAGCCGTGGTGAATCCACCTACGGCATCGTCTCGATCCCGGTCTACCCGGTGAAGGCGGTGCTGGTCATCGCCGGCGTGCTGGTGCTGCTGCAGGCCATCGCCATCGTGATCCGCGCCGTCGCCGAGCTGACCGCCGGCCCGTCGTCATCGGAGGACCCGTCATGAGCCCGGAAATGCTCACCCTGTTCATGTTCGGCGGCCTGCTGACGGGGCTGTTCATGGGCCACCCGCTGGCCTTCGTGCTGGGCGGCACCGCGGTGCTCGGCGCCTGGTTCGGCCCCGGCCCCCAGGTGCTCGGCATCATCATCAACAACATCTACGGCCGGGCCATGGACAACTACGTGCTGGTGGCCATCCCGCTGTTCATCCTCATGGCGCGCTTCCTCAACGACTCCGGCGTCACCGAGCGGATGTTCGAGAGCATGCGCCTGCTGCTCGGGCGGGTGCGCGGCGGCCTGGCGCTGACCGTGGTCATCGTCTCGGTGCTGCTGGCCGCCACCACCGGCATCGTCGGCGCCTCGATCGCGGTGATGGGGCTGATCGCCCTGGCGCCGATGCTCAAGTACGGCTACCACAAGGGCCTGTCGGCCGGCGTGATCATGGCCAGCGGCTGCCTGGGCATCCTGATTCCGCCGAGCATCATGCTGATCCTGATGGCCAGCTACTCGCCGGTCTCGGTGGGCGCGCTGTTCGCCGGCGCGCTGGTGCCGGGCCTGCTGCTGGGCACCCTGTACGCCGGCTACGTGCTGCTGGTGTGCTTCATCAAGCCGAGCTATGGTCCGCCGGTGGCCGCCGAGGAGCGCGCCGATCTCTCCACCGGCGAGCTGGTGGTGCGCCTCGGCAAGTACGTGCTGCCGCCGATGAGCCTGATCCTCGGCGTGCTGGGCGCGCTGTTCACCGGCATCGCCACCGCCACCGAGGCCTCGGCGATCGGCGTGACCCTGGCCTTCGTGCTGTTCCTGGTCTTCGGCGACCGCAGGGTCTCGACCTGCTATCGCACCTTCATCGAGGCCGGCAAGACCACCACCATGGTGATGTTCGTGCTGGTCGGCGCCACCGCCTTCACCGGGGTGTTCTCGATCGGCGGCGGCATGGACGTGATCAGCGAGCTGGTGCTGGCGATGCCCGGCGGCACTACCGGCGCCCTGATCCTGATGTTCCTGCTGGTGTTCGTGCTGGGCATGTTCCTCGACTGGACCGGCATCGTGCTGCTGAGCTTCCCGATCATGCTGCCGATCATCGAGGCCATGGGCGTCGACACCCTGTGGTTCGTGGTGATGGTGGCCGTGGTGCTGCAGACCTCCTTCCTCACCCCGCCGTTCGGCTATGCGCTGTTCTACCTCAAGGGCGTGGCGCCGCCGGAGATCCAGACCCTGGACCTGTACAAGGCGGTGATCCCGTTCTGCGCGCTGATCCTGCTGGCCTGCGTGCTGATGGCGGTCTTCCCGGCGCTGGTGACCGGGCTGCCGTCGCTGTGGCTGGGCTACTAGCCCGGCCGCCGACGCTCACCGCCCTCGCCTGACCCGCCCGCGACGCCCGTCCCTCCGGGGGCGTCGCGGGACCGGCCGACCGGCTGCGACCCCGCCGAGCAGCTGATACTATCTTGCCCCCGCCAGTCCTTCGCCTCTGGCGAGCGTGTCGGCCACTTCACCGGAAGGAGATCCCGCGTGTCCAGTCCCCTCAGCCATCGGCCCAGCTCGTCCGCGTCCCGGCCGAGGCGGCGCCTCGATGCCTGGAGCGTTTTGACCCTGCTCATCGCCGCGGTCGTGGCCCTGCCGGTGCTCACCGTGCTGGCGCATATCGTGATGCCCGCCGGTGGCGTGTGGCAGCACCTGGCCAGCACCGTGCTCGGCCGCTACCTGGCCAACACGCTGTTTCTCGTCGTCACGGTGGGGCTCGGCACCTTCGTGATCGGCACCGGCACCGCCTGGCTGGTGGTGATGTGCCGCTTCCCCGGGCGCAAGCTGTTCGAGTGGGCGCTGCTGCTGCCGCTGGCGGTACCGACCTACGTGATCGCCTACGCCTACACCGACTTCCTGCAGTACGCCGGGCCGCTGCAGAGCGCCCTGCGCGAGGCCTTCGGCTGGGAGCGTGGCGACTACTGGTTCCCCGACATCCGCTCGCTGGGCGGCGCGGCGACCCTGATCACCCTGGTGCTCTACCCCTACGTCTACATGCTGGCCCGGGCCAGCTTTCTGGAGCAGTCGGTGTGCGTGCTCGACGTCGGCCGCACCCTGGGCCGCGGCCCCTGGCGGCTGTTCACCAGCATCGCCATCCCGCTGGCGCGCCCGGCCATCGTCGGCGGCGTATCGCTGGCGCTGATGGAGACCCTCAACGAGTTCGGCGCGGTGCAGTACTTCGGCGTCGACACCTTCACCACCGGCATCTACCGCACCTGGTTCGGCATGGGCGAGCAGGTCGCCGCGGCCCAGCTGGCGGCCTGCCTGCTGGCCTTCGTGATCATCTTCGTGCTGCTCGAGCGTGCCTCCCGGGGCAAGCGCCGCTACTTCCACACCACCGGCCGCTACCAGCAGCTGCCCGAGTTCCGGCTCGGCGGCCTGCGCGCCGCCGCCGCCACCCTGGCCTGCCTGGCGCCGGTGCTGGTCGGCTTCCTGATCCCCAGCGGCCTGCTGGGCTACCTGTCGATCAAGGGCGGGGACTCGCTGTTCGGCGCCCAGTTCCTGGAATTCGCCGGCAACAGCCTGCTGCTGGCGGCCGTGGCGGCGCTGGTCGCGGTGGGGCTGGCGCTGGTGCTGAGCTACGGCGCGCGGCTCAACCCAGGGCCGCTGACGCGCACCGCCACCCGGGTGGCGGCGATGGGCTATGCGGTGCCCGGCTCGGTGGTGGCGGTGGGCATCCTGATCCCCTTCGCCTGGCTGGACGACACCCTGAACGGCTTCCTGCGGGCGCACTACGGGGTGATGGCCGGGCTGATCTTCAGCGGCTCGGCCTTCATCCTGATCTACGCCTACGTGGTGCGCTTCCTGGCGGTGTCGTTCAACGCCCTGGAGGCAAGCCTCGGCAAGGTCACGCCGAGCATGGACGCGGCCGCCCGCACCCTGGGGCAGACCGCCGGCGGCACGCTGCGCCGCGTGCACACGCCGATCATGCGCGGCAGCCTGCTGGCCGCCGGCATCCTGGTGTTCGTCGACGTGATGAAGGAGCTGCCGGCGACCATCATCCTGCGCCCCTTCGACTTCGACACCCTGGCGGTGCGGGCCCACAACCTGGCCGCCGACGAGCGCCTGGCCGAGGCCTCCACCGCCTCGCTGACCATCGTCGCGGTGGGCATCATCCCGGTGATCCTGCTCAGCCTGGCGATGCGCGGCTCACGCCCCGGCAGCGGCGGGGTCGGTGGCGGGAAAGACGAACACCTGTGACGGATCCAGCCGGATCGTGACCGGCTGGCCCTCCTCGGGCAGGAACACCCCGGGGACCCGGGCGTGCAGGTGCGACTCGCTGCCGCCGCCGTGGGCGCAGATGTGCAAAAGGCTGGTGCGGCCCAGCAGCTTGGCCATGATCACGTGGCTGTGATGGTCCGCCGGCGGCTCCTCGAGGGCCACCACGCGCAGCGCCTCGGGGCGGATCATCACCCGCGCCCGGGCGCCCTCCTCCAGGCCATGGGCCATCACCTCGCCCACCGGGGTATCGACGCGACCGTCGCGCACCGTGCCCTCGAGCTCGTTGACCTCGCCGAAGAAGGTCACCACGAAGGGATCCACCGGCGCGCAGTAGAGCTCCCGGGGCGTGCCCATCTGCACGATGTGGCCGTCGCGCATCAGCGCGATGCGATCGGCCATGAACATCGCCTCTTCCGGATCGTGGGTCACCAGCAGGGCGCCGGCGCCGACCTTCTTGAGCACGTGCAGGGTGTCGTCGCGGATGCGGTCGCGCAGCCGGGCGTCGAGGCTCGAGAACGGCTCGTCGAGCAGCATCAGCCGCGGCGCCGGCGCCAGCGCCCGGGCCAGGGCCACGCGCTGCTGCTGGCCGCCGGACAGCATGTGCGGATAGTTCTCGGCGAAGCGCCCCATGCCCAGCTGGTCGAGCAGCTCCAGGGCGCGTTTGCGGCGCTCCTTGGCCGGCAGCGACTCGAGGCCGAAGCCGACGTTCTGCAGCACCGAGAGATGCGGGAACAGCGCCGAATCCTGGAAGGCCAGGCCGACGTTGCGCTTCTCCGGTGGCACGTGGGCCTGGCCGGGGCGACCGACGGGCCGGCCGTCGAGATCGACCCGCCCCTGCTGCAGCACCTCGAGCCCGGCGACGATGCGCAACAGCGTGGTCTTGCCGCAACCGGAGGGTCCCAGCAGGCAGACCACCTCACCGGGGCGCACCTCCAGGCCGACGTCCTCCACCGCCAGATGGTGGCCGTAGGCATGACGGATATTGTGCATGGCGAGCACCGGGGCCTGCTCCGGCACGGCGTCGGCGGCGGGGGTAAGCTGAGCGTGGCTGGTCATAGGCAAGAATCGACGGCTGGCATGACGGGAGGCTCCATGGTAACGCGAAACCTTCGCCTTTTCGTCGTCATTTGGCGGTGCCCCGATGCCGGTTGACGCCATGACGGGCAGGCGCTTCAATGGCAAGCCTAATACAACCTATTATCATTCCAAGCCTTCGCCGGCTTCCACACCCACGAGGTCATCCATGCATCAGCACAGCCGTCTCGTCATGCCCCTCGCCGCCCTGCTGGCCGGCGCGGCCTTCGCCGCCCCGGCCGTCGCCGACGAGGTCAACGTCTACTCGGCCCGCCACTACGATTCCGACCAGGACCTCTACGATGCCTTCACCGAGGCGACCGGCATCGAGGTCAACGTGCTCGAGGGCGGCTCCGACCAGCTGATCCAGCGCATCAAGCGCGAGGGCCAGGCCAGCCCCGCCGACGTGATGATGACCGTGGACGCCGGCCGCCTGTGGCGCGCCGAGCAGGAAGACATCTTCGAGAGCGTCGACTCCGAGCTGCTCGACGAGCGCCTCCCCGCCAACATGCACCACCCCGAGGGCAAGTGGTTCGGCTTCAGCCAGCGCGTGCGCGCCATCTTCTACAACCCGGAAGCCGTCGGCGCCGACGAGCTCCGGAGCTACGAGGACCTGGCCGATCCGCGCTTCGAGGGCGAGATCTGCATCCGCTCCTCGAACAACATCTACAACCAGTCGCTGCTGGCCTCGATGATCGCCCACCACGGCGAGGAAGGCGCCGAGCAGTGGGCCCAGGGCGTGGTCGACAACATGGCCCGCGACCCCGAGGGCGGCGACACCGACCAGCTGCTCGGCGTGGCCAGCGGCGAGTGCGACGTGGCGGTGGCCAACCACTACTACTACGTGCGCATGCTGACCTCCGACGACGACGCCACCCGCGAGGCCGCCGAGAAGGTGCAGATCCTGTTCCCGAACCAGGACGACCGCGGCGCCCACATCAACGTCGGCGGCGCCGGCATGGTCAAGGGTGCCCCGCACCCGGACAACGCCGTGCGCTTCCTGGAGTTCCTGGCCTCCGACACCGCCCAGTCGATCTTTTCCACCGGCAACCACGAGTTCCCGGTGGTCGAGGGCGAGCCGGTCGACGAGGTGCTGGCCTCCTGGGGCGACTTCAAGACCGACGACCTGAACGTCAGCGTGCTGGGCGAGAACAACCCGCAGGCGGTGCGGATCTTCGATCGCGTCGGCTGGCGTTAAGCCTCGCGCCATCCCTCGGCGCGTCCTGGCCCGAACCAGCGGCCACCACGCTAAAGGCCCGCGGCATTGCCGCGGGCCTTTTCATTTCAGTGGCATACGCGATCAGTCATCGCCCGGACGGGGCGCGGCGACCGGGCCGCCCCGAGCCGACCGGCCTTGAGCGCCCTCACGCGGCCTGCCTCTCGCCCCTTCGTCAGGACGCCTCGGTCGAAGGCGCCTGGCGGGGGCCGTGCTGCCGGACGGTCCAGAGCACGCCGGTGATCAGCAGGATGATGGCGACCAGCTCCAGCGTCCGGGGGGCTCGCCCTTCGTACGCGAAGCCATAGAGCAGTGCGAAGAGCGGTTCGAACACGAACACCTGCCCGGTCAGGGTCAGCGGCAGACGCCGGGACGCGCCATTCCACAGGGCGTTTGCCACCAGCGAGCCGACAATGCCGACACCGGCGCTGACGAGCCAGAACAACGGCCAGTCCCGGGCCGCGGCGCCCGCCACTGCCTCGACATGGGCGTGCGGCGTCGCCGCCCCAGATCACCACGGCCAGCACCAGCGCCCACAGGCCGGACGCCAGGCCCGTCAGGTAGGACCACTGCTGGCTGGACACGGCCACCATGGTCTTCAGTGCCCGGGCGTTCAGCACCGCGAACAGGCTCCAGCTGGCCAGGGCCGCAAAGGCGAAGACCAGCCCCTGAGCGACGTCGACGAGGCTGTTGCGGCTAGCCACGGCGCTATCCAGGGCATCCAGATTGATACAGGCCACGCCGGCGAAGACCAACGCCAGGGGCCATGCCAATTGTCGGAGCGAGGCCGCCCCCGGGTCGTGTCGCCCCAGGACCGTCACCACCACCGGCACGAGCCCCACCACCAGCGAGGCCGGTGCCACGCCGACCTTCTGGATCGACGCCGCCAGCAGGGCGAAGAAGGCGACATTGCCGCAGGCGCCCAGCACCAGCAGCAACGCGACATCCGACAGGGTGAGACGGCGCGGCAGGCGGCGAAGCAGGGGCAGCAGGCAGAACAGCGACACCATGCCGTACATGACGAATCGGCCCGCGGCGATTTCCAGGGCGCTGAACGCGTTCAGCACCAGGGAACTCAGGAACACCAGTCCCCAGCAGGCACCGGCGACCGCTCCCAGGAGCACTCCGGTCAGCATAAGGAGCCGCTGAAGCCGGCCGCACGGACCTTCAAGCACTGGCTGTCATGATGGCGGAACGGGCCCCTCGCGGGACCTCGGCATGGCGCCGGATGACCCGGCGGGCGTCGCCCGGAAGCCTGTCCCGGGCCACGCCTGGCTCAGTGCGCCTCGTCCCAGTTGGCGCCGCTCTCGGCCTCGACGATCAGCGCCACGTCGAGCTCGGCGGCGGCCTGCATGCGCCGCTTCACCTCGGGAATGAAGGCCTCGACGGCGTCTTCCGCGACCTCGAACACCAGTTCGTCGTGGACCTGCATGACCATCATGGCGTCGACCTCGCCCTCGGCCAGCCAGGCGTCGACGTCGATCATGGCGCGCTTGATGATGTCCGCCGCGGTGCCCTGCATGGGCGCGTTGATGGCGGTGCGCTCGGCGCCCTGGCGACGGGCGCGGTTCTGGGAATGGATCTCCGGCAGGTAGAGGCGCCGGCCGAGCACCGTCTCGACGAAGCCGTCCTCCGCCGCCTGTGAACGAATCCGCTCCATGTAGCGGGCCACGCCGGGATAGCGGTCGAAGTAGCGGTCGATGTAGGTCTTGGCCTGCTTCTGCTCGATGTGCAGCTGGCGGCCCAGGCCCCAGGCGCTCATGCCGTAGATCAGCCCGAAGTTGATCGCCTTGGCGCTGCGGCGCTGGTCCGGAGTGACCCTGTCCAGCCCCACGCCGAACACCTCGGCCGCGGTGGCGGCGTGGATGTCGCGGTCGGCGGCGAAGGCCTCGAGCAGCCCCTTGTCGCCGGACAGGTGCGCCATGATGCGCAGCTCGATCTGCGAGTAGTCGGCGGCGACGATGCGATAGCCGGGCCGCGCGACGAAGGCCTGGCGGATCTTGCGCCCCTGCTCGGTGCGGATCGGGATGTTCTGCAGGTTGGGATCGGAGGACGACAGCCGCCCGGTGGCGGTGACCGCCTGATGGTAGCTGGTGTGCAGCCGGCCGGTGGCCTTGTTGACCAGCTTCGGCAGCTTGTCGGTGTAGGTGGAACGCAGCTTGGAGAGCCCGCGGTGCTCCATGATCACCTTGGGCAGCGGGTAGTCCAGCGCCAGCTCCTCGAGCACGGCCTCGGCGGTGGACGGCGCGCCCTTGGGCGTCTTCTTGATCACCGGGATCTTCTGTTCCTCGAACAGGATCTGGCCGAGCTGCTTGGGCGAGCCCAGGTTGAACTCGCGCCCGGCCAGCTCGAAGGCCTGCTGCTCGAGCTCGCCGATGCGCCGGCCGAGCTCCTGGCTCTGGGCGTGCAGGCGCTCGGCGTCCAGCGCCACGCCGCCGCGCTCCATGCGCGACAGCACCCGGATCAGCGGGCGCTCCAGGCCGTCGAGCACCTCGGCCAGGCGGCCCTCGGCCTCGACCCGCGGGCGCAGCTCGCGGTGCAGGCGCAGGGTGATGTCGACGTCCTCGCAGGCGTAGGGCGCGGCCTGCTCCAGGGCGATCTGGTTGAAGGTCAGCTGCTTGACGCCCTTGCCGGCGATGTCCTCGAAGCTGACCGTCTTCTCGCCCAGGTACTTGAGCGCCAGCGAGTCCATGTCGTGGCGGGTGGCGGTGGAGTCCAGCACGTAGGACTCGAGCATGGTGTCCTCGAGGGCGCCGGCCACCGCGATGCCGTGGCGCGCCAGCACCGAGATGTCGTACTTGAGGTTCTGGCCGATTTTGGCCTTGCCGGGGTCCGTCCACAGCGGCGTCAGCGCCTCGAGCACGGCGCGGCGATCGAGCTGGGCCGGGGCGTCCAGGTAGTCGTGGGCCAGCGGGATGTAGGCAGCCTCGCCGGGCTCGAGGGACAGCCCGACGCCGACGATCTCGGCCTCCATGTAGTCGAGGCTGGTGGTCTCGAGATCGAAGCAGAAGGCCTCGGCGTCGTCGAGGCGCGCGAGCCAGGCGTCGAGGTCGGCCCGCTCGAGGATCACCGCGTCCTCGCGCTCGGCGCCGCCTTCTCCCCCTTCGCTGCCGTCGTCGCCCGCTTCGGCCCCCTCGGCCGACGCGGCGTCATCGACGCCCTCGTGCCGGCCCTCCAGCAGCTCCGAGAGCCAGCCCTGGAACTCCAGCCGGCGATAGAGCTCGACCAGCGACTCGCGGTCGGGGTGGGCGATGTCCAGGTCGTCGAGGCCCACCGGCAGCGCGCAGTCGGTCTTGATGGTGGCGAGCTCGTAGGACAGGAAGGCCTGGTCGCGATGCTCCTCCAGCTTCTTGGGCAGCGTCTTGGCGCCGCGGAAGCCCAGCGTCTTGACCCGCTCCAGGTCGGCGTAGACGGTCTCGAGGCCGCCCTCCATGCCCTGCAGCAGCCCCAGCGCGGTCTTCTCGCCGACGCCCGGCACGCCGGGAATGTTGTCGACCTTGTCGCCCATCAGCGCCAGGAAGTCGATGATCAGCGCCGGCGGCAGGCCGAACTTCTCCTTCACCCCGTCCACGTCCAGGGTCTCGTCCTTCATGGTGTTGACCAGGGTGATGTGGGCATTGACCAGCTGGGCCATGTCCTTGTCCCCGGTGGAGATCACGGCGTCGCGGCCGGCCTCGGTGGCGTGGCGCGCCAGGGTGCCGATGACGTCGTCGGCCTCCACGCCCTCGATGCACAACAGCGGCAGGCCGAGGGCGCGCACGCAGTCGTGCAGCGGCTGGACCTGGGCGCGCAGGTCGTCCGGCATCGGCGGGCGCTGGGCCTTGTACTCGGCGTAGAGCTCGTCGCGGAAGGTCTTGCCCGGGGCATCGAACACCACCGCCATGGGGCTGTCGGGGTAGTCCTTGATCAGCCGCTTGAGCATGTTGAGCACGCCCTTGACGGCGCCGGTGGGCAGACCCTCGGAGGTGGTCAGCGGCGGCAGGGCGTGAAAGGCGCGGTAGAGATAGGAGGAACCGTCGACGAGGACGAGGGGGGTGTCGGCCATGAATCGGCATCCCTTGCTGGCTGGGCAGATGATCGCGTGTCGAGGGGTCGGCGGTCATCGCAAGCGCCGCCCCTGATCCTGGTCAGTCATGATACGCATTGCCGAAGCGATTTGCCGGGCAAAGCATGCGTCATCGACCGCCAAGGGCATACACTGGGGGCAACCCCATGGTCAGGAGAACACCATGAACCTCATGCGCTCCGCGCTGCTCGTGCCGCTGGCCGTCCTGGCCCTGGTCACCGCCGCCCTGCCGGCCGCGGCCCAGTCCAGCACCGACGTCGAGCCGGACGTCACCATCCGCCAGGAAGAGGACCGCACCATCCGCGAGTACCGGGTCAACGGCGCGCTCTACGCCATCGAGATCCGGCCCGCCACCGGCCCTGCCTACTACCTCGTCGACCGCGACGGCGACGGCGACTTCGAGCGCCAGGACGGCCAGCGCATCGCCGTGCCCGAGTGGGTCATCAAGCGTTTCTGACGTCCGCCCCCGCCTCCCGCGGGGGCGACGCCATCCGGTTCGTGCATCACGCCGCCAAGCCGCTACAATAGGCGGCTTCGCATACCCGGGCGAGACATCCATGGCCGTATTCACACCGCTGACCGACTCCCAGGTCGAGACGTTCCTGAGCCGCTTCGACGCCGGTTCGCTGGTCGCCTGCAAGGGCGTGCCCGCCGGCACCGAGAACAGCACCTTCTTCGTCACCACCGACCGTCGCGAGCTGGTGCTCACGCTGTTCGAGCAGGGCGAGCATGAGGAGCTGCCGTTCTTCGTCGAACTGCTCGACTACCTGGACGAGCACCGTCTGCCCGTGCCCGGGCCGCTCCACGACCGCGACGGCATCGCCCTGCACAGCCTGGCCGGCAAGCCGGCGCTGCTGTTCCCGCGCCTGCCCGGCAAGCATCCCGAGGCGCCCGACCTGGCCCAGTGCCGGGCGCTGGGCGACACGCTCGGCCGCATGCACAAGGTCTCGCGGCGCTTCCCGGGCCATCGGCCCAACCCGCGCGACCTGCACTGGCTGCTGCCGATGCACCACAAGGTGCTGGCCTACCTCTCGCCCGAGGATCAGGCGCTGATGAAGGACGAGGTGGAGATCTACCAGGGCTTCTTCGGCGACGCGCCGACGCTGCCCCAGGGCGCGATCCACGGCGACCTGTTCCGCGACAACACCCTGTTCGACGGCGACACCCTGGGCGGGCTGATCGACTTCTACAACGGCTGCACCGGCGACCTGCTGTTCGACCTGGCCATCGTGATCAACGACTGGGCCACCGAGGCCGATGGCCGGCTCGACCCGGCACGCTACGAGGCGCTGCTCGGCGCCTATCAGGCGCGTCGTCCGCTGGAGGAGAGCGAGCGCGAGGCCTGGCCGATGATGCTGCGCATGACCGCGCTGCGCTACTGGCTGTCGCGGCTGCTGGTGGTCTACGTCGACCCGCCCGCCCACGACCTCACGCCCCACGATCCGGACGTGTTCCGCGGCGTGCTGCGCCGGCGCATCGCCGACGGCGCCCTGCCTCTGCCCGAGGCCGCTCGATGAGCCCGACCCTCGGCAGCATGGCCGGGCCCGCGCAGCGTGCCCGGCACACCTGGAACATCGACCAGTGGGGCAGCGGCTACTTCGACGTGGCCGAAGACGGCCAGGCCCTGGTGCGGCCTCGCGGCGGCGAGGACGACGGCCCCGCCCTGCCGCTCTCGCCGCTGATCGCGCAGCTGCGCGAGGCCGGCCTGCGGCTGCCGGTGCTGGTGCGCTTCACCGACATCCTCCACGACCGCGTCGAGCAGCTGTGCGCCGCCTTCGACGGGGCCATGGAGGAAGAAGCCTTCGGCGGCGGCTACACCGCGGTCTACCCGATCAAGGTCAACCAGCAGCGCCGGGTGGTCGAGGAGATCCTCGCCACCCGCGAACGCGGCCACGACCGGGTCGGCCTGGAAGCCGGCAGCAAGCCGGAGCTGCTGGCGGTGCTGGCGCTGTCCGGCGACGGCCCCTCGCTGATCGTCTGCAACGGCTACAAGGACCGCGAGTACATCCGCCTGGCGCTGATGGGCGAGAAGCTCGGCCATCGCGTCTATCTGGTGGTGGAGAAGCTCTCGGAGCTGCCGCTGATCCTCGAGGAGGCCGAGCGCCTCGGCGTGCGCCCGCGCATCGGCCTGCGTGCGCGGCTGGCCTCGGTGGGCAAGGGCAAGTGGCAGAACACCGGCGGCGAGAAGTCCAAGTTCGGCCTCACCGCCGGGCAGATCCAGGCCGTGGTCGAGCGGCTGCGCGAGGCCGACGCCCTGGGCAGCCTGCAGCTGGTGCACTTCCACCTGGGCTCGCAGATCGCCAACATCCGCGACATCCAGCGCGGCCTGCGCGAGTGCGCCCGCTTCTACCAGAGCCTGATCGCGCTGGGCGCGCCGGTGGACACCGTCGACGTGGGCGGCGGGCTCGGCATCGACTACGAGGGCACCCGGTCGCGCAGCGACTGCTCGATCAACTACTCGATGCGCGAGTACGCCCGCAACGTGGTCGCGGCCTTCGCCCAGGTATGCGATGCCGAAGGGCTGCCGCATCCGCACCTGATCAGCGAGTCGGGGCGCGCCCTGACCGCGCATCATGCGGTGCTGATCACCAACGTGATCGGCGAGGAGCGCGCCGATACCCGGGCCCCGGTGGCCCGGGTCGAGGGCGATCCACAGGTCGCCGAGCTGTGGCGGGTCCACGACGCCCTGGCCGCCGACCCGGCGCCGCGCGGGCTGGTCGAGGCCTGGCACGATCTGGGCCAGGCCATCGGCGAGCTGCAGGAGCGCTTCGTGATGGGACTGGCCGGACTCGAGGCCCGCGCCGAGGGTGAAGGCGTCTACAGCGCCGCCTGCGCCCGGCTGCGCGAGCGCCTCGATCCGCGCAACCGCGCCCACCGCGAGATCCACGACGAACTGGCCGAGAAGCTGGCCGACAAGCTGTTCGTCAACTTCTCGCTGTTCCAGTCGGTGCCCGACGTCTGGGGGATCGACCAGATCTTCCCGGTGCTGCCGCTATCCGGCCTGGACCGTCCGCCCGCGCGGCGCGCGGTGATCCAGGACATCACCTGCGACAGCGACGGCCGCATCGACGGCTACGTGGACGGCGAAGGCGTCGAGGCCACCCTGCCGCTGCCCGAGTGGGGCGACGACGAGGAACGTCTGCTGGGCTTCTTCCTGGTCGGCGCCTATCAGGAGATCCTCGGCGATCTCCACAACCTGTTCGGCGACACCGATTCGGTGGACGCGTCGCTGGACGAGCGCGGCGCCTGGCGCCTCGACCACCGGCGCCGCGGCGACCGGGTGGCCGACGTGCTCGGCTACGTGGACTTCGACGCCGAGGTGCTGCGCCAGCGTCTCGCCGACCAGCTCGCCGCCAGCGGCCTCCCGGCCGATGAGCAGGCGCGCTTCCTCGACGATCTCTCCGAGGGGCTCGAGGGCTATACCTACCTCGAATGACGCGCCGTTAACCGAGCCCGCCCGACGCCACACCTTCATCAGACCATCGTGAAGGTGTGCGAACGTTCCGGCGGGGTCGGCACAGGGCGACGTTCTGTCGATGTCATTTTTATTTGCATCCTAATGATTTATCATGGGGTGAGTCACGTATTTCTCGCAAGGAGCAAGGAGCATGGGTTCATGATCATACTTTCCCTCATTTTCTGGCTGGTGGGGCTGGCCCTGCTCGGGGGCGGCCTGTGGCTGGTCACCCTCGACGGCAGCTGGTACTACGCCCTGTCAGGCATCGTGCTGATCGCGGTCGGCGCCATGATCCGCTCGCGCCGCCCCAAGGCCCAACTGCTGTATGCGCTGTTCCTGCTCGCGACCGCGGCCTGGGCGCTGTGGGAGTCGGGCTATGACTGGTGGCCGCTGGCCCCGCGCCTCGGCATCTTCCTGCTGCTCGCCATCCCGCTGCTGTGGCCGGCCAAGGGCGGCTCGCGCCTCGGCACCGCCGTGCTGCTGCCGGTATGGGCCATCATCGGCGTCGGCCTGCTGGCCAGCATGACCGTGGACCAGCACCGCATCGACGGCGAGCTGAACCGCGAGGTGGTCAACCAGAACCCCGATCTCGGCGACAGCCCGGAAGAGAGCTGGCACGCCTACGGCCGCAGCAACATGGGCCAGCGCTTCTCGCCGCTCGAGCAGATCACGCCCGAGAACGTGAACGACCTGGAGCTGGCCTGGCAGTACCAGACCGGCGACGAGAAGGGGCCCGACGACGTGGGCGAGACCACCTACGAGGTCACCCCGCTCAAGATCGACGACTCGCTGTTCCTGTGCACCCCGCACAACCTGCTGATCGCGCTCGACGCCGACACCGGCGAGGAGCAGTGGGTCTACGACGCCAAGCCGCCGGCCGAGAGCTCGCGCCAGCACCAGACCTGCCGCGGCGTCTCCTACCTGCCGCCGACCGACGGCGATGCCGACAGCCTCGACGTGCAGATCGCCGGCGCGCCGGCCGAGGACCAGGCCGCCATCCAGTGCGACGCCCAGCTGTTCATGCCGACCTCCGACGCCCGCCTGCTGGCCGTCGATCCGGCCACCGGCGCGCGCTGCGCCAACTTCGCCGACAACGGCGAGCTGGACCTGATGCACAACATGCCGTACGAGCAGTCCGGCTTCTACTACTCCACCTCGCCCCCCGTGGTGGCCGATGGCAAGGTCGTGGTCGCCGGTGCGGTCAACGACAACTACGCCGTCAACTCCCCGTCCGGCGTGATCCGCGCCTACGACGTCAAGACCGGTGAACTGGCGTGGAACTGGGATCCGGGCAACCCGGACGAGACCGCCCCGATCGGCCCGGACGAGGTCTACAGCACCAGCTCGCCGAACAGTTGGTCGGTCGCCAGCGCCGACGAGGAGCTGGGCATGGTCTACTTCCCGATGGGCAACCGCACCCCGGACCAGCTGGGCATGTACCGCAGCGAGGCCGAGGAGACCTACGCGACCTCCGTGGTGGCGCTGAGCCTCGAGACCGGTCAGGTGGAGTGGGTCCAGCAGTTCGTGCACCACGACCTGTGGGACATGGACACCCCGGCCCAGCCGAGCCTGCTCGACCTCGACACCGACGAAGGCCGTCAACCGGCGCTGGTGATCCCCACCAAGCAGGGCGACGTCTATGTACTGAACCGCGAGACCGGCGAGCCGATCTTCCCGATCTCCGAGCAGCCGGCCCCGCAGGGCACCATCGAGGGCGACTACGCCTCCGAGACCCAGCCGGTCTCCGGCCTGAACTTCCGTCCGCCGACCCTGCGCGAAGCGGACATGTGGGGCGCCACGCCGTTCGACCAGCTGATGTGCCGCATCCAGTTCAAGTCGCTGCGCTACGAAGGCCAGTACACGCCGCCCTCCGAGCAGGGCACCATCGTGTTCCCGGGCAACTTCGGCGTCTTCAACTGGGGTAGCCTGGCGGTGGATCCGAAGCGTCAGGTGATGTTCGGCATGCCGCTCTACCTGGCCTTCACCTCCACCCTGGTGCCGAAGGACGGCGCCGACCTGGGTGAGACCAACCAGGGCGAGCAGGGCCTCAACGAGAACGCCGGCGCGGACTACGCCGTCGAGATGAAGCCCTTCCTGTCGCCGTTCGGCGTGCCCTGCCAGCAGCCCCCGTGGGGCTACGTGGCCGGCGCCGACCTGCGCACCGGCGAGGTCGCCTGGCAGCACAAGAACGGCACTGTCGAGGACATGACCGCGCTGCCGCTGAAGATCCGCATGGGCGTGCCCGGCATCGGCGGCCCGATGATCACCGACAGCGGCGTGGTGTTCATGGCCGCCAGCGTGGACAACTACCTGCGCGGCTACGACCTCGAGACCGGCGAGCAGCTGTGGGAAACCCGCCTGCCGGCCGGCGGTCAGGCCACGCCGATGACCTACCTCAACAGCCAGGGCGAGCAGATGGTCGTCCAGGTCGCGGGCGGTCATGGCTCCGTCGGCACCACCATCGGTGACTACGTGATGGCCTACAAGCTGCCCCGGCAGTAAACGGCCAGGGCGTCTCTGTGCAGGCGCCCTCACGCAACGAGGCCCCCGCCGGCAATGCCGGCGGGGGCCTCGTCGTTGATCGGGCCCGCCCCTGGCGTCGCCTCAGTCGGCGACCCGCGTCACGATCTCCAGCCCGCCGGTCAGCGACAGGCGCAGCTCGGCGCCGCGCGGCAGCTCGCCCACCCCGGCCGGGGTGCCGGTCAGCACCACGTCGCCCGGCTCCAGGGTGAAGTGGCGGCTCATCTCGGCGACCAGCTCCGGCACCGGGAACAGCATGTCGGCACCGTGGCCGTGCTGACGCTCCTCGCCGTCCACCCCCAGGGTGAAGGCCAGGGCGCTCCAGTTCGGCACCTCGCTGAGCGGCAGGAAGACCGACAGCGGGCAGGCGCCGTCGAAGCCCTTGGCCACCTCCCAGGGATGGCCCTTGTCCTTCAGCTTGCCCTGGACGTCGCGCAGGGTCAGGTCCAGCGCCAGGCCGATGCCGGCGATGGCCCGCTCTGCCTCGGCGGCACCGGTATCCTTCAGCGTCTCGCCCACCAGCAGCGCCAGCTCGGTCTCGAAGTGCACCTCGCCGCGGGCAAAGGGGGCGTCGATCGTCTCCTCGAGGCGGGCCGCGCTGGTGGCCGGCTTGATGAACAGCAGCGGCTCGTCGGGCACCGGGTTGTCGAGCTCCCGGGCATGATCGGCGTAGTTGCGGCCGACGCAGACGATCTTGCCCAGCGGCTGCGGGAAGGCCCGGCCATCGGTGAAGCGGGGAACGAAACGCATGACGACGCGACTCCTGGCTGACGGAACGAAAACGGCTCTGCCCTCAGTCTACGCGCGCCGGCCCGTCGGCGTCAGGCCTCCGGCGTCCACCGCTCGTCGGGATCATGAGCCAGGAAGCGCGGGCGGCGCCTGCCGGCGGCGTAGGGCTCGACGCAGCGATTGTCGCGGCGGTTGTAGACGAAGAAGGCGTTGCTGCGCGGGTCCGGCGACATGTTGGCGTTGGAGCCATGCAGGGTGTTGCAGTCGAACAGCAGCAGCCCGCCGGCGGCCCCGGTGGGCGCCGCGATGCCGTGACGCTCGATCAGCCGGCGCAGCGCCTCGCGGCCCGGCACGCCGATCTGCTGGGTCTTGAGCGACTGCTTGTGGTTGTCCTCCGGCGTCTCGCCCAGGCAGGGCACGAACACCCGGTGGGAGCCCGGCACCAGCATCAGCGGGCCGTTGAAGGCGTGGTTGTCGGTCAGCACGATGGAGGCGCTCACCGCATGCATGGCCGGCATGCCGTCCTCGGCGTGCCAGGTCTCGAAGTCGGAGTGCCAGTTGAAGCCCTGCCCCTCGAAGCCCGGCTTGTAGTTGATGCGCGACTGATGCACGTAGGGCTCGCCGCCGAGGATCTGCCGCGCGCGGCCGGTCAGGCGCGGGTCATGGGCCAGGCGGCCGAAGAGCCTGGACAGGAAGTGCACGGCGAACAGCGAGCGGATCTCGTTGCCCCGGGGCTCGGTGATGCTGAAGTCGCGCCCGCGATAGGCGTCGTGGTCGAGCAGATCCTGGAGCTCCCGGCGCAGCTCGTCGAGCTCGTCGCCCGCGAGGAAGTCGGGCTCGAACAGGAAGCCCTGGCGCTCGAACGCATCGAGCTGCGCCGCGGAGAGCGGGCCCTGGCGGTCGCGACCCTTCACCACCGGCTCCCGGCGGCTCAGCCAGGGCAGGTCGAGGGGCTCGGACAGCCGGGTGGGATACGGGTCCTCGCCGGGGCGCGGGGCGCTGCGCACCCGGCTCTGGGGATCCGGGGAATCGACGATATCGAACAGGGTCGCCTGATGAAGCGGTCGGTCGGACGATGTCTGCACTGACATCCACTACCTCCTTTGCAGTCGGAATGGGGTTCAGATTCAATCTCGCTACCGACGGCGGTCAGCCGCACGGCGGGGGCCGCAAGGCCCCCGACCCTCTACCCTGGCGACGTCTCGCCGGGGTTTCAAGGCAGGACGAGCTCCCGATCCGCCGAAGGCGCCGACGCCAGACGGGTACCGCGTCGCCTGCCGTCATCTCGTTGCAAGAAACCGGTGCCAGGATAGGCGAAATCACGAGGCGAGCTCGTGATCAGGCAGAGCAGGCATCACACCAGATGCGAGGTTGGCCCGCCCCTCTCGGGGCGGGCTTTTTTGCGTCCGGCGCCGGCGGTCGTCAGACCTCGGGCAGGCGATTGATCATGCGCTCCAGGGTGATCGGGTAGTCGCGCACCCGCACCCCGGTGGCGTTGTAGGCGGCGTTGGCGATGGCCGCCGCCACGCCGCAGATGCCCAGCTCGCCGACGCCCTTGGCCTTCAGCGGCGTGGAGGCCGCGTCCAGGGTGTCGAGGAAGAGCACCTCCTGATGCGGGATGTCGGCGTGCACCGCCACCTCGTAGCCGGCCAGGTCGTGGTTGGCGAAGAAGCCGCGCTCGAGGTCGACCGCGAGCTCCTCCGACAGCGCCCCGCCGACGCCCATCACCATGCCGCCGATCACCTGGCTGCGCGCGGTGATCGGGTTGAGGATGCGGCCCGCGTCGCACACCGCCAGCATGCGGCGGATGCGCGTCTCGCCGGTGGCGACATGGACGCCGACCTCGACGAAGTGGGCGCCGAAGGTGCCCATCTGCAGGCCCTGCTTGAAGTCGCCGAAGCGGATGGTGTCCTCGCCGACCAGCTCGGCGCCGTCGGCGATCTCGCCCAGGGCCAGGTCCACGCCGTCCGCCGTCACCCGGCCGTTCTCGAAGCGCGGCGACTCGGCGCCCAGGCGCTCGGCGATGGCCTCCTGCAGCGCCAGGCAGGCGGCGTAGACGCCGGCGGTGGAGCTCGCCGCACCGAACTGGCCGCCCGAGCCGGACGACACCGGATAGGCGCTATTGCCCAGCCGCACCTCGACCTCGCCGAGCGACAGCCCCATGGCCTCCGCCGCGGTCTGGGCGATGATGGTGTAGGAGCCGGTGCCGATGTCGGTCATGTCGGTCTCGACGATCAGCCGGCCGCCCACCAGCCGCACCCGCGCCCCGGAGTTGAGCGTCAGCGCGCCGCGGAAGGCGCCCGCCATGCCATGGCCGATCAGCCAGTCGCCCTCGCGCCGGCCGCCCGGCATGCGGTTGCGGTCCGCCCAGCCGAAGCGCTCGGCGCCGCGCTCGAGGCATTCGACGAAGTGGCGCTCGGAGAACGGGATCGAGGGGTCGCTGGGATTGACCTGGGTGTCGTTGGCGATGCGGAAGGCCACCGGGTCCATGCCCAGCTTCTCCGCCATCTCGTCCATGGCGATCTCCAGCGCCATCAGCCCGGAGGCCTCGCCCGGGGCGCGCATGTCGGAGGCCTCGGGCAGGTGCATCTCGACCAGGTGATTGCGCACCCGGCGGTTCGGCGCGGCGTAGAAGAACGGCGTCTGGGCGGTGGCGTTCTCGCCGCGGCCGCCCGGCAGGGTGTGCGAGGCCGCCTCGTGCTCGATGGCGGTCAGCCTGCCGTCGGTATCGGCCGCCAGCCGGATGCGCTGCACGGTGGCGCTGCGGTGGGTGGTGTTGTTGATCACGAAGGGCCGCGGCAGCGCCACCTTGACCGGCGCGCCCACCGCGCGGGAGCCGATCGCCGCCAGCACCGCGTCGGCGCGCAGCCACAGCTTGCCGCCGAAGCCGCCGCCGATGTAGGGGCTCTCGACGCGGATGCGGTCGGGCGCGATGCCGAAGGTGGTGGCCAGCGCCTGGCGGTTCCACTCGATCATCTGGTTGGAGGTCCACACCGTCATCCGGCCGCCGTCGGACCAGTCCACGATCGAGGCGTGGGGCTCCATCATGGCGTGGGTCTGCGACGGGGTGTGGTACAGCTCGTCCAGCGTGACCGGGGCCGCGGCGAAGGCCGCGTCGACGTCGCCCACCAGGGTGGACGGCTCGCCGGTGCCCTGCAGGCGCCGCCAGCCGGCCTCGAGGTCGACGTCGACCGGGTCTTCCTCGTAGCGCGCCTCGACCAGCGCCGCCGCCGCCCGGGCCTGCTCGAAGGTCTCGGCCACCACCACGGCGATCGCCTGGTGATAGTGCTCGATGGCATCGCCGCCGAACAGCCGGGCGACGTTGTAGTTCCAGATGCCCAGCGGGTCGATCTGCAGCGTGGTGATCACGCCGCGCACGCCGGGCGCCTGGCGCGCCGCGTCGGCGTCGATGGCCACGACCCGTCCCTTGGCGATGGTCGAGCCCACCGGATAGCCGTAGAGCTGGCCCTCGATCGCGTCATGGCGCTCGTAGGCGTAGGGCGCGCTGCCGGTCACCTTGAGGATGCCGTCGATGCGCGCGTGGGGCTTGCCGATCACGGTCGCGCGGTCGAAGAGGTTGTCGTCGGTCGGTTGATGGAAGTCCATGGATCACCCCTCGGCCAGCATGGCGGCGAGCGTGCGTTCGGCCAGCCGGATCTTGAAAGCGTTCTCTTCGGTCGGACGCGCACCGTCGAGCAGACGTGACATCACGGCGCCGGCGCCGTTCGGCAGCTCGGCATCGGCCCGGGCGCTACGCCACGGCTGGGGCGCCACGCCGCCCAGCGCCACGCGCCCGCTGCCGTCCGGCCGGCGCACCAGCGCCACCGAGACCAGCGCGAAGGCGTAGGAGGCCCGGTCGCGCACCTTGTGGTAGGCCTGATGGCCGCCCACCGGCGCCGGCAGCCTCACCGCGGTGATCAGCTCGCCCGGCATCAGCGCGTTCTCCACCTCCGGGGTATCGCCGGGCAGGCGATAGAACTCGTCCAGCGGGATGCGGCGCGAGGCGCCCGAGGGCGTGACGGTCTCGACCTCGGCGTCCAGCGCGCGCATGGCGACGGCCATGTCCGAGGGATGGGTGGCGATGCAGGCGTCCGAGGTGCCGATGATGCCGAGCTGGCGCGAGAAGGCGCCCTCCCCCAGCGCCGCGCAGCCGCTGCCGGGGCGGCGCTTGTTGCAGGGCATGGCGGCGTCGTAGAAGTAGGGGCAGCGGGTGCGCTGCAGCAGGTTGCCGCCGGTGGTGGCCTTGTTGCGCAGCTGGCCCGAGGCGCCGGCCACCAGGGCGCGGGTCAGCACGCCGTAGTCGCGCCGCACCCGCTCGTCGGCGGCCAGCGCGGTGTTGCTGACCAGCGCGCCGATGCGCAGCCCGCCCTCGTCGGTGGCGGTGATCTCGTCGAGCCCGGTGCCGCGCACGTCGATCAGGTGCACCGGGGTCTCGATCTCGAGCTTCATCAGGTCGAGCAGGTTGGTGCCGCCGGCGATGAAGCGGGCGCCCTCGACCTCGGCCGCGCGGGCCGCGGCCTGCTCCGGCGCGGTGGCGCGTTCGTAGGAAAAGGCTCTCATGCGCCGTCCTCCGCGACCTGGGTGATGGCGTGCAGGATGTTGGAGTAGGCGCCGCAGCGGCAGATGTTGCCGGACATGCGCTCGCGGATCTCGGCCTCGGTGGCCTCGATGCGGGCGGTCAGATCGCCGGTGACGTGGCTCGGCACGCCGTCCTGGATCTCCTGCAGCACCGCCTTGGCCGAGCAGATCTGCCCGGGCGTGCAGTAGCCGCACTGGAAGCCGTCGTGGTCGAGGAAGGCCTGCTGCATCGGGTCGAGCCGCTCGGCCGTGCCGACGCCCTCGATGGTGGTCACCTCGTCGTCCTCGTGCATCACCGCCAGGCTGAGGCAGGCATTGATCCGCTCGCCGTTCACCGACACCGTGCAGGCGCCGCACTGGCCGTGGTCGCAGCCCTTCTTGGTGCCGGTCAGCCGCAGGTGCTCGCGCAGCACGTCGAGCAGCGTGGTGCGGTTGTCGACCACCAGCCGGCGAGGCTCGCCGTTGACGTTGAGGGTGACGGTGGTCTGCTCCGGCCCCACGGGCGCGGCGGCCTCGCCGGACGCGGACTGGGCCCTGGCGCTCCAGGGAATGTTGGTGGCGACGACCGCGCTGGCGGTGCCCGCCAGGAAGGTCCTTCGGCGCAGCTCGAATCTGATGGGAGGGCTCATGGCTAGGTCCTGTCGGTCTCGGTTCCGTTATCGTTAAACGCTTGTTCGGATCACACGGCGGCTGATCATATACAGAGACAGCCTAGTGACATCGTCCGGGATGAAAACCTCGCCCCGGGTCATAACTTCCATGAATCGAGCTCATGTATCGCGGCGGCGCGCGTGAGGCCGCGCACTCAACGAAGGTAGCAGTGCGGGGCGTCGCCCACGAACCGGCGCCGTTAACGGGCCACCGCCCGGGGCATGTCCCGGCAATGCCGATTGGACGTTAGCCTGCGACAGGGGCAGAGTGAGCGGCTTGAGATGGACGTATCGACAAGGAGAGAGGGCGTCGTGACACAACCGGCCTGGTGGGAAGAGGTGCTGAGCCTCTCGCATTCCGCCTATCTGCATATCTCGCGCGAGCAGCGCATCATCGATGCCCTGGGGGACACCCGGACACTGCTGGCCCGCGACCCATCAGCGCTGATCGGCATGGCACTGAGCGAGCTCAAGGACATCCGCGCCCAGCTCGGCGGCGCCGTGGCCGAGAGCCTGGCGCGGCGCGAGATCCGCCCCGGCGAGACCTGGGGCTTCGAGGACGGCGCCGGCAGCTACTACGGCCTCGCCGACGGCAGCTTCGTCATCAAGCTGACGTCGGCGCTGAAGGTCGACCAGGGCATCGTCGGCCGGCTCGCCGATCAGCTGCCGATCCTGGTGACCTACATCGATCAGGACCTGCGCTTCCGCCTCACCAACCAGGCCTACGAGACCTTCATCGGCATCGACCGCGAGACGCTCTACGGCCAGCCGATCGCCACGGTGATGGACGACGCCTCCTACGCGCAGCTCCAGCCGCGCCTGGACAGGGTGCTGGCGGGCGAGGACGTCACCTTCGAGGACCACCTGACGCTGGCCGATGGCCGCGCCTTCTACTTCAAGGTGCACTACATCCCCGACTTCCTGGAGGGCGAGGTGATCGGCTTCTACGCCATCGTCCAGGACATCTCCGAGTACCGCGCCATGATCCAGCTGCTGCGCGACGTGCACAGCGGCGTGAACCGCACCGACATCGGCACCGACGAGATCATCGACCATCTGCTGCGCGACGCCCTGGCCTATCTGTCGCTGGATATCGGCCTGGTCAGCCGCATCATCGACGAGCAGTACATCGTCAAGTGGGCCGCCTCCGACGTCGCCGACATCTCGACCGACGACACCTTCGAGCTGGGCAACACCTACTGCCGGCTGATGCTGGATGCCGGGGGCGTCTACCACACCGCCGAGGCCGGCAAGGATCCGCGCGTCAGCGGCCATCCCTGCTATCAGGCCTTCGGCCTGGAGAGCTACATCGGCGCCCCGCTGCGGCTCAACGGCGAGATCTGGGGCACGCTCAACTTCTCCAGCGCCCAGCCCCGCCAGGAACCCTTCGACCAGATGGAGATCGAGCTGGTGCGGCTGATCGCCGACGCGGTGGAGCGCGTGATCACCGACGAGGCCGAGCTCGAGCAGGTGCGCCAGGAGCTCGACCGCATGGCCGACAAGGCGCTGCGCGACTACCTGACCGGCCTGCCCAACCGCGCCTATCTGGACCAGCACGTCGAGACGCTGATCCAGGCCCACGACACCCGCGACGAGCCCTTCTCGCTCGCCGTGCTCGACATCGACCACTTCAAGCAGGTCAACGACCGGCATGGCCACGACGCCGGCGACGCCGTGCTCCAGTGGCTGAGCGGCCGGGTGTCCGAATGCCTGCGCGAGGGCGACACGGTGGCACGCACCGGCGGCGAGGAGTTCGTGGTGGTGATGCGCGGCACGCGCGCCCCGGAAGCGGCCTCGGCCATGGAGCGGGTGCGCGAGCACGTGAGCGCCGGCGGCGTCACGCTCGAGAGCGGCCAGCGCCTCGGCGTCACCGTCAGCGGCGGCGTCAGCGAGCACGTCGCGGGCGAATCCTTCTCGAACCTGTTCAAGCGCGCCGACACCGCCCTCTACACCGCCAAGCGCAGCGGGCGCGACCTGGTCAGCAGCTTGTAGGGGCCCCGGCCGTGTCATCGTTCGGTAACGACGCGCGACTACGATGATGGCGTCACGACGGGCTTCGTGACTCGACTTCGGAAACTTCCAGCACTTGGCTCGCCCCGTGGCGGGCCATTTTTTTGCCCCCGCGGCGGCCCCGGCGAGCCGATAGCCACAGCCTAACGGGGCCATACAGATTCTTGGATGGGCAGCATCGGGTCGTGGCGATATAGTTAGCACACTTACTGAGTTCCCTGTCCTGTAAGTCCCTTATTGCCCGCCACCCCCGGCGGGCTTTTTTATGGCTGACGGAAACAAGCCAATACGGGCAGATGATGGCCTACCGCTTTTCGGGGCCTGTGCTAGATTTTCTTGGGTCTAGAGAGTCTGCCTGGAGATCAGGGATGATCGCTCCCGCCTTGCTGCTGTTTGTCGCGGCCGTGCTGCCATTTTCTGCTAATGCCCAGGTCTACAAGTGCGAGGTCGAGGGTGACACCCGTTACCAGGATCGTCCCTGCACAGGATCGGATGCTGGTTCTGCTGCCAGTGAGGTGCCGGATCTCGACAACCTCTCGACCATGGGTGGTGACAGCAGGCGTCCACCGGTGGATCTCTCGGCAATCGTGATGGAGCATTTTGCTAACCCTCTAAAGCCCCATCTTGAGGCAAGGGCATCTGCCGGCGGCTATCTGCTGGAAGGCATGTCCAGGCACAAGGCCATTGCGATACTTGGCGAGCCAAACACTCGCCGGGTCAACCTCAACTCAGATGGCCAAGGCTGCGAAATGCTTTACTGGCAACACCCCAACGGAACGCAAGAAGCCCATCAGGCACTGATTTGTGAAAGCCGTGTTGTTCGTTATCAACACTCGCCTTGAGTCAGGACTCAGCCTTATCCACTAGTCGAACTTCTTGGCTCCGGTGATCAACGACCATTCTTTCGAGCCTTAGACCAGCCTCTTTGCAAACCCTGTTAATAATACGGTCGCGCTTCATACGATCTGGCCGTTCATGGCTTGGATCATCCAGCTCTAGCGCACAGAAAACCTTAAAGCCTTCTCGATGACACAGCACATAATCAAAGTGCCATTGCGAAAGCTGCCTGAAAAGCGACATATACTCTCTGCTTTTGGCGTAATACTTCGAGGCATTGGGCTGGATGATATCCACAACGCGAACTTGGCAGAAGATGTGGTACTTGTCCCCATAGGCCTTTTCGAGCACCTTGAAGACGTCACGCTCGGTGGGGGTCATCAGGTGGGTACGGGCGATATAGGCATCGCCCTGGTCCATCAGTTCTTCCGAGTAGTTCCGATCGCTTTTCTCTCGCTTGGCTTCAGGGTTCACCACCGGCTCTTTGGGTGGCTGGGAGGCATCCTCGGTCTTCCGGCGACGCCTGCCACGTCGTCGCCTGTTTCCCGAGCCCAGCAGCTTACCGAGGGAAGAGCGGTAGAAGATGATCTTGAGGATGGTGAGGGCTGCCATGAACAGCACCCCGTAGATGGCGAACGTCACGGCAGTGTTCGTGAGTTCCTGCATGGCCTGTTCCATGGCCCGCTCCTCCGCGGTTTATCGTCGTTGTCCACAGCCAGGTGATGACACGCTCGACGCAAGCACTCTTCCCGTCGGCTCTATCGGGCATCAAGACTGAAGGTAATTTAGCCCTCACCGGATGCTATGACAACGTGGCGCGGCCGAACGGGCACAGACAGGGAAATAGTAGAGATAGGCGTGAGCACCGCCACAGCGGCTTCACAGGCGCCGTCACGGCCTTCACAGTGCCAAGATGCGGCTCAGGCTTGTCGGCCGTCACACGGCTGCAAGAATCCGGGGATAGGATGACCCTATCACGAGGTGACACGTGATATGGATCTGGCTTGGGAAATGCCGAGATTCCGGCTCGCCGTCTGGCGGGCCGTTTTTTTGCCCGAAGGAAGGATATCCACACCCGCCGCCGGCGAAGGGCTGGGGATAGTTGCGCGACGCATCGTGCAGACACAAAAAAACCGCCTTCGAGGGCGGTTCTCATGTCGCTAACACAGTGAAAGCAAATGGTGCCGGCACCAGGAGTCGAACCCGGGACCTACTGATTACAAGTCAGTTGCTCTACCAACTGAGCTATGCCGGCAACGGCGCTTGCAACCACTGCAGGAGGAGCGTGCCCTCCTGAGCGAGAAAAACCGTGAACCTTCGTTCACGGCTTCTCGAAAACTTATGTTGGCGTGGCTGGGGTAGCAGGATTCGAACCTGCGCATGCCGATACCAAAAACCGGTGCCTTACCGCTTGGCTATACCCCAACGTGGTGGCCAGAGACGGAATCGAACCGCCGACACGGGGATTTTCAATCCCCTGCTCTACCGACTGAGCTATCTGGCCCTCGCCAACGGTGCGTATTAAACCGTAATGCCCCGCTGTCGTCAACTCTTTTCGATTCAAAAAGTTGGAAGACGGCCGCAGGCCCCGTCACACCTACTTTTCGGGCGGCACGTAGCCTTCCGCCTGATCGGTCTGCTCGTTATCGAGGAAGCGCTCCAGCTGCTCCATCAGGTACTCGCGGGCCGAGGGCTCGAGCATGTTGAGGTGCTTCTCGTTGATCAGGCGGGTCTGCAGGGCCTGCCACTCCTCCCAGGCCTGCTTCGAGACGCTGGCCTGGATCTCCTGGCCCTTCTTGCCGGGCAGCGGCGGGAACGGCAGGGCCTCGAGTTCTTGCTGATACTTGCGGCAGAAGACGGTCTGGCTCATCGGTCATGGCTCCTGGGATGAGGAAGTATGGGGGGCGTCCTGGACGCTCAGGGTGAAGGGGCGCAGCGCGTCCAGCAAGCCTTTCACCGGGGCGGCCAGGCCGATGCTGTCCGGCTCGGCGGGATCGAACCAGCGCCGCGCCTCGCCCACGCCGTCGAGGCGGCTCACCCGGGCCGGCTGCGGGGTGATCTCGAGGCGGAAGTGGCTGAACACGTGGGTGAAGGCCTCCCAGGGCGCTTCCAGGCTGGCACCGGGAGCATGGTGGTCGAGCCAGGCGCGCAGCTCCAGTGAGGTGTCGAACTGCGGCAGGCTCCACAGCCCGCCCCACAGGCCGCTGGAGGGGCGCTGCTCGAGCAGCACCCGCCCGCCCTCGTCCTGCAGCAGCAGCATGGTGGTGGTGCGGGTGGGAATGGCCTTCTTGGGCTTGGACTCGGGAAAGCGCTTCTGCTCGCCGCGGGCCCGGGCCACGCACACGTCATGGAAGGGGCACCGCTCGCAGTCGGGCTGGCCGCGCCGGCACAGGGTGGCGCCCAGATCCATCATCGCCTGGGTGAAGTCGACCACCCGGCGCTCGGGCGTGTAGTGCTCGGCGAGGCCCCACAGCTCGCGCTCCACCGCGGGCCGGCCGGGCCAGCCTTCCACGGCGTGCAGCCGCGTGAGCACGCGCTTGACGTTGCCGTCGAGGATCACCGCCCGCTGGCCGGTGCTCTGGGCGATCACCGCGCCGGCGGTGGAGCGGCCGATGCCGGGCAGCGCGGCCATGGCATCGAGGCTGTGCACCGGGAACTCGCCGTCGTGTTCTTCTACGACTACCCGGGCGGCCTTGTGCAGGTTGCGCCCGCGGGCGTAGTAGCCGAGCCCGGTCCATAGATGCAGCACCTCGTCCTGCTCGGCGGCCGCCAGCGAACGCACGTCGGGGAAGCGTTCCATGAAGCGCTCGAAGTAGGGAATCACGGTGGTGACCTGGGTCTGCTGCAGCATGATCTCCGAGACCCACACCCGGTAGGGGGTGCGCTCGTGCTGCCAGGGCAGGTCGTGGCGGCCGTGGACGTCGAACCACTCGAGCAGGCGCTGCTGGAAGGTGTCGCGAGGCAGGATGGCGGGGGGCGTCTCCGTCATGGATATTTTCTCGGCACGAAAAAAAGCGCCGACTATAAGAGTCGGCGCAGGGACTGGCTATTGCTTGCTCAATTGAAGAGACCATCAAGGGCGTCGCGAAGTTCCCGACGCGAATCCTCGCCGATGCGTTCGTCGAGTTTTTCCATCGCGCCGTCGAGGCTCTCGCGCAGCTTGTCGTTGGCCCGCTGGGAGGCTTCCTCGCGCAGCAGGTCGCCCAGCGTGGAGCGGAAGGCGTCGCGGTCGAAGCGGCACCACTCGCCGCTGTCGCCGCCCAGCTGGCCCTCGCAGCGCACCGGGAAGGGCACGTCGACCAGCCGCCGATTGACCTCGCAGGCGCTGTCCACGTCCTCGCCGGTGAAGCGGGCGTTGGCGCGTAGGTCGAAGCGCTCGCTGGTCAGGTCGAAGCTGCCCTCGCCGCCCAGGCCGATGCCGGGGATGGCGACGCTGAGGTCGTCGCTCTCGGCCACGCCGTCGCGGATGCGGAAGCTGGCCTCGGCGCGCTGGAAGCGGGTGTCCGGCGCCCAGTCGCGGCTGGTGCTCTCGCCTTCCAGGCGTGCGGTGGTGGTGCACAGCTCCTGGGAGACGTTGACGCCGGGCAGGCGGCCCTCGGCCAGGCGCGTGGCGAGCCGGCCGTTCAGGGCGCGCTTGAGCTCGGGCACGCTGTTGCCGCGGGTCGTCAGCTCGCCCTCGGCGTTGAGCTGGCCTTCCAGCGGCGCCGGCTCCTCGCCCAGCGAGGTCAGCAGCGAGCCCAGGCGCAGGTTCTCGACCCGCGGCGACAGCTGCCAGCGCAGCGGCGTCTCGCGGGCGTCCAGCTCGCCGGTGGCCGAGAGGCGGCCCTCGTGGAGGCCGGACGCGAAGTTCACCAGCCGCTGGCGGCCGTCGTCGCCGGCCAGCGTCAGGCTGACGTCGCTGAAGCTCTGGCCCATCAGGATCAGCTCGTCGAGGCCCAGCTTGGCGTCGAGGGAGAGCGCGGCCAGCCAGTCGGCGGGCAGCAGCGCCTGCTGTTCGTCCTGGGCTAGGGCACGGCCCACGCCCGGCAGGCTCGGGCCGCCGGCGGTCTCGGCGGAAGGCTCGCTGGCCGGCAGGTAGTCGTCCATGTTCAGACGATCGCCCTGCAGGTCGGCCTCCAGGCGGGTGCCGTCGAGGCGGACTCCCAGGCGGCCGTTGAAGCCGCTGCCGTCGAGCTTGAGGTTCAGGCCGTCGAGGGTGACGTGCGTCAGGTCGCCCTCGATGGGGCTGGTCAGCGCCACCTCGCTCAGGGCCGCGTCGTCGGCCATGTCCGGCAGGGCGTCGAAGCGCTCGAGCCAGGGCCGCAGCGAGAGCTCGGCGAGGTTCAGCTGGCCCTGGTAGGCGGGCGCCTCGGCCAGCTCGGTCAGCGCCAGGTTGCCCTGGAGGTCGAGGCCGTCGGGGCCGCTCAGCGCCAGCTCGCTCAGCCGGGCGCTCTGGGCGGCCAGATCGGCGTCGAGGCGGAAGGCCAGCGACAGCGGCAGGCGCTGCTCGCCCAGCCGGGCGGCCATCAGGCTGGCTTCCAGCAGGCCGCCGTTGACCCGCACCCGGTCGCCGGAGAGGTCGAGCACCAGCTCGTCGGCGTCGAGCTCGAGCCGCTGGGCCTCGTCGGCGCCGTCGAGGCGGGTGCGGGTCTCCAGCGCCAGCCGCTGAAGCACGTGGCGCCCCTCGGCCAGGCCCAGGCTGACCTGGGTCTCGAGGCTCAGCTCGCTGGCCAGGCTCGGCGTTTCGGCGCCCGGCTCGTCACGCAGCGCGACCTCGAGGCTGGCGCTGAGCGGGAAGGGCCGATCGGGATTGACGTTGGTGCCGGTGATGTCGACGCCCGAGAACGTGACGTCGCGCCCGGCCTGGGCATCGCGGTAGGTGATGTGGCCGCCGCGCACCTGCACGCTGGCGATGTTCAGCGCCACGTCCAGGGCGCTGGCATCGGCGCTGGGATTGGGCCCGGCGCTGGCCGGCGCCAGCACCGACTCGGCCTGTTCGCCGCGGTTGCGCAGCCGCTCGGTCAGCACCTCCCAGTTGCCGCGGCCCTCGGCGTTGCGCTCGAGGTCGAGGTCGAGGCCGTCGAGGGTCAGGCCGTCGATGGCGATCTCGCCGCGCAGCAGCGGCGCCATGGCCAGGCTGACCTCGGCGTGGTCGAAGGCGGCGAAGGGGGTGTCCTCGGCGGACTGGCCGGGCAGGCGCGCCTCGGCGGTGGCCACGCCGACGCCGAGGCGCGGATAGAAGGACCAGCTCAGCGGGCCCTCGAGCTCCAGCTCCAGGCCGCTGTGCTCGCGCACGACGTCGACCAGGCGCGGCTTGAGGTCGTCGGGGTCGAAGAAGATGGTGATGAACACCACGGCGCCGACCAGCACCAGGCCGAGAACGCCGATGGAGGCCAGCAGGGTACGCAGGATTCGCTTCATTACCCGGCTCCTTTGGGCGAGAGATCCATTTCGAAGTAGTCGCCGGCCTGGGTCAGCCGGTAGCCCATGCGGGTCAGCAGCACCTGGTCGGCCATCGGCAGCTGGGAGGACAGCACGCGCAGCCGGCGGCCATCGGCGTGGGCGGCCTCGCCGGTGAGGGCCAGCAGCCGCGAGCCGACGCCGCGGCGGCGGGTGGTCTCGCGCACGCACAGATGCGACAGCCACCAGGCCTGGTCATCCGGCGATACGGCCAGCGCCCCCAGCAGGCGGTCATTGAAACGGGCGCAGAAGAAGAAGCGCTCGGCGGCCAGATGATCGTCGACGAATTGCTCGGGCGGGGCCGGCAGGCGCTCGGTGGGGGCATCGGCGTAGATGCGGGTCAGATCGCTGCGCACCTGGGCATCCGCTTCCCAGGTCGCTTGATCGACGCGCTGTAGCGTGACCGGCATGCAGGTATCTCCCTGAAAGAGGCAGGCCCGGCCTGCCGCATGGTTGGGGCATTGTAGCGGATGGGGGTAGCGTTTCACTATAATGGCAGCCTTGCAACGGCGGGGCCGCCCCGTCTTTTCCGCCCCGACGGCGACCCCCATTTCGACACGCGCCCAGGCGCTGGAGACCCGACATGTCCGAGCGTATCGCCACGGTCACCCGCGACACCAAGGAAACTCAGATCACGGTCACCGTGAACCTCGACGGCAAGGGCCAGCTGGTCTGCGAGACCGGCGTGCCCTTCCTCGACCACATGCTCGACCAGGTCGCCCGCCACGGAATGATCGACCTGGAGATCAAGGCGGTGGGCGATCTGCACATCGACGATCACCACACCGTCGAGGACCTCGGCATCACCCTGGGCCAGGCCTTCGACCTGGCGATCGGCGACAAGCGCGGCATCTACCGCTATGGCCACGCCTACGTGCCGCTCGACGAGGCGCTGTCGCGGGTCGTGGTAGACTTCTCCGGTCGCCCGGGGCTGTTCATGGACGTCGAGTTCACCCGCGCCAGCATCGGCCGCCTGGATACCCAGCTGTTCTGGGAGTTCTTCCAGGGCTTCGTGAACCACGCCAAGGTCACCCTGCACATCGACAACCTGAAGGGCTTCAACGCCCACCATCAGGCGGAAACCATCTTCAAGGCCTTCGGCCGGGCGCTGCGCATGGCCGCCGCCGAAGACCCGCGCATGGCCGGCCAGATGCCGTCCACCAAGGGCAGCCTGTGATCCCGCCGACCGACACGAGGAGCGTCCCATGACCATTGCCGTCATCGACTACGGAATGGGCAACCTGCATTCCGTCGCCAAGGCACTGGAACACGTCACCCACGAACACGTGGTGGTGACCCGCGACGCCCGCCGCATCCAGGGCGCCACGCGCCTGGTGCTGCCCGGCCAGGGCGCCATCCGCGACTGCATGGGCGAACTCGAGCGCACCGAGCTGCGTGGCCTGGTCGAGGAGCTGCTGGCGCAGCAGGCCAAGCCGCTGCTCGGCATCTGCGTCGGGCAGCAGATGCTCCACGAGCGCAGCGAGGAGAACGGCGGCGTCGACTGCCTGGGCTTCATGACCGGCCAGGTGCGCCGCTTCCCGGCCGACATGCGCGATGACATGGACCATCGCCTGAAGGTGCCGCACATGGGCTGGAACCTGGTGCGTCAGCGCCACGACCACCCGCTGTGGAAGGGCATCGACGACCGGGAGCACTTCTACTTCGTGCACAGCTACTACGTGGAGGCCGGCGAGGACGCCCAGGTGTTCGGCACCACCGACTACGGCCGCGTCACCGCCCACGTGGCCACCGGCCGCGATGCCACCTTCGCCGTGCAGTTCCACCCGGAGAAGAGCTCCCGGGCCGGCCTGCGGCTGCTGGAAAACTTCGTGCAGTGGACGCCCTGAGCGGCGACCACGCCTGCGACAGTTCAAGGGCACCCGCTGCCGCGCCCCTTACAATTTACAGGGCGCCCGCTGCCGCGCCTGCGACAATTTCCAAGGCGCCCGCTGACGCGCCTGAGACAACTTCAAGGGCGCCCGCTGCCGCGCCTACGACAACTTTCCAGGGCGCCCGCTGAGCGCCCGTAGAGGACTGGACATGCTGGTAATCCCCGCCATCGATCTCAAGGACGGCAAGTGCGTTCGCCTCAAGCAGGGCCGGATGGACGATGCCACTACCTACGGCGACGATCCCGTGGCCATGGCCGCGCGCTGGGTCGAGGCCGGCGCCCGCCGCCTGCACCTGGTCGACCTCAACGGCGCCTTCGAGGGCGAGCCGGTCAACGGCGAGGCGGTCACCGCCATCGCCCGCGCCTACCCCAACCTGCCGATCCAGATCGGCGGCGGCATCCGCTCGGCCGAGACCATCGAGCACTACCTGGACGCCGGCGTGTCTCAGGTCATCATCGGCACCAAGGCGGTCAAGGAACCGGCCTTCGTCACCGAGATGTGCAAGGCCTTCGCCGGCCACGTGATCGTCGGCCTCGACGCCCGCGACGGCTTCGTCGCCACCGACGGCTGGGCCGAGGTCTCGACCCTGAAGGCCACCGAGCTGGCCAAGCGCTTCGCCGACGACGGCGTGTCCTCGATCGTCTACACCGACATCGCCCGCGACGGCATGATGGGCGGCGTCAACGTCGAGGCCACCGCCGAGCTGGCCCGCGAGGGCGGCCTGCCGGTGATCGCCTCCGGCGGCGTGACCAACCTCGACGACCTGCGCGAGCTGATCGCCGCCGGCGAGCCGGGCATCCTCGGCGCCATCACCGGCCGCGCCATCTACGAAGGCAGCCTGGACGTGGCCGACGCCCAGGCACTGTGCGACCGCCTCACCGGCCAACGCGACGGGAGCTGACACCATGGGACTCGCCAAGCGCATCATCCCCTGCCTGGACGTCGATGCCGGCCGGGTGGTCAAGGGCGTGAACTTCATCGGCATCCGCGACGCCGGCGACCCGGTGGAGATCGCCCAGCGCTACAACCAGCAGGGCGCCGACGAGATCACCTTCCTCGACATCACCGCCAGCCACGAGGATCGCGGCACCACGGTGGAGATGGTCGAGCGCATCGCCGGCGAGGTCTTCATCCCGCTGACCGTGGGCGGCGGCATCCGCACCTGCGATGACATCCGCACCATGCTCAACGCCGGCGCCGACAAGGTGTCGATCAACACCGCCGCCGTGCACAACCCCGAGTTCGTGCACGAGGCCGCCGAGCGCTTCGGCAGCCAGTGCATCGTGGTGGCCATCGACGCCAAGAAGGTCTCCGCGGAAGGCGAGGCGCCGCGCTGGGAGATCTTCACTCACGGCGGCCGCCGCCCCACCGGGCTCGATGCCGTGGAGTGGGCGAAGAAGATGGTCGACCTGGGCGCCGGCGAGCTGCTGCTGACCAGCATGGACCGCGACGGCACCAAGATCGGCTTCGACATCGGCGTGACCCACGCCATCTCGGAAGCGGTGAGCGTGCCGGTGATCGCCTCCGGCGGCGTGGGCAACCTCGACCACCTGGTCGAGGGCGTGAAGGACGGCGGCGCCGACGCGGTGCTGGCGGCCAGCATCTTCCACTTCGGCGAGTACACCATCCCCGAGGCCAAGCGGTACATGGCCGAGCACGGGATCGAGATGCGGCTGTAACGGTCGCACGCTCGGACACACGAAGGGCCCGCCAACTGGCGGGCCCTTCGTCGTTGTGGCCGGCGTGTCGGCGACTACTCCTCGCCGCCGAGCCCCAGGTTGCTGACGCCCTCGTTGCGGCCCAGCCGGCGCAGGGCCTTGAGGCCGTCGCGGCCGAGCTCGCCTTCCACCGCCTCGAGCACCGCGTCCTGGAAGCCGTTCTCGTCTTCCATCAGCGGATGCTCGCGCACGATGGCGGCGAGGCGTTCGCCGTCCTCCTCGCCCTCGGTCAGCTCGATGAAGGCGCGCACGCCGCCGCGGGACGTGCGGCTGACTTCCAGCACCGCCTCCGGCGAGTCGCCGCGCAGGGTATCGAGCAGCGACGAGATCGCCACCACCGCCTCCAGCGCGCGGCGGGCGCCGAAGCTGTCGTCCTCGGCCGGCGGCTCCAGCTCGGCCAGCTTCTCGGCCTGGCGGTCGAAGTCGATGCGCGCGTCCTTGACCGCCAGCCGCTCCCACACCAGGTCGAGCACGACCCGCAGCGCCCTGGGGTCGCCGTGGCCAGTGGCCTCGGCGTAGAAGGCGTAGTTGGGCAGCAGCCGCTCGCACAGCGCCGCCATGAAGGCCTGCTGACGGCGCGGCTCGAGCCGCTGCAGGCGCTGAAAGAAACCGCTCATGGATTCTCCTTAAGACCCTGTTGTCCGAGTCATTAATAGATGGGACGGCGCGTCGGGGACAGGCCAGAGGGGAGGTCCTACGCCAGGGGTGAGAAGCACTGCTTCGAACGGGCTGGCCACGGATGGCCAGCACCGGCCCTGCAAGCAGAGCAGGACGCGAGAGCGAAGCAGGGCGTCGGTAGCGCCCAGGGAAGGGTTCACAGCGCCTCCCCGATGGTCCGACACTTCGGGGCCTGTCGCCGAGTCAGCGGCGTGGTATCGAGGCTCAGGGCCACATACGCTCCGGCGATACCTTTCCCCGCGCATCGAACGCCACGCCCTCGTCGATCAGCCGCCGGCGCTGCTCGTCGGCGCCGGGATGGTCGGCCAGCTTGCGCGAGGCGGTGATCACCCGGAACCACGGCAGGCCGTGGCCGCTGGGCAGCTCGCGCAGCGCCCGGGCCACCAGCCGGGGCGTGCCGCCCTCGGTCATGGCGGCGATGCGCCCGTAGGTGGTGACCCGCCCCGGCGGGATCTCGGCCAGCACGGTCAGTATCTGTTCCTTGAGGGCCGCGTTCATGTACCCTGCCTTTCCTGATTTTCTGCTGATATCGGCGAGGCCGCCCGCATGCACGTCCACCTGCTTCAGCACAGCCCCCATCTGGGGCCCGCGCGCATCGGCGACTGGCTCGACAGCATGGGCCACAGCCACACCGTGTTCCACCTCGACGAGGGCGAGCTGCCGCCGCGGCCCGGCGACGTCGAGGCGCTGATCGTGCTCGACGCCCCCGAGGGCGAGGCGGCCGCCGCCTGGGATCGCGGCGAGCGCAAGCTGATCGAGCGCATCCTGGATGGCCGCCAGCCGCTGCTCGGCATCGGCCACGGCGCCCGCCGCATCGCCGAGGCGCTGGGCGCGCCGGTGTCCCGCGGCACCCTGGCCGAGAGCGGCTGGCAGACCGTGACCCTGGCCGAGGCCAGCCCCTTCGACCTGCCCGAGCGCTTCGAGGCCTTCACCTGGCATCGCCAGATCTTCGCCCTGCCCGAGGAGGCCCTGCCGCTGGGCGGCACCGCGGCGAGCCCGCTGCAGGGCTTCGCCTGGGACGCCGGCCGGGTGGTGGGGCTGCTGTGCCATCTGGAGGCCACCGCCGAGAGCGTCACCGCCATGCTCGACCACCTGCCGCGCCCGGAGGGCGACGCCGAGAGCCCCTATCGCCAGAACCGCGAGGCGATGCTCGACGATACGCGGCGCTTCGACCGCCTGGCACCGCTGCTCGACCGGGTGCTCACCCGGTGGGCCAGGCACGCCACGATGCGCTGACCCTGTCTCCTCGCCTCAGGCCGAGGCGGTGGCGCTCGGCCGGCGCGCCGATTCCGCCTCGGCGACCCAATCGCGGGCGAAGGCCAGGCAGCTGTCCCAGTCGCCCACGTGGAGGAAGCGCTGGTCGTCGTGCTTCTCCAGCTGATGGCGATACATGGGGTCGTAGTATTCGGTGAGCAGCGGCGCCAGCCAGGCCTCGTGGGCCTGACGATTGCCACGCTCGTGCTCGCGGAAGGCCAGCGCCTGCAGGCGCTGCAGCCTCGCCAGCCGGGCGCCGCCGAGGCGCTTCCTGAGCCGGCCCAGCGCGCCGGAGAGCTGCTTGCGCATCAGCGCCCAGCCCAGCCAGTCGCCGAACTGCTGGCGATAGACCGCCCACAGATCGTCGATGTAGTCCTTGTGGATCTGCGCCAGGCGCCAGTCCAGCGGCATCTCGACGCGAATCCGCGGGGCGGCCTCCATGCCGCGCCAGAAGGTCAGCGGCACGTTGGCCGAACCGATGTGGCGCGACTCGTCCTCCAGCACCAGCGGCCCGGACAGCTCCAGCAACCGCAGCCCCATGGCGTGCTCGAAGTCGATCTGAGACGGCGCCGGCAGCGGATGACGGCCGAAGGCCGAGCCCTTGTGCCGCGCGCAGCCCTCCAGGTCCAGGCCCTGATCCAGGGCGGTGATCAGCGAGGTCTTGGCGCAGCCGGTCAGCCCGCCCACCACCAGCATCGGCCGCTCGGCGGCGGCGTCGATGTGCGCGCACAGCGCCTGACGCATGGCCTTCCAGCCGCCGCGGATGCGCGGCCGGGTAATGCCGGCCTCGGCCAGCCACTGCTGGGCGACCTGGGAGCGCAGCCCGCCGCGGAAGCAGTAGACGATGGCGTCGGGATGGGCCTCCAGCTCGCGCCGCCAGGCGTCGACCCGGGCGGCCTTGATGCCGCCGCTGACCAGCCGCTGGCCCAGTTCGATGGCGGCCTGCTGGCCCTGCTGCTTGTAGGAGATACCGACGAGATGACGCTCCTCGTCGTCCATCAGCGGCAGGTTGATCGCCCCGGGCAGCGCGCCCTGGGCGAACTCCACCGGGGCACGCACGTCGATCAGGGGCCGACGCTCGCGCAGCAGCGCGAGGTCCGGCTCGACCAGCGGCAGATTCATCCCTTCACCTCGATGCGCGTCTCGCCGCGCTCGGCGATCACCTCGCCGAACGGCTCGAGCTCGAGGCCGTACTGGCGGCCGACGCGCTCGACGTCGTCCTCCCAGGACGGATGCACCGACAGCAGCAGGCCACCCGAGGTCTGCGGGTCGCACAGCCACTGCCAGTGGGCGTCGTCCATGGCCGGCAGGGCCTTGCCCAGGGCATCGCGGTTGCGGGCACTACCGCCGGGCACCGCGCCCTGACGGCGGTAGGACTCGGCCTCGGCCAGGCGCGGCAGGCGACGGAAGTCGATCCGCGCCGCCACGCCGCTGGCCTCGCAGACCTCGCTGAGATGGCCGGCCAGGCCGAAGCCGGTGACGTCGGTCATGGCGTGCACGCCGGGCACCTTGGCCAGCTCGGCGCCGATGCGGTTGGAGGCAAGCATGGTGCGCCGCGCCAGGCCCTGGTGGCCGGGCTGGATCAGGCCCTTCTTCTCGGCGGTGGTCAGCAGGCCCACGCCCAGCGGCTTGGTGAGATACAGCAGGTCGCCGACCTGGGCGCCCTTGTTGAGCTTGAGGTGCTCGAGGTCGACCAGGCCGTTGACCGACAGGCCGAAGATCGGCTCCGGAGCGTCGATGGAGTGGCCGCCGGCCAGCGCCAGGCCCAGCTCGCGGCAGACCGCCTGGGCGCCGCCGACCACGTCGCCGGCGATGTCGGCGCCGAGCTTGTCGAGCGGCCAGCCGAGGATGCCCAGCGCCATGATCGGCGTGCCGCCCATGGCGTAGACGTCGCTGATGGCATTGGTGGCGGCGATGCGGCCGAAGTCGAAGGGATCGTCGACGATCGGCATGAAGAAATCGGTGGTGGCGATCATGCCGCGGCCGTCGCCCAGGTCGTAGACGGCGGCGTCCTCGCGGCCCTGGTTGCCGACGATCAGCCGCGAGTGGCTGGCCCCTGGCCCGGCCTTGGCGAGGATGCCGTCGAGGACGTCGGGGGCGATCTTGCAGCCACAGCCGGCGCCGTGGCTGTACTGCGTCAGGCGGATGGCACTCATCACGGTCTCCTTGGCGTCGTTTCCCGGCATTCTACAACACAGCGCCCCCGCCCCGTCGCTGGACGACGATTTCACGCTTCGCGGGGTGGGCGCCTAGAGCGCTTCCAGCGCATCGGCCAGCTTGTCCACGGGCACCACTTCCATGCCCTCGGGCGAGTGCTTGGGCGCGTTGCCGCGCGGCACGATGGCGCGCCGGAAGCCGTGCTTGGCGGCCTCGACGATGCGCTCCTGGCCGCTCGGCACCGGGCGAATCTCGCCGGACAGGCCGACCTCGCCGAACACCACCAGCTCGCGCGGCAGCGGCCGACTCTGCAGGCTCGACACCACCGCCAGCAGCACCGCCAGGTCGGCGCTGGTCTCGAGCACCTTGACCCCGCCGACCACGTTGAGGAACACGTCCTGGTCGCCGGTGAACAATCCACCGTGGCGATGCAGCACCGCCAGCAGCATGGACAGGCGATTCTGATCGACGCCCACCGCCACCCGCCGCGGATTGCCCAGCGCCGAGTCGTCGAGCAGCGCCTGCACCTCGATCAGGATCGGCCGGGTGCCTTCCCAGACCACCATCACCAGGCTGCCGGGCGCCTGCTCCTCGGTACGCGACAGGAAGATGGCACTGGGGTTCTTCACCTCCTTGAGGCCGTGCTCGAGCATGGCGAACACGCCGAGCTCGTTGACCGCGCCGAAGCGGTTCTTCTGCCCGCGTAGGGTGCGGAAGCGCGAGTCGGCGCCGCCCTCGAGCAGCAGCGAGGCATCGATCATGTGCTCCAGCACCTTGGGGCCGGCCAGGGTGCCGTCCTTGGTCACGTGGCCGACCAGCAGCAGCACGGTGCTGGACTGCTTGGCGAAGCGGGTCAGCGCCGCGGCGGACTCGCGCACCTGGGCCACGCCACCCGGCGCCGAGGAGATGTCCTCGAGGTGGGTGGTCTGGATGGAGTCGATGATCAGAATATCGGGCCCCTCGCGCTCGGCCACGCCGAGGATGGTCTCGATGCTGGTCTCGGCCAGCATCTGCAGGCCCTGGGTGGGGAGCTGCAGGCGGTGGGCGCGCATCGCCACCTGGGACAGCGATTCCTCGCCGGTGACGTAGAGCACCTTGCGCTGCTGGGCCAGCTTGCAGGCGGTCTGCAGCAGCAGGGTCGACTTACCGGCGCCGGGATGGCCGCCCAGCAGCACCGCCGAGCCCGGCACCAGGCCGCCGCCCAGCACCCGGTCGAATTCCTCGAAGGTCGAGGACAGCCGCGGCACCTCGCTGAGGTCGACGTTGGCGAGATCGATCACCTCACGGGAGATCGCCCCGGCATAGCCGCCCCGCCCCGCCGAGCCGCCACCGCCGCCATGGCCCGCGCCGGGGCGGGCGGCCGACAGCCGGACCTCGCTCAGGGTGTTCCACTCGCGGCAGCTGGTGCACTGCCCCTGCCACTTGCTGTACTCGGCACCGCATTCGGTGCACACGAAGGCGCTTTTCGCTTTGGCCATGGGATGTCCGACGACGGTTTCTCTGGAATGGCGGGCCGGTGGGCCCAACGACGAGGGGCGGCCCGTCGGCCGCCCCTCGCTGCTACGCGTTGCGCTGCCTTACAGGCGCTGCAGGCGCAGCATCTCGTTGTTCTGGAAACGGCGACGCTGGGGGTCGATCAGTTCCAGGGTCTGCGGGTCGAGGCGCAGGAAGAAGTAGGTCTGGCCCTCGCCCTGGGGCGTCAGCTCATAGACGGTGGCATCGGGATTGTCCGCGGTGCCGTCGAGCAGCTGCCAGCTACCTTCATAGTTCTCGTTCGGCGGGTTCTGCGGGTGGCCACGATAGGAGGCCTGCAGGTCGAAGGTGCGATCCGCGGCAGGGCTCTGGGCATCGCCCATCATGGTCACGTTCAGGTCGATCCCTTCACAGTTACGGCAGGGCAGCGTGCCCTGGTAGGTGCTCTGGGTCGCCTCCATTCCGGGCTCGGTGCCCTGCCCGCCTGGACCACCCGCACAGCCCGCCAGCAGGGCAAGCATCGCGGAACCGGCCAGCAACGTCCTGATTTGCATATTCGTCCTCCTAACCAATGGGCATGACGCCGCCTTTCACGGCAGCCTGCCTCACAGCATAACCTCTTGTGGGAACAGCGCACAGCCCGAACGCCACCGCGTTCCACCAATGCGCGGCGGCCCCTGGCGAGCCGGCTTGCGCGGGCGCCGCGAGCGGGCGACCATGACCCGATTGCCCCACGATCCGAGAAGTGACGATGAGCAAGTTCTGGAGCCCCAAGGTCCGCGAGCTGACGCCCTATGTTCCCGGCGAACAGCCGCGCGAGCGCCTGATCAAGCTGAATACCAACGAGAATCCCTATCCGCCGGCGCCGGGCGTCGAGGCGGTGCTGCGAGAGTTTCCGGCCGACCATCTGCGCCGCTATCCCGATCCCGAGTCGAACGCCCTGCGCGAGGCGCTGGCCCGGGAGTTCGGCGTCGAGGTCGACCAGGTGTTCGTCGGCAACGGCTCTGACGAGGTGCTGGCCCTGGCCTTCCAGGCCTTCTTCGCCAACGGCCGCCCGCTCGAGATGCCGGCCATCACCTACAGCTTCTATCCGGTGTACTGCCGGCTCTACGACGTGGAGCGCCGCACCCTGCCGCTGGACGCCGACTGGCGCGTCGACCTGGACGCCTTCTCGCCGGACGCCGGCGGGGCCATCTTCGCCAATCCCAACGCGCCGACCGGTCACGGCCACGCCCGCGAGGCGATCGCCGCGCTGCTCGAGCGCATCACCGAATCGGTGGTGCTGGTCGACGAGGCCTACGTGGACTTCGGCGGCGAGAGCACCATCCCGCTGATCGAGCGCTTCCCCAACCTGCTGGTCACCGGCACCTTCTCCAAGTCGCGCAGCCTGGCCGGTCTGCGGCTCGGCTACGCGGTGGGCTCACGCGAGCTGATCGAGGGCCTGGAGCGGGTCAAGGACTCCTTCAACTCCTACCCGGTCGACAGCCTGGCGAGCGCCATCGGCGTCGCCGCGCTGGAGGATCGCGAGCACTTCGACGCCTGCCGCGAGGCGGTGATCACCACCCGCGAGCGCACCCGCACACGCCTCGAGAGCCTCGGCTTCCAGGTGCTGCCGTCGCAGAGCAACTTCCTGCTGGTGCATCACCCCAAGCAGGATGCCGCCCAGCTGTTCGTCGGCCTGCGCGAGCGCGGCGTGCTGGTGCGCCACTTCAACACCGAGGCGCTGAACGGCTGGCTGCGCATCTCCATCGGCACCGAGGACGAGATGGACAGCCTGGTCGAGGTGCTGGAAGAACTCTGCCGCTGATCCGGCCTTGAGCGTCAGGGGCGTCCCTCGACGCCCCTCGCCCGCCCCCACCGGACCGATACTCTCCCGACGATACGAGCCCTCCATGGCCGACTCACGACTGCCCCTGAGCCGCGTGCACCACGTGGCGCTGATCACCGCCGACTACCCCCGCGCCAGACGCTTCTACCTCGAGGTCATGGACGCCGAGATCCTCAACGAGGCCTATCGCGAGGAACGGGATAGCCACAAGCTCGACCTGCGCCTGCCGGGCGGCATTCAGCTCGAGCTGTTCTCCTTCCCCTCGCCGCCGTCACGACCAAGCTATCCCGAGGCCTGCGGGCTGCGCCACCTGGCACTCGCCACCTCCGACCTCGACGCCTGTGTTTCCCTGCTAGAGGCCCGCGGCGCGACGCCCGAGCCGATTCGCGTCGATGAGTACACCGGCGCGCGCTTCACCTTCCTGGCCGATCCCGACGGCACGCCGATCGAGCTCTACGAAGTCGCCGACTGATCCATCGTTTCCTTCGAACCCAAAACGCCCCGCCCTCTCGCAGAGGACGGGGCGTTTTTTCGAGGTTCGTTCCAGGCTCGGCCGGCGCCTTGCTCGACCGCCAGACATGAAAAAACCCCGAGCCTTTCGGGCTCGGGGTTTCTCGGAATAAGTGCCTGACGATGTCTCGGTCGGCGTTCCGATACTCTCCACGGGAACTCCCCGATTCGATACGCGCCTGTCGGCCAGACATGAAAAAACCCCGAGCCTTTTGGGCTCGGGGTTTCTTCGATGTAAGTGCCTGACGATGTCTCGGTCGGCGTTCCGATACTCTCCATGGGAACTCCCCGATCCGACACGCGGCCTGTCGGCCAGACATGAAAAAACCCCGAGCCTTTTGGGCTCGGGGTTTCTTCGATATAAGTGCCTGACGATGACCTACTCTCGCATGGGAACTCCCACACTACCATCGGCGCTGAGCGGTTTCACTGCTGAGTTCGGCAAGGGATCAGGTGGTTCCCGCACGCTATGGTCGTCAGGCGAAAAAGGCAATGCGAATCATGCTGACGAGATCGTCTCTCGCGTATCCGCCGTCGTCTGTTGTCAGTCACAGACCACTTGGGTGTTATATGGTCAAGCCTCACGGACAATTAGTATCGGTTAGCTCAACGCCTTGCAGCGCTTCCACATCCGACCTATCAACCAGCTGGTCTTGCTGGGTCCTTCAGGAGGCTCGAGGCCTCGGGGAGATCTCATCTTGAAGGGGGCTTCCCGCTTAGATGCTTTCAGCGGTTATCCCGTCCGTACATAGCTACCCGGCGATGCCACTGGCGTGACAACCGGAACAC